>NZ_JBPIZE010000001.1:0-906408 GCF_051172335.1 Morganella sp. B601
TTGTTTTTTCCGGAAAGAACGCTGCTGCCATGCCTTTTTAAGAGAGTATAAAAAATACTTCTTCCCTCCGGGATTATCATTCCATGCCCGCAGGGCGGCATAAAAACAAATATATTTATCTCCGGAATTTTCGGGGTTAAAGAACCGGAGAGGCCAGACAGGTATCTTTATATTATCGACGGAGTAGTTACAGATATAATCCCATATCCAGTTACAGGCATCATCATCATCCTTACTCAGCCATTTTATATTTTTTACTGCTGTGAAGGATTTTATCCATTCATCCTTAAGCATATTTATAACATGTTCTTTTTCACCAATCTCCAGGCTGATATGATCAAATATAGTCTGGAAATCGCGATACATCTCTTCAGTACTGACATGATTATCTTTTATGCCAAATTTTCTTTTGATGTGTTTTATTTGCTGTGACACAGATGGATTTCTGAATTCATTATCACTCAACCAGCTATTAGCAGCAGGTTTTAATGCTGTTGCCTGTTGAATTGCCTGAGTATATTTATCATTTGTGGAGGTTAATGGCTTTATATTATTTAACATTGCCCAGCAATATGCAGAGGCAATGCTATCTTCTTTAATCCATTCAAATCTTTCAATACTGATAAGATTATTGTTTACATGATTTAAAACTTTATTGGTAAGGTAATTGCAATTGCTGTTCGCCATGCCAATAACTTCATTGATTAAATCTCTTAAACGTGATTTGTCATTTCTGTCACCTGAGAAATATTTACTTTCAACCCATTCAAATCTGGGCTCTGTTGACATGAAAAATACAAAAACACTCGCTTTTCTCAGGTCTTTCACTTTCAGCAACTCATCAATCTCATAGTTTTTATCGTTCATTATTTGCCCACACTGTGTAGTTGATATGTCGTTATTGTAGTTTGTTTTGGTCTCTGAAAAAGTGATATTGTCGTGATAACGTAGATTAAGAATAGTTTTATGATCTTTTTCATGAGTTGAAAATGAAGTGTTTTTATCATTTAATTTACATAGTTATCCTGAAAATAATGGGTCAGGAAGTGCTTTTTACAGGAAAAGATGATGTTCACGGTTACTTATTTTTTCCCGTGACTACTTCTGAGAGGAGACTAACTTTCAGGTATCTTGTTCATCGTGAAGCCTGCTGTAAATACTGTCTGTGCATACTGTTTTAATAAACTCAGGTAGCAATCAAAAAGGATTATTTATTATTATATTTATCTTACTCGGAGTTATTGTTATCAGATTAATCATGACATCTATTCTCATACTTATCTTTTTAATTATTGATAACCGCATCTCTTTATCGAATAACCAAACATATCTGATGGCACTCCTGTTACTGATACAGATAATAGTGACATAACCCTGAATTGCTTACCCTTCTTCATAAATAATAATTTTCATTAATTAATCTCAGTGGGTAAATTCAGTTGTTATCCACATCTGAAGGATCACTCAGAATGGATGTCATTAATCATCTTTTAAATCCATCTGTTATGAACCTTCCGCCTCAGTAAAAAAATAAATGCATCCCTCTGTTGTATGAACAGAAACACCATCATCAACCAGAGGAAATTAATCATGAATAACGATATAACCAGTGAAATACTAGCACTGTCACAAATCTACAATAATGGTACGGAGATTACCGATGACACAACAGATCGTGAGTTATTCCGGCTAATCGCGTCACACACCACTGCATTAATTAAAAGAAAGAGTCAGTCTTTACCTTTCAAAGGGCACTGCTTTGGTGATCAATTACAAATCGAGGCCACTAAAACCGGTCAGTTGTTTTATGAATTAATACAAAACATCCTTTCACTTTCCCGTGTCACCGGTAACCGGCGTAAATTACATCCGGTTATTCCGCTCATTGTTTCTCTTGCTGATAAATATCATATTCGTTATGTTCCGATGCTGTCGGAATACTATCCTGACTCAGAGGAGGATATTAAACAGTTAAATGACGCCTATTGTGAGTTTATTCAGTCAGTGGACAGCAAGGAGTATAAAAACGCTGTCAGTACCTTTAAGAACAGTGCCCGCAAGAATTACCGGTTCTGTTGCCGCTATATTGAAAACCTGTTTGAACACCATGCAAAGCTGCTGGTGGTACGGACAGACCTGTCTTACGGAAAACGGGTCAGCCACAGAGTTACTGCCGGGGATTTAACCCGTCACCGGATTGCCCTGTACAAAGCAATACAGCGGTTACCCCTGTTTAAACACTGCGTCGGTTATATCTTGAAACTGGAATACGGTCGTGAGAAAGGCTTTCACTACCACTGCCTGTTTTTCTTCAACGGCCAGCATGTCAGACAGGATATCACGATAGCCAGGCTCATCGGTGAGTTTTGGCAGGAAACCATCACCGACGGACAGGGGCTCTACTTTAACTGCAACCGTTATAAATCAGATTACCGTATCTGCGGCATCGGCATGCTGCACCGCAGTGAGAGTCGCCGCCGGGAAGGCCTGATGACCGCTGTGAACTATATCTGCAAAACAGACCAGTGGGTGAAACTGCAGGTGCCGGGGATCGACCGGACATTCTGGCGGGGAACCATCAGAAACAAACGGCGTAAAACACGCCGGTAAATCTTTTTTTACAGACAAGGGGAATCTTATAGAAGTGATATCCGCTGCGTCATCGATAGCACTTCTGCCTTAATTAAACAAAGACAGGAGATTCCCCATGAATACCATCAATACCACCACTACCCCTTTCCTGCTTGACGACCCTCTCATGGAGATGAAAGAGATCACGAAATTAACCGGATTAACGGATAAGTGGTTTTACAAGCTGATCCAGAAAGGGCAGTTCCCGAAACCAATTAAGCTGGGAAACCGTTCCCGGTGGCTGACAAGTGAGGTTGACGCCTGGCTGCAGGCCCGTATTGCAGAGTCCCGTGAGTAATCATGAAGCTGAGTCACCTTGCTTCCGGCACTTTGTAATGATCGGCAGAATCGACCGTGAACAACTGTTTTCCATCAGAGACCAGAATTATATAGGCATAATTGGGTGTTGCTTTCATTCGTAATGTGAAGGTCGGAGGTTCGACTCCTATTATCGGCACCATTTCAAACTCTTCCCAAGTCTATCGAAATCAACTAAAAGCCCGTATACTGCGGTTTATAGCCCGTATTTTATCTCCTGTTATCAACTGGACTCAACCAGAATCAAGTTACAGTTGGGGGCATAAGTGGGGGCATTCTGTGTTCGGTCCAGGGAGATGCCCCCAATGAAGCTTAATGCACGACAGGTAGATGCTGCTAAACCTAGGGATAAAGCCTATAAGCTGGCAGATGGTGCAGGCTTGTATCTTGAAGTCGTTCCCTCTGGTTCTCGATACTGGCGGATGAAATATCGCTTCAATGGAAAAGAGAAGTGTATGGCTTTTGGTGTCTATCCGGCAGTGTCCCTTGCACAAGCGAGGGCACTGCGTGATGAAGCCAAGAAAAAGCTGGCCGAGGGTATCGATCCATCTTTTGCCAAGAAAGAAGAAAATCTGGTTCGTGATGTGCAGATCAATAATACGTTCCAGGCTGTAGCGCTTGAGTGGCACGGTACGAAGGTGAGCAGATGGTCAGAAGGGTATGCTTCTGACATTCTGGAGGCCTTTAATAAAGATATTTTCCCCTATATCGGCCAGCAGCCAGTCAACGAAATTAAGCCTCTTGTTCTGCTGAATGTGCTGCGTCGAATGGAAAGTCGTGGCGCGACAGAAAAGGCTAAGAAGGTTCGCCAGCGCTGCAGCGAAGTCTTTCGTTACGCCATCGTTACTGGTCGTGCCGAATACAATCCTGCAGCGGATCTAACCAGCGCGATGTCAGGACATGAATCGAAGCATTACCCCTTCCTTACTGTTGAGGAGTTGCCAGACTTTTTTAAAGCCCTCAGTGTTTTCATATCTAATACCTCTTTTTAAATCTACGTTTAAAACTGGATTCGTACCAGGGGAATTACCCCGTCTGTATATTCAAATATACAGACCTAAACTGTCATAAGACTGACCGCTATATGACAAAATTGTCAGGGTTGTAGATTAGTTAATTTTTTGAATACAAATTCAGCTCGTTAACAATGCACTCCGGTTCTTCCCTGAGAGGCATATTGTCTATGTCTAAAACTCCATCATTTTTTTGTGCATCATCAGTCTGCAGGTCTGCAAGCAATGGGGTAAGATCCTGTGGTGCTTCACCTCGTTCAGCCACCAGCTCGAACGTTTTATTTTTTGCCTCGTCGTTGGTCAGGGCACTGACCAGAACCTCTGCGATTTGCTCACGGGATATCACACCATCTTCCGGTGTCCCTGCGTGGCGACGATCCCCCTGAAGCATAACAATTCTGTGTTCATCATCATTGTTGTAATCAAACCAGCCGGGCCGGACGATGGTATAGGGATGACCGCTGGCCCTGACCAGACGCTCGGCACGTCTTTTCCAGTCATGAACCTCAGTTCGTTGATTCCAGGTGCTGAGCCGCTCAGTCACGCCAATCGTGGTCATCAGGCTGATACGAACAGACGTATCCTTGAAAATTCGTAAAATATTACGTACTCCGCCGTAATCGATCGCTCTGGCACCAATACGACCCTGACCATCGGAACCGAGCGTGAAGATGATGGCATCAATATCTTTCGGCAATTCGGTTAGTGTTTCCGGCATTGAAACATCGCCATAAAAAACATCTGTTCCACGAGGAAGCAATTTTACTTTGCGTTTATTTCTGACCAGTGCCACGGGCTGATGGCCCATTTCAATAGCGGTATTCACGACATGAAGACCAATACTTCCTGTCGCGCCTGCAACGAGTATTTTCATAATAAACCTTCTGATAATTCGGACTTATTTTTGATACGGTCAGAATATCAATTATCATTATTGTCAGTAATAGGGCTAAAATGATTGTGTCTATGAATACCCTTCATGAGTATGCGATGAAGGGAATGCCTCCATAAGGAAATCGCCGATGCTCAAAGAAAACTTCAACGAACTGCAAATTTTTCTTGTGGTGGCAAGGGAGCGAAGTTTTACCAAAGCGGCGGGCAAACTGGGCGTTTCTCAGTCTGCACTCAGCCATGCGATGAAGGCGCTGGAGGAGAGGCTAAATATCCGCCTTCTGACTCGTACGACCCGAAGCGTAGCCCCTACAGAGGCCGGTGAGAGAATTATTGCCTGCCTTGAACCGCGTATTGCCGATCTCGAGCAGGAACTGGAATCGCTTGTTCAACTGAACGGCACCGCCTCCGGCAATATCCGTTTATCTGCCGGGGAGCATGCCGCGCGAAGTCTGGTATGGCCGAAGCTAAAACCCTTCCTCAGGGAATATCCCGAAATTAATCTCGAACTGGTGGTTGATAACGACTTTGTCGATATTGTTGAGGGGCGTTTTGATGCCGGGATCCGTCTGGGCGAAAGTGTGGATAAGGATATGATTGCAGTAAGAATTGGGCCGGATATGAGAATGGCTGTGGTAGGAGCGCCGTCTTATTTCGCTGCAAATCCTGCACCTGAAACGCCGCACGAGCTACAAAATCATCGGTGTATCAATATGCGCCTGCCGACAGCCGGTGGGCTTTACCATTGGGAGTTTGAGAAGGAAGGGAAACCGTTAAGGGTCAGAGTGAAAGGGCAGGTCACGTTTAATCTGCAGGCGGAAAGGATTGATGCAGCGTTATCCGGTTTTGGTATCGCCTGCATACCTGAAGACAGGGTGCAGGATTATATAAAGTCAGGAGAGCTTATTCAGGTTCTGCAGGACTGGTCTCCATCTTTCCCCGGATATTACCTCTACTACCCGAGCCGTAAGCAGCATCCGCCCGCTTTTGCACTGATGATCGATGCACTTCGCTACTAGGAATAACGGGTCCGCCAATCTCAGCGGACCCGTCCGGATATTAACGGCCTATACGGGCCTGATGCTCAGGAGAGTAACGTTCGCCGACGACTTTAATCGTTTCAAGCGCTTGGGTTATCTGCCGTGAGTCATCCTGCGAAAGAATGATGTCGGCAGCCCCTAGGTTTTCCTCCAGCCGATGTAGTTTGGTGGTACCTGGGATAGGAACAATCCAGGGCTTTTGTGCCAGCAACCATGCCAGCGCGATTTGTGCAGACGTCACGCCTTTCTCTGCCGCCAGTTCACCCAGCAATGAGACCAGCTTTTCATTGGCTTCAATCGCCTGTTCGGCGAAACGCGGTACGGTGCTGCGATAATCATCTTTCCCAAAAGTAGTTCCTGGTTTAATCGAGCCCGTCAGGAAGCCTTTACCTAATGGGCTGAAGGGCACAAAACCAATACCCAGTTCCTCCAGCAACGGCAGGATCTCCTGCTCAGGCTCGCGCCACCACATAGAGTATTCGCTTTGCAGCGCAGTGACCGGTTGTACGGCATGCGCACGACGAATGGTTTGCGCACCCGCTTCGGACAGACCGAAATGTTTAACTTTGCCTTCAGCGATCAGGTCTTTCACCGTTCCCGCAACATCTTCAATCGGGACATCCGGATCGACACGGTGTTGATAAAGCAGGTCAATGACATCAGTCTTAAGACGGCGTAATGAGCCTTCCACCGCCTCACGGGCATGCTCCGGACGGCTGTTTAAAATCTGCTGCTTGTTGTCGCCGCCAAAAGTAAATCCAAACTTAGTGGCGATGACCACGCGGTCACGAAACGGTTTTAAGGCTTCGCCAACAACCTCTTCATTAAGGAAGGGGCCATACACTTCGGCGGTATCGAAGAAGGTGACGCCACGTTCAATCGCTGCGCGAATGAGCTCGATAGCCTGTCGGGTATCGGTCGCCGGGCCGTAGCCGTGGCTTAAGCCCATGCAACCGAGCCCAAGCGCGGAAACTTCGAGTCGGGATTTACCCAGATAACGTTTTTGCATTGAATGAATACCTCTTTGATCGCGACTTAAACATCAAGTTTGCGGCCAGTCAGCCATTCCACCATCGCCGGGTCGCGGTGAGAGAAGAAGGCGCTGGTTGCGGTGTCGAGGGCGGCAATCTGCAGCATATCTTCAGAGCTGAGTTCAAAATCGAGGATGTTGATGTTCTCTTCCATGCGTTCTTTGCGCACCGATTTCGCCAGTGAAATGATGCCTCGCTGGAAGATCCAACGCAGCACAACCTGACCCACACTTTTGCCGTACTTCTGGCCAATCGCTGTTAACACGGGATGCTGGAACAGGCCATTTTTACCCTCAGCAAACGGTGCCCAGGCTTCCGGCTGAATGCCATGGCTTAGATTCCATGGAACCGCATACAGCTGCTGGTTAAAGGGGTTAACTTCAATCTGGTTCACCGCAGGGGCAACCTTATTGAAGGCGATAAGGTCGGCCAGCCGGTCAGGATGGAAGTTGCTGACGCCAATGGCGCGAATTTTGCCTGCCTGTTGCAGTTCTTCCATAGCACGCCATGCCCCATGGACATCGCCGTAAGGCTGGTGAATCAGATACAGGTCAACGTAATCAAGTTGCAGCCGATTCAGGGAGCGTTCGAACTGGGCTTTAGCGCCTTCGTAATTGGTATCCTGCAGCCAAAGTTTGGTCGTTACAAAGAGTTCGTTGCGGGCGATACCGGTTTGTTTCAGAGCGTTCCCGACCTGGGTTTCATTCTGGTAAGACGCAGCGGTATCGATCAGGCGGTATCCCGTATCGATTGCATCAATAACGGCTCTTTCGCATTCAGCGGCATCAGACATCTGAAACACACCAAAGCCCAGCAGGGGCGTTTCAATCCCGTTGTTCAGTTTTACAGTTTGCATGACGTTATCCTTCAGCTGTTGTGTTGGAAAATCATAACGCAAACTGATTTATTCGATTAGATGGGGTAATTAGCTAGGGTTTATTAGGTATGTTCATTAATTTAGAGGGGGCTGAAGGTCGGCTTTGTGCCACATATAGATGTTGTGGCTGTCTCCGCAACAGCAAGTCCTAAATCCAAGTGTTGAACTCTTGCAATTAACGGCCGATGATAAGAAAAGAATAAAGTAAAATCGCTCAGAACCTTCGCTGTTAAATTTTATGAGCTTTTTGCCAGAAGAACGTCTTTCCAAATCCTATGTAATGCATTTAGAGGGAGTTTTATGTATTTATCAAAACTCGGAATCCGCAACTTTAGAAATTTTGAGGCGGCTGATATTCCCCTGGCAGGTAATGTTGTGTTATTAGGGGAAAATCGTGTCGGTAAAAGTAATCTGCTTTTCGCAATTCGACTGGTTATTGATTCTACTCTGCCTGATTCAGCCAGGCAGCTTAAGCTGTCAGATTTCTGGGATGGCTGCGACCTTGAATCAAACCCTCAAATTGAGGTTCACCTTGAATTCGCCGATTTCGACAGTGACCCTTCCCTCTCAGCTCTGTTGACCGATTTTCGCATCGCAGAGGATCCTACCGTAGCAAGGTTGAGCTACATTTTTCGTAAAAAGGAAGAAGTCGATAGGGCTCCACGTTCGGGTGAGGACTGTGAGTTTATTGTTTTTGGCGGAGGTCAGGAATCGCGAGCCATTCCTGGACGCGTCAGGCGGCGGATCTCCATTGATATGCTGGACGCGTTACGCGATGCAGAAGCACAACTTGCTTCCTGGCGAAACTCTCCGCTACGCCCCTTATTGGAAGATGCATTCTCTTCACTGAGCCGAGCCGATTTGGATCGCGTAGCAACTGAGCTTCAGGCAGCAACGGAAACTATGGAGAAGTTCCCATCAATTAAGGATCTCGAAGATTCTCTGCGTGGTGGCATTCTTGACCTGGCTGGAACTGCTCACGATTTAGATGCTCGCCTCCGTTTTGCACCTGCTGACCCGCTCAGATTGATGCGTTCTATCTCTATGTTCATTGATGATGGAAAGCGAGGCATTGTTGAAGCGAGCCTAGGTTCTGCGAACGTGGCTCTGATATCACTCAAGCTAGCAGAGTTTGCATGGCGACGTGAAAAGAATGAACGTAATTTCTCCCTGCTTTGTATTGAAGAACCCGAAGCACACCTTCACCCACAGCTTCAGCGCGCTGTTTTTGACAAACTCTTCAATAATGCCGCCAAAGATCAGTCTTTGATTGTAACGAGCCATTCTCCCACGCTGGCAACCATTGCTCCTCTTCGTTCTGTCGTTCGCATTTGCAGGGATCCTGAAGGGCGATCGCGAGCTTTTTCCCTAGCTGAACTGCCAGTAACCAGTGAAGAACTCGACGACATTGAACGGTATCTAACAGCAACCAGATCGGAGCTGCTTTTTGCTAACGGTGTAATATTTGTTGAAGGCGATGCTGAGGAGGTTTTACTTCCAGGTTTCGCACAGGCCATGGGGATCAATCTCGACCAGCTTGGGATTACGGTATGTAACGTAGCGGGAGTTAATTTTGAACCATACGTGAAGCTGGCAGCCAGCCTCGGACTACCCTTTTCCGTCGTAACCGACTGGGACCCACTTGATGGTACGAAACAACCGATGGGTAAAACACGTTCAATTGGTATCTGGCAGGCATTTAGCGATGTATCGGGAAAACTTAAAAAACTAACTCCTGGGAATATTAATTGGCTCAATAATGGTTCTTATGAAGAGTGTAAGCCTACATTTGAAAAGATTGGAATTTTTTTAAACGATCAGACGTTTGAAGTCGCCGTGGCCAATACGACAGAGCTCAAAGAAGCGCTACTGGATATCCTCGATGAACAGGGATTTGGTGTGTTACGTTCATCAAGGATTGCTTCATGGCGTGCCGGTATGGTTCCAGACCCGACGCAACTTCTCGCGATGATATCTGACATAGGTAAAGGACGGTTGGCTGCCAAGCTGAAGCAAAAAGCACCAGGGCTTGCGCCGCCGGAGTATATTGCTTCGGCTATTCAATATGTGGTGTCGAATGTCTGACCGGCGCGCACTTTCAGAGGCTTTGAATGAGCTATTGCCGAACAGAGAGCAATACGCTGCGGCCACATACCCCGGCCACTGTGTAGTTATTGCTGGGCCAGGCAGCGGGAAAACCAAAACACTTACGACCGCCATGGCACGTGCCCTGATTGAAGAGGTCGCTGACCCCCGAGGGGTGGCCTGTATTACTTACAACAATGAATGTGCTTCTGAACTTGAAGGACGTCTGGCATGCTTTAACGTCATTGGCGATGATCGGAACTTTATTGGTACCGTGCATAGCTTCGCATTAAATCAGGTTTTAATCCCCTACTCACGATGTATACCGGGTTTGCTGCCGGATGATTTTCGTGTGGCGACCAGAGATGAGAGTCGCGCGGCTGTTGAAGTGGCTTACCAGGCTAGATTCGGAGCTGTAGGAGATCCTCATGCTCGGTGGAAATTTGCAGAAGAGAAACGACGCCGGGATGTGAACCGACTCCTACCGGCTTGGCGGAATAACAATCCGGAGCTGGCAGATTTTATTGAAGGTTATGAGGCAGAACTTCGGCGCTTAGGACTGATTGACTTCGATGATATGCCACTCATCGCTTTTCGTATTATTAGCGAGCATGAATGGGTACGTAATGCTATCCGGTCGCGCTATCCTGTTTTGTTTGTAGATGAATATCAGGATCTGGGGCATGCTCTTCATGAGCTGGTTCTACTGCTGTGCTTTAACGGTGGAATACGATTATTTGCGGTCGGTGATGCAGATCAGTCCATTTACGGATTTAATGGTGCAAATCCAGGGCTACTGGATAGTCTTGTTTCACGGGCAGATGTAAGACCGTTCCGCCTTCGCTTCAACTATCGATCTGGTGCGAAAATTATTAGGGCATCACTAGGGGCGCTGGGAGAAGACCGCGATTATGTTGGCCCCGATGGTAATCCAGAGGGTGAATTAGGATTCCATGGGATTAATGGCGATTATGACGCACAGGCGCATTTTATCGCTCATGATCTAATTCCCTCGTTGTTTGAAAGAGAGTTTCAGCCTGAACGCATCGGGGTTCTTTACCGGGCAGCCTGGCTTGGCGATAAAGTTGCGGATGAGTTCAAGGCCAGAAATATTGCCATAATACGTGCTGACAGTAATGCTCTCATTAAGCGCAATTCTCGTCTTGCCCGTTTCATCGAAGCCTGCAGTCAGTGGGTAACTGGGGGATGGAAAGAAGCCTCTCCACCATTTAATCTCTTACTGGGTCAGGCGCTCTTTCTTGTTTATGGCCGCCGCGCGAGCCGTGCTGAAGAACAATTACTGACCGTACAGCTCATCACTTTTTTACGAAACGGAATTGATAAAGCGGAAAGTGCTCACGAGTGGCTGAGACGTTTAAATGATGAGATCTTCACCGACTGGATGGGTATCTCACAGAACACTCAGCAGGAATGGGATGTCATATCTGAGTTACTGAAACGAACCGATCCCCTCAGGGGACTGGATGTGGCTTTGGATGTATTCGCTGGGAAAGTAGAAGGAACTGGGCGCATCACCCTTAGCACTCTTCATAGTGCAAAAGGCCGAGAATTTGATGTAGCCATAATGTTTGGGGTAAATAAATATGACTTCCCGAGTAAGCGAGATCTAGCTTCAGATAATGCCCTTCGCGAGGCCCGTCGCCTCTTTTATGTAGGAGTCACCCGTCCCAGAAAAGAGCTGCACATGGTTTATGAAAAGGGTAAACATTCACCTTGGATTGCTGAACTGTATCATCGCAGCCAGCAGATATAGAACCTTTTAGAAAACAAAGAGAGGCGGTTTATCAGTCTGCAGGAGAGCCACGCAGTGGATTGATAAGCCTCTCCTTGGTCAGAACACGAAACCTCTACATCCTATCATGCACATTAAACTTCAGGGTAACCGAAGGGTTAAATGAGGCCAGCACCATGATGACATTGTTATTCCGGGGGAGGCATAGGACGTCATTTGCGCGTCTTTATGCGTAGATCCCTAGCGACCCCTGTCAGGTATACTTCTTCTATACATCGGCTATCTAAACACGCCTTATTCAAATCAGCTATTCGCTCAGAACAGACAGTCATGTTCCATAGCTTCGCACCAACATTAGGCCATTTTATTTTTTGATCAAACTGATGTGTGTATTGAGCCTTCATTTATGAAGGCTCAATACTATCTTTTCCTACTGTAGATCTTTTTCCTTCAGGAACTGACTTACCAAATCAGCAACTTGCACATTGTTGAGGTCAGAGAACGGGAAGTGGGTATTCCCTTTGATTCCCACTTCAGGCAGATGCGTCACCGTCACATCCCCGCCATGCTTGTTCACCACGTCGCGCCACTCACGAGCCATCGCCAGACGTACGCGCCAGCTGTCCTGCGCGGGCATGGCGACGGGCTTATCCGGTATGTTATCGCTGTAAATAATCAGAATCGGGATTTTGGTCAGAGCCATAAACTGCTCCATCGGAACAGGCTCACCCTTCAGCGTGTCGAACGCGCTTGGCATAGGGGCAGGGAGTTCTTTTTCCGGGAAGACAAAGCTGCTGCCGGGCTCGAAGGCGACAATGGCTTTGACCTTGTCATTTTTCATCGCCGTGTACCAGCCAGGTCCGCCACCCTGAGAGTGGGTGAAGAGGGTAGCGGGGCCGGATTTATCCACGACGGCGGACATCGCATCAGAGATGACATTGATATCAAACGGCCCGGTGTTCGGGGTCATCTGACGGAAATACTGGTTCAACGCTTCTTTGTCGTGAGAGAACTGAACGCCCTTAAAATACTCTGGCCACACGCCAACGCGGAACTGATTGAACCACATCTGTTCATCCGGCTTAGGCGTAACAGTACCTTCTACAGTCGTGCGTCCGGCGCTGCCCCGACGCGGCTGATCGACAAGATAAGTTGAGAACCCGCGACGCAGGAAAATGTTCTGGAACCCTTCGCGACCATCCGGGGTACTTTCCCAGGTACGGGAGAACTGACCTGCGCCGTGCAGCATGACGATAGGGTATTTATGCGGATTCTCCGGGATTTGGTAGAACACTGAGGCATGATCGCCATGATAGGTTTGGCCAGCTGAATCCAGCGGCTTTTTTGCATCAAATGTTCCTGGTGCGGTGATGATAGTGCCACCAGCAGAAAAACTTCCCTGTTCCTGAATGACCAGCGGTTCGGCGTATACCGACTGAGCTACAAGACCACCCGCCATTACGCAGATGGCCAGCGTTTTTAAAATTGTCTTCAAGATTGCATCCTCTCTTATGTTTTGCTGTTCAATCATATCTGAGTTGTCAGCGTTAATTATTTAGCACCCCTGATTGCCCTTATTTGGCAGACTCATGAATGCGAACGATTAACTGCGTATCGTCTCTAACCAGCTGGTGACCGTTTCAGTGGTTCTTCGCTCCTGGTCGCATTCAATGACCAGCGGTTTTTCCCGACGCGCAGTTGGGGCGAGACTGGCAAGGATGTCGTCGCTGTCTCCTTTACCGTAGCCACCGTGAGTAATAAAGGGGATGAGTAATTTTCCCGCAAGGTTGTGGCTGCTGAGAAATGCTTGCACTACAGGCGGCACGCTGGTCCCCCAGATCGGAAAGCCTAAATACACGGTCTCGTAGCGTGAGATATCTGCAACGCTATTTTTTAATGCCGGTTTTACGCCTCGCTCACGCTCTTTTTTCGCCTGTTCAACGGTCTGAAAATAGTCTTCCGGATAAGGCGTAGCCGGTTCGATTTCAAACAGATCAGTATTCAGGCTGCGGTGAATGACGCCCGCAATCACCCGTGTATTTCCGCTGCGGGAAAAGTACGCCACCAGAACACGGCTTTTACCCTGCACGTTTGCGGTTCCGGGCGCAGCTGAGGCAAAAGAAACGTTCGCCAGCGTCAGCCCGGCAAGTGCGGTGATTAACATTCTGCGGTTGGGATCATGCTCCATAATCCACTCCTAATTGTTTGCGAGCGCCTGCTGCAGCGCCTTTTCAGCTCGCGTTGCTGCATCACTTTCGCCATGTTCACGCAGAACCTGTGCCAGCTGGCGCAGCTGCGACGCCGTCAGGCCGACCCGCATGCTTGCTCGCGTATGCGACAGTAGTTGTGATTCGACGCCCGGTGTGGCCGCTAATGCGCCAACCGTTGCCAGCTCGCGGCTTTGCCAGTCGAGGTTATCACGGGCGAAAATGTCGCCGAAAAGGTGCGTTTGCAGGAACTGGTTAATCACCGGGGCAAAATCAAACAGTGGGCCCTGGACGGGAGCGCCTGAGATTTTTGTCTGGTTTGCGGTACCGACACGGCGAAGCTCATCCCCGACAGGGATCGGGGCAACCGGTTCTTTACCCTCAACGTCTTTGATACCACGTTGTTTACGTGCTTCGACGACTTTCATCAGTTCATTAAGCGCATTCAGGCTACGAGGGAAGCCCGTATAGGCATAAAGCTGGACGAGAATCTCTTTGGTTTCGTTTATCGTAAGCCCGGCATCCAGTCCCTGATTCAGGGCTGCATTCAGCTTATCCATCTGACTGCTGGCCATCGATGCCGCAATCAACGGGATGGCCTGTTGGCGAGCTGACAGCGTATCTGAAACCTTTTGTTCGTGGTTCATTTTTGAGGCTCCTTTATTGACGGGCGCAGCATGTGCCGCGAGACCAAAACCAAAGGTCAGCAGTACCGCTGCCGCTAATGCTTTAATGGGCGTGGTATTGTTCATCTGTCACTTTCTCCATCCAGTTAACGCTTTTGTCATCCACAATCCCGGTTATCGCCAGATGCGTCATCGCGCTGCCGGGTGCCGCCCCGTGCCAGTGTTTGACGCCCGCCGGGCAAGAGACAACGTCACCGGCGCGGATAACCTGCACCGGCTGGCCTTCTTGTTGGGTGAGCCCAGCACCCGAGGTCACAATCAGCCGCTGACCTGCCGGATGCGTATGCCAGGCGGAACGAGCTCCGGGTTCAAACGTGACATAAGCCCCGGAAACACTGATGTCGTTATCCGGTTTGAAGAGAGGATCAACCCGGACGCGACCGGTAAAGTTCTCGGCTGGCCCGTACACCGCGTTCTGACTTCCTGCGGGGGTGATATGGACAGCAGGATTTTGCCCCGCTACCTAGGATGAAAATGCGAATAGGGGCAGTAATAGCCCGAGGTAACGTAAATGTCTGATCATGCAAAGCGTCCTTATCTACGATGATGGGGGAGGGTCTGCAATGATTCTAATCAGGGTGACATGTCGTCAGACTGACGCCAGCCTGACAATTCTGTCAGTTAACCCCTATTGGGGTGACATCGCTTTGCATTTTCTAAAAATAAAAGACCAAAGAAAAAATCGCGTCATTAATGCAAATAAAATAATAATGGCCAGGTAGCGGAAATAAAAAAGAAGGGCAGATTCATCGTAATCGAAAAAGGAGAAATCGACTTTTATCAGCAAATAATCGAGATAGTCCGTGTTCAGTAATCCGTACAATCCCAGTAGTGCGATGAGTGAAAAAACACCGGGCATAATGATATTAACAACTTGTGAGCTGCCGGAGATGTTCAGGATCCGGCAGAAAAACGTGGCCAGCATTTTCCAGTGCAGCCCGATATGCAGCGCCAGAATAAGCATTCCCCAGTGGACCGACGTCATGTGTACTTTTCTGACCCAGTTCGCCGGGTTGTGGAACGGCAGCGCCAGAAGAATATGTCGGGACAGCATCATGCCAGAGACAATTGCGGTCAGAATGACAACGAACGTCACTGCATTAATGACTCTGTTAACTCTTTGCATCGTTAACGGAATATTCGGTGACAGTGACCATAGTCGACGTCGGTTAAGATATAAATGCAACATAATGAGCAGCGTAAAAATAATCCCCGCCCATTCATGCACGATTTCACCATGAAGGTGAAACCCCATCAGTACCAGCAGAAGTAACGTCATCAGCGTATCCTGCATGACCTGGAAAATATAAATTTTCTTCATGTCGATGGATTATTGCTTTGGCTGGACTTGTTTTACCCATTGCTCAACCTGCGCGGGTACGTCAGGGCCTGAAACATCATTGTGCGAGATCGAGAGCGCACGAGTGACTAATCTGGCCTGCGGCTGCATGCGGGCTATTTGTCGCAGGGAGTCGGCTAACCGGCTGCCGCCGTGGGTGGTAAAAGGAATGACCGTTTTACCGGTAAAGTCATTTTGCTCAAAGAGGCTATATATCACCATCGGCATGGTATACCACCAGATGGGATAACCAACGTAAATGGTGTCGTAATTGCTGAGGTCGGGGAGTGGCGTTTTAAGTGATGGTCTGGCGTTAGTTTGCTGCTCCTTTTCGGCAACCCGTAACAGTGCATCATGCTGGCGAGGGTAGGGGGTGGCGGTTTCAATGCGAAACATGTCACCGTCAGTCTGCTTCTGAATCAACTGCGCAACAAACTGCGTACTGCCGGTCTCCGGTGTGTATTTTTGTAATACGCTGGCCCCGGAAAAACCGTCCACGGCATCGGGCTTCATTTCCTCGGGCTGGGAAAACCAGATAATCAGCGTGCGGGACGGTGTGGATGAATTCTCTGCGGCGAACGCGGGATGTCCCAGAAGCCCCATGATCATCATCGCCAGAAACCCGCTAAATACCTTTCTTATTCTCACTGTTTCCTTCCTTTAATCAGCAGTGGTGAGTCTTAGCAGTGATTCTGGCGCAGCTAGCCTGACATCAGACTGACGGCTCTCTGACAATTTTGTCAGCAGGCTTAGAGAGAAGACGCTCTGACATGGGTTCCTTTGTGCGGACAGGGTCAGGCTGTTTAGCAAACGTCAGCCCAAAGGTATTAATACCGTTCTCGCTCAGGGCAAAGACATCCCCCCGGTGCATAATGGCGACGGCGCGTACGATCGACAGGCCCAGCCCATGGTGGGTATCACTCCTGGCCCGGGAGGTGTCAACGCGATAGAATCGCTCGAAAAGCCGGTGTAGGTGTTCTGGTGCTATTGGATCGCCCGGATTTGACACTTCAACACAGGCTTGATGACCTTTTTCGCTTAACCGCACCGTAACTGTGCTATTGGACGGCGAATGCCTTGCACTGTTTTCCAGTAAATTAGCCAGTGAACGGTGGAACAGCCGCCGGTCGATATGTGCGGTGACGTCGCCTTCCACATCCAGAGAAAGCTGTTTTTCAGCAAAAGAAGGTTCCACATACTCCGCTGTTTTCAAAGTTTCTTCTCGCAGTGACACTTGGGTCAACTGGGACGCATGTTCACCCGCGTGGGCATGGGACAGGAACAGCATGTCGTTAACGATAGACGTCATGCGTTCGAGTTCTTCCAGATTGGAACCCAATAATTCTTCCAGTTCATCATGCGAACGTCGGCGTGAGAGACCCAGCTGCGTCTGGCCGATAAGGTTTGTCAGCGGGGTACGGAGTTCATGAGCAACATCGGCGTTAAAGCTGTCGAGCTGACGCCAGGCGATTTCCTGACGTTCTAACACGCCATTAAATGATGACGCTAGTTGCTGCAGTTCTTCGGGCAAAGCGCGGGTGTTCAGGCGCTGGCCATGGTCTCCCGGTGCAAGATGCTCGGCCTCTTTACTGAGTGCTTGAACGGGACGAAGACCGATCCTTGATACGATGTATCCCAGCAAGGCGACAATCACGACGCCCAGCGCGGCTATGATTAACAGCGTCCGGGTGAAGGCATTCAGTGTGCCCATATACGGCGTGGAGTCGATGGCAACGATATAGCGCAGCTCAGGCCTTTCACCGTTGGCGGGGATCGTTTTCACTAACAGAAACAGCGAGCAGGCACCTTCCGATGCGCCGGGTACTTTATTAAAACCTTCCTGCAAAGAAGACCACTGAACACCCACCGGCGGTGTTCCCCCAATGCTAAAGCGTGGGTTATCACTCACTATCCAGTAGCGAACGCGCTCACCTTCAGAATTGGTTAACACAGTGAATTTATTGGCAAGCGTCGACCAGCCGTCAGCCGAGGTTCGGGCGGTGATCCACGGACTCATTAATGATTCCCGGAATAGCAGTTCGTTGTGCATCTGCTTCTGCAAAGAATCATGCAAAGAGCTTCTGAGCAGAATGCCGATAACGGACACAATCAGCAGCGCGGATAAGGCAAACATCAGCGCCAGGTGAACGGAGATGGAACGCTTAGGCATGCTTGTCCCCTTCATTATTCAGGCCTGACTTCGAGGACATAACCCATGCCACGAACGGTATGTAATAGTTTGACGTCGAACGGCGCATCCACCTTGGCTCGCAGGCGTTTAATGGCAACTTCAACCACGTTGGCATCGCTATCAAAGTTCATGTCCCATATCTGCTCAGCTATCATCATCTTTGACAGAATCTCCCCCTGATGCCGGGCCAGAAGGCTCAGCAGGGAAAACTCTTTCGCGGTCAGTTCCAGCCGTGTTCCACCACGAAATACGCGGCGAGCCAGCAGGTCGAGATGCAGATCGTGAATTTGCAGCTGGGTGATGTCTGCGCCATCCGTAGCGCGGCGACGCACCAGCGCCTGAATCCGCGCCACCAGCTCAATCAGCGAGAAGGGCTTGGGGAGATAATCATCCGCGCCAAGACGAAGCCCTTTAACGCGTTCATCGACCGAGCCGCGAGCCGAAAGCATCAGCACCGGCGTCTGTTTGGCTGCCCGCACACCCTCAAGTACCCGGTAACCATCCATCCCCGGTAGCATTACATCCAGGATTATCGCGTCGTAGTCGAACTCCAGCGCGTAATGAAGACCTTCAGCGCCATCTGCAGAGACATCTACCGTAAATCCGGACTCACTCAACGCACGGTTGAGATAGGTTGACGTTTTTTCTTCATCTTCGACTAACAACAGGCGCATAAGAGACTTCCTTTTAACTTTTCAATCGAAACCATTGTGCCTCCTGATTGCCAACATAAAGCTGACGGTTTCCTGACAGCGCTGTCAGAAATGCTTTCCCATCCCAGTTTGTTTCCTGACAAAAATGTTATTTCCCCGTCACGCTGCTGACAGCGCTCTCCGCCTAATCTGAGCCTGCAAATTTGATTCCGCGAGCCTGAATAATCAGGCCGACACTCATCGGGAGAGACCATGAAATTCACGCTTATCAGTGCAATGCTACTCACGGCAATGGCTGGAGTGACCTCAGTCAATGCGGCTGATTACAAACAAAACCCTTTTACACTGGCCTATGACGGTGCCATCACCGAAAACGCCGAAGGTAAGGTCAATATTCACCCCGTGAAGTACGATCTGCATGGCATCCAGATTGCTGCGAATGTCTATACCCCTGCTAACTACGATCCTGCCAAAAAATACCCTGCCGTGGTGGTCGCGCATCCTAATGGCGGCGTAAAAGAGCAGGTCGCCGGGTTGTATGCCCAGCGTCTCGCCGAACAGGGCTACATCACGATTACCGCCGACGCGGCTTATCAGGGCGCTAGCGGCGGGATGCCTCGCAGCGTGGATAAACCCGCGAATCGCATCGAAGATATCCACGGCATGGCTGACTACATCAGCCAGTATCCAGGTGTAGATACTTCCCGCCTCGGTCTGTTGGGTATTTGCGGAGGCGGCGGGTATTCACTCGTGGCTGCCGAAACGGACAAACGGTTCAAATCGATTGCAACCATCAGCATGTTTAATTCAGGCCTTGTGCGCCGCAACGGTTTTCAGAATTCACAGCTGGATAGTATCCAGCAGCGTCTTCAGCAGGCTTCTGACGCACGTGCTCAGGAAGCCGCCGGAGGCGAAGTACTTTACTCCGGCGATGCTAACCTGACTGATGAGCAGATTGCTAAGTTACCTTTTGCCTTATATCGCCAGGGCTACGAGTACTACTGGAAAACCCACGCACACCCGAACTCTACGTTTAAATACACCACCAGCAGTCTTCTGGATTTAATGAGCTTTGACGTAACGGACCATATCAATCTCATCAATAAACCACTGCTGATGATTGCCGGTACAAAAGCGGATACGCTCTATATGACTGAAGATGCGTTCGCTAAAGCCACTGGTACGAAGGACAAAGAACTCTTCCTAATCGATGGCGCTACCCATATCGAGACGTATTGGGTGCCAAAATACGTTGACCAGGCAATGCAAAAGTTAGACGTCTTCTTCGATAAGAATATTTAGCTAGCCTCCGATGATGCCCCAGTCGTGCAGGCTGGGGTATGCCTATCAGTTGTAGCCGGTTTCCGCTGCATTTCACGTTGCATATTCACGCGGTATATCCAGATTAACGAAGTTGCGGTTAAAGATAATTACGCAGCTTGAATAGGCGCTATGAGCTAAATTCATAAGCGTGGTGGATATGTGGTAGTCATTTTTTTAGATGAACGGTCAGAGCCATCAAGGCGCTGGCTGCCGTAAACAACGCAATTATCCAGCCCATCGTCCATGGCGTGCCATCACTGAACAGAGCGAGAAGCAGTGAAGAGATGATGCCGCTGCCGTATTGTAGTGCCCCCATTAGCGCCGATGCGGAGCCAGCCACATTTGGCACTGCATCTAATGCGCAAGCCGTGGATGTCGCCGCGATGATGCCATTCATGGAGAAGAATACGAACACAGCGCCGACAATCACGGTAATTCCACCTACACCCAGGCCGGTGGTGACCGCCAGCACTATTGCGGCAATAGTGGCGATGAATACGGCATTCCTGAGCAACGCTTCCAGTGGATAGCGGTGAACCAGACGTCTGTTGACCATACTCACAGCCATTAATCCCACAATGTTTACTGCAAACAGCCAACCGTAGTGTTGCGGATCAACGCCGAAGTACGTGATGTACACAAACGGGGAACCGGTGATAAAGGCGTATGCTGCAACGTAGTAGAACGTCAGGCATAGCGTAAACCGCATGTATTTAGCGTTAGTTAGCAAGGCATAGTAATTTTGAAAGGCTCTGGTTACGGAGGCTTGCGAGCGTTTTTCAGCAGGTAATGTTTCGGGTAACCAGAATAAAGACATCAGCATTAATGTCCCGATAATCGCCAGCAGCCAGAAAATGGCATGCCACGAGGTGACTTTAATCATCTGCCCGCCGATCAGGGGCCCGGCAATCGGCGCGATGGCCATGATGATCATCAGAGTCGAAAGCATTTGTGCTGCACGAGTACGGCTAAACAGGTCACGGATCATTGCTCGAGCCAGCATCGGCCCGGTACAGGCACCTAACGCCTGAAAAACGCGCCAGAAGACAATTTGCACGATATCCGTTGATAACGCGCAGCCCACCGAGCCGACGATGAATAGACCTAAACCGATAAACAGCGGCAGTCGACGACCATAACGATCGCTAATCGGTCCCCAAATCAGTTGTGCAATGCAAAAACCGATAAGGAACCCTGTAATTGTCAGCTCTGCGTCACCCTGTAAATCCTTTGCCATGACGGGCATAGCCGGAAGATAGATGTCGGTTGATAAAGAGGTCACAGCCATCAGGGCGCTCAGAATGAGTAGAAATGATAGACCGGTATTTTTAGCCGTAGCCGACCGTGTTTGTACCTGTTGATTAAGCATTTTGATCCGTTAGACATGAAGAGATATGGGTATGTTAACGGGTTTGTGCTTGTTGATAATCATTGGCAAAAGGATTGGGACTATGAGTGATATTCATTAATCGAAAAAATCATTGCAGGTTTTGTGGGGCCAGCGATAAGCAGTTTTCTCATGGTGTTATCTCTTCCTGCATGTTGCTAAAGTCGCCAGTACAATATGTCAGGCAATAGCGTTCAGATGACCGCTACCGTCGAAAGCAATAAATGATTTTGCAAACATAGTATTGTGCCTTACCGCCAGACGACACGCAGGCGTCAGCCGTCCCTGTACGGGCAGAGTGTGAATGGCGGGTCAGTTAAGAAGTGCTAGAAAAGGAAGTAAGCCTGTGCGGGCTGTTGATACAGTCCCATGGTTGTAACACTATAGGGTTGTGACGTAAATAAATCGCCACCAGCAAAAAGGGTGTATGGAATATTAGCCCTGACTACAGCCGAATGAGCGTTCGGTACTGCTGTAGCGTTTAGTTTGTAGTGGTCAACTAAAACTGGCCACGGTTTTAGAGTTTTTTCGGTATCGGTTTTCCGATTCGCTTGGTGGTAATCCACCGTTATATTCGTGCGGCCTGAGTTCGCTATAATACCCGACGATATAATCCGTTATTGCATGAGCAGCTTCACTGAAGCTGGTGTAACCGGTCACCGGCATCCACTCGCTTTTCAGGCTCCTGAAGAAGCGCTCCATCGGACTGTTATCCCAGCAGTTTCCGCACCTGCTCATACTTTGCCTGATCCGGTATCGCCACAGTAACTGCCTGAACTGCCTGCTTGTATAGTGACTACCCTGATCACTGTGGAACATGACCCCGGATGGCTTACTGCGTCTTTCCCATGCCATTTCCAGTGCTTTGGTGGTCAGCCTGCTGTCCGGAGAGAACGACATTGCCCACCCCACGGGTTTCCGCGCAAACAGATCGAGTACCACAGCAAGGTAAGCCCAGCGTTTACCCGTCCAGATATACGTCACATCGCCGCACCATACCTGGTCAGGCTCTGTCACTGCAAACTGACGTCCGAGGTGATTCGGGATAGAAATATACTCGTGTCCCCCACGTTTATATCGGTGAACAGGTTGCTGACAACTTACCAGCCCCAGCTCCTTCATGAGACGGCCGGCAAGCCATCGCCCCATCCGGAAGCCCCTGAGTGTGGCCATCGTGGCGATACTTCTTGCACCAGCGGAGCCATGACTGAGACCGTGCAATTCCTGAACCTGACTACGTAATACGGCTCGCCTGCTATCTGGCTTGTCAGGACGGTTTTTCCGGTATTTATAGCTGCTGCGGTGAATCCCGAACACGTGGCAAAGCGTGGCCACAGGATAATGCGCTCTGAGTTTCCCGATTATCGAGCATTGTTCAGGGAATCTGACATCAAGAGCGCGTTAGCCTTTTTTAATATTTCATTTTCCATTTCAATACGTTGGAGTTTTTTCTTCAGCTCACGTATCTCAATTTGCTCCGGCGTGATAGGGGAGGCTTTAGGTGTTTTGCCGGCACGTTCATCCCGTAACTGCTTTACCCACCGGGTCATAGTGGAAAGTCCGACATTCATGGCGTTTGCGGCATCTGCAACCGTATAGTTCTGATCCACCACTAACTGAGCGGATTCACGTCTGAATTCTGCACTGAAATTTCGTTTTTTCATTAAAGCACCTGTGTTGTCCTGAGGTGAGCATATCACCTCTGTTCAGGTGGCCAAATTTATTAAACCACTACAAAACGGCATAACCTGACCGGCAGCATGAGTGCAAAGGGATGCTGCTATGATAATGCCTGTGTGGAAAGCTTTTTCCACTCACTAAAAGTGGAATTTATCCACGGTGAATATTTTGCTGACAGAGAAGCGATGCGGTCAGAGATATTTAATTATATCGAATGCGACTATAATAAATGGCGCCGTCACAGCGCCTGCGGCGGGATCAGCCCTGAACAGTTTGAAAACCAATACCCCACTTAGGGCAGTGTCTACATTTGGTGGGTAGGATCAGGCTGGTGCAGCGGATATCTGCGAACGCAGTGCGTCCCGCTCCCGTCCGGCGTGAGGCTGGACTGACGGGGCGTAATGACCCATGTCCGTGCGGCAGTGGTAATAAATTTAAAAAATGCTGCCTGCACTGAGTGTGCAGGGCTTGAATTGTCTCTGAAAGAAAACGGCTGTTAGCGGTGATAAAAGGAGCAGTAATGACTCCGACCAGTTCCCCAAAGTTTCAGGAATCATAATAATGAAATTACAAAGTCTAAACGATATTTTTGAACGACGAATACTCAGGGTTCCTGATTACCAACGCGGCTATGCTTGGTCTTGAATCCAACTTGATGACTTTTGGGAAGACATCATTCAACTTGATCCAAGACGAGTTCATTATACTGGTGTTGTGACACTAGAACCTGTTGCACAAAAATTATGGCAAAAGTGGGAACAAGACGAATGGATTATAGAGGGCGTTGGATTCAAACCCTTCTACATTGTCGATGGGCAACAGCGCTTAACGACATCAGTGATTTTGATTCAAGCTATTTTGGAGTCAGTCGGCGAAGACGCTCAACTCAACTATCAATCGCTTGAAACCATACGCAGCCGCTATGTATTACACAAAGCAGACGATGGACAGCGACAAAGCTTCTGAATCGCCACGGGTTTAACAGACACCTCAGAGTCATTTAAGATGACTTAAAGAGAGGTGCCCATGAGCGGTAAACGTTATCCCGAAGAGTTTAAAATTGAAGCAGTCAAGCAGGTTATTGATCGCGGTCATTCTGTTTCCAGCGTTGCAACACGTCTCGATATCACCACCCACAGCCTTTACGCCTGGATAAAGAAGTACGGTCCGGACTCATCCACTAATAAAGAGCAGTCAGATGCTCAGACCGAGATCCGCCGACTCCAGAAGGAGCTGAAGCGGGTTACTGACGAACGTGACATATTAAAAAAAGCCGCGGCGTACTTCGCAAAGCTGTCCGACTGAGATACGCCTTTATTCGTGACAATTCCCGTTGCTGGCCTGTTCGTCTGCCCTGCAGGGTGCTGGATGTACATCCCAGTGGCTTTTACGCCTGGTTTAAGCAACCGTATTCTCAGCGCCACCAGGTAGATCTGAGACTGACGGGACAGATCAAACAGTTCTGGCTGGAGTCCGGTTGCGTTTATGGTTATCGCAAGATCCATCTGGACTTGCGGGATAGCGGGCAACAGTGCGGAGTGAACAGAGTCTGGCGACTGATGAATCGTGCCGGGATAAAGGCTCAGGTCGGGTACCGGAGCCCGCGGGCACACAAAGGCGAGGTCAGTATCGTATCGCCCAACAGGCTCCAGCGACAGTTCAATCCGGATGCTCCGGATGAGCGTTGGGTAACGGGCATAACTTACATCAGGACCCACGAAGGCTGGCTGTATCTTGCCGTGGTTGTTGATCTGTTCTCACGCAAAATTATCGGCTGGTCAATGCAATCCCGGATGACAAAGGACATTGTCTTGAATGCGCTTCTGATGGCCATATGGCGACGTAATCCTCTAAAACAGGTGCTGGTTCATTCAGATCAGGGCAGTCAGTACACAAGCCATGAGTGGCAGTCGTTCCTGAAATCACACGGCCTGGAGGGCAGCATGAGCCGTCGCGGTAACTGTCACGATAATGCGGTTGCAGAAAGCTTTTTCCAGTTGCTGAAACGCGAACGGATAAAGAAAAAGATCTACGGAACGCGGGAAGAAGCCCGCAGCGATATTTTTGATTACATCGAAATGTTTTATAACAGTAAGCGTCGGCATGGTTCGAGCAATCAGATGTCACCGACAGAATATGAAAACCAGTATTATCAACGGCTCAGAAGTGTCTAGATTATCCGTGGCGATTCATATTGACAGCTTTGTATTATTGCTTTCCATGGTTGCATTGAATTATTCTGGAATATTGTAGATAGTGAACGATTAATTGAGAAAGCAAATTCACGAATACTTTTTTCAATGGCGGTCTGGTGTGGATTTCCTTCTGTTCAGGTCATGTTAGATGTAAAAATGAATGCTTACTTCCATTGAGGCCAACTCCGCTCTTTCATAAATTGAATTCAAGTTTTCTCTTCCACTGTAAATGTATGTACTATTCAATAATCCGCTATAACTATATATTTAAGCATGATTTTATATTAACATATTGAATAATAAAGAATATTTCTTTTCTGTTAAGAGGGGCTCACTTTATTTCTGTTGCAGAAAGCGAATAGTCAGTGCTATATTTTCACCATGCAGCAATAGAACAGTAAGGTTGATACCCATTATGAAATTATCCCTAATCATTACGATCTCTCTCTTGCTATCCGCTTGCAATAACTCATATACTCATTATACTGAACAAGAGAGAAATGAGCTCAAATTACATCATAATAAAATAATGAAACAATCTAGAATATGTGACAGCAGGGATGTAAGTGAGCGTATAGAGTGTTTTTCAGATGCTAACATTGATGAATTTAAAGTTATGAAATAGTATGCTAAGATAAATATCAAAATGTTCAGCTGTATAGATTTCAGCTGATTTCTCTGGTCCTTATTTAACTGAAGGCTCTGGCAAGTACGCAGAGCCTATTTTTTAAGGAATGGTATACAGTCAGCTTACTGTATCTGCCTATTATTTTTTACTGACATGGTTGTTCAGAAAAGTCAGAATGTCCCCGACCATCTCGGCATTGTTGCATTTTTGTCCGTTTAATTATCTGCCATTTATTTTCTCTGTAATGTACTGTAAAAACAGTTTTTTCAGCAACAATAGAATCATCCTGTAATCCTGATTCTTCGACAACAATCTCTGCTTTGTCCGGGAATTCACCACCGTTAACATGCTGAGATATGCTTAAGTCAGTCACAGAATCCTGGAGAGTATCTCTCATCGAGTCCAGAACAACCAAAACAGGGATATTTTCTCTGGATGTGTCACCTGACTGTTCTGTGTATATTTTTTGGCACCCGCTTACCAGCGAAATCATCGTACAAATTATCAGGCTAAAAATTAATTTTTCACTATATGCCAATTTATTATCTCCTAGTTAATGAACGTTAATGCCAGTTTGTCAAAGTCCAGTAATTTTGTGTTCTGTAATTTTCCGGTTGCTGGAACACTGTGGGAAGGTACAGCCTTAAAATAGCATTCTTACAGCTAAAAACATTATCCTTTCCTGAAGTATAGGTAAAAATAATCAATTACCAGATGAGAGCATCATCCAGATTTTGTTAACAGGTTGATTACCATACCAATCAGACTCACCAATCGAGCGCCAGTGATAGCATTTTAGTGATGCGAAGTGATGAATGGGTTCGCAATATCTTTCCGCCGAGCGACAGAAAGGTTCTGCAAAAGCGTAATTAACTTGCGGCTTTTTCTCCTGTAGGCGGTATGTAAATATCATCTCTCGTAACTGTAGGCAAACCTAATTTAAGGTCACTTGGAGTTGGTATTTAGTCTACGTTTTCAGCACTCTAAAGCAAGTCTGAATCAGATTTCTCATCGCCGTACCAAGTGCCTGCATTTTTGTTTTGCCTGCTGCCAGCAACCTTCTTCTCTGTTTGGACTGACCCCACCCCGGTAGACGATCCTGCCCCATAGTTTGAGCAATAGGAGGAGCGTATGTGTACACCACGATTGATACCTGAATTTAAGGAAGAAATGATCCGTCAGATTGATCTCTTCCCTTTCTTCAGTACCACATTATCAATGAACACCGCTCTGTATGGAGTGTTATAACGATGTGCCGGGTACTGCGTGTCACTCGGGCCTGGTTTTATACGTGGTTGCAAAACCAGTCTCATCACGGGATAAGGATAACCAGCGCTTGCTGGCACTCATCCGTGACTTTTATTCACTGAGCAGAAGTATGTACGGTTATCCAATGAAAATGATGAAATTCGTTGATTTAAAAAAAGATTTACTGAAGAACAAAGTATATTAAAAAAACTCTGTAGATTTAATCTATCAACGAGACACTTCTTTCAATTATCTCTTTCGGTATTTTGAATTTCAGTATCTTTCTGAGTCTGTTATTTAGCTGAACTGTAACTTGATTCAGCTGATTTTGAGTATATTAGTCAAGGCATATTTTTTTGGGAAAGTGCTATCGGATTAGCCTATTAGTATTCTCATTTGTTTCCCGTTGTCAGGGGCCCTGTAAGGTTTAATTCCTGCGCCGGCAGTAAATTCCTGATGCTTGGCTAGTTCCATTCCTACGTCCCATGTCAATGGTTGTAGGAGCTTAAATATCCGTCTCATTCAGCAGTCCTTCGCAACTACATGTTTTCACATAACTGTTGCATTGACCAATTGAATCAATAGTAGTCTTTCTTAATGCTTCATTTTATATTTCAACATGTTGTATCTTTTCTTCAGTTCGCGTATCTCAATTTGCTCTGGGGTAATAGGGGGATGCTTTTGGTGTTTTGCTCACCGGCTCATCCTGTAACTATTTTGCCACAGGGTCATCGTAGAAAGCCCGACGCTCATGGCTGTTGTGGCATTTACAACTGTATAGAACTGATTCATAACTAGCTGGGCTGATTTACGTTTGAATTCTGCACTGAAGTGGAACGGGGTCCTTACAATGTCATCTCTGTTTAGGTGGGAAAATTTATTAAACTGCCACAGTCTTTATTCTTAATGTATTTATATTTTATATGGTCTTTATGCGAGTTAATTAATATTTTCTATTGTGGCTTTACTGGGCAGTATGTCCTTCATAGAGAATATAAAAACGAAGTTTAAAATATTAATCAAGTGATTACCCACTATGTCAAAATATTTCATTTCATTTTGAAGTACAAAATTGGCTAAGTATGAGTGAGGCTGTCTTGTATGGAAATGGTGACATAGGATAAAAATAGGCATAGCCTAAAGTAAGTTTAATGATGTTTTGATATATTTTGAAATTAATTTTAATGGAGTCAATTATGAATAATAAATATTGTAATTATAGTGAATTGGACGATATATATTCTTCTGTCGATTTATCTCAGTCATTACCGAAGAACCATTTTCCAGAAAAAGAATGTCAACCCCGTAATGTATTCAGTGCAATACGTGATGAATTAATGCTGGATGGTAATTCAAGACAAAACTTAGCAACTTTTTGCCAAACTTGGGTTGACAGTGAAATCCGGGAACTGATGGATTTATCTATCGATAAAAATATGATTGATAAAGATGAATACCCTCAAACAGCAGAAATAGAAAATCGTTGTGTGCATATGATAGCCGATCTCTGGCATTCACCTGATGCAGAAAATACGCTGGGTTGCTCAACTATTGGTTCATCAGAAGCAGCAATGCTGGGTGGACTCGCATTAAAGTGGCAATGGCGCAAAAAGCAAATCGCATTGGGAAAATCAACAAGTAAACCAAACTTAATTTGTGGACCTGTTCAGGTTTGCTGGCATAAATTTGCCCGGTACTTTGACGTTGAACTACGAGAAATCCCCCTTGACGGAAATCGTTTGATTATGACTCCGGAAGAGGTTTTAAAGCGTGTTGATGAAAACACTATTGGTGTAGTACCAACCTTGGGCGTGACATTTACTTGTCAATATGAACCAGTAAAAGCGGTTCACGATGCACTGGATAAACTTCAGGACGAAACCGGATTAGATATTCCGATTCATGTTGATGGAGCAAGTGGTGGTTTTCTTGCTCCCTTCTGTGCACCGGATCTTGAGTGGGATTTTCGTTTACCCCGGGTTAAATCTATCAATTCGTCAGGTCATAAATTTGGCTTAGCACCAATTGGTGCGGGCTGGGTTATTTGGCGGGAAGCGAAAGATTTACCTGAAGAACTTATTTTTAATGTAAATTACTTAGGCGGTAATATGCCGACTTTTGCATTAAACTTTTCGCGACCTGGCGGACAAATCATAGCACAATATTATAATTTTCTGCGTCTAGGACGTGAAGGTTATGCGAAAATTCATAATGCCTGCTATGCGACAGCGCATTATCTTGCTGGTGAAATTGAGAAATTGGGTCCGTTTGAAATGCTCTTTGATGGCGACAGCCAGAAAGGTATTCCTGCTCTCGCATGGAAAATCAAAGAAGGCGTAAATACCAATTATTCATTGTACGATATTGCAGATAAACTACGTAGTCGTGGGTGGCAGGTACCGGCATACTCTATGCCGGCACACCGTGAAGATTTAGTTGTACAACGTATTCTTGTTCGTCATGGTGTCAGTTTAGATCTTGCATCCTTGTTAATTGAAGATTTTAAACGTGTTTTAGATTACTTCAATAGACATCCGGTAAGTACGCCGTTGTCTGAAGACGAAGGTGGTGGTTTTAATCATAGTTAATAATATATATTGAAAAATAGGGCAGAGATTTTAGTTCATCTCTGCTCTTTTCAATATCTGTACTATGTTAATTAATATATTTTAAGAGAATGTATATGGCTATACCAAAAACAGAAATTTCGGCTAATAAACTAACATTGTTGGGTTTTTTCTCTATAACTGCATCCATGGTTATGGCGGTGTATGAATACCCAACATTTGCAACTTCAGGCTTTAGCTTGATTTTTTTCTTATTATTAGGTGGCCTGTTATGGTTTATTCCTGTTGCACTCTGTGCAGCCGAAATGGCAACTGTAGAAGGATGGGAAGAAGGTGGGATTTTTACATGGGTCTCCAATACGTTGGGAGAGCGCTGGGGATTTGCTGCTATTTCGTTTGGTTATTTACAAATTGCTGTTGGCTTTATTCCTATGCTGTATTTTGTATTAGGTGCATTATCATATATTCTAAACTGGCCGGAGCTAAATACTGATCCTATTATTAAAACTATTGCTGCTCTGATAATTCTGTGGGCTTTAGCATTTACCCAGTTTGGTGGTACAAAATATACAGCAACTATTGCCAAAGCCGGCTTCTTTGCCGGTATTTTATTACCTGCATTGATTCTTGTTGTATTAGCTATTAGCTATCTGACAAGTGGTGCGCCATTGGCAATTGAAATGAACGTATCAACTTTTTTTCCAGATTTCACTCAAATTGGGACTCTTGTTGTCTTTGTGGCTTTTATTCTGAGTTATATGGGGGTTGAAGCATCAGCTACACATATTAATGAAATGAAAAATCCAGGCAGAGATTATCCTGTGGCAATGTTTTTATTGATGATTGTTGCTATTTTCTTGAGTTCTATTGGTGGTTTATCTGTTGCTACAGTAATACCTAATAGTGAAATAAATCTTTCTGCGGGTGTTGTACAAACATTTAATCTATTAGTGAGTCACTTTAATCCAACGATTGGGTGGGTTGTGCGAATCATTGCGGCATTATTGCTACTTGGTGTGTTAGCCGAAATTGCCTCCTGGATTGTTGGTCCTTCCCGTGGCATGTATGTTGCCGCACAAAAAGGGATATTACCTCAGTCCTTTGCTAAGGTTAATAAAAATGGGGTACCTACTATATTGGTTATTTCTCAGCTAATAATTACGACAGTAGCGATTATTGTATTAACAAACACTGGCGGTGGTGGTAATATGTCGTTTCTAATTGCATTAGCACTGACGGTTGTTATATATCTATGTAGTTATTTTATGTTATTTCTAAGTTACATAAGTTTGATTTGTAAACAACCAGAGAAAAAACGTGCTTTTAATATACCTGGTGGTAAGAGCTTAAAGTTAATTATTGCATCTACTGGTTTTATTATTTCCATCTTAGCTTTCGTTGTTTCATTCTTTCCACCGAGCTCACTACCAGTAGGAGCAAATAATGAAATATATATAACATTACTTGGCATTAGCTTTGTAGTGATTTTCTTGGTACCTTTTATTATTTATGCTCTTCATAATAAAGAAGGTAAGAGAACTATGATTTCTATGGTGCACATAAAAACACATAATTCACCAAAGAATTACTTTTTTATTCATCCTAGGGCTCGTTCTGTTTATTATTTACTACATAGAAATAATGAGCCGGTTGATATATCAGACGATGATTAGTAAATTTAAAGTCTATCTTATGGGGATCTTAGCAAGGATGCTTTTATAAATTATAAAGTCTTATTGATAAGGTAAATGTAAAATTATTTTTTAAAGTAGAGTGGGAGGTGAATAATTTATGAACACTATAAAGAATGGAGTGTTGCTTATGTTAAGTTTTTTACTGGATTAAAAATGATATAGGATAATGTTAAGTTATATTTTCTGGGATTTAACGTTAATATTTTAAGGTTGTATATTGAATAATGTCGAAATTATAAATAAATTTAAGTGTAATCCCGTGCTTCCTTTTTATTCCGAACCGGAATCTGGTGTTTATATACTGTAAACGACAGCTAGAAATACAGAATATAATTTAAGATACCTGTATTCCATATATAATAAAGTTATGAAGAGTATATCTAATGCTAGAAATTATTATTACTGCGTTGTTACCAGTTATTGTTACACTTTTACTTGGTTTTTTTGCAGGGCGTAGACATGATTTTGATAAAGATCAAGCATCTATTTTGAATCGTATGGTTATGCTATATGCTTTGCCATTATTATTGTTTTCAGGAATACTTAGCACCCCATTAAGTGAAATAATAAAAAATATAATGGTTTTTATATGGATTTTTATAGGAATGGTAGGCGGGTTTTCTTTAGTTTTTATTATTTCCAGGTTTATGTTTAAATCAGATTGTCGCATGGCATCATTACGTGCAATTGCTATTGCAGGCCCGGCAGTTCCATTTATAGGAACACCTGTTCTGGGAGTGCTTTTCCCTATTGATGCAGACATTGCAATTGCTGTTGGTAGTCTGGTTTTAAATTTAGTTTTAGTTCCTGTCTCTTTAATGTTTTTGGTGAAAAATACTAATGTAGTTAAGAAAAGTGCTTTTTCTGTTATTTCTGAGAGTTTAAAAAATTCATTAATTCAGCCTGTGGTATGGGCTCCGATATTGGCATTCATTTTTTTACTTATTGGCTTTGATATGCCAGTTTTTTTAAAAGGTTCCTTTGTGTTATTAGGTCAGTCTACCGGAGGAGTTGCATTATTTGCAGTTGGTGCAATCTTATATGCTCAAAAGATTAGTTTATCATTTCCTGTACTAATAAATACTATAGCTAAAAATATTCTATTACCATTAATTGTTCTTATCATTATGACTATACTGGCGATTCCTCATGTGGAGCTAAGCTTAGTTTCTGTTACGCTAGCTATTCCAACTGCTTCGATAGCCGTTATTTTTGCAGTAGAGTATAAAATAGGGGAACAGGAAATGGCTTCAACTCTCTTTCTGAGTACAGTTTTATCTGTAATAACGATGGGGGGGGTTATTTGGTTTACAGGAAATTGATCTCTTCCCCAATTCAGCGCCAGGTTAAATCAGAGATCCGGACCTTTTTGCAGACTTCGGATGAATTCCTCCGGAGTCTGGTTATTTAACGAGGAATGAGGTCTTTGCCGGTTATATTCCTGCCGCCAGCATTCGATCTTTTCCTGCGCATCTTCCAGCGACAGGAACCAGTGAACGTTCAGACACTCGTCACGGAAGCTACCGTTGAAGGATTCGATTAACGCATTGTCCGTCGGCTTTCCGGGCCGGGAGAAGTCCATCGTTACCCCGTTTTCATATGCCCATTTATCCAGCGCCTTTGAGATAAATTCGCTGCCGTTGTCGGTCTGAAACCGTTCGGGAACACGGTGCTGTAACTGCTTCAGACGCGCCATTACCGCAACCACATCGTCACCCCGCAGACCCTGTCCAACTTCTATCGCCAGACATTCCCGACTAAAATTATCGACTACAGTCAGTGCCCGGATCCGGCGCCTGTTGAACAGATTATCAGCAACGAAATCCATACTCCAGCACTGATCGGCTGCCGTCACTGCCGGACGCTCCTGTCTGTGCCTGGCTGTGACATGTCGCCGGGGTCGCTTTGTCCGCAGATTCAACCCTTCCTGACAATAAATACGGTGGGTTTTCTTATGGTTAATCAGCCAGCCTTCCCGGCGCAGCAGGATATGTATGCGCTGCACGCCGTAGCGGATGCGGGTTTCCGCTATTTCCCTTATCCGCTGCGTGACTGCGCGGTCGTCACGTCGGCTTTGATAGTGGTAGACCGTGCGGCTCTGCATCATCAGACGACAACCACGCCGCAGCCCGATACGGTAGGCCTCCAGCAACCAGGTTACCGCCTCCCGCTTCTGGGCTGGTCTCAGAACTTTTTTTTGATGACTTCCTGCAGCATCTCTTTGTCCAGACTCAGATCTGCCACCAGGCGCTTCAGACGCTGGTTTTCTTCCTCGAGCTGTCTCAGGCGGCGAAGTTCTGTCACGCCCATACCACCGAATTTTTTCTTCCAATTGTAAAAAGTGGCTTCAGAAATACCCATCTTTCTGCACACTTCCTCTACCCGGGTACCGGTTTCAGCCTGTTTCAGGGCAAATGCTATCTGTTCTTCGGTATAACGTGTCTTTTTCATGTCAGATGACCTCTTTTTTCAGGAGAAAAAAAGCAGGAAAACTCTACTTTATACCGGTACTGAAGAAAGGGAAGAGATCAACCCGAAAAAAGATAATGTAATTTTTGTTACAATATCATACCCTCATTGGGAGTATGTTTGTGTATCTTGTGGGCACATGTTGTATCTTCTGTAGTTGATACTTTTTTAATTTAATTCAATTCAATTCAATTCAATTCAATTCAATTCAATTTAATTTGGGTAGTTATGCGTAATTATTTAACCTTTTCTGAAGTCAAACTTCTACTGAACTCCGCACAAAAAACATACCATTCAGAACGAAACTATTGTCTGATTTATATGAGTTTTATCCATGGATTCCGGGTCAGCGAAGTATGCCGCCTGCGTCTTTCTGATATTGACCTACATGCTCGTGAAATGTTCGTTTCACGTTTGAAAAATGGGTTTTCTACTGTACATCCTATCCCGCCTGAAGAGTTTGTTTTCCTGAAGAAGTGGCTGGAGATCAGGTACCGGTATGTAGGCAAAGAAAGTGACGATTTTGTATTCCTGACTACCAGAGGTAAGCCGTTATCACGGTATACGGTTTACCGTATGATTAAAAAGGCAGGAAAAGAAGCCGGACTGAGTGTTGATGTACATCCTCATATGCTGAGACATGCATGTGGTTATGCATTAGCTGACAGACGGATGGATACTCGTTTAATTCAGGATTATCTCGGACATATTAATATCTCCCATACAGTGCGATACACGGCAAGTAATCCATTAAGATTCAAAGGGATGTGGAAGGATTTTGTTTTCACAAATGCAACAAAATGATACATAATGTTGATTACTGATTTCGATCGTATTTTACTTAGGATTCTCGGTAATCTGCAACCCTCACTACTCCTTGTTTTTTCGGATCTTTCAGATTGTAACAAACACAAACAGGTTTCTTTTATACTGCTAACCAACTGTTTATAGAGTATAAAGTAGTGCCGCTATTTATTTTTTAAACCACTTAGCCATGAAGCAGCACTAGTTTATAATGCTGCGTTATTCATTTTTAGTTACTAATTAAGAGCATTATATTAAATAAAAATAAAATTCATAAAATATAACATCGCGGAGGGGGGGGCGCACATTATGTATCACTTTGTTGATCTTTAACTGATAAGGATTTTTGCCCACAGGGTTTTTGGCGGGCACAGGCTGAAGTAACCGTGAAAACTAAAAGCGAAAACTAAAAGCAGAAAGGTTGCATGGTAATACAGATAAACTGTTAGGTACTGGGATTATGTTCTGAAACGGTAACCCGTATTCACGGGAAAGGTTGCAATAGTATTCTGTGGTAGAAAAGGTATTGTCAGCCGGAGTAGTCATGACTTATAACACTAAAAAACATACAGGCGATAAAACGCGTTTATCCCAAAATGCAGGCGAACTTATTCGTAACCTGCGTACTATAAAAGGAATCAGCGGAAAGGAGTTCGGACATATTGTCGGGCTTAGTCAGCAACAAGTTTCACGTTATGAAACCGGAAGGGGAAGACTAACACTGGAACTCCTCTGGCGATTTGCTGATGCGTTTGATCTGACATTCTGGGAACTTATAGATATGCTTCATCATTCTTTTATACAAGAATAAGATGATACTTGGCAGGGAGTATCAATATTTAATTGTATTACTATGTCTGGTTGTCGGAATGATAATAGTCTGTCCTTTAATTAGAAAGACTAATAAAATATCATGATGGAGTGATGTTTTTATTCATTTCACAGTTTTATTAACACCATGTTTTTTACAAAGATTTTATTATTGTAAATATTTATCGGTAATAAAAATAAAGCTGCAGACTATATTTGATGGCTGGTCAGTTATTAAAAGTAAAGTATCTTTTTTTACTGCACAAAAAAGAATACTGGTAAAGAGGATGCATGATATGAGTAAAAGCCATAAAGCTGAGAAACAGATCAGTACAGAATCTACTGATCTTCTGACTATTCAGGTTGCAGCCGGTCTTCTGATCAGAAAGCTCCGTTATGAGCATGGGATGAGTGGTGCTGAGCTGGGTCAGGCAGTCCGAATAAGCCAGCAGCAAATCTCCCGCTATGAACGCGGGGTCTGTGACCTTACACTGTCTCAGACAGAAGTTTTTGCGAATGTTTTTGGTCTGACACTCTGGCAATTTATAGATAAATTATTCTTCATCCTTTATAACCGCGATACCGGTGAACAATTGCCGGCACTATTTACCAGCGGGGGGTTAGCTGAAATAGTAAAGAGACCAGATGTGATTTAATCATTTTTTTCACCAGACTGTATTTGTAAGCCGGACAATGACTTCATATTATAAATATACCATTACAGTAATGCCTGATATCCGTAATGTTTTTCTGTCTGAATGTACAGGGTATTATCTGAAGCTCCACACGTGTCCGGCTATATAATTATGATATCAGACTGTTTTATTGGATGTTAATTTTTATAGATTCATATGTTCTATAATATGTGTGTAAAGAAATCCATTTTTAAAAAAAATGGGTTGTTTTTTTAATTTTAAAAAAGAGAACTTTTATTTATGTCTTTAAAATCAAACGTAATATCAACCATGTTATTTACAGCAATTACCGGAGCAAGTCTGAGTGCTAATGCGGCACCTGCCGCAGACGTTACACTTACCGGTATTATCACGAATACTACTTGTGATATTACAGTTAATGGCGGCCAGGCTACCCTGAACGTCGGAACATTTAAAACTGCTGACATTACAGGTGCAGGCGTGCTGACTCAGGTTGGGGATACTCCATTACCGGTAGCGCTAACTTGTAATGATACCGAGAATATGGACTCTGCAATGGGGAGCTTAGTTGTTCAGGGTAATACGTCGAATCTTGATGTAAGCAATAAGCTGTTCACCTCTGTGACAACAGGGACGGTAGGGTTCATGCTTAAACTTGAAAATAACACTGATAATATTGTTGCTAATCAGCCAGTTACAGTCCCTGGGACAGCGGGCGAATCTGCTTATAATTATACTTACAAAGTAGGTATGGCCAGTGCAACAGCTGAAGCTCCAGCTGGTGCTTACAGTGCTCCGATTACCGTTGCTTACCTCGTAAACTAATATAATGTTTAAGGGCCGCTCTGAGGGAATCTCAGGGCGGCATATGATGCAATGATAAATTTTAGAAATATTAATGTTTTATTACTGTTGATTATTGCAGGGATGGCTTCAGCTATTGCTGGCATTTCTATTGACAGTACCCGTATAGTTTTCCTGAGTGACAATAGCCTTCGTGGAAAAAGTATTGGTGTAACCAGCTCTGCTTCATCAGCAACACCATATTTAGTAAAAACACTAATAACGGGTGATGCTGAAGGGAGAAATATCCGGTCTCCCTTTATAACAACGCCATCATTGTTTCGCCTCGAACCTAAAAGCACAAATCAGGTATTAATTGTAAAAAAAACGGATTCTGCTGAATTACCCGGTGACAGAGAATCCATTTTCTATTTCCGTGCGATTGCCATGCCTGCAGGGGGAAAACAAAATATCATACCTTCACCGGCAGTTGGCGGGGTGCTTCAGGTATCCACCGCCACGGTAGTCAAACTATTTTATCGCCCCGATGGGTTGCCTCTCTCACAGCAGCAAGCCATGAGTATGTTGCAGTTCTCCTCTGTGGGGACTGGGTTGAAAGTGACTAACCCGACGCCGTACTACATCACACTCGCGGACCTCAAAGTGGCCGGGGTGGCAGTCCCACTCAGTGCTGCTGCTGATAACACGCTGATTGCCCCTTTTGACAGTCGTATCTATAACCGTGCCCCGCATCAGGGGAAGGTGGAATGGAAAGCGCTGAATGATTATGGTGGTGCGGAGGTATTTCATGGTTCCGTCCGTTAAATGCCTGCTCAGTATGATGATGCTTTACATCCTGGCTTCAGCGTCAGTATGGGCGGATGATAATTCCTCCGTCGTGGTTAATTTTTCCGCTCAAATCAGTGATGGTACCTGTGGTATTCAGTTATCTGAGGATACCCTTCAGTTCGGGGTTTATAAAGCTATTGATTTTCAGCCGGCAAAGGCAGTGGCGATGCTGCCTCTGACCGCAACGGTCACCTGCTCAGGGCCAACAACCCCGAAGCTGACCGTTACCGGTACCACACCCTATTCTGCCAGTCCGGCTATTTTCCGTGATGCTGACTCAGTGGCGGACGGTGCCGGGTTTATGGTACAGCGGGATACAGGGAGCCTTGATTTAAGCTCCTTTTATAATGAATCAACGGCAATAAATAATGGTACTTCTTTTTCGTTATCTCCCGTCAGTGCTGCAGACACTCCGCAACCTGAATTTTTCTTATTGGGGTTGGTCCGTGCCGGAAGCGGAACTGTTTCTCCGGGGGTCATTAAGGCTGCATTAATGTTCACTGTGTCTTTTGACTGAAGGCTGACAGAAGGAATAAAAAAATGTATCAGACATTACGAACCTGCTGTGTGTTGTTCACGGTCATATGCGGGGGGGGATTGCCGGGACTTGCTACCGTTGCACAGGCAGCCGGATCTGCCGATACAACAATTAATTTTTCGGCCACACTGGTTGGCGGAAGTTGCAAGGTTGCCGTCGATAATAAAGATATCACGTTCGACCCTGTTTCTTCCGCGGCGGTTATCGCTGCGGGTGAAAACGGGATCGACCCGAGGTCGTTTACCCTTTCATTTTTAGGTTGTAACGGATGGGGGCTGACTCCCAAAATTAAAATCAGCGGTACAACTATTACCTCCGGCATACCACTATTCCGGACTTCCGATACGGAAAGCGGTTACTCGCAGGGTTATGGGGTGAAGTTAACACAGCAGGGTGAAAATACTGCGATATCCGATCAATCTGTAATCACACTTGGCGAAAAAACAGCGCAGCTCAATTTGTTAGAAAGTAAACCACTCACATTCGAAGCCCGTCTGTCCTGTGGCAGCTGTACTCCGGGGACCGGGCTCAGTGGCGGTAACCTGAAGGCTGCTGTGACATTTCAGTTTCTTTATGAGTAAAAGGAAAACCAGTTGAACCGATGCTATCAGCATAACAGGCTGAGGGTAGTACGTGCAATATTGCCTGCTGCCGTAACAGCACTGACTGTCCTTCTGAGCTGCCAGGCCTCGGGAGCTGACGGGGGACTGCAACTCAGTCAGACCCGGGTTATCTTTGATGCCCGTGCCAAAAATGCAAAAGCCACTATCAGTAATCAGAGTGACCGTGTGTACCTGGTCAAAACAGGCGTACTGGCGACACCGGACCCGGATGCGGCAAAAAAGGATGCCACCGTGCCTGCCGCACCCTTTATGGTAACTCCTCCCTTATTTCGTCTGGAGCCGGACAGTCAACATTCGGTACTGGTCGTACGGAACGGAACGACTGAATTACCCACAGATCGCGAGTCTGTTTTTTATCTGAGTATGCTGGCTATTCCCGCAACGGCAAAACAGGCGGAAGAATATAACACCGGTGTCTCTGCCCGGGTATCCGTGGGGATACAGACAGTGATCAAGTTGTTTTACCGTCCTGCAGGGCTGTCAATGCCGGCCGGGGCTGCGGCGGAAAGCCTTACTTTCCGTCAGACGGGTCACAGCCTGCAGGTCGGAAATCCGTCCCCCTATTTCGTGACACTGGCCCGGCTCAGCCTGAACGGCAGTATGCTGAACGTACGGGATACTGAGGCGGGAGCCATGATTTCTCCGTTTTCAGTACAGAACTATCCGGTAACCGGTCTGGCTCAGAAAGTGAGCTGGACTACGGTCAATGATTATGGCGGCGAGAGTGCGGAATATCACGCCGGCGTCACTCAGGATGATAATGTCCGATGATGAAACGAATATCTTTTGCTGCATACCGTGACCGGTATACTGATATCCGGACCGGAATTATGCGTGTGACAGGAACACTGTTTCTGTTATGCATGGCCCTCTCCGGTTCGCAGGCCTGCGGGGCAAACAACAGTAATAAAGACGGCATAACCCTGCAGTCCACTCGTGTGGTGTATCCCGGATACGAGAAAAACGGTATTACGTTTGCACTCACCAATAACACTGCACAACCATACCTGCTGCAGGCACGTGTTATCCCCTGGATGGCTGAACCGGAAGGGGAAAATGACGGACAAAATGCCTCTTCTGATACTCCCGGTGTTCCGTTTATTGTATTACCTCCTTTACAGCGGTTTGAGCCGTCGGAAACTCTGACACTGCGTATCCGGCTGACACGGAATACACTTCCGGTAGACCGGGAATCGGTATTTGTACTCAGTCTGAAAACAATACCCGGTCAGTCTGCACCATCCGGACCGGCACAACTGGTACTGGCTGTGCAGAATAACCTGAAGCTGTTTTATCGTCCGGAGGGACTGCCTGAGTACAGTGCCGGGCAACTGGCCGGACAGCTGCGCTTTCACCGGCAGGGAACTCATCTGATGATCACCAACCCGACACCTTATTACATAACGTTCCGCTCACTGTCAGTGGGGACACAACCTGTGGAAGCAGAGTCATTATCTCAGTGGATCCCTCCATTTGGCGAACAGATGTATCCCCTGCCTGCTGATGCGCAGGGGGAAATCGTCTGGCGGCTGATTGACGGAACAGGTCGTGTGACACCTGCACAGTATCGTCCGTTATCAGATTAACCCGTATTGAGGAACTGGACTGACTGATGGTGATTACCGGTCCCCGTATTTGATTTATTATTATCCGTATAATGAGTAGGTCTGTTATGAGAATATACAGTTGTCTGCCCGAAATACCTTTCAGGCATTATTTTCTGTACCCTCCGCTGGGGTTATGCCTTTTACTGGGTGTCAGTTCTGTCCGGGCCGGTGACTATTTTGACCCGGGATTCCTCGGCAGCGGGGAAGATAGTGCCCGGGTTGACCTGTCTGCCTTTTCTGAGGCCGGTGGCGTGGCGGCAGGAGAATATACTGTCTGGGTGTTTATTAATCAGCGTAATGCCGGGCAATATACTCTGAATTTCCGGAAAAATGCTCAGGGGCAGATAGCCCCCGTTCTGACACCGGCGCAATTAGAGACTCTGGGAGTCAATGTCAGACAGTTACCCGAAATGAAAGACCTGTCAGCAGAGACCCCGGTTGATAACCTCGGTGCGCTTATACCGCAGGCCTCAACCCGTCTGGATCTGGCTCAGCTGCGTCTGGATATCAGTGTACCTCAGGTGGCTATGCAACCGGAGATTCGCGGGACAGTTGACCCGGAGCAGTGGGAGGACGGGATTTCAGCGCTGACGGCCAACTATAACCTCAGTGCGGGACGTACCACGAACTCGGCACAAGGCCGGAACACACACAGCAATAACCTGTTTGCCACTGTGCGTGCCGGCGCTAATACCGGCCCGTGGCGGTTACGCAGTACGGTGACTCACACCAGGTTCGAATACAGCGGCGGTCATCAGTCTCAGACAACGCAAACCCGTACCCGTTTCTCCAATACGTACCTTTCCCGTGATATACGGCGTTTACGCTCTGCTTTACTGATGGGGGAAAGTAGCACCGGTAATGAAATTTTTGACAGTGTTCCCTTCCGCGGGGTGAAAATCAGCTCCAACGAACAGATGCTGCCGAGCCAGATGCGGGGCTATGCACCGGCTATCAGCGGAGTGGCTAACAGTAACGCCCGTGTCACTGTCCGTCAGAACGGTAATGTGGTGTATGAAACGTATGTGGCACCGGGGCCGTTTTATATTAATGATATCCAGCAGGCGGGTCTGTCGGGTGATTACGACGTCAGAGTGACGGAAGCTGACGGGACGGAACGGCAGTTTATTGTACCTTACTCTTCCCTTCCTGTGATGTTACGCCCGGGGGGCTGGAAATATGAGGTGACTGCCGGGCAGTACGACGGCAATCTGACCAGCGGCTCCCGCCGCGCTAATTTCATGCTGGCGACCGTCATTTACGGCCTGCCTGATGACATAACGCTGTATGGCGGGGCCCTGGCAGCCAGAGACTATCAGGCTCTCAATATCGGAACCGGGATATCGCTGGGAAGTATCGGGGCCCTGTCAGCAGATATGACACACTCATCTGCAAAATTCGACGATATGCCGACCAGTACAGGACAGTCTTACCGCCTGCGTTATTCCAAAAGTCTGCTTTCCACCGGGACATCTGTCGATTTGACGGCACTGCGTTATTCCACGCGGGACTATTATAATTTCAGTGAATTTAACAGCCGCGGGCACCAGCTGAATGACGGGATCAGCCCGTGGTTATTACAGCGCCGCCGCAGCAGTTTTCAGACACAAATCAGCCAGCAGATGAACGACTGGGGTACGCTGAATTTCCGGGCTAACCGCGACGATTACTGGGGGTCGGATAAGACGCTGACCGGATTGTCACTCGGTTACAGTAACAGCCTGAAAGGAGTGAGTTACGGGGTGAACTACAATATTGACCGGATGAAAGGTACCGGTGGCAGCTGGCCTGAAAATCGTCAGATATCCTTTAATGTCAGTATTCCGTTCAGTATTTTCGGTTACTCCCGTAATTTACAGTCAATGTATGCCACCACCTCAGTCACGCATGATAACTCGGGACGTACTCAGAACCAAGCCGGGCTGAGCGGCAGTCTGCTCGACGGTAAACTGTCTTACAGTGCGTCACAGAACTGGGGAAACCAGGGACAGAGCAGTAACAGTAATATGAATGTGGGTTATCAGGGCAGCAAGGGAAGTGTCAGCGGTGGTTACAGTTATAACAGCGATACACAAACGATAAATATGAATGCCAGCGGGGGCGTTCTTGTCCACTCCGAAGGGATTACGTTCTCCCGTGTGATGGGGGATTCGGTGGCATTAATCAGTGCTCCCGGCGCAGACGGTGTCAGAGTTAACGGCGGCTCGGCAGTTACTGACTGGCGGGGGTATGCCGTAGTTCCGTATCTGACGGATTATACCCGGAACAATGTGGGGATCGATCCCAGTTCCTTGCCTGAAGGGGTGGATATTACCCAGACAAATCTCAATGTGTACCCAACCAAAGGCGCCGTGGTCAAAACCAGGTTTGCGACCCAGGTGGGCTATCAGGTGCTGATGACGCTGAAACTCGGTACCGGTGTGGTTCCGTTCGGTGCTATTGCGGCATTTGAGGGGGAGGATAACAGTGAGACTAATGGCAGTATTGTGGGCGATGGCGGCCAGGTGTATCTGACAGGGTTACCGGAGAAAGGCATGCTGCGAGTGAAATGGGGAGAGACATCAGCGCATCAGTGCCGGGTCAGCTTTGATCTGACCGGCGTGAACACATCTCCGGAGATGCCGATACGACAGGTAACGTATACCTGTCAGGGAATGGCTGAAGAGGATAAAAAAAATGACGGGTAATAAAGTAAAACGGAGTGTGCCCGTGAAGACCCTCCCGCATTATGACAGCATCATTGATGCACAGCATTCAGGCCTGGTCCGGGCCTGGTTATGTGAGTTGCGTAAAACGGCTCCGGCAAATGCCGGTATCCGGGAGCGTCACCGCTGGCCATCATACCGGGAAACTTTTCTCAGACAGTTGCAGTAGGGTGATTACCGCTTATCTCCCATGTCGGTGGTCGGTCGCCGTCGCCGGACTATGGGGGCGGTGGAGCTGTCACACTGATATTAAGGATTATTACGGGGCGGCAAATAAAAATACGTTGTTATCCTGCCCCGGACAACACCTTGCCCGCCTTATATATCTGAATATATTAACTCAGTATATTCATTACAGTGTGGAAGACGGGGGGATTTACAGCCCAGGGTTATGTATTAAGCCCGCGGATGGGCACGTTGCATCTTCGGGCTGTTGATAACTTCTTTTCTCAACAAAAAAAATGCCATTATGGATATTATATGAACTATTTTATTATTTTAACCCACTCCTGCCGGAAGTTACGCAAGCTGGTGAAACGGCTCAGCAAATACCTTGTGTCATTAGGGTTTGAGAAATATCCGGGAAAAACATTTATTGGTAAGGTGAGGAAGGGTTTTGACTGGCTGGGTGCTCCCCGCGCACTGGCCAACCACCTCGAAAAGGTCCGACGGCTTTATGAGCAAACGCGTCGCTGGTCAAAAACGAAACAGACCAGACGTGTGTTGGATTACCGGAATCGATGGAAAATTTTGGTTGTCGCTCTTGCCTACATCCCGACGACCTACTGTGATGCAATCACAGTCGCGCCCGGAGACACTGTTCGTACGGACGGAACCTGGACCTATATTCCTGGCGTCCCTGCGTCCCCCCCCACCAAGATCACCCTTGCAGCGCAGACCCCCTACGGGTTCTTGATCAAAGCCGACGTCTCCACATGGCCGAACTGTGAATCCAAAGCGGTTTACCCCTTTTCCGTAACCAGCGACGGCTATTCCGGTATGACCATCGCCAACGATGTCGTACTAGGTCTTACTGGGACCGCCACCGGTCCGACCTCGCCGGATGACCGTACCTCCGTAGTCCTGGGCACGTGGTCTGAAAAAGGTGCCTACTCTACCGACTTCCCTAACTATGACCCCAGGTTCATATGGTGTGGTAGGCTGTTTGCCGCCAATACGACAGTGGTGGTCTACAATGATCCTGCTCAATTTGTAGGGTCCTGGTTCGTCCATGCAGGTCCGCTGGCTGCATTGGGCACTTACCCCAATAAACCCCTAGCCCTATCCCGTCTCGCGAGATCATTGGGTTCGGCCCCGAGTACGATCATCGTTCCCGCCGGCACAGTCACGGTCCAGCCTTCCACGTCGTGCACCGTCTCTTCGCCTGATCCTAATGTACAGTTCGGTGAAGTCCCGGCCCGGCCCGGGGAGGATACTCAAGTCCTTGCTGACTACCAAAGCTCGATCGGCGTGTCGTGTACTTCTATCCACCCGGGCGATGAGAACAATATCAAAATCTCGTTCTCCACGACTACTCCCGGCCGGTATACGGACACAGTGGCTCTGAACGACGCTGCGGGTACTGCGCTTGCAGAAATTAGGGGCGTTATGAAAGCGGGCCCCGGAACCTGTGACAACGATCCCGACCGAATCCAATTTGGTGCGGCCTATCAGTACCCCGTGGAGGCTAAGGAAGGTACCGTGCCTTTCCCTGTAACGTGGTACCTCTGCAGTAACGGGAGCAACGCCCGGGGTGAAGGTTCGGCTAAAGTCACCGCTACCCTGACCTGGCCGTAATGCACCAGAGGTACAATAGGTGCTTATACCTGTCGTACCTTTATATACTTATTTTTCTTTCACCATGATGTATGAAAAAATATTCTATGGAAAAGTCCGCTTTCAGGATCGCTGTCCCGGTACGCCGGTTATTTCTGGTATTGCTGATGTCCGGCGCACCTTTGTCCTTTCTTCATGCTGCAGCACCAGCCTCCGGGCCTGTTGTGTCGCGTGATGATGAGCTTATGTCAATGTATGACTATGGTGTCATGTATATTAACGGGGATGGTGTTACACAGGATACCGTGTCGGGCCGGTATTGGATAGCCCGTGCTGCTCAGCAGGGTTATCCATTGGCACAATACAGTCTGGGCATCATTTTTCAGGAGGGGATCGGTGGTGAGCGCAATACTGAGTGTGCTTATTACTGGCTTAAGGCCGCGGCTGAGGACTCCGGAGACGTAGGTAACCAGGCTCTGCAGGCACTGTCCCTTCTTGATATGACAACACGGTTACGCCCTAAAGTGTACCGGCCGCTTACGGAAGAGGATTGCGGATCGTTGTCAATTCCGGAACAGGTACCGGAAGCTCCGGATGAAATTCTCGTCACTGATATCACTGAACCTGTACCGGATACCCGTCTTAACGGCGGGACCGGAATGTTATCTGTATCAACCTCAGCCGGTATTACGGATAGTTCTTTATCATCATTACGTGCAGAAGGTGATCTGAAGGAGACACCAGACGCTATGCCGTACAGATACAGACAGCTTGCCAGTAGTACCGGTTCCGGATGTATATCTTTGTCGTTATTGAAGCAGAAATTAATCAATGCTCCTGCAATATTGCCTGTCGTTGAAGAATTACTGAAACGGATACAGGCATATATAGCTTCCGCAATGATGCTGCAGAGTGAGGTGGTCTCCGTGCGAGCCGTGTTATCCGGTCCTGCCTCTCAAAATATGGTGGCGGATATCCCGGGGGAACAACCTCCTGAGGAACAACACTCAGAGGAACAACACTCAGAGACCACCACCGCAGTTTCTGAACAGGAAGCGGACACACTGACGGCTGCATCATTGTTACCCGTCCGTGAAAAGACACCATCTCCACCGGATACTACCCTGAACCATAATCTCGGGGGGAATATTCAGACAGCACCGGGAGGTCATTTTACTCTGCAACTGAGTGGTGGGACAGTACCGGATGAGTTATATCGCCAGGCTCGTCGCCACAGACTGACTAACTATATGGTATATGAAACAGTCCGTAATAACCGGCAGTGGTATATTCTTGTCGCGGGTGAGTATGCCACGGTCCGGACGGCTAACCAGGCAATAAAAATGTTACCTGCAGAATTCCGGCGGAACGGCCCCTGGGCACGTCAGCTTAAACAGGTACAGGCAGAGATACAGACTGTACTCTATCAATAATTAAAACAGAGAAATCATTCAACAGAATTTCTTTGAAAGAAATACAGAAAAGTTTCCCGTACTTCAGGGCTCTTATTATCTGAGTGAAATTAATATTGATCTGTAGTCATAAATTCTGATTTTAAATGGGAGGTAAAGCCCAGGGGGAATTAAGTGTCTGTAATATTTTTTTAATTGCTAATAGGAATAAGGTGTGATGAATAGTATAACATTAATTGTTGGGCAGAAAATAAGAGCACTGAGAGTGGAACATGGTTTAACAACCCGGCAACTTGCAAATTTAATCGGCATGTCGCAACAACAAATGTCCCGCTATGAGCGGGGAGTCAATAATATCTGTGTGGAAACACTGTTTAAACTTAGTTTGATTTTTAAGATTAATATAGATTGTTTTTTTTCTGATGTACCTGTATATCCATATCTGTTTGAAGATACAGATTGTTATGATGATGCATCAGCTATGATTGATAGTTATTTTGATAAAATATAGTTATTTAGTTACCAGACCTTTTGTGAGGAGGTCCGGCAATATTTTTTGTGGTGTGTCATTGATAACTAAGAATATCCGGGACGGTCCTGCAGGAAAAATATTGTAACAGAGAGAAACAGAAAATAGGTGTTTCCACAGAGCGGGAGCTGAAACGACAATGGTATATATCACGTATTTATATATCTGGTGTAATCCTGTGATGTGATATCAGGCGAAGCCTTATAATGGCTGAAAAATTAAAAATTACAGGAATTGAAAATGCTGAAAAAATAATTATCTTTTCTCTTTGTTTGTCGGTATCGGTATCGGCGGGATGTGATTTTAAGAAGGCGACGCGTAATAAGATACTGGATGAAAAAGTAGGAGTTTCCGGTAAATGCAATGCCGGGGAAGCAGCTAAACAGCAAATACTCGACAGTACTGGTAAGCTGCTGAATACCGACACAAAAGAGATGCAACATCAGATAGAGGACAGCAGGGAACAGACTAAGGACAGAATTAATGAGATAAAGCCAATACAGAATGTCAGCATAAAGAAATCAGCAGGTACAGTTAAAAAATAATACCGGTTATTATTCTATGAAAAATTACATTCTATATTAACCAGATAGATGAGAGTCTGTTCAATATGACTGAAATAAGTGTGTCTGTAGGAAAAAAAGTCAGAGAGGCCCGCCGTAACCAATGTATCAGTATTACAGAGGCTGCACATTGTTTGGGGGTATCACCGCCTCAGATGTCCCGTTATGAAAGAGGCGTAAATCCGGTATGTACAGATACGACCTATCGGTTAAGTCTGTTGTTTGAATGCAGTATTACCGAGTTTTTTTCAGATTTTACCTGTAACAGTGATCCGGATAACAGTCCCCGCTATGACACTGCTACAATGATAGAGGATTATTTCAGTCAGAGGTAAACAATATCATGACGGTAGTGGTTTAATAAATTTGACCACATGACAAATGACACATGACACATGACACAAAAATTTTGCTTAACAAAAAATATTATTATGGACATTATATGAACTATTTTATTATTTTAACCCACTCCTGCCGGAAGTTACGCAAGCTGGTGAAACGACTCAGCGAATATCTTGTGTCATTAGGGGTTGAGAAACATCCGGGAAAAACATTTATTGGTAAGGTGAGGAAGGGCTTTGACTGGCTGGGTGCTCCCCGCGCACTGGCCAGCCACCCCGAAAAGGTCCGGCGGCTTTATGAACAAACGCGTCGCTGGTCCAAAACGAAACAGACCAGACATGTGTCGAATAACCGGAATCGATGGCGTATGTGGTCCTTTGTCCTGTGCAGCGTCACCCCAACCGTTTGAGCTATCAACATCGAACCTGTCCAGACGCTTGAATTTCCAGCCACCCTTTTCTCCGTAGAGGGCACCGGCTCGGGGGCATACATGGGTACCGACAACGCCACGGGTGACGCGGGTGTAATAAGTAGGGTGCAGGGCCTGGGTGGCACACTGTGGAGTAATTTTATGATTTCGACCACATGTAGGACTGAGAGAAATAACCACCGTCATTATATAGCTAATCAGTAAAACCTCGACCTGTAACACCCAGAGGGGAAAAGCTATAAAATTTGCACTATCTATTATTCAGCGATACTGTTTAAACATCTAAAAAGGGAATTATGAAAAGCATCATACTGTTGCTAATCATTTGTTATATCAATGGTATCCAGCCTAGTGCTGGTGTAAGTATCTCGGAAAAAAGTCCCATTCACTTTCAGAGATCATTATCCATACAGCTAAAATACCTTACATATTTTATAATATAAAAAATAAAACACATCGCTATAGCCATCCTTACGCCCAGGCGTAAGGATGGCTATTAAGAATTACTTAAAATTCACATTAACAACATTATCCAAGCTTCCCTCCAATTCCTCCATATGGTCTGCATACCACTGCATCCATCCAAACACTGATATGCCTATTCGTGCCACGCCTCGCGTTCCTATCGATATGCGCGAGCTAAGTTTCAATCCAGGCAGAGTTATAGACCTTCTCATGCAAAATCGTGCTCGTCGCGTGGTGAAAAACTCTTGTACGCACTACGAATCAATTCTGTTTATTGATATCCATTGGGTTATTTACTTTTGCATAATCAAAAGGGGAAATGGTTTGCTCTCTGTTAGCATCCAGGAAATCAGCCCACCATTGCAGCATCAGTCTGCGTTCTTCAAGAAACTCCGCTTTGTGAATATAAGCTGCACGTACGCCATTACGTTCCTGGTGACTCATCTGGCGTTCTACCGCATCTCTTGACCATAATCCTGATTCGATCAATGAACTGCAGGCCATAGCTCTGAAACCGTGACCACAAACATCAACTTTCGTATCGTATCCCATAAGTCGTAATGCATTATTTACTGTATTTTCACTCATCGGTTTCCAGGGGGTGTGATCACCTGTGAAGATCAATTCATGTTCACCGCTGATAGTGTGGATTACCCGCAGAATATCCAGTGCCTGAGTAGAGAGTGGCACCAGATGCTCTGTACGCATTTTTGAACCACGATGAGAGAATTTTACGCCTTTAATTGGTTCCCGTTCCGGAGGGATAGTCCACATAGCTTTTTCGAAATCTATCTCAGGCCAGCGGGCAAAGCGAAATTCACTGGAGCGGATAAATATCAGCAAAGAAAGTTGTGTTGCCAATCTGGTCATGATTTGCCCCCGGTAAGTATCAATACGTTCCAGCAACTCAGATATCCGACTCAGTGGCAATGCAGGTCTGTGCTGCCGTTTAACCGTGGCCAGCGCCCCCGCCATATCGGTAGCGGGATTATAATCAATGATCCCAGACTGTGCGGCATATCGCATGATAGCTGAGATTCTTTGCTGAAGGCGGGCTGCTACTTCATAAATCTCTTTTGCTTCAGCAGCTTTAACCGGAATGAGTAAATCAGGTGTTTTCAGTGATGTAATATCCCGTGAACCAATATAAGGAAAAACATGCGTCTGAAGGCTTTTCCATGTTTTTTCCCTGTGGGATTCTGACCAGGTTTTGTTGCTTTTATGCCAAAGTCCGGCAATAGCTTCAAAGCTTTGTGAAGCGTCTGGTAAAGCTTTCTTTATCCGTTTCTGTTCACAAGGGTCGATACCCTCAGCAATCTGCTTACGTGCACTGTCTCTTTTATCACGTGCGTCAGAAAGGGATAATTCAGGATAAATTCCCAGAGCCAATGTTTTTTCTTTTCCCTGAAAGCGGTAACGGAGTCGCCAGTAACGTGAGCCGTTGGGATGAACAAGTAAAAACATGTTGCCGGAATCAGCAAGTTTATAGGGTTTTTCTTGTGGTTTTGCAGCCCGAATCTTAGCGTCAGTAAGTGCCATAAAAGGGGTCTCCGGAAGACGAGAGGGTACAAATTCCTGTCGAATCAGGGTATACCCTCATTTGTACCCGCGCAAGTGACTTGATGCGGGTAGAATTTGGTTGAGTTGGGTTGAATGAAGAACTACGGAGAAGTAGATATCTGGCGGGCTTTATAAACGAAAACGGACCTCCGTAGAGGTCCGTTGACATGAATTTGGTGCCCGGACTCGGAATCGAACCAAGGACACGGGGATTTTCAATCCCCTGCTCTACCGACTGAGCTATCCGGGCAACGGGGCGCATTAAACCGTATTCCGTGGTTTGCGTCAATGCCTTTCTGTCAAAAAACCATAAAAAAAGTGTGAGTGTGCTCTTTTTATGCAGAATACGGACGCAATTTATGCATGTGGTGAATAAATCAGCTGAGTGCGCCGTTTTTACGGCAGCGGGCGATAGTCAGCACATCTTCTGCCAGCCGCCGGGCGGTGGCGATATCATCGGTACTGCGGGATATCAGCAGTTTGCTCAGGCATCCTTCCAGAATCAGTTCCAGCTGACGGGCCACCATATCACAATCATCAATATCCAGCTCTCTGAGCAGCTCAGTGGTGAATGCAAAGGCACTTTGTTTCTGCTGGCGGGATAACTGATGGATAGGGTGATCCGCATCAGGAAATGCGCTGCTGGCCGCGATAAACAGACACCCCGGAAAACGGTTTTCGCGGACCCGTTCCGCCAGTGCCGTGTAACGGGCAAGCAGTTTATCTTCACAGGACAGAGACTCATCCAGCAGAACGCGGCGCTGCCAGATGTCAATCTGATTACCGTGGTAACGCAGGCAGTCGTAGAGCAGGTCATTACGGGTCGGCCAGAAAATCCGCAGGCGTTCGGGATCAATATCCAGGTTATCGTTGAGGGTGGCTTCAGACATCAGAAGGCCGTGGTTTTCCAGCAGACTCAGTGCCTGATTGAGGACGTCTTCACGTTGCACAGCAGGTTCTCCCTGATAAAGGCATATGATCCAGAATAACGTGAGTGCTGATGAAAGGCGAGAGACGCGGGAAAATAAAATCCGCCCGGGAGGGCGGATTTATCAGTGTAGGGAATTACAGAACGACACTGCCGATCAGGAAGCCGAAGCAGACCGACAGTGCGACACCAATGGTGCCCGGGATAAAGAACGGGTGGTTGAAGACCAGTTTGCCGATACGGGTGGTCCCGGTGTCATCCATCTGAACCGCCGCGACCAGTGTCGGGTAGGTCGGCAGGATAAACAGACCGGAAACCGCAGAGAAAGAGGCAATGGCAGTCAGTGGTGTGACACCCAGCGCCAGTGCCATCGGCATCAGCGCTTTGGCGGTGGCTGCCTGTGAATAGAGCAGGGCAGAACAAAAGAAGAAAATAACTGCCAGCAGCCACGGATGCTGCGTGATTAAATCACCGGCAGTCAGTTTGATCCACTCCAGGTTAGCCTGAACGAAAGTATCGCCCAGCCACGCCACACCCAGGATACAGATACAGGCGCTCATCCCGGCTTTAAAGGTGCTGGAGTTCAGGATGATATCCGTCTCTACCTTGCATATCAGGGTAATAAGTGTCGCGACACTGAGCATGATAATCAGAATGGCGTTGGTGGTGGACATAATCGGTTCAGACAACAGCCCGACACTCTTACTGTTGACAACCGCAAAGACCACAACGGACAGGACACCGAGCAGGAACAGGAGAACAGACAGTTTGGCAGCCGGTTTGATGGCGGCTTTTTCACTGCGGTTCAGTTCCACCACGCCTTCAGCAAGGCGTTTCTTAAAGACCGGGTCATCGGCGAGTCTGTCATCAAACAGCCAGGACACAATAAAGGACATCAGGATGATCGCGACAAAGGTGGATGGCAGCAGGATCATCAGCAGATGCAGGTAACTGACGCCCATCGGCTCCATGACCGATGACATATACACCACCGCCGCTGAAATCGGTGATGCGGTGATCCCTATCTGCGCGGCCACAACAGCGGTGGAAAGCGGACGGGAAGGTTTAATCCCCTGTTCTTTGGCAACTTCGGTGATCACCGGCAGGGTAGCCAGTGAAATATTACCGGTACCGGCAAACAGTGTCAGAAAATAGGTGACGATCGGGGCGAGGATGGTGATATAGCGCGGATTGCGGCGCAGCAGTTTTTCAGTCTGCTGAACCAGATAATCCAGCCCGCCCGCGACCTGCATGGCAGAGATTGCAGCGATAACAGCCATTATAATGGAGATAACGTCGAACGGGATGCTGCCCGGTTTCACGCCGATGGCGGCGAGGGCGAGAACCCCCAGTCCGCCGGCAAAACCGATACCTATCCCTCCGAGGCGCGCCCCGAGATAAATGGCCAGCAGTACGATAATAAATTCGATGGCTAGCATAAGTGCTCCTGTAAAATCCCGTAGAAAAATGTTAAATTTTTGTAGTAGGGTAATAAAAAAGCACGTTACCTTGCGATGACGTGCTTTTGTGTTCTATGTATTTCTTATTATTATATTAGTCATCAAAGCGTTTTGCTTTATAGGCCGGATTCTTTAAGTTCTCAATTGAGAAAATATCATCCAGCTCAGCTTCTGTCAGAAGACCGCGCTCCAGAACCACTTCGCGCACACTCTTGCCGGTTTCCGCACAAATCTTACCGACGATATCCCCGTTATGGTGACCGATGAACGGGTTCAGGTAAGTCACGATACCGATAGAGTTGAACACATACGCTTCACAAATTTCTTTGTTGGCGGTAATACCGGAAACGCATTTCTCACCCAGGTTGCGGCAGGCGTTGCTCAGCAGAGAAATAGATTCAAACATCGCCTGGCCGATAGCCGGTTCCATCACGTTCAGCTGTAACTGACCCGCTTCGGCGGCCATGGTGACGCAGACGTCGTTACCGATGACTTTGAAACACGCCTGGTTTACCACTTCCGGAATCACCGGGTTCACTTTTGCCGGCATGATAGAAGAACCCGCCTGCATTTCCGGCAGATTGATCTCTTTGAGACCCGCACGCGGACCGGAGGAGAGCAGACGCAGGTCATTACAGATTTTGGAGAGCTTCATAGCCAGGCGTTTCAGTGCACTGTGCAGCATCACGTAAGCACCGCAGTCAGAGGTTGCTTCGATCAGATCTTCTGCCGGCACACACGGCAGACCGGTCACTTCCGCCAGTTTTTCCACCGCCAGTTTCTGATAGCCCGGTGCGGTGTTCAGCCCGGTACCAATCGCGGTGGCACCCAGGTTCACTTCCAGCACCAGTTGTGCAGAGTGGTGCAGGTTTTTGACTTCTTCTTTCATCAGGATGGCAAAGGCGTGAAATTCCTGGCCTAATGTCATCGGAACCGCATCCTGTAACTGGGTGCGACCCATTTTCAGGATGTCTTTGAATTCATTTGCTTTGGTATCAAATACGCCTTTCAGATACTCAACGGATTTAATCAGCTGGGTAATTGAATTATAGACGGCGATACGGAAGCCGGTCGGGTAAGCGTCGTTAGTGGACTGGGCTTTGTTCAGGTGATCATTCGGGTTGAGGAACTCATATTCCCCTTTTTTGTGGCCCATCAGTTCCAGGCCGATATTTGCCAGCACTTCGTTTGTGTTCATATTCAGTGAGGTACCGGCACCACCCTGGAAAACATCCACAGGGAACTGATCCATACATTTACCGTGGATCAGGACTTCATCGCAGGCTTTGATGATGGTATCCGCAATCGCACGCGGAATAGTGTGTAGTTCTTTATTCGCCATGGCAGCGGCTTTTTTCACCATCACCATGCCACGGATAAATTCCGGGACATCATTGATTGTACGGTCGCTGATATAGAAATTTTCGATAGCCCGCAGTGTATGGACACCATAATACACATCGTCCGGTACTTCGCGTTTACCCAGCAGGTCTTCTTCGATACGAAAATTATTTGACATGAGAACCTTCTTTGATTGAATGGTTGTCTTACTTAATAGTAAAGACAGCAATTATATTATTTTGTCCGATATTAATAGAGAGTATCACTTAGTTTATTGCATTCTCAGTGATGATATTCTGTATTTGCGTTGAATCCTTTTAGCCAGATCACTTATTAACTGAAATGTTTGCACTATTATCACTCTTATGTGCGATAAATCACAAATATCATGTGCGATTCCGGCACATGCTGCGCTTGAAAACGTCTGAAATGACCCCATCATTATGAACATGCATGACTAAAAATCGAATTTACAGCGCGTCTCTTAGAAGTAGTTCACAAAGGCTGACAAAGGGGCGGTTTTTTACATCACAGTGCACCACATAAGGAAGACGTTATGCGTTGGTTACCCCTTATCCTCATTTGTCTGCTGATCTATATTGAGGCGGTCATTTTTGTTCACGTGGCATCCGCCATCGGTGTGTTTATGACACTGGTGCTGGTGGTGCTGACATCCTGTCTCGGCGTATCTCTGGTGCGCAATCAGGGAATGCGTAATCTGAGTCTGATTCAGCAGAAAATTCAGGCGGGTGAGAGTCCTGCGGCAGAGATGATCAAAAGCGTCTCTCTGGTGCTGGCCGGGATCCTGCTGGTTCTGCCGGGCTTTTTCACCGATTTCTTAGGGTTGCTGCTGTTGCTGCCGCCGGTACAGAAACTGCTGGTGTCCCGTGTGCTGCCGTTTATCCGCGTGTATCAGCCGCGGACGAACCCGTTCGCCGGCAATGCGGCAAACCGTGGGAATGTGTACGAAGGGGAGTTTGAGCGCCGTGGTGATACATCATCACAGCGGCTCAACCAGTCACCGACGTCGCACAACGATGATAATCCGCAGGATAAACCCTGATATCTGAACAGTTTGGACAGAGACCGTGAAATTTCGTATTTTTTTCATCTCTGCCCCCTTGAACTTGTCCGGAACTGACCCCATCTGCTCAAACATGGCAATGGTATTAGTATCCGGCCTGAACCTTTAATCCACGTTATTTGATACGGATTTTTTTACAGGAGATCTATCAATGAAAATTCGTCCTTTGCACGACCGTGTTATTGTTAAGCGTAAAGAAGTTGAAGCGAAATCAGCGGGCGGGATCGTCCTGACCGGTACAGCGGCAGGTAAATCGACCCGTGGTGAAGTGCTGGCAACAGGTAACGGTCGCATCCTGGAAAACGGCGAAATGAAACCACTCGACGTTAAAGTCGGTGATATCGTGATTTTCAATGATGGCTACGGCGTAAAAGCTGAAAAAATTGATAATGAAGAAGTGCTGATTATGTCTGAAAGCGACATCCTGGCGATTGTCGAAGCATAATTACACCGTACTGGTTGTACTCAGATCTTCTTAAACCATAAAAGCATTCGAAGGAATAGAAATAATGGCAGCTAAAGACGTAAAATTCGGTAACGACGCCCGTGTTAAAATGCTCCGTGGTGTCAATGTTCTGGCAGACGCAGTAAAAGTTACTTTAGGTCCGAAAGGCCGTAACGTGGTGTTAGACAAATCATTCGGCGCACCGGTTATCACTAAAGATGGTGTGTCTGTTGCGCGTGAAATCGAGCTGGACGACAAGTTCGAAAACATGGGTGCACAGATGGTGAAAGAAGTTGCCTCCAAAGCGAACGACGCTGCGGGCGACGGTACCACCACTGCAACCGTACTGGCTCAGTCTATCATCACTGAAGGCCTGAAAGCCGTTGCTGCGGGCATGAACCCGATGGATCTGAAACGCGGTATCGATAAAGCCGTTGTTGCAGCCGTTGAAGAACTGAAAAAACTGTCTGCACCATGCTCTGACACCACTGCAATCGCGCAGGTAGGTACTATCTCTGCAAACTCCGATGAAACCGTCGGTAAACTGATTGCGGAAGCGATGGATAAAGTCGGCAAAGAAGGCGTTATCACTGTCGAAGAAGGCACCGGCCTGGAAGACGAACTGGATGTTGTTGAAGGTATGCAGTTCGACCGCGGTTACCTCTCCCCGTATTTCATCAACAAACCGGAAACCGGTTCTGTTGAATTAGAAAACCCGTACATCCTGCTGGTTGACAAAAAAATCTCCAACATCCGTGAACTGCTGCCGGTTCTGGAAGGCGTTGCCAAAGCAAGCAAACCGCTGATGATCATCGCGGAAGATGTTGAAGGTGAAGCACTGGCAACACTGGTGGTTAACACCATGCGCGGTATCGTGAAAGTGGCTGCGGTGAAAGCACCGGGCTTCGGCGACCGCCGTAAAGCGATGCTGCAGGATATCGCAACCCTGACCAACGGTACTGTTATCTCTGAAGAGATCGGTATGGAGCTGGAAAAAGCAACTCTGGAAGACCTGGGTCAGGCAAAACGTATTGTTATCAACAAAGATACCACCACTATCATTGATGGTGTGGGTGACGAAGAGACTATCGCAGCACGCGTTGGTCAGATCCGTCAGCAGATCGAAGATTCAACCTCAGATTACGACCGTGAAAAACTGCAGGAGCGCGTAGCGAAACTGGCAGGCGGTGTTGCTGTTATCAAAGTCGGTGCGGCAACTGAAGTTGAAATGAAAGAAAAACGCGCCCGTGTTGACGATGCTCTGCACGCAACCCGCGCAGCCGTTGAAGAAGGTGTGGTTGCCGGCGGCGGTACTGCATTAGTCCGCGTTGCGGCTGCTCTGACTGCCCTGACCGGTGATAACGAAGATCAGAACGTGGGTATCCGTGTTGCGCTGCGCGCAATGGAAGCACCTATGCGTCAGATCGTTGAAAACGCAGGTGAAGAACCATCTGTTGTTGTTAACACCGTGAAAGGCGGCAAAGGTAACTACGGTTACAACGCAGCAACCGAAGAATACGGCGACATGATCGCAATGGGTATCCTGGATCCGACTAAAGTAACCCGTTCTGCTCTGCAGTTCGCCGGTTCTATCGCGGGTCTGATGATCACCACTGAAGCGATGATCACTGAACTGCCTAAAGACGACAAAATGGATTTAGGTGCAGCTGGTGGTATGGGCGGCATGGGCGGTATGGGCGGCATGATGTAATCATGTAGTCTGACTGCAATTGTTTGCTGAAAAAGCCCGTAACCTGATTGGTTACGGGTTTTTTTTGTCTGGCCGGTTTGTATTTTATAATATCCCACTGTTTATCATCATTATGAGGTATTATTGAGAGATACCGCTGCTGAAATGGGGGAGTGCCGGATATGCTGGATTTTCTGAAGAATTACGACAACTTAACCGTCAGTGAGAAGAAAGTATTAAAATATCTTACGGAAAATATTGCCGATATTCCCTGGTTAAATATTAATGAATTAGTCGCCAAAACGTTTGTTTCCAAAACGGTGATTATCAATTTATCTCAGAAATTAGGTTTCAGCGGGTTTAAAGAACTTAAATTTCAGATTAACAATCATATCCTCTCACAAAATAAAGCAGAGAAAAAAGCACCGGCATCCTATAAAAAGCAGCTCGAGAATAATATTCATAAGACCTTCACACTGATTAATGAAGATCAGATCCGCGATTGTGCAAAAACATTGCACGGTTCACGGAATATCTTTCTGGTGGCACGGGGAACCAGCAAGGCGGTCGGTTACTATCTGGAGCATTTATTATTTTCGCTGGGACTGCACTGCTTTTTTATTAATGATTATAACCTTTCTGATTCCTTTACCCGCCTTGTCAGCAAAGATGACACCGTGATTTTTATCTCCCTCTCCGGCGGAACCAAAAAGATCATTGAAACCGCCAAAATCGTCCAGCTGAAAGATGCCCATATCATCAGTATGACCGCCTTCCACACGAATGAACTGACCACATACGCAAATAACACACTCTTTTGCTTCTCTGACAGTTATGACACCAAACGGGATGACTCAAAGTCCAGAACAGGATTTTTTATCCTGGTGGATTTATTAATTAATGAGCTGGAAAGTTTACTGTAAATAAATAAACTCATTATTTAGCTTAAGTTGAATTGAATGCTTTTTGTTCAATAATTCCTGCTTTTTTTAAAATAATCGTTTATTCAGAAAATCATTAACAGAATGCCTTAAAAATTATTATCATCCTGATTTTTAAATCATTATCGCCTGAAAATGACCCGGGTCATAATTTAAGACCTGAGATAATATTTAAAACCGTACCATCATTTCATTTCAAAAAGGCAATGCTAGTATTCCGGGTAATGTCAATATTCTTCATCGCAAGGAAACACTATGGCTAAAAGAAAATTCGGGGAGTCGATCCAGCGCTTTGGCCGGACACTGCTCCTGCCAATCGGGGTTCTGGCTCCGATAGGTATGATTCTGGGGATCAGTGGTGCATTAGTGCAGACCTACATGATTGCCCGGTTCCCTTTCCTCGGAAATGAAACGGTTAACGCACTGCTTGTCAGCATCCGCTCTATTGCCGGCGTTATTTTTGACAACATTCCGCTGCTCTTTGCTATGGGGGTTGCCTACGGGATGAGCCAGCGTGATAAGGGGATAGCGGTCTTTGCCTCTGTGGTGGGGTATTTGTCGCTGATTATCACCATGAATATCTGGCTGGTACTCACCGGTAAACTGGCTGATCCGGCCATTATGGGACAGGTGGGGCAAATTAAGGTTCTGGGGATCCAGACCTTAAATATCAGTGCCGCCGGGGGGATCATCACCGGTTTAATTGCTGCCTGGGCAACGGATAAGTTCTATAACCTTGAACTGCCGACTGCCTTCGCCTTCTTCTCCGGTAAAAAATCCGTTTCCATCATCATGGTCGGCCTGATGATTATGGTCGGCGCGACACTGCCGTTTATCTGGGAAGTGCTGGTTCAGGGGCTGATGAAGCTCTCTGCTGTCTTCCTCAGCCCTGTCGGTCCGTTCTTTACGGCGGGCGGTGAGCGTCTGTTTATTCCGTTCGGCCTGCACCACGTCTGGAACGTGCTGTTCAGATTTACCGAAGCGGGCGGTACTTATGTCATCGACGGGCAAACCTATGTCGGTGTTGTTCCGGCGCTGACCGAAGTGTTATTCAAACAGGGACCGGGAACCGAATACTGGGCGATGATGCCAAGTCTGACGCGCTTTATGGCGCAACAGCAAATGCTGGTCACGCTGTTCCTGTTCCCGGCAATCGCATTAGCTATCTATAAAACATCGAAGAAAGAGAACCGCGCGGAAGTGAAATCCATGCTGGTGACGATGGTACTGACTGCCATGCTCGGTAACGTTACGGAACCGCTTGAATTTACCTTCGTATTTATCGCACCGCTGCTGTATTTAATTTATGCCATCATCGTGGGTATTGGTGCGGTATTGCTGTCATTCGCAGGCGTTGCGATTGGTTATATCCGCGGAACCATCTTCGATTTCACGATTTTCGGCCTGCTGTACGAACGCACTAACTGGATATTCCTGGTGCTTATCGGTACCGGTCTGGCGGTGGTGACGTTCTTTATCTTCCGCTGGGCTATCCTCCGGTTTGATATTAAAACGCCGGGCCGTGAAGAATCCAGCAATCTGAAAAATACGTTAATTAAAGAAAAACGTTATGGTGAAATTGCGGAAATTCTTATCAGGGCGTTAGGCGGAAAACAAAATATCCGTAACGTTGATAACTGTATTACCCGTATGCGTATCGATATCGCAGAAGTGAATAAGATTGATAAAGAGTTAATGTCGGAATCAGGATGTACTGCATTCTTCTTTCCATCGGCAAACCACGTCCATGTTGTTTACGGACCGAAGGTTGAATTTGTCCGCAATGCTGTTGATGAAGCAATGAAGAAATAAAAGGATATATGATGAGAGCTTTATATGATTCTAAAAGTAAAACCATCGATGACCGCGGCATAAAAGCGCTGCTGTCAGATGAGGCCAAATACAATACCTGGCTGATGTTTGAATCAGTGTTAGCTCAGGCACAGGCAGAACTGGGGTTTATTCCCCGGTCTGCTGCCAATGAAATTAAAGAAAAGGCGGTTATTGAGAATATCGATTTTGAAGAGATGAGCCGTATCTATCAGAAAATCGGTCATGGTTTCGTACCGTTTTTAAAGGTATTAGTGAATGCCTGCTCTGAAGAGAGTGGTAAATATATCCATTACGGAATTACCACCCAGAATATTCAGCAGAGTTCGCAGCTGTATATGATGAAGACAGTGCATAATAAATTTATGCTGCTGTTAAGCGAGATCCTCGAAAATTTATCGCGTCTCGCAGAAAAAACCAAACACATGGTGATGCCGGGCAGAACACACGGCCGTCACGCCATTCCTATCACTTACGGCTACAAAGTGGCAGTGTGGATCAGCGATTTTATTGATTGCAGCCAGCGCATGAAAGAGTGTGAAAAGCGTGTGTTCACTATCATGATGGGCGGCGCGGTCGGGGCATTTAACACCATGCCGGGCATCGGGCTGGAAGTCCAGAAGCGGGTTGCTGAACTGACCGGCATGCATGCGATGGAAGTGCCGTCCCGCAACCTGAGCACCCATAAACTGGAGTACATGGCGAACCTGGCGCTGATGGCGAATATCTGCCACAAAATCGGCGAGGAAGTTTACAGCACCACGCTGGAAGAGATCGCGGAAGTTTCCGAGGGCTTTACCAAGGGTACCGTGGGCAGCAGCACCATGCCGCACAAAATTAACCCGAAACTGGCCAAAGGCATTATCGCGAACTCCCAGAAACTGTACTCACTGCCGGGTGTCGGCATGTACTCCGCTGTCAGACCGTATGAGGGCGACAGCAGTTCTTATATGTTATTTGACGGGCTGATCGAAGAAGCACTCGAACTGACCACCGAAGTGCTGCTGAGAACAGAAGAGCTCACCAGAACCATCGTGCCTCATGAAGAGAGAATGCTGCACAACGTCATGAGAAATAAAGGGCTGGATAACACTGAATACGTGATGATGAAAATGGCGGAAAAGCTGGGTAAGGATAAAGCTCACTCATTACTGTATGAGGAAGCGATCAAAACTGCTGCGGATGGTGAGGATTTCTACACCAATCTGACGAAAAACGACACCATTACCGCCGCCTTCAGCAATGAAGAAATCAAAGCAATGTTAGATCCGCGTGCGTATATTGGTCTGTCTGTCGAAATCGCCGAAAAAGAAGCGAAACGCGGTTCAGATGCCGCTCAGAAAATTAAAAAAGACTATCAGTAAATTACCGGGCTGACACAGGAAAAACCAAACCGGCACTCTGAGGAAACTCAGGTGCCGGTTTTTTTATGCATAATTTGCGGCTGATTGCGATCAGCGGGTGGTTTTCAGCGATTAGTTTTTGAAGTCGCTGCCACAAAGTGGTTAAATTAGCTGTATAAATTTTTTCCAACCGTGAATGAGGAAAACTATGCGGATTAAAATGTTACCCGGTGCGCTGGCACTGTTATTACTGGCAGGCTGTACGACCACGAACGAACTGAGCTCCGCCGGATCACAGGTCCGCTTTTCCGAAGAGCAGCCACCGGCAGAATGTCAGAAATTAGGTGAAGTTACCGGTGTACAGAGCAACTGGATGACCGGCGTCGGTAACGAAAGCAGCTCTATGCGCGGTGCGGCAAATGACCTGCGTAACAAAGCCGCGGCAATGGGCGGTAACGTGATTTATGGTCTCGGCAGCCCGGCTGAGTCAGCGATTGTGTCCAGCCTGATCCCGGTGGATAGCAAGCTGACGGGTCAGGTCTTTAAGTGCCCGTAATTTCGCGTCATCCTTCCGTCCATAGCGGCGTTGGCTGCGCTCAGCGGCCCGGGTCACATACTGATGCTCCCCGGATGTCCTCACTTTGCCGCCTTGCTGCAGATTGAATGATTTAGCGAAATTGTCTGTATCAGATACAAAAAAACCACCGTCGATATAAACGGTGGTTTTTTTATTCAGATGCGAAAAGCGCGGGCGGCGGGTAAAGAAAACAGAAAGCATGCGGGCCATGGATGACGCGCCTGAGCGTATACGCGTCATCCTTTCGCCCATAGCCGCGTTGGCCGCACTCAGTGTCCCGGGTCACATACTGGTGTATGCTCCCCGTGCCCCTTCACTTGCCGCCTTGCTCTGAGCGAAATGATTTAGCGTATAACAGGGATGTGTTTACCGCGTCTTTCTGTTTTTGCCTGTTACCGGTGCAGATACCGTAATCACAGTCTCAAAGTATTCACAGCGACTTTCTGCTTTTACCGGTTATCAGCATGGCACCGTAATCACGGTTTGTTGTATCTGTATTTACAAAAACGCACGGAAACTCAGCCAATCTTCACTGCCGCAGTGGCAATAAATGTCGGCAGATAATTATCGATAACAAAACGCGGGTTCGGTTGCCAGTCCTCATAAAAATCGGTCAGATGAAAACCGGCTTTCAGTTGTCCGCCGATCAAATCTGTCAGGGAATGGCCAAACACAAAAGCTTCCTGCCGTGCCTGCTTCTCTGCCACCTGCTCCGGTGTTAAGGCTGTCAGTTCAGAGAACGGCATTTTATACGCCGGTCTGATAATGCCTTCTTCACGGTATTTCACATCACGATCACCGACAAAGACTACTGAATTAAAGAAACTGGCCAATAGTGTGCCGCCGGTTTTCAGTACGCGGTGGCATTCACGCCATACCGGATTCACATCCGGGATATACAGATTGGAAATCGGATGGAACACGCAGTCAAAAGTGCCATCCGCAAATGCGCTGAGATCCCGCATATCGCCCTGTACCGCCTTAAGTGTCAGCCCGTCGCGCCGGGCAACCTGACGATCGTGCTCAAGCTGTTTATCTGATAAATCAAACACCGTCACATCCGCACCGGCGGCAGCCAGTACCGGGGCCTGCTGACCACCGGCAGAGGCCAGACAGAGAATGTGTTTGCCTTTCACATCCCCCAGCCAGGCTTTCGGCAGCGGCTGCGGAGTGAGATGTACATCCCAGTTTCCTTGTTTGGCAGCCGCAATCAGCTCTGCGCTGACCGGTGTTGACCACGCCTGCTGCTGTTCCGCCTGTTTATCCCACGCAGTCTGGTTTGAGGTTAAAAAATCCGTCATAGTTTTGTACTCCATAATACATAATGTACGCAATTTAACCTGTCTGAAGATACCTGTAAAATACTATTTCTTCAGATGACCGTGTTTACGTGGTAATACTCAGCTCTGACGCAGACGGAGATCGATCGGCGTTTTACTCGGTTCACCGCCGATTTCCCTGGTCAGACGCGGCACCAGATACCCGGAAATACGCGGCAGAAGATCATGCATGATGCGGCGTGCTTCATCATCACTGATCAGAAAATGTCCCGCACCCTGTACTTTATCCAGCACATGCAGGTAATAAGGCAGAATACCGGCGTCAAACAGCGCATTACTGAGCTGTGCCAGCACCTCTGCACTGTCATTCACATCACGCAGCAGAACGCTCTGATTGAGCAGGGTGACACGGCTTTCACGCAACTGATTCATTTTTTCTTTCAATGCATCGTCGATTTCATTCGCGTGATTGATATGTGTGACTAAAATTATCTGTAACCGTGAGTCGCGGAAACGCGCAGTCAGTCCCGGCGTAATGCGTTCAGGGATCACGACAGGCAGACGGCTGTGAATGCGCAGTCGCTGAATATGGGGAATCGCTTCCAGTTGCGTCAGCAGCCAGTCCAGCTCATGGTCTTTTGCCATCAGCGGATCACCGCCGGAGAAAATGATTTCATTGAGTTCAGGATGGTTAGCGATATAATCGAGCGCCTGCTGCCAGTTATGTCTGGTGCCTTTATTGTCCTCATACGGGAAGTGACGGCGGAAACAGTAGCGGCAGTTGACCGCGCACCCGCCTTTCACTAACAGCAATGCCCGGTTGTGATATTTATGCAGTAGTCCCGGAACAACACTGTGTTGTTCATCCAGCGGATCGTCAGAGAACCCCGGGGTCAGGTCAAATTCAGCCCTGTGTGTCATGGTCTGAAGTAATAACGGATCGCGCGGATTGCCTTTTTCCATTTTGGCGATAAAAGGACGGGGGACACGCAGAGCAAACAACCGGCGGGCATCAGTACCGGCACGCCAGTTTTCGTCCTGTTCCAGACCTAATATTTCCAGCAGTTCTGTTGGGTTAGTGACAGAATCAGTGAGTTGATGCAGCCAGACTTCTCGGGCGGGTTGTTTTTGGGTTACAATATCGACCATTTTTTTGGCTATGCCATTTATTTAAAATTAGAGGATTTCCATGGCTACTTATAGTACCAACGAATTTCGCCAAGGTCTTAAAATTATGTTAGACGGCGAACCTTGCGTGGTTGTTGAAAGTGAGTTTGTTAAACCGGGTAAAGGTCAGGCATTCGCCCGTGTGCGTCTGCGTAAACTGATCTCCAACAAACTGCTGGAGAAAACCTTCAAATCAACAGACTCTGCGGAAGGCGCTGATGTCATGGATCTGAACCTGACTTACCTGTACAACGACGGTGAGTTCTGGCACTTCATGAACAACGAAACTTTCGAGCAGCTGGCTGCGGATGAGAAAGCTATCGGTGATAACGCCAAATGGCTGATCGACCAGGCGGAATGTATCGTTACCCTGTGGGACGGCCGTCCTATCGCGGTTACCCCGCCAAACTTTGTTGAGCTGGAAATCGTCGAAACCGATCCGGGCCTGAAAGGTGATACTGCCGGTACCGGCGGTAAACCAGCGACCCTGAGCACCGGTGCAGTGGTTAAAGTACCTCTGTTCGTGCAGATTGGTGAAGTGATCAAAGTTGACACCCGTTCAGGTGAATACGTTTCCCGCGTGAAATAAGATTACGTGATGCATTACAAAACCGCCGCTGAATCAGCGGCGGTTTTTTTGTTATTCAGTCATCGTTACCTTGGCAACCCGGAGTGTCTGTAAGACCGGTTCCGGGCTGGCGGATGAGGTTACTGTATCACCGATAGCAGAGATTATTTTTATTATTAATCCCGCCGTCGGATGATGTCACACCGGAACAGCCGAGAATGGTATCGAATAATTCATGATGGAAAAATGTCCGCGTCCGGCTGTTTTCTTTCAGGTTATCAAACAGGGACGGGTTATTTTTGATGTAGTTATCTGACATCCAGACAATAAACGGCACACGGAACTGCTCCGGCGGGGCAATATGCCGCGGCGTGCCGTGCAGGCGCATCCCGTTATTTTCGCCCAGGGATTCACCATGGTCAGAGGTATAAAAGACAATCGCATTTTTATCTTTTAATTTTTCTGTCAGATCATGCAGAAAATGATCGGTGTATAAGATCGAATTATCATAGGCATTGATCTCTTCCTGTATACTGCATTTGGTTCCTTCCTCTGTGCATTCCGGCATATATTTGCGGAATTCCGGCGGATAACGCTTGGAATAAAGATGATGGGAACCTTTGGTATGTAAAATAATCAGGTTCTGCCCCTGCTTTTTACGGGCGAGCATGTCATCAACTTCATCCATCAGTAATTCATCGCGGATAGCCTTACCCGGCGTTCTGTTCTGAGCGGTGATCATCTCACGGATCAGATAATTATCCAGGTCGAGCCGGTTATAGAACCAGACTTCGCTTTGCATGGAAAACAGCTCGGAATAAAAACCGTTCTGTTTCATCACAGAGAAAACATTATTTTCGGTGACTGTCCGCTGTTCGTTATCTTTTACGCCGCCTTCGCGCACAAACATACAGCGCAGCGATAATTTGGTGGAGGTATCACAGGACTGACCTTTAAAGGCGATAACGTTTTTATCGGCGGATAATAATGGCGTTGTTTCCCGCTCATAACCGAGTAATTGCATATGATCCCAGCGGGCGGTTTCGCCTATCACGAAAACCACATATAAATCGTCATTCTGCGGCGCCGGAGTGTAAGTAAATTTATCGGCCGGGTCGAATAAGTCAATTTCATTAAAGGTATCGTCATATTTGACCACCGCATACTGCACCAGCGGCACAATCCAGTTGGTCGGTAAATAGGAGTAACTCAGCTCTCCGCCATAACTCGATACATCAATACTGCCGTTCATTTCAATTTTTTTCTGATTGGCATCCGCCAGTTTTAAATAACCGAAAATCAGAACCGGAATAACAATAAACGTAAACAGGGCAAGTGCCCGGCGGCGTGATGCTGTTTGTATGTCTGTTTTTTTTGCGGACCAGATAAGGAGCAGCGCCGGAACGGAAAGCAGTGAGAACCAGAGATAAAAATGTCTGCCGACAGCTTCCTGTGACAGTTCAACGCTGTCTGTTGCCAGGGTGGAGACTAAAATACCGTAACCGATAATCACGTCATAAAACATCACGTAGTAACTGACAGCGATACTGACCAGAATAATAAAGCTGCTCAGAATCTTAAAACTCAGTAATCCGGTTTGGGCAATGAGCCGGAACAAGAAGAAGCTGAACAGAACATTGGCAAAAATTTCGGCAATCAGATAAAGGGAACCATAGTCTCCGGCCAGTAATAACTGGTTCTGAGCACGGGAAAAATACACGGTGTAGTTGAGAAAAAAGCCCAGAAACAGGGCAAGAACAGCAGAAACAACAAATTCATTTCTGAGAATGTTAAATAACGGACGTATTGGCATCGGGTACATCACTTCATCGCTAAAGAGAGTTAGAGGAATGATCAGTCACTTGGTTCAATATTTATTCATTAATCATCTGCATCATAAATGATGACAGCAGGCCGCATGACATTTTTGTCGTCATTAGTGTCGAACCGACAGTTACCTCCGCCTGAAAATCATGTCAATACCTTGATAAACAGACGCTTTTGTATATGGCACGAAAAATGCTTAACAAGGGTATCAAACTATATGACTCGTCTGATTTTTCTGGAGGGTGGGGCGAATGAATCGCTTTGTTATTGCCGACCCGCATCTTTGTATCGGATGTAATACCTGTATGGCGGCCTGTTCTGAGACGCATAAACAGCAGGGATTACAAACACATCCGAGATTGAATGTGGTGAAAATCGGGGAACTGACCGCGCCGATGCTTTGTCGTCAGTGTGATGATGCTCCGTGTGCCCGTGTGTGTCCGGTGAATGCCATTACACACGAAAATGACATGATCGTGCTGAATGAAAGCCTGTGTATCGGCTGTAAACTGTGCGGTCTGGTCTGTCCGTTCGGGGCTATTACCCCGTCAGGCAGTAAACCTGTCGATATGCCGGATTTCTTTGAGCAGTATGTGCCGAAAGAGATGCTGCTGGATGTGCCGGACAGCCTGCCGACCATGAACCCGTTCCTGGCATGGAATGCCGGTATCCGTAATATCGCGGTGAAATGCGATTTGTGTGATTTCAGTGAAGAAGGACCGGCGTGTGTGAAAGTCTGCCCGACCGATGCCCTCCATCTCGTTGAAGAGAATCAGCTGGAAAACGAAAGTGCGAAACGCCGTACCGCATCTGTCGATGCGATGCCGCCGGAGTTCGACATTTTCGTCTCAGGACAGGAGAGCAGAAAATGACATCTCTTGAATTACTCTTATGGTCCGTTGCCCTGTATACCGCCGGTGGTTTTATTTCGCTGCTGTTTAAACAGCAGGAAAAAATGGCGGTGTATGTTGCCGGGATCACGGCGATTGCCGGCGGGATCCTCGGTTTATTCAGTGCCGTTCCGGTGCTGATGAGCGGCGAAACACTGACGTTTTTCGCTCAGGGACCTTTCCCGTTCGCCCATTTTGTCGTCCGCCTCGACAGTCTCGCCGCCTTTATGGTGATGGTGATTTCGCTGCTGGTGACCGTCAGTGCTCTGTATTCCCTGAACTATGTGCAGGAATATCTGGGACGCGGCGCGTGGAGCATGGGTTTCTTCCTGAACCTGTTTATCGCCTCCATGGTTGCTCTGGTGGTGATGGATAACGCCTTCTGGTTCATCATTCTGTTTGAAATGATGTCGCTGGCCTCCTGGTTCCTGGTGATCGCGGATCAGGATGACAAATCCATCCGTGCCGGTCTGCTCTACTTCTTTATTGCTCACGCCGGTTCTGTGCTGATCATGATCGCCTTCTTCCTGATGTGGCGCGAAAGCGGCAGTCTGGATTTCGATTCCTTCCGTCAGCTCTCACTGTCTCCGGCGATGGCGTCAGTGGTCTTCCTGCTGGGCTTCTTCGGCTTCGGTGCCAAAGCGGGTATGTTACCGCTGCACAGCTGGCTGCCGCAGGCTCACCCGGCTGCACCGTCTCATGCTTCCGCACTGATGTCCGGTGTGATGGTGAAAATCGGTATCTTCGGGATTATCAAAGTCGGTATCGACCTGCTGGGTGCAACCCAGGGCTGGTGGGGTATCGTGGTACTGGGCTTCGGCGCGGTCTCTTCTGTTCTCGGCGTTATGTATGCGCTGGCAGAGCACGATATCAAACGTCTGCTGGCGTGGCACACCGTGGAAAACATCGGGATTATCCTGATGGGGGTCGGTGTGGCAATGGTTGGTATGGCGAATGATATGCCGGTGCTGGCGACGATTGGTCTGCTCGGCGCGATTTATCACCTGCTCAATCATGCGGTGTTTAAAGGTCTGCTGTTCCTCGGCGCCGGTGCGGTGATTTACCGTATCCACACCCGTGATATGGAAAAAATGGGCGGCCTCGCTAAACTGATGCCGCTGACCGCAACCGCGTTCTTAATCGGTTGTATGGCGATTTCCGCGTTACCGCCGCTCAACGGCTTTGTCAGTGAGTGGTACACCTATCAGTCACTGTTCTCAATGAGCCATGACGGCACATTCATCATGAAAATCAGTGGTCCGATCGCCATTGTGATGCTGGCGATTACCGGTGCACTGGCGGCGATGTGTTTCGTGAAAGTGTACGGTGTCAGCTTCTGCGGCGGTCCGCGCAGTGAAGCCGCCACTCATGCCCGCGAAGTACCGTGGACAATGACTGCCGCAATGCTGATTCTGGCTGTGGTGTGTGTGCTGCTGGGTGTTGGTGCGAGTGTGATTGCACCGGTGCTGGCGAAAGTGGCGATGACCCTGACCACAGGCACGGATGTGACAGTGGCACAGGGCGCGATGCTGGTACCGGATTCCGCTGCTCAGGCCATGATTTCACCGGCCATGACATTCTTGTTACTGCTGGCACTGCCGCTGATCCCGTTCATCATCTATCTGGTCTTCAAAGGCAAACAGATGAACTTCCGCCGCAAAGGCGATGCCTGGGCGTGTGGTTATGCCTGGGAACGCGATATGTCCGTATCTGCCGGTGGCTTTACCCAGCCGCTGCGCTCAATGTTTGCACCGCTGTACCGCATGCGCAAACAGCTTGATCCGTCAGCCCGTCTGGCTCACGCCTTAGACGTGACCAAAGCCGGAGCCGGAAAAGTCGAGCCATTCTGGGATGAACGCATTATTTATCCGCTGGTGCGCGGGATTAACCGTTTCGCCAAACGCATTCAGTGCCTTCAGGGCGGGGATTTCAGACTTTACTGTCTGTATGTCGTGGCCGCGCTGGTTGTTCTGCTTGTTGTGATTGCGGCGTAAGGAGAGAAACCATGTCGATTCAGGATACACCTACATTGATGACGGGGCTCTTCGCAGTGGTTCAGGCGATTTTCCTGCTGCTGCTGACGCCGCTGTTTACCGGCATCTCCCGTCAGATCCGCGCAAAAATGCACTCCCGTCAGGGGCCGGGCATTATGCAGGATTACCGTGACATTACCAAATTACTGAAACGCCAGTCCGTGGCACCGCGTGATTCCGGATTTATTTTCCGGGTGATGCCGTATGTGCTGCTCGGCAGCATGCTGCTGCTGGCGATGGCGCTGCCGGTTGTTACCACAACGTCACTGTTCAGCGGGGCAGGCGACCTCATCATCATCTTATATATTTTCGCGCTGTTCCGCTTTTTCTTCTCCCTGTCCGGTCTGGATACCGGCAGCCCGTTCGCCGGTATCGGTGCCAGCCGTGAGCTGACCCTCGGCGTGCTGGTGGAACCGATCCTGTTCCTCGGCCTGCTGGTGGTTGCGCTGATTGCCGGTTCGACCAATATCGGCAGCATCAGTGCCGTGATGAGTCAGGGCTGGGTATCACCGACCGCCACCTTCCTGGCCATGCTGGCCTGTGGTTTTGCGACCTTTATCGAAATGGGCAAAATCCCGTTCGACGTCGCGGAAGCCGAGCAGGAACTGCAGGAAGGGCCGCTGACCGAGTACTCCGGTTCCGGTCTGGCGCTGGTGAAATGGGGGATCGGTCTGAAACAGGTGGTTGTGGCAGTCCTGTTTCTCTCGATTTTCTTCCCGTTCGGCAGTGCATCCGTTCTGACCGCAGGCAGTCTGCTGCTGGCGCTGGGACTGATGCTGGTAAAACTGCTGGTGATTTTCGTTCTGGCATCGCTGGTCGAAAACAGTCTGGCCCGTGGTCGTTTTCTGCTGACGCATCATGTGACCTGGTTAGGATTCGGCGTGGCTGCGCTCGGATTCGTGTTCTATCTCACCGGTCTGTAAGGAGCGATAAAGCATGTTAGAAAATATTGCACTGGCGACCCTGCTGATTCCGTTTGCCGGGGCGTTGCTGGTCAGTGTCCTGCCGACGCGCATGGCCCCGTGGCTGAGTACCTTAGTCGCGCTGCTGGCCTCTCTCGGTACGGCGGCACTGGGCTGGCTGTATCTCGACGGCGGTAAGATCGCCACCACTCTGGAACTGGTTCAGGCCGGTAATATCGCACTGTTCGGCTTTACCGTTGACGGCGTGAGCACTCTGATTGCGTTCGCGGTGGTGTTCCTCGGCTTCCTGATTTGTCTGTACTCCACCGGCTACCTGACTGAAGGTAACCGCGAGCACGCCCACGGGCCGACCCGCCGCTATTATGCTTTCCTGCTGATCTTTATCGGTGCGATGGCGGGCGTGGTACTGTCATCCACGATTCTGGGGCAGTTACTGTTCTTTGAAATCACCGGTGGCTGTTCATGGGCGCTGATTGGTTACTACCAGACAGAAAAAGCCCAGCGTTCCGCAATGAAAGCGCTGCTGATCACACACGTTGGTTCTCTCGGCCTGTTTATGGCGGCGGCAACCCTGTTTATCAGCACCGGCACGTTTGCCCTGAGCGCGATTAACCAGCTGAATGAAGCACAAAGCCTGATCGTCTTCGGCGGGATCCTGTTTGCGGCATGGGGTAAATCAGCCCAGCTGCCGTTACAGGCCTGGCTGCCGGACGCGATGGAAGCGCCGACACCGGTGAGTGCGTATCTGCACGCCGCGTCTATGGTGAAAGTGGGCGTTTACATCTTTGCCCGCAGCATCATGTCCTCTGACCATGTGCCGGAAATCATCGGCTGGGTTGGCGTGGTGATGGCCGTTATCACGCTGGTGTATGGTTTTATGATGTATCTGCCGCAGAAAGATATGAAACGTCTGCTGGCATGGTCAACCATCACCCAGCTGGCGTATATCTTCCTGGCGCTGTCGCTGTCCATCTTCGGATCCAAAGAAGCCTTTGACGGCGGTATCGCGTACATCTTTAACCATGCGTTTGCCAAGAGTTTGTTCTTCCTGGTGGCCGGTGCACTCAGCTACAGCTGCGGGACCCGTATGCTGCCGCGTCTGCGCGGTCTGTCAAAACGCTATCCGCTGCTGGGGGTTGGTTTCTGTGTGGCTGCGCTGGCGATTGCCGGTGTGCCGCCGCTTAACGGCTTCTTCAGTAAATTCCCGATTTTCGCGGCCGGTTTCGCGTTATCTGAACAGTTCTGGATCTTCGCGCCAATCATGGTGCTGGTGCTGATTGAATCCGTTGCCAGCTTTGCCTGGCTGCTCTACTGGTTCGGCAAAGTTGTGCCGGGCGAGCCGAGCGAAGACGTGGCAAACGGAACTCCGGTTCCGGCAGCAATGCAGTGGGTTATCGGCCTGCTGATTGTGATGTCGTTCTGTTCAAGTGTTATCGCCGTCATCTGGCTCGGTTAAGGGAGAGAAAGTATGACTGGTTCCATTATTGTGAACAATCTGGCGGGGCTGATGATGATCACCTCGCTGCTGGTCATCGGGGCGAAGCGCCCGGTGGCTTCCTGCTGGTTCTATGCACTTCAGTCGCTGGTGCTGGTGGCGATTTTCGCCACACTGTCACAGACACTGGATGCACCGCAGCTGGGCATGTGGGCGATCACCGCCTTCGCGACCAAAGTGGTGCTGGTGCCGCTGATTATGGGCTATGCCTTCCGCAAACTGTCTGATCCGACCGCCAACGGCGGCGTGATAAGCCCGGCCTGGCTGATGCTGGCTGCGGCGGTGATTGTGGTGCTGTGCTGGTTTGTGGTTGAACCGGTGAAACTGCCGATGGTGGCGGATCTGAAACCGGCACTGGCGGTTTCCCTGGGGCACTTTATGCTGGGCTTACTCTGCATCGTGACACAGCGCAACATCCTGAAACAGGCATTCGGTTACTGCCTGATGGAAAACGGATCGCACCTGACACTGGCTCTGCTGGCGTATAAAGCGCCGGAGCTGGTGGAAATCGGTATCGCGACGGACGCCATTTTCGCTGTGATTATCATGGCGGTGCTGGCACGTAAAATCTATCGCACGCTCAACACACTGAACGTGGATCAACTGACCGCGCTGAAGGGGTGATGAGATGAGTCAAACCATGTTGTTAACGTTATTAATGGCAACGCCGCTGGTGATTTCACTGCTGGCATTTGCCTGCCGCCTGGCGGGCGGCGGGGCGAAAGGTGTGGTCACTCTGGTACATACCATCGGTATCTCCCTGATGCTCGTCTTCTCGCTGTGGATGGTGTACACCATCAGTGCGGAAGGTGATTTGCTGATGGCGAACCGCTGGATCCACCTGGACAGCCTGGCCGGATTATTCCTGGCGATCCTCGGGATTGTCGGTTTCCTGACCGGTCTGTACTCTATCGGTTACATGAACCACGAAGTGAATGATGGTGAAGTGAGTGTGGCAACACTCTGTAACTATTACGGTTTCTTCCACCTGTTCCTGTTCACCATGCTGCTGGTGATCACCAGTAACAACCTGATCCTGATGTGGGCGGCAGTCGAAGCCACCACACTCAGCTCTGCGTTCCTGGTGGGTATCTACGGACAGCGCTCTTCCCTGGAAGCGGCGTGGAAATACATCATCATCTGTAGTGTGGGTGTGGCATTCGGTCTGTTCGGTACCATCCTCGTGTATGCGAATGCGGCGAGTGTGATGCCGGATCCGGAACTGGCTATCTTCTGGACCGAAGTGCTGAAACATACCGCGCTGCTGGATCCGACCCTGATGCACCTGGCCTTTGTGTTTGTGCTGATTGGTTTCGGTACCAAAACCGGTCTGTTCCCGATGCACGCCTGGCTGCCGGATGCGCACAGTGAAGCGCCGAGCCCGGTCTCCGCGCTGCTGTCTGCGGTTCTGCTGAACTGCGCACTGCTGATTATCATCCGTTATTACATCATTATCACCTCGGCTATCGGCGGGGAATTCACTCAGACACTGCTGCTGGTCTTCGGGCTGCTCTCTGTGGCGGTGGCGGCGTTCTTCATCCTGATCCAGCGTGATATGAAACGTCTGCTGGCGTACTCCAGTGTGGAAAACATGGGGCTGATTGCCGTGGCGCTGGGTATCGGCGGTCCGCTGGGTGTGCTGGCCGCGCTGCTGCACACACTGAACCACAGCCTGGGCAAAACCCTGCTGTTCTGCGGTTCCGGTAACGTGTTACTGAAGTACGGCACCCGTGATATCACGGTGGTTAAAGGGATGCTGCGCACCATGCCGTTTACGGCAGTTGTCTTTGCGGGCGGCGCGCTGGCACTCGGCGGTATGCCGCCGTTTAACGTGTTCCTCAGTGAGTTTATGACTGTGGTTGCGGGTCTGGCAGCGGATCATTTCTGGCTGACACTGCTGCTTTTGATCCTGCTCACTATCGTCCTCGGCGGGTTGGTTAGAATGGTATCGAAAACCCTGTTCGGCGCACAGCCTGACTGCGTGTCACGCGGCGAGGCAGGGATCCTGACGACATTGCCGATGGCCATCCTCATTGTACTGATGCTGGTGATGGGCACCCACATTCCGCAGCCGGTCAGCCGTCTGCTCGAAAATGCCGCCACTATTGTCCTGACGGACAGTGCATTACCAGGTACAGAATTAACCACCCCGGACTACCGCTGGCCGTGGGGTGTTGATACAACATCCACATCATCGCAGGAGAAATAAACGTGAGCTATCAGAATTACACAGATACCCTTCAGGGCGTTCGTAAAGGCGCGGGCTATCTGGCACAGGTCCGCGAGAAATTTCCCCATGCGGTGCTGGAAGAGGAGTGGCAGACTGCCAACCAGCTGACCATCACCATCAAAACAGAAATGCTGCCGGAAGTGGTGGAGTTTCTGTACTACGGCTGCGGCGGCTGGCTGCCGGTGCTGTGGGGTAACGATGAGCGTCCGCTGAACGGGCAGTTCGCGGTTTACTATGCACTCTCTATGGAAGAGGGTGAAAAATGCTGGGTGACCGTGAAGGCGTATGTCAGCCCGATCACCCAGGAATTCCCGTCTGTCACACCGCGCGTACCTGCTGCGGTGTGGGGCGAGCGTGAAATCCGCGATATGTACGGGCTGCGCCCGGTGGGTCTGCCCGATGAGCGCCGTCTGGTGCTGCCGGATGACTGGCCGGATGATCTCTATCCGCTGCGCAAAGACACCATGGATTACCGTCAGCGCCCGGCACCGACCACCGATACCGAAACTTACGAGTTTATCAACGACAGCAAAAAAGATGCGCGTGTTGTGCCAATCGGCCCGCTGCACATCACGTCTGATGAACCGGGTCACTTCCGTCTGTTTGTTGACGGGGAGCGGATTGTCGATGCGGACTACCGGATGTTCTATGTCCACCGTGGTATGGAAAAACTGGCGGAAACCCGTATGGGGTATAACGAAGTCACTTTCCTGTCTGACCGCGTGTGCGGCATCTGCGGCTTTACCCACAGCGTGGCGTATACCACTTCTGTGGAAAACGCCCTGGGGATTTATGTGCCGCAGCGTGCGCACACTATCCGCAGCGTGCTGCTGGAAGTGGAACGTCTGCACAGTCACCTGCTGAACATCGGTCTCGCCAGTCACTTTACCGGCTTTGATACCGGCTTTATGCAATTCTTCCGTGTGCGTGAAAAATCCATGACCATGGCCGAGCTGCTGACCGGTGCCCGTAAAACTTACGGTACCAACCTGATCGGCGGTGTGCGCCGTGACTTCCTCAAAGAGCAGCGGGTGAAAACCATTCAGCTGGTCCGCGAGATGCGCGCGGATGTCACACAACTGGTGGATATGCTGCTGAGCACGCCGAACATGGAACAGCGTACCGTCGGTGTCGGCCGTCTGGATCCGCAGGTTGCCCGTGATTACAGTCCGGTCGGGCCGATGATCCGCGCCAGCGGCTTTAAACGTGACGTTCGTTTTGATCATCCGTTTGCCGACTACGGCAACCTGCCGAAAACCCTGTTTACCATGGACGGCTGTGATGTTTACTCCCGTGTGATGGTGCGTGTCAAAGAAGTGCTGGATTCACTGTCCATGATTGAATACGCGCTGGATAACATGCCGGAAGGGCCGATTCTGACCGAAGGCTTTACCTATCAGCCGCACAAATTTGCGCTGGGTTACACCGAAGCACCGCGCGGGGAAGATATCCACTGGAGCATGCTGGGTGATAACCAGAAACTGTTCCGCTGGCGCTGCCGTGCGGCGACTTACGCCAACTGGCCGGTACTGCGCTACATGCTGCAGGGCAATACCGTTTCCGATGCGCCGCTGATTATCGGCAGCCTTGACCCTTGCTACTCCTGTACTGACCGCGTGACGCTGGTGGATGTGAAAAAACGCAAAGCGAAAACCGTGGCGTACAAAGAGATCGAGCAATACAGCATCGATCGCAAACATTCACCGCTGAAATAAGCCGGAGGGAATACCATGTTTAAACTGTTTAAAACCCTCCGCAATGCGGGGACAGCAACAATCAAATACCCGTTCAAACCACTGGAAGTGGCGCACGGGTTCCGTGGTAAGCCGGAATATGTGCCGGAGCAGTGCATCGCCTGCGGTGCCTGTATTTCAGCCTGTCCGGCAAACGCCCTGACGATGGAAACTGACCTGGAAAGCGGTGAGCGCCGCTGGCAGTTATTCCTCGGCCGCTGCATTTATTGTGCACGCTGCGAGGAAGTCTGCCCGACCAGAGCTATCCATCTGACCGAAGAGTTTGAAACGGCGGTGATGAACAAGGCGGATCTCTATATGAAAGGGACATTCCGCTTACAGCACTGCCGCCAGTGCGGGGAAGCCTTCGCACCGAAAAAATCCGTGGAATATGCCATGGCGCTGATGGTGGCGTCAGGTGTTGAAGAGAGCGGAATTGAAGCATTGCGGCCGATGTATGAAACCTGTCCGTCCTGTAAGCAGAAAAATAATCTGCTGAACAATGACCGTCAGAACTTCCGTCTGCATATTGAGGGAGAAAAATCATGAGTTTGCCTGAAATTCCGGTGAACCATCATGTCAGCGAACCGCTGAAGATGGATGAGCAGGTGGCGAAACTGAAAAGCACGCTGCTGAAAGATATCAAACGTTCAGCGTATGTTTACCGTGTGGACTGCGGCGGCTGTAACGGCTGTGAGATTGAGATTTTCTCCGCGATTACCCCGGTCTTTGATGCGGAACGTTTCGGGATCAAAGTGGTGGCCTCGCCGCGTCACGCGGATATTCTGCTGTTTACCGGTGCGGTAACCCGCGCTATGCGGATGCCGGCACTGCGGGCGTATGAATCCGCACCGGATCCGAAAATCTGTATCTCTTACGGTGCCTGCGGCTGCGGCGGCGGTATCTTCCATGATCTGTACTGTGTCTGGGGCGGCAGTGAGCATATCGTGCCGATTGATGTCTGGATCCCGGGCTGCCCGCCGACACCGGCAGCAACCATCTACGGTTTTGCCGTGGCACTGGGTCTGCTGAACCAGAAACTGAAAGGCCAGGATCATGTCGAGGAAGACAATGAACGCGTTCAGCTGCTGCTGCCGTCTATTCCGCTGGCAACCCGCGTGATGATTGAGCGTGAGGCACGCCGCCAGGCCGGGTATTATCAGGGGCGCGAAATCAGTGACCGCTTCCTGACACTGCTGGAAAATGCCACACCGGAGCAGGTGAAAGGCACAATGCAGACCTGGATGGATGAAGAGCAGGATCCGCGTCTGCGCGAAATTGTGAACCGTCTGGTGACCGTATTACAACAAGGAGGCATTCATGCCTGAACAGACACCCGATCATGCAGGTACTGACGGAAAAGTGATCTTCTGGTCGCTGAGACAGAAATTTGTCGACAGTGACGATGATGTGCCGGAAGAGGCTCAGCAGGTGATGTATTACTCACTGGCAATCGGCCACCACGTTGGCATGATCGATTGTCTGAATACGGAGCTCATCTGCCCGCTCAGCGGTTATCAGTCCTGGGTGAATGCGCTTCCCGAAGGGGAGGCGCGCCGCAAATTGCAGGGGCTTATCACCTTCGGTGAAATCAATATCGATTCCACGCATACCAATATGCTGGCACTGGCACTGGATCCGCTGACGAAGGATAAAAATCCGGACTTCCGCGAATGGAGTGCCACGCTTATCCGCCTGCTGGGGGAAATTGAGCGTGAACCGGCAATTTACCTGATAGTGAAGCGCCGCCCATGAGTGAAATGACTGCAAAAAATGTGATGCTGGCGGTCGGTAACAGCATGATGGGGGATGATGCAGCAGGACCAATGCTGTTTGATCTGATGGATACGAATCCGGTTGACGGCTGGATCGCTGTTAACGGCGGCAGTGCACCGGAGAATGTGGCGCACCAGGTGCGGGCACTGAAACCGGAACGTCTGCTGATTGTGGATGCGGCGGATATCGGCCTGAATCCCGGAGAGATCCGCATCATTGACCCGGATGATATCGCCGACATGTTTATCATGAGCACGCATAATCTGCCGCTCAACTTTCTTATCGATCAGCTGAAAGAAGATATCCCGGAGGTGATTTTCCTGGGTATTCAGCCTGATCTGGTCGGGTTTTATATGCCGGTCAATGAGAAGGTCACCTGTGCTGTACAGCAGGTTTATGATGCGCTGCCGGGCTGGGAAGGACTGGGCGGATTTACGTTATTTGAAGGTGAAGAAGAGGACGAGTGAGTCAGTTTCTCTGATTATCACAGGAACCGCCGCAGAAATCCGGCGGTTTTTTTATGGATATGCGGATTTAAGGCCGGTATTTGATATCCGGCCGGTGCATTTTTTTTTATGGTCTGAGCTTTCTTTCTGAGAGTAAAAACACCATGAAAAAAATCGCTGTTATTATCCCGTTTGCTTTACTGCTGTCCGCCTGTGCCACCAAGCAATACCCGCAGGCTGCTGCGATATCCGCTGAGGAATCGTCGTTAATGGATTGCCGTGATATTAAAACGGAAATTGCCAAAACCCGCAGCATTCAGCAGGACATTGAGAAAACCGGTGAATTTGACGGTAAAACGATATTAGGGTTTCTGGGGGATTTTGGTATCGGAAACGGGATTGCCAAAGGGGATGCCCGCGAAAAAGTCTCTGCCCGTCTGGGGCAACTGATGCGTTTACAGGAAAATAACTGCCGCTGATGCATAAAAAAATACCGCAAAATTTTGCGGTATTTTTATCTGAGATCCGTTGTGCGGCTCAGCAGCATTTCGGGCCGCCTTTGCTGCCGTAACGGGCATCCTGACGATCGCGGAAAAACTCTTCATAGGTCATCGGTGTCTGATCAGGATGGGTGTTCTTCATGTGTTGTACATAGTTATCGTAATCCGGCACACCAATCATCATTTTGGCGGTCTGACCGAGATAACGTCCTGCTTTTGCGAGAGTATCAAACATAATTATGACCCTGAACCTGTTGCGTACGGAGGAGCGGCAGTTGTCTGCCGCTCCTTATTTCACCAGTATATCAGATTTTAGTGGGCAGATTTGCTGTTTGCCACTAAATCAAGATAGTTTTCCGGCATTGGTTCGTACGGTGTTTCGTTGTCCGTCGGTTTGTCGGATTTCAGGGCTTTCAGTGCGGTCTTCAGTGAGAAGACAGCCAGCACCACAACAACAACCATAAAGAACAGTGTCAGACCGGCATCGAGACGGTTGTTAAACACCAGCTGTGACAGCTGCGACGCGCTGTACTGCGACGGGATGTTACCGCTGTCAATCATTGCCTGGAACTTATTCGCTACCGCCAGGAAACCGACACGGGCATCTTCGCTGAACACTTTTTCCCAGCCTGCGGTCATGGTACAGATTAACAGCCATGCCATCGGCACCAGTGCCACCCAGGCGTAAGCCTGGCGTTTCATCTTGAACAGCACCACTGCGCACAGCATCAGTGCCATACCGGCCAGCATCTGGTTGGCGATACCGAACAGCGGCCACAGGGTGTTAATACCACCGAGCGGATCCACCACACCCTGATGCAGAAAGTAACCCCACGCCAGCACACACAGCGCGGTGGCGATCAGGTTAGCAGGCAGGGAATCGGTCCGTTTCAGTGCAGGGGAAATCACACCCAGTAAGTCCTGTAACATAAAGCGGGCGGAGCGCGTACCGGCATCCACGGCCGTCAGGATAAACAGGGCTTCAAACAGGATGGCGAAGTGATACCAGAAGGAGACATCCATCAGGCCGCCGAGCGCCCCGTGCAGAATATAGGCCATACCGACGGCGAGTGTCGGTGCGCCCCCCGCGCGGGAGATAATGCTTTGTTCGCCCACTTCATTGGCGATATTGGTTAAGGTTTCCGGGGTTATCTGGAAGCCCCAGCTGCTGACCACACTGGCAGCAGACGCGACCACATCAGTGGTACCGGCCGGTGCCAGCATTGCCATCGGACTGTTCATGGCGAAGTACACACCCGGGTCGATCACACAGGCGGCAACCAGTGCCATAATCGCCACGAAGGATTCCATCAGCATACCGCCGTAACCGATAAAGCAGGCCTGGTTTTCGTTAGCCAGCATTTTCGGCGTGGTACCGGAAGCAATCAGGGCATGGAAGCCGGAGACCGCACCACAGGCAATAGTGATAAACAGGAACGGGAACAGATCACCCGCCCAGACCGGGCCGGTGCCGTCGACAAATTTAGTCAGTGCCGGCATTTCCAGCATCGGGCGCATAATCAGGATACCGATCGCCAGACCGACGATTGTCCCGATTTTCAGGAAAGTCGACAGATAATCACGCGGTGCCAGCAGTAACCAGACCGGCAGAACCGCCGCGACAAAGCCGTAACCGACCAGCATCCAGGTCAGCTGCACGCCGTCATAGTCAAAATACGGTGCCCAGGTCGGGCTTTCGGCTACCCAGCCGCCGGAGATAATGGCGAACACCAGGAAAATCAGACCGATAACAGAGACTTCCCCGACACGTCCCGGACGGATGTAGCGGGTGTAAATCCCCATAAAGAAGGCGAGCGGGATGGTAAAGGCGACGGTGTAGGTTCCCCACGGGCTGTGGGTCAGGGCTTTCACCACGATCATGGCGAGAACGGCGAGGATAATCACCATAATCATAAAACAGGCGATCAGCGCGATGACACCGGCGACATTCCCCATCTCCTCTTTGACCAGTTCCCCGAGAGAACGGCCGTTGCGGCGGGTGGAAACAAACAGCACCATAAAGTCCTGTACTGCCCCGGCTAACACCACACCGGCGAGCAGCCAGAGCATGCCCGGCAGATAACCCATCTGTGCCGCAAGTACCGGGCCGACCAGCGGGCCTGCACCGGCGATAGCGGCAAAGTGGTGGCCGAACAGCACTTTTTTGTCTGTCGGTACATAATCAAGCCCGTCATTATTTTTAAAGGCGGGAGTCATGCGGGTTGCATCGACTTTCAGCACTTTCTCGGCGATATACAGCCCGTAATAGCGGTATGCCACCAGATAAATACAGACGGCGGCAACGACTATCCAGAGCGCGTTGATCTGTTCGCCTCTGTTCAGTGCGATATACCCGAGGGCAAAGGCACCGACAATTGCGAGCAGCACGCCGGCAAGTTGTTTGAATGCTTTCATAGATTTCACCTGTCCGAATGAGTAAAGAGGAGTAGTTTCAGTTTGTTATTATCCAATTGTACGGGAGAGGAATAACACTTATTTGACTTAGTTCCCAGCAGTAACCTGCGGATAAGATGGATTTATTTCATTATTGTTAGGTTAATCACTGTTAGCGGAATGTAGCGTGATTGTGGTTTCAGGGAGATGATAAGTTCACAAAGAAAATACACAGATAAAAAAGGGTTATTCATAAAATGAATAACCCTGTGATACCGGATAATGGTCAGGTTAATTTCCGTCAGGCAGCCGGGTTGTTACCGAAAGGGAGTGTTCCGGAAAAAAGAAACGATCAGTTTCACGGATTGGTACTGCCCGGCTGAGGGTCATTTTACTGATAGTCTCCCTGAGCTTATTAAATTCAACGGCCCCTGAATTTCCGCCGTAGAACTTATCACACAAAAAAGTATTAAATATATTTTCTGCAATATGATTATAAATATCTGCTCGTATTGCGGTTCTTTCACCTGTCAGTGCGGCCTTATACTGACGGTTTGATTCGGCCAGCTCTTTTTGCAGGTTTTGCCGTGCTTCAATATTCACCGGGTGATCCGGTGATTTTTTTATTATATTCTGCATTTTTACTGACATTATATCCGCTGTTTCGTCAGGAACGGCGGTTTCTATCTCAAGTTTATTGATATCTTCCGCCAGTGATTTGTCATTGAGCAGTGCCTGAATAATTGACGATTGTGCACAGCCGGCATTCAGTTCAGTTTTACTGAAGTACGTATCTTTGATCTCATTAAACAGGTTCTCTTTTTCAGTTTTACCGATTTTCACATGGTTTTCCCTGCATGTCTGATCAATAGTCCGGTTAATAAAGGCTGAAACAAAGGTTGTTTTTTCTTGTGCCCGCCATTCTTTTATTCCGTTATTAATACTTTTTTCAGCACATGAAATAAAACCGGAGTCGGTAATAATATCCGGTTTTTTCAGTGGCATGCTGAATTTACAGATGTCGGAAAGTAAATTTTTACTGAATTCACGGGTGTCTGTCACGAACACTTTTTTATTCAGTCTGAATTCCATTGTGGTATTTTGTATATAATTTATCCTTTCCGCCATCCGGTCAAACTGAAGCGGATTTATGGTTCTTCCGTCGATTTTTGGCAGAGGTATATTAACAGAGGCCTGATTTCCCGGAATGTCACTGATTCTCATAAAATATCCTTTTTATGTGGTTAATTAATTATGTCTGTTTTTATGATTTTATCTATAAAAAAAGACACATTGATTATTTATGTAATCGTTACATGAATAATAATTCTGAATGAAGGATTAAAAATAAAAGTATTACTTTTCTGATGTGGGATGATAGGTCTGTTATTATTTTTGTCAGCCAGGAAAAAATATGCCGGATTTATTATCTTTTCACCGTACAGCCATGATGCTGCTGCGCCATATCGGGCTTGACGCCCCTCAGCCTGCCACCGATCAGCATACATTTATGTTAACAATTGACAGCCGGTATTCATTATCTCTGGCCGTCATTGATGAGACAGACTGGTATCTGTCAGCAAATACCGGGGAATTACCACACATTACGAAAAATAATGAATTGCTGCGGAAAGTCCTGAAGCTGAATACGTTAACACAGCTTTCGGGGCAACCGGTGATTTCCCTGAATGAGAAAAATGAGTGGGTGATCTGGAGTCGTCTGTCACTGAATGGTACAGAAGATAGTCATATTATTGAGTTATTTGAATATATTCTGAAATCCGCAGATTATTTGTCTGATCTTCATTAATCATAAAAGGAGTTATGATGCTTCATATTTATCAGCAATTATCCGTGAATAACCGACAGGGAGAACAATCACCTCCGCCGTTGCCACCCAAAACACAGTATCAGGGGCGGACGATGGAGTTACAGGCATCACAAAGCCGACCTCCGGCTCCGTTACCCCGGCCGGATCACACACTTTCAGATAGTGTTTCGTTACGCCAGCATCACACTACGCCCCGTTTACATAATCGCCATGCAATGTATGAAACGTCAGAGCCTGCTACCGGAGCGCTGCTGAAAGCACCGGTGTTTATGGCTCCGCCGTTACTACAGGAGCGGGCACGAATGCCGTTACCGGGGGAGGGGGCGCATCAGTCACTGGCACAACGGAGAGCAGGTCCTAAATTCATGCCGTTCACGGCGGAGATGAAAACAGAGCGGGCAGGCGATGTATTCGGGCAATTGAAGGCAAAAACAGCAGAGCGGCTTGATCGGAATAATTTTATTACCGGAATGAATCATCAGCGCTACAGGGATATCGATACTTGTGCAACAACTCAGTTATTTACACCGGAAGGTAAAGGGTTGCCTGCAAACCAAATGAAGGTTGACGGGGTGAACCTGGCGGTGCGCAGTCAGTACCCTAAGCCGGAAGAACTCCGGAACCATCTCAGTATGCTTGCAGATCAAAAGCCGGGGGTATTGGTTGTACTTTCTTCCGATAATGATATTGCCGGCCGGTCTCTTCCGGCGTATTTCCGTCAGGATGGCCACTATGGCGATGTATCGGTGAAATGCAAAATTAATCCGAAAGCGCATATTGCAACGGCCGGGAGTCTTGAACTTCGCAATTACCGGATAGAAATCACCGCAAACGGTAAAACAACACCGCTATCGGTTATGCATGTCACAAACTGGGAAGATCGTACAACCATTGAGCCGCCAACACTGAAGAAACTGGTTTCAGATATCAATCAGAAAATTGAGCAGAAGGTCGGACAGGATCCCAACTACAGTCCTCAGCCGTTTATTCATTGCAGCGCAGGGATTGGCCGTACTGGTGTTGTCGCCGGCGCGATTGAAATATTGAAGCCGGGTAATAAGAACACTCCGGAGGAAATTGTATTACAGTTGCGTGAAACCGGCTCTTCAAACATGGTGCAGACTTCTGAGCAGTACAATACATTGATCAGTCTGCATAAAGAGCATCATTAATTTTACCGGTCAGTCAGCCCGTAAACACCGGGCTGGCTGACCGTTATTACCTTCAGACCGCTTTTCTGCGTGTCAGCAGTGTCACCAGACGTTTGCCGAATACGGTCAGAATCAGGCCCGCCATAATAAAGCCGAGACCGGCGAACTGCATCATGGTGATGGTTTCCCCCAGCAGCAGCGCACTGCTGGCAATCCCGGCAAACGGCACCAGCAGAGCAAACGGCGTGACACGCCAGGTTTCGTAGCGGCCCAGCAGACGGCTCCATAAGGTATATCCCACAAACGTGGAGAGATAAGCGAGATACATAATCGCGCCCACGGTCAGCAGGCTGATATGGGAAATACTGCTGACAATCGCGTCCGCACCTTCCATCCACAGCGACATCAGGATAAACGGAATAATCGGTACCAGCGCACTCCAGACCACCAGTGACATCCCGTTACAGTCCGGTGTCTCTTTCATAATGATACGGTTGCAGATATTACCGCAGGCCCAGGAGAAGCCCCCGGCCAGGGTCATCATCAGTGCCATCAGCGGAATGTCGGTCAGACTGCCGCTGTCCCCGCCTTTAGCCAGCACGGTTAAACCGGCTACAGCGACAATAATGCCGATCACCTGGCTGATTTTCAGCGACTCTTTCAGAATCAGGCCACCCAGAACAATGGTGAAAAAGACCTGGGACTGCAATACCACAGAGGCGATCCCGGCCGGCATCCCGGCTTTGACCGCACTGAACAGAAAGGCAAACTGGCCGAAGCAGATGGTCAGGCCGTAAATAACCAGGCGGCTCAGGGCGATTTTCGGGCGCGGAATAAAGAAGACGGCGGGCAGTGCCACAAACAGAAAACGCAGTGCCCCGAGAAACAGCGGCGGAATGCCGGTGACGCCCACTTTGATTACCACGAAGTTCACCCCCCAGATCACGGCGACCAGCAGGGCGATTAAAATATCATTAATTTTCATATCAGGTTTTTATCTCTCTTTTATTATTTTGATAATACGCGGAGCCACGCGCAGTATCAGACAGGAAGCGCCGTGAAAAATTAAGTCATTGTTACAGCCATTGTGTTATGAACATTGTAAAACAGCACCGGGGAACCGATATCAACAGTCAGCGGGAAATTATTCGTAAACTGTTATGAAATACGGGAAAAACCGGCGGTGCGGATGATTGATCACCATCATATTGTACTTCTTTAACACAGTTATAATTCATCATGCAATTGTAAAATTGTTCTGAAGGGACGCGCCTGCGTCAGTGTCGCTGTCTGACACCGGGCAGAACCGTTCGACATTTTTGACGATCCCGTCGGTGCCATCGCCTGTCATGGTCATAACAAAAAAATTAAAACAAAATATATTCAGTAAGTTAAAGGAATTTTATTTCAGCTTTAAAATTGGCATAAACCCTGCATGACTGGTGGTGATAAGGCGGTATTTATCCGCTAAGAGAAGATATAGGAGCAATGTTGATGGAAAAAGTCATCACCGTCTGCCCGTATTGCGCCTCAGGCTGTAAAATTAACCTGAAGGTGGAGAACGGGAAGATCATTGGCGCGGAGGGCGCGAATGGTCACACCAATGAAGGAGAGCTCTGCCTGAAAGGGTATTATGGCTGGGACTTCATTCATGACACCAAGATTTTAACCCCCCGCTTAAAGACCCCCATGATCCGCCGTCAGCGTGGTGGCAAACTGGAACCGGTCTCCTGGGAAGAGGCGATTGAGTTTGCCAGTTCCCGCCTGTTGGCTATCAAAGAGAAGTACGGCCCGAAAGCGATTATGACTACCGGTTCATCCCGTGGTCCGGGTAACGAAGCCAACTTCGTGATGCAAAAATTTGTTCGTGCAGCAGTCGGCAGTAACAATATTGACTGCTGCGCACGTGTCTGACACGGCCCTTCGGTTGCAGGTCTGCAGCGTTCGGTCGGTAACGGCGCAATGAGTAACTCAATCGTTGAGATTGAGGATACCAAATGTATTTTTATCTTCGGTTACAATGCCGCGGATTCACATCCTATCGTCGCCCGTCGTATTGTGAAGGCGAAAGAGAAGGGTGCACAAATTATTGTCTGTGACCCGCGCTATATTGAATCAGCGCGTCTTGCTGACATTCACTTAGCACTGAAAAACGGTTCAAACATTGCGCTGATTAATGCGTTAGCGCATGTGATTATTGCGGAAAACCTGCACGATAAAGCCTTCATTGACGGCCATACCGAGCAGTTTGAGGAATACCGCAAGCTGGTTGAGCCGTACACACCGGAGTCCGTGGAAGCGATCACCGGTCTGAAAGCTGAGGATATCCGCAAAACAGCCCGTATGTATGCGAAAGCTGAAAATGCGGTCATTCTGTGGGGTATGGGTGTGACGCAGTTCTATCAGGGTGTGGAAACCGTCCGCGCACTGACCAGCCTGGCGTTACTGACCGGCAACCTGGGTAAACCGCATGTCGGTGTCGGCCCGGTCCGTGGTCAGAACAACGTTCAGGGTGCCTGTGATATGGGCGCACTGCCGAACACACTGCCGGGCTATCAGTATGTGGAAGACAAAGCCGCACTGGAGAAATTTGCCAAATTCTGGGGCATCGAAAAAATGCCTGCCGAAAACGGTATTCCGCTGAGTGAGGTTCCGCACTTTATCGACGAAGGCGTACTGAAGGCGCACTACGTGATGGGTGAGGATCCGCTTCAGACTGAACCGGATCTGGCCACTATCCGCCGCACCTTCGATAAACTGGAGCTGCTGATTGTCCAGGATATCTTTATGACCAAAACCGCGTCGATTGCTGACGTGATTTTCCCTGCCACTTCCTGGGGGGAGCATGAAGGTGTGTATACCGCAGCGGATCGCGGGTTCCAGCGCTTCTATAAAGCGGTTGAGCCGGTCGGCGATGTGAAACCGGACTGGGAAATTATCAGTCTGATGTCCACTGCCATGGGTTATCCGATGCATTACAACAACACCAAAGAGATCTGGGATGAGTTACGTGAACTCTGCCCTATCTACTATGGTGCGACCTACGAAAAAATGGCGGACCTGGCTTATATCCAGTGGCCGTGCCGCGATGTGGCGGACAGCGATCAGGGTACAGAATACCTGTACGACGGCGGTATCTTTGATACTCCGAACGGCAAAGGTCAGTTCTATACCTGTGAATGGCGTGCGCCGATCGACCAGGTCAGTGATGACTACCCGATGGTGCTGGCCACCGTCCGTGAAGTGGGGCACTACTCCTGCCGCTCCATGACCGGTAACTGTAAAGCACTGGCGGCACTGGCGGATGAGCCGGGCTATATCCAGATCAATACCGCAGATGCTGCTGCACTGGGGATTAAAGATCAGGAACTGGTCTGGGTGGCATCCCGTCAGGGTAAAGTTATCACCCGCGCGAATGTCAGTGAGCGTCCTAACAAAGGGGCGGTTTACATGACCTATCAGTGGTGGATCGGTGCGTGTAACGAGCTGGTGGCGGAAAACCTCAGCCCGATTACCAAAACACCGGAATATAAATACTGTGCTGTCCGCGTCGAACCGATTGCGGATCAGAAACAGGCTGAGCATTATGTTGTTCAGGAATATACCGGTATTAAGCGCCGTCTGCGCGAAGCAGCGGAAGGGTGTTAATCCGTTAGTCTTAATATGATAAAAAACCGGCGCTCAGAAATGACCGCCGGTTTTTTTATATTTTCATTTTTTGTTTAATTATGATCTCAGTCGTATTCAGTTTCTGAATTTTGATCACATATTATTGCCTGAGAAATAAATGAACATATTACGACAGATATTCTGTTTCTTTTGCGATATGTTTTTATTTGCGAGACATTCTTATTTCAGTGTCGGTAGTTTAAATATCAGCTCAGTGATTATCTTCTTCGAATATATCCTGTACAGAAATACCTAACCGCTGCATACGGGATAATAATGTTGTCCGTTTCAGCCCCAGACGGGTTGCGGCCCCCCGGGCACCGGCGACAACGCCGTTGGTGGCCTTCAGGGCAGCAATAATCCGGTCGCGCTCTTCGTCATCATTCTCCGGTGCAGCTGTCTGCATCCGTTTTTCCAGTGAGCTCGGGGTTTCCAGCGCCGTTTTCAGGCGTGAATGCTTTGGGATATTCAGTTCATGTAACTGAATGTTAAGGGTATTCCCGCGCGTCAGGATCACCGCCCGTTCAATCACATTTTCCAGTTCACGCACGTTGCCGGGCCACGGATAGCGGCTCAGCTGCTCCAGGGCATCACGCGGAATGCAGTCGATATTGCGGTTCATCCGGCGGGCAATCTTCTGTGTGAAGTAGGTCGCCAGCAGCGGAATATCCTCCGGACGTTCGCGCAGCGGCGGGATCCAGATAGGGAACACATTCAGCCGGTAGTAGAGATCTTCGCGGAACTCGCGCTCATCGGTCATGGATTTCAGGTTGCGGTTAGTGGCGGCAATCAGCCGCACATCCACCGGAATCACCTTATTACCGCCAATGCGCTCAATTTCCCGCTCCTGTAACACCCGCAGCAGTTTGGGCTGGAGATCCAGCGGCATATCGCCGATTTCATCGAGGAACAGGGTGCTTTTATCCGCCATTTCAAAGCGGCCGATATGAGTGGTGGTCGCGCCGGTGAAGGCGCCTTTGTCATGGCCGAACAGGTCGCTTTCCAGCAGCCCGGACGGGATGGCCGCGCAGTTCATTTTGATCATGCTGCGGTGATGGCGGTCACTCAGACGGTGGATGGCGCGGGCGATCAGCTCCTTCCCGGTGCCGGTTTCGCCGAGGATAAGCACGGTGCTGTCACTGGCGGCAACCAGATCCACCTGCTCCAGAATGTTGCGCATGGCATCACTCTGGAAAATGATTTCACTGAAACTTTCGTTGTTGTGAATCTGTTCGTTCAGCCACAGGTTTTCATGCTTGAGGCTGTCTTTCAGACGGGTGATCTCTTCATAGGCCGCAGCATTATCCACCGCAATGGCAAACCGGGCGGCTATCTGCTTGAGCAGATTACAGTTATCGTCAGTAAAAATATGATTATTTTCATGAGATAATATCAGAACGCCCAGCGGCTTATGGTTAAATGCCAGCGGCAGCAGCAGGGTTTCTGTCATGCCCTGCGCACAGACATGCTGATACAGCGGATCCTCTGTGGCACTGTCGAGTGTCAGGCGCATCGGCTGGTTACTGTCCAGAACCTGTGCCAGATCAGGATGCAGTTCATCCAGATGATATAATGTCTTTTCTGCGGGTTTGCGGGCCTGGTAATAGCTGGAATAACAAAGATATACAGCAGAACTGTAATTATCACACAATGCAATGCTTATCTGGCTCAGCCCGAAAAACCGGTGGATCTCGCGGGAGACCTCAGCAACCAGGCCGTCCATCTCCAGATGGGAAAGCACTGAGTTGGTGATATCTACCAATATCCGGTACTGGTCACGTTCATGGCGTATGTGTTCGGTCTTGTCAGTGTTGTCCACAACGTCTCCGCTCGTCTTCGTCTTTCACATTCCTGATCCGGACGGATTGCTCTTAAAATTAATTCCCCTCTGCGTAGTTATAGGTATAAATAAGGTGCAGAGAGGTAATAACCATTATTGTAATGACTCTGTAAGAAAAGAATATCGCTGTCTGATTTAAGTTTGATCCAATCCCCTATTTTTCGGCGGGATGAAAACCTAATATATTATGACACATATTGATGATAGAAATTATCGTCAAAAATGTCGAACTGTGTGACGAATATTCTCACTATGACACACAGCGCGGCAGCTTTATTTATTAATACGCTGATTTCACTGAAATTAAAAAAAATGCCAGACTGGCACGATGCATGCTTATTTCCTGATTATTCTAACCAGAGGACGGCTGCACCGGAGTGCCGGATGTGAAGTCGCCGCGTATCATTCAGGAGAGTATGATGAACCGTTTCATCATTGCAGACCCAAAAAAGTGCATTGGCTGTCACACATGTGAAGTCGCTTGTGTTGTTTCGCATCAAGAGCAGGAAACCGGTATTGAAACAGTGGTGAAAGATGAATTCTTTCCCCGTATTCATGTGATGAAAGGGTACACTATCAGTACGGCGGTTGTCTGCCGTCAGTGTGAAGACGCACCGTGTGCCAATGTCTGCCCGAACGGCGCTATCAGCCGTAAAGATGATTTTGTGTATGTCGATCAGACCAAATGTATCGGCTGCAAAACCTGTGTGATTGCCTGTCCTTACGGCACCATGGAAGTGGTCAGCCGTCCTGTTGCACAACAGACCACCGCGCTGAACACCATTCCGCAGTACCGCGCGGAAGCCCACAAGTGTGATTTATGCCATACCCGTGCGGGTGGACCAGCCTGTGTGGAGGTGTGCCCGACTCATGCATTAATGGTGGTTGACCGTAATAAGATGGATGAGATTGTCAAAGAACGCCGCCGCCGCGCCGCATTTGAAATGCCGGCCGACCTGATGTCCTGAGGACAGACGGATGCATGAGGTGACGTTATGCCAGAATGCGCTTGATATTATCGAGCAGCAGGCAAAACAGAGCGGGGCGCAGCGCGTCACCGCTGTCTGGCTTGAACTGAGTGCGGTATCCTGTATCGAAGAAGATGCCCTGCATTTCTGCTTTGATATCGTCTGCCGTGATTCACTGGCGGAAGGGGCTGAACTGCATGTCACCACCGTCCCGGCACAGGCCTGGTGCCGGGAGTGTCAGAAACCGGTCAGTGTGGCCGGGTTTAACACCGGGTGTCCGCACTGCGGCAGCCATAACCTGCAGGTGGACAGTAGTGATGCCATGCAGGTCAGACAAATTGAAATTCAGTAGTCCGGTAAGGACTTATCAGTCAATCAGGAGCCGGTTATGTGTTTAGGTATTCCCGGGCAAATCGTTGCCGTGGGTGACTCTGTAACAGACAATGCGCAGGTGGAAGTGTGTGGTGTCAGACGGGATGTGAACATCGCGCTGGTTTGTGAAGGTGAGCCATCAGAAATGCTGGGGAAATGGGTGCTGGTTCATGTCGGTTTTGCCATGAGCATTATCGACGAACAGGAAGCCCGCGATACGCTGGATGCATTACTGGCTATGGAAAGTGTCGAAGAGGATGTGTCGTATTTTTTACGTGGTAATGCGTAGCGGTATGCTGTCCGGTTATCCTGCTGAAACACCTGTTCTGACAGGTGTTTGATTCCGCTGTTTTCTGCCGTATCCCTCCGTTCTGTTATTCTTCCGCAAGATTGTTTTTTTATTCGGGACATGGCTTTTCTGCCGGTCTGATAATGCTGTTACCCATCGGATTCTGAATTATCTTAGAGGGTTGGTACTCGCATTCAGTACCGTATCTGTGCTTTTATGGTTTCTGAAAAAAACAGAACAGGGGATACTCATTATCCCGGCTGGCATACTGCGCCGGTGTGCGGCCTGATGAATGATCCGGCCGGATTTATCTGTCATAACGGCCTCTGGCACCTGTTCTGGCAGTGGAACCCGTTTGGCTGCGAACATAAACATGCGTGCCGGGGGCACTGGTCTTTGGCGGATCTGGTCAGCTGGACAGATCCGCCCGTCGCGCCGCAGTCTGGTCAGTGGTGACTGGCAGCACCGCTACTGGCAGCTTAACCGTGCGGAAGTGGCCTGACGGCAGATAAAAAAAGACCGGCGTTTAAGCGCCGGTCTTTTTATGACAGACAATGATTACAGCGTGATGACACCAATCACGGCCATCACACTGAGGATGGTTGCCAGGCCGTAAAAGACCCAGCGTCCCGCAGGCACATGAATTTTCAGGTCATGCATGCAGTGGTGGATACGGTGAAGCGCACACCACAGCGGCAGGATAATCATCAGCAGCAGGAAAACCTTGCCGATAAAGCCCTGACAGAAGGCCAGGATACGGCTGTAACTGAGCATATCCGGTGCCACAGCAAACGGGACCAGAAAAGCCAGCAGCACAATAACGGCCGGTGAAACAATGGCACTCCACATGCCGCCTGCGCCAAACAATCCCCAGAAAACCGGTTCCTGTGAGCGTTTCGGATTCGGATTAATCATATCAGTTTCCTTCCTTATCACAGTAACGCAACGGCCAGAATGACGGCGTTAACAATGAGGGTCACCACCCAGAGCAGACGGACAATCGGCTCCGGTCCCATTTTTTCGTCTTTGATAACAATATTGACGGCTTTCGGTGCCAGCTGGAACCAGGTCACCGTGTGCAGCAGGGTACCGGCCAGAGTCAGGATATTAACCAGTACCACCACCGGATTCTGCAGGAAGTGGACATAACCTGCCCAGTCCGCCGGGCCGCCCTTAAGACAGTAAACGCCGTACATAACCAGCAGGCTGAACCAGAGCTGGACCACTGCGGTGCCTTCCCGCAGCATATAAAAACGGTAAAAACCGAGTTTATTCCACCATGTCGGTGTCATTTCACGCACATAAGGCTTACGTTTGGTCGTCATTTCTCTCTTCCTTATTGTGGTTTCAGACGGGCAATAATGTAATCTTCCGCACTGGCGGCTTTACCCTGCTGAATGGCGGCTGCCGGGTCCACATGTTTCGGACAGACTTCCGAGCAGTAACCCACGAAGGTACAGGTCCATACGCCGTTATCGCCGTTGATTTGTTTCATCCGCTCTTTTTTGCCGTGATCGCGGCTGTCGGTGTTATAACGCTGCGCCAGTGTCAGCACACCCGGACCGAGGAATTCCGGATTCAGACCAAACTGCGGACAGGCCGCGTAGCACAGACCGCAGTTAATGCAGCCGGAAAACTGATGGTATTTCGCCATCTGTCCCGGGGTCTGGTTATTCGGGCCTTCGGACGGTTTGCGGTCATTGCCGATGATATAAGGCTTGATAGCTTCCAGGCTCTCGATAAAGTGCGTCATATCCACAACCAGGTCGCGCTCGATCGGGAAGTTGCCGAGTGCCTCAATGTCCATGCCCTGCGGATATTCGCGCAGGAAGGTTTTACAGGCGAGCTTCGGCACCTTATTGACCATCATGCCGCAGGAGCCGCAGATAGCCATCCGGCAGGACCAGCGGTAGGAGAGATCCGGCGCCAGGTTGTCTTTGATATAGCCCAGCGCATCCAGCAGTGACGTCTGCTCATCGTAAGGCACCTGATACGTGACAGCGTGCGGCTCATTATCCGTTTCCGGGTTATAGCGCATCACTGACATTTTCAGCATTTTCATCTCAGCCATTGACGTTTTCCTTCTCTTTTGCCGCCTGTTCAGCCGCCGCCGCTTCACCACCGTAGACACGTTTTGCCGGGGCGGATTTGGTTATCTTCACATCACTGTATTCCAGATGCGGCGAACCGTCCGGATTGTGGAAGGCGAGGGTGTGTTTCAGGAAATTGACATCGTCGCGCTCAGTACAGCCTTCATCCAGACGCTGGTGTGCGCCGCGTGATTCTTTACGGTTAAAGGCGGAGTGCGCCATACATTCCGCGACATCCAGACCAAAGCCCAGCTCAATAGTGTAGAGCAGGTCGGTATTGAAGACAGAGGAGCGGTCAGTGATTTCAACGCGTCTGAAGCGCTCTTTCAGCTCAGCCAGTTTATCGATGGTTTTCTGCATCAGTTCCGGTGTGCGGTAGATACCGCAGCCTTCTTCCATTGCCTCACCCATCTCATCACGCAGTTTTGCCCAGCTTTCGGTGCCTTTCTGGTTCATCAGCGCTTTCAGATTGTTTTCAATGTCAGCAGTGCGGGCATCGATAGCATTACTGTTGGCAGCGTGCGTTTCCTGTGCGTGCTTAGCCGCTTCTTCCCCGGCCAGACGACCGAAAACCACCAGTTCCGCCAGGGAGTTGGAACCGAGGCGGTTAGCGCCGTGCAGACCGACGGAGGAACACTCACCGACAGCAAACAGCCCTTTGATGCGGGTTTCACAGCGCTGATCGGTTTCGATACCGCCCATGGTGTAGTGCGCGGTCGGACGGACAGGGATCGGCTCTTTGACCGGGTCCACGCCGACATAGGCTTTCGCAAGCTCGCAGATAAACGGCAGGCGCTCCAGCAGTTTTTTCTCGCCGAGATGACGCAGATCCAGATAAACCACATCACCGCGGCTGGTTTTGATAGTCCGGCCTTTGCGCCACTCGTGCCAGAACGCCTGGGAGACTTTATCGCGCGGGCCGAGTTCCATGTATTTGTTTTCCGGATGGCCGAGCGGGGTTTCCGGCCCCATGCCGTAATCCTGCAGATAGCGGTAGCCGTCTTTGTTGACCAGAATACCGCCTTCGCCCCGGCAGCCTTCTGTCATCAGAATACCGGAACCCGGCAGACCGGTCGGGTGATACTGAACGAATTCCATATCCCGCAGCGGCACGCCGTGACGGAAAGCCATTCCCATCCCGTCACCGGTAACAATCCCTCCATTGGTATTATAGCGGTAGACACGACCGGCGCCGCCGGTGGCCATAATCACGGAATTGGCGCGGATCTGAATTTTTGTCCCTTCCATCATGTTGAGTGCCACCAGACCGCGCACATGGCCTTCATCCACAATGATATCGAGGACAAAATGCTCATCAAAACGCTGGATCTGCGGGTATTTCAGAGAGGTCTGGAACAGGGTGTGTAGCATATGAAAGCCGGTTTTATCGGCGGCAAACCAGGTCCGCTCGATTTTCATACCGCCGAAACGGCGCACGTTGACGGAACCGTCTTCTTTGCGGCTCCACGGGCAGCCCCACAGTTCCAGCTGGGTCATTTCTGTCGGACAGTGTTCGACAAAATACTCCACCACATCCTGCTCACATAACCAGTCGCCCCCGGACACCGTATCACTGAAATGATAATCATAGGAATCATGGGATTGTGTCACAGCCGCAGAGCCGCCTTCTGCGGCCACGGTGTGACTGCGCATCGGGTAAACTTTTGAGATCAGAGCAATTTTCAGGTTCGGGTTAGCTTCCGCAGCGGCAATCGCCGCCCGCAGCCCTGCACCGCCTGCTCCGATAATTGCGATATCGGCATTAAAGGTTTGCACTGTGCTTCTCCATTGTTCAGGTAAATCGAAAGTTAAAATGTAAAAACGAAATCTGAAACGGGTACTTAAAATTGTTATCAGTAACCGAATCCTTTCAGTTGATAAAAACGCTAATCATTTTCGGTTACTGACTGGTTATAAAATCACATTCTGTTCAAAGTATAGCGAATAGCTGATCGTTTAAATTTGATATAACCAAGGGTTTTAAGCGCTAATTTTGCATTTTTGCGGATGAATAACCGGATATTTCAGGTAATAACCTAAGTAATTACTTGTGTGCAGTTATTTTGTTTTATTCCGGTTACATAAAATATACAGGGTAAACATATAATTAGCGCTAAAAGCATAGCGTATATCAGCGGCGGCACAATAACTAAATCTCAGAGGTGTGAATCAGACAGAAAACCGGCGGAAAATCAGTCGGTTTACGGGTATTTCCTGCGGGAAAGTCCGGATGTTGCGTATATGTGATATTCATCACGACTATGGATTATTTCGCTCTTATTTTTGGTGTTTTGTTTTCGTTTTTGCTCATTATCAATCACAAAGGAAGAAAAAACGGCTAAGCTATAACCATAATAAAGGAACATGACTGAGAGGAACCCATGTCTGATTCACCTGTCAATGAAGCGGATGTCATTATCATCGGCGGTGGCGCAACCGGTGCCGGGATGGCGCGGGACTGTGCCCGGCGCGGCCTGCGTACCCTGTTGCTGGAGCGGTTTGATATCGCGACCGGCGCGACCGGCCGCAACCACGGCCTGCTGCACAGCGGTGCCCGATATGCGGTGACGGATCCGGAATCCGCCCGGGAATGTATTTCGGAAAACCGGATTCTGCGGCGCATTGCCCGCCACTGTGTCGAGGAAACCGACGGCCTGTTTATCACACTGCCGGAAGATGAGATGGCATACCAGGCCACGTTTATTGAAGCCTGCCGCGCAGCAGGTATTGATACTCAGGTGATGTCCCCGCAGGAGGCACTGCGTTTTGAACCGTCGGTAAACCCGGCGCTGCTGGGGGCGGTGAAAGTGCCGGACGGCACCGTGGATCCGTTCCGCCTGACCGCCGCCAATATGCTGGATGCGCGGGAGCACGGTGCGCAGGTGCTGACTTATCACGAAGTCACGGATGTACTGCGTCAGGGCGATCAGGTAACCGGCGTGCAGGTTTATGATCATCAGAATCACCGCCGTTATCCGCTGTATGCGCCGGTGGTGGTTAATGCGGCAGGGATCTGGAGTCAGCGTATCGCCGGTTTTGCCGGAGTGCATATCAGCATGCTGCCTGCCAAAGGATCACTGCTGATCCTCGGGCACCGCCTCAACCAGCGTGTTATTAACCGCTGCCGCAGACCGGGTGATGCGGATATCCTGGTACCGGGGGATACCATTTCCCTGATCGGTACCACTTCTGTTCATATTCCTTATGATGATATCGACAACATGATTGTCACGGCGGATGAGGTCGATACCCTGATCCGCGAGGGCTCACGGCTGGCTCCGGCGATGGCGCAGGCGCGTATTCTGCGGGCGTACGCGGGTGTCCGTCCGCTGGTGGCGGCAGATGATGATCCGACCGGGCGCAGTATCAGCCGGGGGATTGTGCTGCTGGATCATGAGAAACGCGACGGACTGCGCGGCTTCCTCACGATCACCGGCGGCAAGCTGATGACTTACCGGCTGATGGCGGAGTGGGCGACAGACGCGGTGTGCGAGAAGCTGGGTATAACGGCGCACTGTTCCACGGCGGAGGAGCCGCTGCCGGGTTCGGCGCATTCGGCGGAACAGACATTGCGCAAAGTGATCTCCCTTCCTGCCCCGTTACGCGGATCGGCGGTGTACCGTCACGGCGATCGCGCAGCAGAATTGCCGCACACCACGCGGCTGGATAAAAGCCTGGTCTGTGAGTGTGAAGCGGTCACTGCCGGTGAGGTGCGCTATGCCACAGAAAGCCTGACGGTGAATAACCTGCTGGATCTGCGCCGCCGCACCCGTGTCGGCATGGGCACCTGCCAGGGCGAGCTGTGCGCCTGCCGTGCGGCGGAGCTGCTGACTCAGCTGAAAGTCACCACCGCTGAAAAATCCGAAACCGAACTGATGCATTTCCTGAATGAACGCTGGAAAGGTGTGCGTCCGGTGGCGTGGGGAAATGCGCTGCGGGAGAGTGAATTTACCGGCTGGGTGTATCAGGGATTATGCGGGCTGGAAAACAGCGGGACAGAAGAACAGGGAGAGCAGCATGAAATATGATGTGGTTATTGCGGGCGGCGGTCTTGCCGGTCTCTCCTGCGGCGTGAAGCTGGCAGAGAGCGGACTGGGCTGCGCTATTATCAGCGCCGGACAGAGCGCGATGCATTTCTCATCGGCGTCACTGGATCTGCTCTCGGCATTACCGGACGGGCAGCCGGTCACGGAGCCGCTTTCGGCACTGGCGGCGCTTGCACATCAGGCGCCTGCTCATCCCTACAGTGTGATAGGGGAAAGTGCGGTGCGCCGCTGCGTGTCACAGGCAATGGCGCTGTTACAGCTGGATACTTTACCGTTACAGGGATCGGCGGAGCGTAATCACTGGCGTCTGACTCCGGCCGGACAATGGCGGATGAGCTGGCTGACACCGGATGTGGTGCCGGTTCTGAGCGAAAAAATGGCAGCAGACTGGCAGCCGGCTGCGGTTATCAGTATTACCGGTTTTCTTGATTTTCAGGCGGAAATGGCCGCTGCCGCACTGACCCGTCAGGGATATCCGGCACAGGCGTATACCCTGCATCTGCCGTGCCTGGATAAATTACGTAATAACCCGAGTGAGTTTCGCTCTGTCAATATTGCCCGTGTGCTGGATTTGCCGCAAAACCGGCAGGAGCTGGCTGATGAACTGGCGCAGAGCGGGATCACTGAACAAACCCTGATTTTACCGGCCTGTTTCGGGGCGGAAAACAGTGACGGAATTGCCTTCTTACAACAGCAACTGAATAAAACCGTTTATCAGCTGCCGACCCTTCCGCCGTCACTGCCGGGGATCCGCCTGCATCAGGCATTACTGCGCCGTTTCCGCCGGGCGGGCGGGTTTGTGATGCCGGGAGACAGTGTCATTTCTGTCCGCCGTGACGGTGAACGGATCACGCAGCTGTTTACCCGCAATCACGGTGATATTCCGGTGCAGGCTGAGCAGTTTGTGCTGGCGACCGGCAGTTTCTTCAGTAACGGACTGGCGAGCGATATTGATCATATCTATGAACCGCTGCTGAATCTGAATCTGACTGAAACATTGCCGCGCCGGGAATGGACATCGGCGGATCTGTTTGCCCGTCAGCGCTATCTGGAGGCCGGGGTGGCGACAGATGCATATCTGCATCCGGCGGATGCGCACGGCACTATCACTAACCTGTATGCTGCTGGGGCGGTACTGGGCGGGTATAACCCGTTACAGGAGGGCTGCGGGGCGGGAGTTTCTCTTGTCACTGCGATGTACGCAGCGGAACAGATTCTGGCGCAGATTGGCGCGGCGGTAACGGAGGCTCAGGCATGAGTACGGGACAAACACAATTCGAGAATTGTATCAAATGTACAGTCTGCACAACGTACTGCCCGGTGGCGAAGGTAAATCCGGATTATCCCGGCCCGAAACAGGCGGGGCCGGACGGTGAGCGGCTGCGCCTGAAAGACGCCATGCTGTATGATGATGCGCTCACCCTCTGCACCAACTGCAAACGCTGCGAAGTGGCGTGCCCGTCAGATGTCCGCATCGGGGATATTATCGCCCGTGCCAAACTGACCTATTCCCCGTCACGGCCTAAGATCCGCGATGCAATTCTGAGCCACACCGATCTGATGGGATCACTCTCCTCACCGTTTGCGCCGGTGGTTAATACCATCACCGGCCTGAAACCGGTGCGTAAACTGCTGGATACCGCTCTGAAAATTGATCACCGCCGCGAGCTGCCGAAATATTCTTTCGGTACCTTCCGCCGCTGGTACAAAAAACAGCAGGAAAAACAGGCAAAATTCGGCGAACAGGTCGCGTACTTCCACGGTTGTTATGTGAATTATAACCATCCGCAGCTCGGTAAAGATGTGATTAAGGTCTTTAACAGCATGGGGATCGGCGTGCAGCTGCTGGAACGGGAAAAATGCTGTGGTGTGGCGCTGATCGCCAACGGTTTTGCAAAACAGGCAAAAAAACAGGCGGCGGTGAATGTGGAATCCCTCACCAAAGCTATTGTTGAACAGAAGATGCCGGTGATTGCGACATCCTCCACCTGTGCTTTTACCCTGCGGGATGAATATCCGCATATCCTGGATGTGGATACCGCGCCGCTGCGCGATAACATAGAGCTGGTGACCCGCTATCTTTACCGGCTGATGCAGGACGGGCGTAAGCCGGTCCTGCGGCACACGCAGCTGAAAGTCGGTTATCACACGCCGTGCCATATGGAAAAAATGGGCTGGACGGCCTATTCCCTTGAGCTTATCCGCTCAATTCCGGGGGTGGAACTGATCGTGCTGGATTCACAATGCTGTGGTATCGCCGGAACTTACGGGTTTAAAAAGGAAAACTACGAAACATCACAGGCGATTGGTTCCCCGCTGTTCCGCCAGATAGAGGAGAGCGGTATTGACCTGGTGATCAGTGACTGTGAAACCTGCAAATGGCAGATTGAGATGTCCACCAGCAAAAAATGCGAGCACCCGGTATCCCTGCTGGCGAGGGCGCTGGCATAAATAAAGGATGACAGAAACCGGCTGAATATTACGTATAAATCGCATTTTCCATTCACTTTTCTCTCCCGCCCGGTGCTAGCATCGGGCGGATTTTTAAAGAAGATGATAAAGATATTGAGAGGAAAATGAACAACTTCGCATCACATTCAGTAACTAAATATATTATTGCCGTCTCCGTGGTATTCCTGCTTTCTGCCTGCTCAAGCCGTTTACCGGATCACACCGAACAATCTGATTTTCTGAGTGATTATCAGCGCCTGGCCGAAACAGAAACAGCCTCCGGTGAGGTGATTAAATCCTGGCGTTCTGACGATTTCACCGCAGAAAGCCCGAAAACAAAGCTTATCTTTACGCCGGTTGTATTTAAGCCACTGAATGAAAATAACAAAATGGGTAAACAGTTTATGACTGTTCTGCTCAACTACACCAATCAGCAGATTAAAAGTGAGCTGGCAAAACGGTATCAGCTGACGGAAACCGCCGCACCGGGTGTGCTGCGTTTTGAGGGCGTGGTTACCGCCGTTAAGGTCACCAATAAAGATTTCAAACCCTACGAGGTCTTACCGGTGATGCTGATTGTCGCCGGAACACAGCTGGCGATCGGCAACCGTGATGCGGATACGTCAATGTATTTTGAATGGAAAATCACCGATTCTGTATCGAAAAAACCATATCTTGAAGCGATCCGTAAAAATAAAGGTGAGCAGATGAGCAATAAAGATCAGACTATCACCCTACAGGAACTGAAAGCAGCGGTTGATACGATTGCTGCGGAGATCCTGCCCGCAGCATAATGATCACCGGCGGCGGATTACAGACAATAACGCCCGGTTAGCCCGGGCGTTACAGAACAGCAGATTAATACAGCCAGTCGCGTCCCATGCGGTCAGCGGCCATAATAGCGGCATAGACCTGGTCGGAATCGACTTCAAACGGCATGTTGTAGATGGTTTCGTTGTCCGCGCAGCTCAGCTCGGCAACCGCCATCACTTTCTCTTCCAGCTCGGTACCGATGCTGTCCACACCCAGTTCTTCCAGGGTGATTGGCAGACCGACCTGGGCACAGAATTCCAGTACGGTTTCCAGCTCTTCCGCCGGGGCATTTTCCAGTACTAACTGCACGAGGGTGCCGAATGCCACTTTTTCACCGTGGTACATGTGGTGGCACTCTTCCAGCGCGGTAAAGCCGTTGTGGATAGCGTGTGCTGCCGCAAGACCGGCACTTTCAAAGCCCAGCCCGCTGAGCAGGGTGTTGGCTTCAATGATGTTTTCCACCGCTTTGGTGCTGACTCCGGCTTCCACCGCCAGTTTGGCTTTGATGCCGTCGCTGAGCAGAGTATCAAAGCAGAGATTCGCCAGTGCCAGTGCCGCCAGTGTGGTACTGCCGCCTGCCATAGTGGCTTTTCCGGCTGCGCTGCATGCACGTGCCTCAAAGTAAGTGGCCAGAGCATCACCCATTCCGGCAACCAGCAGACGTGCCGGCGCGCGGGCAATGATATTGGTATCCATCACCACCACGTTCGGGTTCTGCGGATAGAACAGGTAGCTGTCGAACGCACCGAGTTCATTATAGATAACGGACAGTGCGCTGGTCGGCGCATCCGTTGATGCGATAGTCGGGGCAATGATCACCGGCAGTTTGGCAAAATGCGCCACGGCCTTGGCGGTATCCAGTGTTTTACCTCCGCCCACACCCAGTACCGCCTGGCATTTGTGGTTTTTCGCCAGTTTGGTCAGACGGTCGATCTCCTCGTGAGTACACTCGCCGCCGAAGGTTTCAAAGACACCGCTGACTTCGTATTCGCTCAGGCTGTCATTCACAATATCGCCCACCAGCTCGCGGACAAATTTATCAGCAATCACCAACGTTTTTTCCGCTAATGGTCTGATGTATTTACCCACATGGTAAAGCGCGTCCGGACCCTGAATGTATTTGGCCGGGGATTGGATCACTTTTAACATACTCAAACTCCTGAATGCATTCGCGTTATGGTGTCAGTGAGGGATATTCCGTCTGAATCAGACTAACAGTTACAGTAACGGATATGTGAGAGCTGACGCACTGTACGGGCCGGGAGCACGGGGGCAGATCGGGAAAATGTGATACAGACGACAGCGCAGAGGCAGGATAGCGCCTCTGCGTGTCAGAAAAATGAACAATCAGTGATGCGCGGGCAGGGAGCCGTCAGCGCGTTGCGCAAAAAAAGAGCGCAGGATCAGATTAAGCAGCACGCCGTAGGCCGGCAGGAAGAACAGCATGCAGATAGTGACTTTGAAACTGTAATCCACCAGGGCGATTTCCACCCAGTTTGCCGCCATGAACGGATCGGTACTGCGCCAGAAGGCGATAAAGAAGAAAGCCAGGGTATCGATCAGGTTACCGACAAACATCGCGGCAGCCGGTGCCACATACCAGCGGCGGTTCTGGCGCAGGCGGTTAAAGACATTCACATCCAGAATCTGTCCCAGGGCATACGCCATAAAGCTGGCGGCGGCAATCCGCGCCACAAACAGGTTGAAGTGTGACAGTGCCTCAAAACCGGCCCATTCCCCCTGAAAGAACAGGGCGGAGACCACATAGGAAATCGCCAGAGCCGGGATCATCACAGAGGTGATAATCCGCCGTGCCAGCGGTGCGCCGTAGATACGGACGGTCAGGTCGGTCGCCAGGAAAATAAACGGAAACGTGAAAGCCCCCCAGGTGGTATGGAAGCCGAAAACGGTGATCGGCAACTGCACCAGGTAGTTACTGGAGGTAATGATCAGAACATGAAAAAGTGATAACCAGATAAGCGCAGTGCGCCGCTGGCGGGCAGATAAATCAAACATATTGTACCTTTTTGGTGGTTGGGGTGAGGGAACCCAATAATCTCAGCGCGCAATAATACGCCGTTTGCGCAACAAAAGCAAAGGACTCTCCCGGAGGGAACCGGGAGAGTCTCCTGTTATTCACTGATTGAATAGTGTGGCTCTGTTCTGTTGCCGATTCCGATAAATTCAAACGGTTCAGATTTACGGAAATGGCTGTTCACATTGCCGGTAAAGCTGTGTTGCTGGTCATTCCCCAGCGCCAGTTTTCTGACCGTCCCGGTGTTTCCTGAGAAATCAATGTTATTGAGATCCACCCAAATCAGGCCGGGCGCCATCACCGCATCAAAGTAATAGCGCTTGTTCCGGTGATCTGCCACGCTGCGCCAGCGGGTTGAAGAGCGGGCATCCGCCGGGCCGCTGACGGTGGCATTCCGGGTTTGTGCTGTCCGGTAAGGCACGGAGGTATGGCGGATGACACTGAGAACGGCAGCGACGGTTTCATCGGGGGTGAGATTTTCCGGGATATGCTCACTGTAAAATTTTGCGCGGACAAACCGGTCAGTGGAGCGCCGTGAGCCCGGCAGCATGGTGCTGCCATCCACTTCTTCCCAGTAGCGGCCCAGTGCGAGTTGTTCATTAAAGATCGGGGAATTGGTGACTACGTTACTGTCATTGCCATGATCAATAACCAGTTTCCCGTCAATATATTCAATCACGGCACTGTCACCGGCAGCATCTGAAACGGATAAATGCAGTGACACCAGGCGGTCTGTTCCCGGCTCATTATCTGTGACTATAACAAAAGTTTCTTTTTTTAATTCCTCAACGGCTTCTTTGACTGTGGCAAAATTATCCAGCACATATTGCGCCCATATTGAAACGGGCATGATTTTATCCCCGCTGCCGAAATCCGGATAGACCGATTCCGTCAGCCAGAGCTGATTGGCGGATAACCCTTTTTCGTTCAGGCCGTCAGTGGTCGCCATATCATCGGCGGAGGCAATCACACTGCCGTAACGGGATGTCCATGCGATGCCCTGATTGCCGGGGACGCTTTCTCTGTGCATGCCTCGCGGAAAGATCCACAGATTAGTTCCGGCGGGTTTTGACCAGTCCATTGACCGGGCGGTCATATGCAGATCATTTTCACCGTGATACACAAACCGAGTACAGGCATCAGCGGTATGCGGCACGACCAGTACAGAGGCCATGACTGCCGGTATCAAAACGGATTTCACAGATATTTTCATCATTATTTCTCCATGCGGGGAGCTCTGAGCCTGACCGGAAGTGGCCGCTGAATAAATATCAATTTTTAGCCTGACGGATTAAAAACACAGAAGCGGCGCAGGACTTTTATTTCCGGTATAATTCCCGGATTCGTTACTTAACAGGACAATAATGATGTCTGATACTTTTTCCTGTGCCGATAAAACACTCGACACACTCGGGCTGCGCTGCCCGGAGCCGGTGATGCTGGTGCGTAAAACCATCCGCGGGATGAATACCGGTGAAGTTTTGCTGGTGGTAGCGGATGATCCTGCAACCACGCGGGACATTCCCGGGTTCTGCCGTTTTATGGAGCATGAACTGGTAGCTCAGGAAGCTGAAACCGCGCCGTACCGCTATCTGATCCGCAAAAAAGAGAGTGCGCTGTAATCCATCTTTCAGGGACTGAACCATGCTTGACCGCTTTGATACCTTTCTGCTGGCGCAGAAACACTCGTCTCTGACCGGCTGGCGCCGGTTTATCCTTGAATTCTGGTTTTTCGGTCTGAAAGAGGCGCGGGCGTGCCTGTTTGCCGCCTTCTTTTTTCTCGCCCTGTTTCTGGTGCCTGCCGCCGGTGTCGCGGGGATCCCCCGTTATGATTTTCTGCTGATCCTGGCAGTTCTGTTTCAGGCCGCGATGGTGTGGAAAAAGCTGGAAACCACGGATGAACTGAAAGCCATCTGTATTTTCCATGTGGTCGGTTTTGTCATGGAGCTGTTTAAAACCTCTTCCGCTATCGGCTCGTGGAGTTATCCTGATGACGCGTATACCAAATTATGGAATGTGCCGTTATTCACCGGGTTTATGTATGCGGCTGTCGGCAGTTATGTGATTCAGGCGTGGCGCTTCCTGAACGTCCGGATTGAAAACTTCCCGCCGTACTGGCTGGCGACCCTGATTGCGCTGGCGATTTATGTGAATTTCTTTGCTCATCACTTCACCGGCGATTACCGCTGGTATCTCACCGCCTTTATTCTCGGGCTGTATGCGCGGACTATGGTTTATTACACGCCGTATGATAAAGAGCGCAAAATGCCGTTGTTACTGAGTTTTGTGCTGATCGGCTTTTTTATCTGGCTGGCGGAAAATTTCGGCACCTTTTTCGGTGTCTGGCAGTATCCGAACCAGATCGGGGCGTGGGCGACCGTGCATGCCGGGAAATGGGCATCCTGGTCGCTGCTGGTGATTGTCACCTTCACGATTGTGGCCTATCTCAAACACATTAAAGCTACGATTCTGGTGGTGAGATAAAAAAAAGGGATGCCGCAGCATCCCTTTTCAGTCAGTAACCGGCGGTTATTTTTTCATGACCCGCAGCAGGCGGACGGCGTTGGCGGTCACCAGCGCGGTTGCACCGGAGTCAGCCAGAACCGCAACCCACAGGCCGGTCAGCCCCATCAGTGTGGTGACCAGGAACACCGCTTTCAGACCCAGCGCGATAGTAATGTTCTCGCGGATGATCTTACGGGTGGCCCGTGACAGCGTGATCACTTCAGCAATGCCGGTCAGGCGGTTGTGAGTCAGTGCGGCATCGGCGGTTTCCAGTGCCACATCGGTCCCGCTGCCCATGGCAACCCCGATACTGGCAGCTTTCATTGCCGGGGCATCATTGATACCGTCGCCGACCATCATGGTGTGATGCTCATTATTCAGCGCCATCACCGCTTTGACTTTATCTTCAGGCATCAGTCCGGCACGGAAATCCATGCCGATGGTACCGGCGATAGCGGCCGCCGCACGCGGGTTATCCCCGGTCAGCATCACGGCGCTGACACCCATGGCTTTCAGTTGTCCGATAGCTTCAATGGCATCACTGCGCAGGGTATCCTGCATGGCGATAAGTCCGGTCAGCCGGTTGCCTGCAACCACAGCTACGACAGTTTTTCCTTCATTTTCCAGCCGGGTGACGTCTGCCGCAGCGGCATCAGTCAGCAGTCCGTCAGCCAGTTTACCCGGCGCGCTGACCAGGATGGTCACGCCGCTGAGTTCACCTTCAACCCCTTTACCGGCATGGGCTTTGCGGTTTTCCGCTTCGGTGATGGTCAGCCCCTGAGCTTCGGTGCGCTCCAGAATTGCTTTGGCTAACGGGTGATGTGACCCGCTTTCCACGGCGGAGGCAAACGTCAGCACATCCGCATCACTGTGATTATTCAGGGCAACAATATCAGTCACCTGCGGTTTACCCTCTGTCAGCGTACCGGTTTTATCCAGCGCGACAGTGGTTACGGTACCCAGCTGCTCCAGTGCGGCACCACCTTTGATCAGCGCACCACGGCGGGTGGCGGCGGCCAGCGCGGAGGTAATCGCAGCCGGGGTGGAGATTACCAGTGCGCACGGACAACCAATCAGCAGCAGTGTCAGACCTCGGTAGATCCACGGATACCATTCCTGGCCCATAAACAGCGGCGGAATGACAATCACCAGGGCGGAGAACAGCATGATCATCGGCGTATAGTAACGGCTGAAACGGTCGATAAAGCGTTCGATTGGTGCACGGCGCTCTTCCGCTTCCTCAATCAGTGTCAGAATACGGTCGATGGCGTTCTGACCCTGCTCGGAGACCACTTTCATCTGCACTGCGCGATCCACTGACAGCGAACCTGCGGCGACTTTTTCACCCTGTGCCCGTTCAACCGGGACGGATTCCCCGGTCAGGGCGCTTTCGTCAAAGCTTGCAAACTCACTGAGAAGTTCGGCATCTGTCGGCAGGCGTCCGCCAGGTGCGATTTCAATAACGTCGCCGGGACGCAGCTGTGCAACCGGTACGGGTACTTTCTGCCCGTCCTTAATCACCACCGCATCTTCCGGCACCAGGGCCATCAGCGCGCTGACTCCCCGCCGTGCACGGCCTGCCGCATAGGATTCCAGCATTTCGCCCAGCAGGAACAGCAGGATAACCATGGCCGCTTCTTCAGTGGCGCCGATAATTATGGCGCCGACTGCCGCGACCGTCATCAGCGTTTCAATCGCAAACGGGGTGCCGGAGCGGATAAGACGCAGCGAGCTTTTGGCGATCGGGAACAGCCCGATCAGCGTTGAGGCGATAAAGGCGTATTTGCCGAACTCCGGGTTCACAAACTCCAGGGCGTAGCTGAGGGCAATCAGCACCGCCAGAATCAGCATCGGTGTTGCCTGTTTCAGCAGGCTCTGCTCTTCTTTTTTCTTCGGTGCGGCGCTGCCGCCGTTCAGATCCCAGAGCACAAATCCGGCCTGCTGAACAGCACTGGTCACATCCGCGCGGACATCCCCGGCGGCATCCACCACCAGCTTTTCGGTGGCAAACATCACTTTTGCCTGGGTGACCGCCGCAATTTTCAGGACGGCAGTTTCAATCTTGCGCGCACAGCTCGGGCAGTCCATCCCTTCCACCTGCCAGTTGTAACGCTGGCTGCCGCTTAATTCAGGCAGTGCGGTATCATCCGGGGCGGTGTGATCGTGTGAACAGCAGCTGCCGTGTGCGTGTTCATGACCGGCGTGGTCATGGTCGTGTTCAGAATGCGCATGATCGTGCGGGGCATGACCATGCGCACGGGACTCATCGTCGTCGTGTTCCGGATGTTCATGCTCACTGTGATCGTGTGCGGTATGGTCGTGTGTCTGATGAGCCTGTGACTCACTCTTTCCGCCGGTGGTGCAGGCAGATTTGCTGCCGCAGCAGCTGCTGGTATGAGTATGCTCATGATGTTCTTTGTTCGGGTGCATAAACACCTCCCTGTTCAACGGTGAGTTGATGTTAATTTTTCTCATTAACAGGAAGTGTACACATTGGAGTCTACTCCAGAGTCAACAACAGGGGCGCATAATTATTGGCAAATTGTGCGCTCCTGTTGTCAGAAGCAGAATTACATCAGCGTGATGGCGCGGACAATCAGGAAATGCCCGAGGAAATAGAAGGTGGAATATACCGCTTTGGCAAGTTTAAAGGTAAACAGGAAGCGGTTAATCAGCCACAGGATCAGGTTCAGCACCAGGCAGAATGCCCCGATCATCAGGGAGAAGTTGTAATCGGTACCCAGCCCGAAGAACTGCTCTCCGGCAATCCAGCCCATCACCAGCGCACTGAGAAGCGCTGTCAGCACCGGTACTTTATGATCGCCGAGTTTGTACCAGAGCAGTGCGAGTACCGCAATGGCAATCACCGGTACGGCAATCATCAGCGGAATATAGAAGGTGAAATTATTAAGCAGGGCGAAACTCAGGGCATAGAGCAGATAAAACACGGCACTGGTATACAGTGACAGGTCGATTTTATTATCAGCAACCAGGCGGATGGTATCGGAGACAATGGCCACTAACAGCCCGACACACACCAGATACCCGGAGATATCCAGCCCGTAATCCCCGCTCCACGCCCACAGCAGCAACAGCAGCAGGGTGACGGGACGGAAAACCCAGCGCTGCCAGTTTGGTCCCCGGTAGGCGGCGTCGATATAGAGCCAGCCGGAAAAAAGTACAGCAATAAATGGCCAATTCATAGGGTGTCCTTGAGGTATGTTGATGGCGATTAACACCTGAATATTTGATAATATCCCGTATTTACAGAACACGATCAACCAGATTGCAGGAAAACAACCATACTCATGAACAAATTCGGTTTGTTAGGTTTTATTGTCGCCGCTTTGATTATTATCCTGGCGACCCGCCGCTTCTTTGAACAGCGCAAACAAAATGAGATAAACGACCACTCTGCGGTAGCGACATATCAGGTCACAGTGACAGAGAAAAAGGATTATCCGTACCCGAATATGCGTTCCCGTGAGCGGGATGTGGTTTTCCCGGAAACCTTCCGTTATGAGGTGCATTTCACGCCGCTGTCGGGGAAAACCATTGTGGTGTACATCAAAGAGGATGAGTATAAGGAGATTGCCCTGCATTCACGCGGAACGCTGTCAATGCAGGGGACGCGGTTTATCCGTTATGAGCCGCTGCGCTGATCAGGATTTATCCTGATCTTTCGGTTCTGCCTGCTGGCGGCGCAGCAGGGCGAGCAGTTCAAACACACCGAATAAAAAGACACACACTTTACCGGCGGCTGGCAGTTTCTTATCCTGCGGCTGACCGGCATTGAACAGCGACATCAGCAGCCCGTGCATCACCACCATAAAAAAGGTGGCGATATGCATAAAGATATTCAGCGGTTTCGGGAACGGATGCACCAGGCTGAAAATCAGAAAACCCCAGACGGCCAGCATCAGTATGCGGCCAATATTAATCAGGAACATACGGACTCCTGTTCAGTCGTCTGCGTCTGACGCAGATAAAGACGATACGCAACCTGGCCGGCCACCTTCTCCCGGTGGCACACCCAGTTACCCGGAACAACCAGTGTGTCTGATTCCGCCTCGGCTTCAATGTAGATCATTGCTTCCGGGCTGAGCCAGTTATTCTGCTCCAGTAAATCAACGGTTTCCTGAAGCAGCCCTTTACGGAACGGCGGGTCGAGAAACACCACATCAAACGGCGTTCCCGGCTGTGCCAGAAACTGCAGAGCGCTCTGATTAATGACAGTGGCCTGTTCACATTTGAGCAGACGGGCATTGGCGCTGATCTGAGCCGCAACAGCGCGGTTGAGTTCTGTAAATGTCACGGCGGAGGCATAGCGGGAAAGTGCCTCAAAACCGAGTGCGCCGCTGCCTGCAAACGCATCAAGACAGCGCGCGCCGTTAATCACCGGCATCAGCCAGTTAAACAGGGTTTCGCGCACGCGATCAGTGGTCGGGCGCAGGCCGTCATGTGTCAGAACCGGCAGTTTACGTCCGCGCCAGAGACCGGCGATAATGCGGATCTGCCCTTGTGGTGCGGTTTGAACTTTTTTAACCATAACCTTCGTAACTTATTAATTCTGAAATTATTGATTCAGAAATATGAATAACAGACGGGAAAACAGCGGAATATTATACGCAGGTTTTGTAAAAATTCGTTTAAATTTAATATGAAATTACGGAAAGCCGATGCGCAACCATCCTGTGAAATGATAGACTGCGTCTGATTTGCAATTAATGATGATAAAGACGCCATATCTGCTCAGGATTTTCCGGACATACCGTGCCGGAAGGTGACGGGTGGCAGTATGCAAGGAGTATAGTGGCTGTGGCAAAAGAGAAGAAAAAAGGTTTTTTTTCCTGGCTGGGTTTTGGCCGTAAAGAAGATGAACAGGCGCAGCAGGAACAGGCGGCTCAGGAAGAACAGGCACGTTTAGCCGAAGAACAGGTCCGCCGTGATGCAGAGGCAGCGGAACAGGCACGTCAGGCAGAAGAAAAACGTCAGGCGGAAGAACAGGCGGCTGAGCAGCAGCGTGCGGAAGAAGAACAGCGTCAGCTGAAAGAGCAGGCACTGCGCGATGCGGAAGCCGCGAAACAGCAGCGTCTGGCAGAAGAAAAACGCCTGGCGGAAGAACAGGCGGCTGAGCAGCAGCGTGCTGAGGAAGAACAGCGCCGCCTGAAAGAGCAGGCACTGCGTGATGCGGAAGCACAGGCTGCAGAGCAGCAGCGTGCGGAAGAAGAACAGCGCCGTGCGCAGGAGCAGGCACTGCGCGATGCGGAAGCCGCGAAACAGCAGCGTATCGCGGAAGAAAAACGGCTGGCGGAAGAACAGGCCGCAGCACAGCGCCGTGCGGAAGAAGAACAGCGCCGCGCGGAAGAGCAGGCACTGCGTGACGCGGAACTCGCGAAACAACAGCGTATCGCGGAAGAAAAACGGCTGGCCGAAGAGCAGGCCGCAGAACAGCAGCGTTTAGCTCAAGAGCAGAAACAGCGTGATGCCGAAGCGGCTGAACAGGTGCGTCTGGCCGAAGAACAGCGTCTTGCGCAAGAGGAAGAGGCACGCCGTCTCGCGGAAGCCGAAGCGGAAGCACAGGACGCGGCACTGGTTGAAAATGAATCCCCGGCACCGGCGGATACGCAGGAAAGACCGGCAAAAGAAGGGTTCTTTGCCCGTCTGAAACGCAGCCTGGTACGCACCCGTGAGAATATCGGTTCCGGTTTCTTCGGGATCTTCCGTGGCAAAAAGATCGATGACGATCTGTTTGAAGAGCTGGAAGAACAATTGCTGGTGGCTGATGTCGGTGTGGAAACCACCCGTAAGATCATCACCAGTCTGACTCAGCATGCCAGCCGCCGTGATCTGAAAGACGCGGAAGCCTTATTCGTCAAACTGCGCGAAGAAATGGGCGAAATCCTGGCAACAGTCGATAAGCCGCTGGAAATTGAAGATAAAAAGCCGTATGTGATCCTGATGGTCGGCGTCAACGGTGTCGGTAAAACCACCACCATCGGTAAAATGGCGCGTCAGTATCAGGCTCAGGGTAAATCGGTCATGCTGGCTGCCGGAGATACCTTCCGTGCGGCGGCGGTGGAACAGCTCCAGGTCTGGGGTGAGCGCAACAATATCCCGGTGGTGGCACAGCACACCGGCGCGGATCCGGCCTCGGTGATTTTTGATGCCATCCAGTCCGCCAAAGCCAAAGGGGTGGATGTGCTGATTGCGGACACCGCAGGGCGTCTGCAGAACAAAGCGCACCTGATGGAAGAACTTAAGAAAATCGTGCGGGTGATGAAGAAACTTGATGAAGATGCCCCGCACGAGATTATGCTGACATTAGATGCCAGTACCGGACAGAACGCTGTCAGCCAGGCGCGTCTCTTTAATGAAGCGGTCGGCCTGACCGGGCTGACTCTGACCAAACTTGACGGAACGGCGAAAGGCGGTGTGATCTTTGCCATTGCAGACCAGTTCGGTATTCCTATCCGGTATATCGGAGTGGGTGAAGGTATTGAAGATCTGCGTCCTTTCAAAGCCGGTGATTTTATTGAGGCACTTTTTGCCCGGGAGGATTAATCATCCATGATTCGCTTTGAACACGTCAGTAAAGCCTATTTAGGCGGCCGTCAGGCGCTCCAGGGGGTGGATTTCCATATCCGCCCGGCGGAGATGGTCTTCCTGACCGGCCATTCCGGCGCAGGGAAGAGTACCCTGCTGAAACTGATTTGTGGGATTGAGCGACCCAGTGACGGCACCATTTTATTTGACGGCCACAACATCAGCCGTCTGAAAAACCGTGAAGTGCCTTTCCTGCGCCGCCAAATCGGCATGATTTTTCAGGATCACCATCTGCTGCTGGATCGCACGGTATATGACAATGTGGCGATGCCGCTGATCATTGCCGGTGCCAGCCCGGAAGATATCCGCCGCCGCGTCAGTGCCGCGCTGGATAAAGTCGGTCTGCTGGATAAGGCCCGTAACTTCCCGGTGCAGCTCTCCGGCGGTGAACAGCAGCGCGTGGGCATTGCCCGTGCGGTGGTCAATAAACCGATGGTGCTGCTGGCGGATGAACCGACCGGTAACCTGGACAGTGAGCTGTCAGAAGGCATTTTAAGGCTGTTTGAAGAGTTTAACCGTGTGGGTGTCACCGTACTGATGGCAACACACGATATCATGCTGATTGAACGGCGTAATTACCGCGTGCTGACGCTGAGTCAGGGACGCATGGCGGGAGGTCATCATGGCTAAACAACCGCGTAAACCCGTAAAAAAAATGCCGTCCAAAGCCAAAGCGCTGAAAGGCGGCTGGCGGGAACAGTGGCGGCATGCGTGGGTAAACACGCTGGGCGATATGCTGCGCCAGCCGCTGTCAACACTGCTGACAGTGATGGTGATTGCAATCTCCCTGACACTGCCGAGTGTCTTTTATATCGTCTGGAAAAACGTCAGCCATGCGGCGGAACAGTGGTATCCGACCCCGCAACTGACCGTTTATCTGGATAAAGGTCTGGATGAACAGGGCGGTCAGAAACTGGCGGACGAGCTGAAAGCGCTCGACGGCGTGGAGAGCGTTAATTATCTCTCCCGCGACCAGGCGATAACCGAATTCCGCGCCTGGTCCGGATTCAGTACCGCGCTGGATATGCTGGAAGAAAACCCGCTGCCGGCAGTGGCTATCGTCACACCGAAAGTGGATATGCAGAGCAGCGAAACGCTCTCCACCCTGCGTGATCGTGTCACGGCACTGTCCGGGATTGATGAGGTGCGGATGGATGACAGCTGGTTTGCCCGGCTGGCGGCACTGACCGGCCTGGTGGGGCAGATTGCCTCGCTGATCGGGGTGCTGATGGTTGTGGCCCTGTTCCTGGTGATCGGCAACAGTGTGCGGCTCAATATTTTCAGCCGCCGAGAAACCATCAATGTGATGAAACTGATCGGTGCGACAGACGGTTTTATTCTGCGCCCGTTCCTCAACGGCGGAATGCTGCTCGGGGCGTTCGGCGCAATATTGTCACTGGTGTTATCCTCTCTGCTGGTCTGGAAACTGGGGGATGTTGTGACGGATGTGTCCAAAATTTTCGGCACCACATTTGCACTGACCGGGCTGGATTGGGACGAAGCACTGCTGATTGTGCTGGTGTCCGGTATGATTGGCTGGGTTGCCGCCTGGCTGGCAACGGTCCGCCATTTACGGAATTTTATGCCGCAGTAGCTGTCTCATTATCCGGCGGGGCATTATCCCGCCGGGTATCCCGCATCACCGGTTTACATTCAACCAAATGACAACGCCGGCACTAAGTGATAGGCGTAACTCCGTCCTGTGTTGTACACTATTCACCATTACCGTCTGCCGACGTCATTTTTATTTGTACTGAGGACTGAATGACTAAAGATACGCAATTCCCTGTTTTAGTTCCGCAAGGGAGCATTGAGGCCTATATCCGGGCAGCTAACCAGTATCCGATGCTGACAGCCGAAGAAGAAAAAGAGCTGGCTGAGCGTCTGTATTATGACGGCGACCTTGAGGCCGCGAAAAAACTGATCATGTCGCATCTGCGGTTTGTTATCCATGTCGCCCGCAGTTATTCAGGTTATGGCCTGCCTCAGGCGGATCTTATCCAGGAAGGCAACATCGGGCTGATGAAAGCCGTGCGCCGTTTTAACCCGGAAATGGGTGTGCGCCTGGTGTCGTTTGCGGTTCACTGGATCAAAGCTGAAATTCATGAGTATGTGCTGCGTAACTGGCGCATCGTTAAAATCGCCACCACCAAAGCACAGCGCAAACTGTTTTTTAATCTGCGCAAATCCAAAAAACGTCTGGGCTGGTTTAACCAGGACGAAGTGGAAATGGTGGCGAAAGAGTTGGGGGTAACCAGCAAAGATGTGCTGGAAATGGAATCCCGTATGGCGGCGCAGGACATGGCATTTGATATGTCCGATGACGACGACGGCGATCACCCTGTGGTGGCACCGGCACTGTTCCTGGAAGATAAATCCTCTGATTTCGCGGATGAAATCGAGGAAGATAACTGGGATAACCACGCCACGGACAAACTCACCCTGGCGATTGATTCACTGGATGAGCGCAGTCGTGACATTATCCGTGCCCGCTGGCTGGATGATGACAGCAAAACCACCCTCCAGGAACTGGCGGATAAATACGGCGTTTCTGCAGAGCGCGTCCGTCAGCTGGAAAAAAATGCCATGAAAAAACTGCGCGAGGCGATTGAGGGCTGATAACAATGCTCCCGTTTCCGCCGCAATCTGTTATGGTAGCCATAGTATTTTCTGATAATCACTGACGGGGATATTATGGCTTTTTCGTCTGAAGACAAGGCAGTTTTACTGGCGGTAAAGGGCGTGGGCACGAAAGTTATCGAACGCCTTGAGCAAATGGGTTTTTCTGATCTTAACCAGCTTGCCGCCGCAGATGCCCAATCCCTGCTGAGTGCCGGTGCGGCACTCACCGGCTCCACCTGCTGGCGCAACAGTCCGCTGGCCAGAAAAGCCATTGAGTCTGCCATTGCGGCAGCACGCCAGGCACAGAATCCGTCCTGATATGACACCGGTTCAGCTCGATCAGCGCACCGCCCGGCTGATTGTTCAGCGGGCGATGCAAATCCTCAGTTACTCCGTGAATGTGATGAATGCACAGGGAGTGATTATTGCGTCCGGTGACCCGCAGCGGGTCAATCAGCGTCACGAGGGTGCGGTGCTGGCGCTGACAGAAAACCGGATTGTGGAAATAGACGAAGCGACGGCTGCCACGCTGAAAGGCGTGAAACCGGGCATTAATCTGCCGGTGATTTTCCGCGATACCATGGTGGGTGTGGTCGGGATTTCCGGCAAACCGGATGAAGTGCGCAACTACGCCGAACTGGTGCGCATGGCGGCCGAATTAGTGCTGGAGCAGGCCGATCTGCTGGAAAAATCCCAGTGGGATCGTCGTTACCGTGATGAGCTGGTCAGCCAGCTGATAAGCCCGGAGCAGCAGCCGCAGTCAGTAAAATCCATCGCCGCCTATCTCGGGATCTCCCCAGATAAACCCCGCATTGCCCTGATCCTCGCACTGCCAGCGCCTGATCACGAGCAGTTTCACCGTCTGGTGGACTATATTGATAATCTGAAAATGGATCTGCTGGTCAGTATCCGGGGAATAAATTCCCTGGTGGTACTGAAACCGGTGGCCTGTGATGCGGATTTTCAGCCGCTCTCTCCGGTGCAGAAGCAGTTACAGGCACTGCGCCGCCAGCTGCCGGATCTGCTGATGTATGTCGGTGGTTTTTTTCACGGACACAATGGCCTGCACCGCTCCTGGCAGAGTGCCTGCGCTGTGCAGCAACTGGGGCAGACCCCGGCGTACAGCCGCCAGAAAACCATTTTTTATGATGAAGTTAAATTACCCGCGCTGTTACAGGGATTTCAGGAGAGCTGGCAGGCCGCTGAACTGGCTTCCGCCTGGCAGAAACTGAAAGCGGCGGACAGCCGCCGTGTGCTGTGTCATACCCTGAAGACCTATTTTGATCAGAATTGTGATCTGTCTCAAACCACAAAAACGCTGCATATTCACACAAATACCCTCCGTTACCGCCTTCAGCGTGTTGAATCGATTACTGGCTTAAATATCAATAAATTAGAATCAATGATTCAGCTTTATTTTGGTATTCTGACCGATCTGTGATTTGTGCGTTTGTACAAAATACGCGGTTTCAGCCCGTTCTTTTTTGTCGGAACCTCTCAAGCTTAACCTGATGGCTGCCGCCATAATGCATCCTGTTCTGTCCGAATAATCATAACTACAGCAGGAGTCTGCACATGGTGACTGTTTCAGCTTTGGGCGCAATGGTTGCGCTGGTCGTGGCGATAGGGTTAATACTGAAAAAAGTACCGCCGGTATACGGGATGATGGCGGGGGCGCTGGCCGGAGGATTGGTCGGCGGCGCGGATCTGGTGCAGACGGTGACACTGATGGTGACCGGTGCCCAGGGGATCACTAACGCGGTGCTGCGTATTCTGGCGGCGGGTGTGCTGGCCGGGGTACTGATTGAGTCCGGTGCGGCAAATACCATTGCGGAAACTATTGTCCGCAAAGTGGGTGAGAAGCGGGCGCTGCTGGCGCTGGCGGTGGCAACCCTGTTACTGACAGCCGTCGGTGTGTTTATCGACGTGGCGGTTATTACGGTTTCACCGATTGCACTGGCGATTGCGCACCGCGCGGATCTGTCCAAAATGGCGATTCTGCTGGCGATGATCGGCGGCGGTAAAGCGGGGAACGTGATGTCACCGAACCCGAACACCATTGCGGCGGCGGATAACTTTAACGTGCCGCTGACATCACTGATGGCGGCGGGGATTATCCCGGGCATTTTCGGGCTGATCGTGGCATATTTTCTGGCGAAGCGTCTGGTTCACCGTGGTTCAAAAGTGACACAGGAAGAGCTGATTGCGGCTCACCATGACGGCAGATTGCCGGGCTTCTGGGCGGCGATGAGTGCACCGTTGGTAGCTATTTTTCTGCTGTCACTGCGTCCGATCGCCGGTATCAGCATTGACCCGCTGATTGCGCTGCCGCTCGGCGGCCTGGCCGGTGCGCTGATTATGGGACGTATCCGTCAGTCCAATCACTTTATTACCTCCGGGCTGAGCCGGATGGCACCGGTGGCCATTATGCTGCTGGGAACCGGAACCCTGGCGGGGATTATCGCCAACTCCGGCCTGAAAGATGTGTTAATTAACGGCCTGACGGCGTCCGGTCTGCCATCCTATCTGCTGGCACCGATTTCCGGGGCACTGATGTCCATGGCAACCGCGTCCACCACAGCGGGTACGGCGGTGGCCTCTGCGGTATTCAGCTCCACGCTGCTTGATCTGGGTGTGAGTGCGCTGGCCGGGGCGGCGATGATCCACGCCGGTGCGGTGGTGCTCGACCAGATGCCGCACGGCAGCTTCTTCCATGCGACCGGCGGCAGTGTCAATATGCAGGTTCATGAGCGTCTGAAATTACTGCCTTACGAAACTATGGTGGGGCTGGTGATCGCGATTGTCTCCACACTGATTTTCGGTGTCTTCGGGTTTGGCGGGTAAAAGGATTAAGTATGAAAATAGTGATTGCACCGGATTCATTTAAAGAGAGTCTGACCGCCCTTCAGGTCGCCGATGCGGTGGAAGCGGGATTCAGAACCGTTTTCCCTGATGCGCAGTACATCAAACTGCCGATGGCGGACGGCGGCGAGGGCACAGTGGTCTCTATTATTGAAGCCACACAGGGAACACTGAAAGAAACCGAAGTCACGGCTCCGCTGGGGAATAAAGTGACCGGGTTTTACGGGCTGTCCGGCGATGGTAAAACCGCCATTATTGAGATGGCCGCAGCTTCCGGGTTACATCTGGTGCCTCCGGCACAGCGGGATCCGCGTGTGACCACCACCTTCGGCACCGGGGAACTTATCCTGGCGGCACTGGATGACGGCGCGGAGAAAATTATCCTCGGGATCGGCGGCAGTGCCACCAATGACGGTGGTGCCGGGATGATGCAGGCGCTGGGTGTGGTATTCCGTGATGAACAGGGGAACTCACTGCCGTTCGGTGGCAGTGCGCTGGCAAAACTGGCTTCCGTGGATCTATCCGGGCTGGATCCGCGTCTGGCGAAAACAGAGTTTGTGGTGGCCTGTGATGTGAATAATCCGCTGTGCGGGCCGAAAGGGGCATCCGCCACCTTCGGGCCGCAGAAAGGCGCGACACCGGCGATTGTCAGCGAGCTGGATGCGGCGCTGCGTCATTACGGGGAGGTAATTGAATCCCTGACCGGTAAGTCACTGAGTGATGTCGCGGGGGCCGGAGCGGCAGGCGGCATGGGCGTTCCGCTGATGGCATGGCTTGATGCCCGGATGCAGCCGGGCATCGAAATGGTGATCGAAACACTGGATCTGAACTCGGTGGTGAAAGATGCCGACCTGGTGATCACCGGGGAAGGACGGATGGACAGCCAGACGATTCAGGGAAAAACCCCGGCGGGTGTGGCGAAAGCCGCAAAAGCGCGGGGAATTCCGGTTATTGCGCTGGCTGGCGGGATGAGCGAGGACTATGCTGTCGTGCATGAGCACGGTATTGATGCGGTGTTTTCAGTGATCCCGCGGATTTGCTCTCTGGATGAGGCACTGGCACAGGCGGCGGTTAATATTGAAGTGGCCGCCCGCAATATCGCTGCGGTACTGGCGATGAAAATAGGATAAATCAGTAATATTCGTAGCGGGATTCCAGCGTGATCCCGCTGCTCTGAATGGCGGCGGAGCCTTCTAACTGAATGGCTTTGATCATGGTCTATAATTCGCAGTTTCCGTACGGATCCCATTTATAACAGGTGTAGGCGAAACCAGCCGGTTTTCCGCATTGCGGGTGTATTGCTGATCAATCTGTGTGCTCAGTACCGTGTCACCCGGGAGCACGTTACTGACAGTGATAGATGCCTGATCCGGTTTTTCCGGCACGAGTTGCGTGGTTTGCGTAATCGGTACCTGACCTTCTTCTATCGCCATTTCCCGGTATTCATAATCATATTGTGTCAGATCGCTGCACGGACCGAAGTGCAGTTTTTCTTTCACCCACAGGATAAGCCCCATTGAGCGGTAAGACGTGATAGTGATTGATTTTACCGGCCCGTAATATTTCGCACCGGTAATAATAAATGTATTTTGCCGGTTAATATCCTGTGCCGCATCATCACAGCGGCCGGGGGGGGGGGCGGCCACAGCGGTCAGCGGCAGCGCAAAAGTGAGCAGGAGCTTGCCCGTTAGTTTATTCATGTCGCGGACCATTCTATCAGTCATAGTGAACAGAAAACCCGGATCCGGATAAATCAATCAGTAAACTGAATCAGATAACGGGTTAATACTTCGCCGGATGAATCTAATAACAAAGAGAGATAATTGCTATCAGAATAGTGGGGAAAACTATTTTTCCGGCGGTGAATTTCCGCATTAAGTTATACTTAACGAATCATTAACCAGTTTATAACACTGTTTTTTGCCGAAAAAACACCCGATCACAACCGGATATTATCCTGTTAATGATGCAATAATCTCCTTTTCTGATTTGCTTTTCAGAATAAAAATCCTGTTTAATGAACTGAAAATAAAGCATTAATTAATGTAATGCGACTCATTATAACGGAACTTTAAAAAATACCGCACATGCTGACCGTCCGGTCACTGCAAAGCTAACCGATGGGGATGTTCTGATGAAAAAAACAATGAAAATGGCAATCATTGCCGGGGCTGTATCCTGTGCATTAAGTGCAGCGGCGTACGCTGAAGATATTAAAGTCGCGGTGGTGGGCGCTATGTCCGGACCGGTCGCACAATACGGTGATATGGAATTTACCGGTGCCCGCCAGGCGATTGAGGACATCAACGCCAAAGGCGGCATTAACGGCAATAAACTGGTGATCACCGAATACGATGACGCCTGTGACCCGAAACAGGCGGTGGCGGTCGCCAACAAAGTGATTAATGACGGCATGCGTTATGTGATCGGGCACCTCTGCTCCTCCTCCACACAACCCGCGTCAGATATTTATGAGGACGAAGGGATCCTGATGATCACCCCGGCGGCAACCAATGCGGACTTAACCACGCGCGGTTACAACCTGATCATGCGTACCACCGGCCTGGATTCTGACCAGGGTCCGACCGCCGCAAAATATATCCTCGAAAAAGTGAAACCGCAGCGCATTGCCGTGGTGCATGACAAACAGCAGTACGGTGAAGGCCTGGCGCGTTCCGTGAAAGACAATCTGAACAAAGCCGGGGTGAAAGAAGTGCTGTTTGAAGGGGTGACGGCGGGTGATAAAGATTTCTCCGCGCTGGTGGCGCGCCTGAAGAAAGAGAATGTCGATTTTGTCTATTTCGGCGGCTACTACCCGGAAATGGGACAGATTTTACGCCAGGCAAAACAGGCGGGGCTGAATATCCGCTTTATGGGGCCGGAAGGCGTGGGTAACTCCTCACTCTCCAACATTGCCGGTGACGCATCTGAAGGCATGCTGGTGACACTGCCGAAACGCTATGACCAGGTTCCTGCCAACAAACCGGTGGTGGATGCCCTGGCGGCGAAAAAACTGGATTCCACCGGGCCGTTTGTCTGGACAACCTATGCGGCACTGCAGTCCCTGACTACCGCGATGCAGCGCAGCGGCAGCATGGAGCCGGCGGATCTGGCCGCTGACCTGAAAGCTAAGCCGGTTGACACCGTAATGGGCGAACTGAGCTGGACACCAAACGGGGATCTGAAAGGTTTCGAGTTCGGCGTATTTGAATGGCACAAAGACGGAACCTCATCACCGCTGAACTGATCCGCAGCGGTGACTGATGCGGGCAGTGTGTTTCAGGGGAGTGCGCTATGTCAGAACAATTATTATATTTTACGCAGCAATTGCTGAACGGATTAACGCTGGGAAGCACTTATGCCCTGATCGCCATCGGTTACACCATGGTGTACGGCATTATCGGTATGATTAACTTTGCCCACGGCGAAGTGTATATGATCGGCAGTTACGTCTCGTTTATTGTGATTGCCGGGCTGATGATGTTGGGGATTGATGTCGGCTGGCTGTTAATTACTGCTGCATTTATTACAGCGATAATTATTGCCAGTGCCTATGGCTGGAGTATCGAACGGGTCGCTTACCGGCCCGTCCGTCACTCAAAACGGCTGATTGCCCTGATTTCGGCGATCGGGATGTCCATTTTTCTGCAAAACTTTGTCAGCCTTTCCCAGGGTTCCCGCGATCTCGCGCTGCCCGGGCTGATTAACGGCCGCTGGACCTTCGGGGAGAGCGGCGGTTTCTCCGCCACGGTTTCCGCTATGCAGATCACCATCTGGGTGGTGACGGTGCTGGCAATGCTGGCGCTGACCCTCTTTATCCGTTACTCACGGATGGGACGCGCTTGCCGGGCCTGTGCGGAAGATCTGAAAATGGCCGGTTTACTCGGGATCAACACCGATCGTGTGATTGCACTGACCTTTGTGATCGGTGCGGCGATGGCGGCGGTGGCCGGGGTGCTGCTGGGGCAGTTTTACGGCGTGATCAACCCGTACATCGGCTTTATGGCCGGGATGAAAGCCTTTACCGCAGCGGTTCTCGGCGGAATCGGCAGTATTCCGGGGGCGATGATCGGCGGGGTGATCCTCGGTGTATCAGAAGCTATGACCTCCGCCTATTTCAGTACGGAATATAAAGATGTGGTTTCATTCGGCTTGCTTATCCTTGTGTTACTGGTGATGCCGACCGGGATCCTCGGGCGTCCGGAGGTTGAAAAGGTATGACAAAATCTCACTGGATCAACGCCATTGTTGCCACCGCAACGCTGTTTGTGCTGGCCTCCGTGATGATGGGGCTGCAATTGTCCCTCGACGGCACCCGTCTGATTGTCCGCAACGCCGATGCTGTCCGCTGGGAGTGGATCGGCACCGGTTGTGTGATTGTCTTTATCTTTCAGCTGGTGCGCCCGTCACTGAAAAAACTGACGGCGCGTCTGCCGAAAAGCAGCTGCTCGCTGCCGGGTTTTGACGGCTCCACCAATACGCAGAAAATTATTGCCGGACTGATTATTATCGCTGCCATTATCTGGCCGTTTATGGTGTCACGCGGCAGTGTGGATATCGCCACCTTAACCCTTATCTATGTGATGCTCGGACTCGGGCTGAATGTGGTGGTCGGGCTGTCCGGCCTGCTGGTGCTGGGCTACGCCGGATTTTACGCCATCGGGGCATACACCTACGGACTGATGAACCACTATTTCGGCTGGGGATTCTGGCAGAGTCTGCCGCTGGCCGGTATTGCCGCGGCGTTGTCCGGCCTGCTGCTCGGCTTCCCTGTGCTGCGGCTGCGCGGGGACTATCTGGCGATTGTGACACTTGGCTTCGGGGAAATTGTCCGTATTCTGCTGCTGAATAATACGGAGTTTACCGGCGGGCCGAACGGCATCAGCCAGATCCCGAAACCGACCCTGTTCGGACTGGAGTTCAGCCGGACCGCCAAAGAGGGCGGATGGGATACTTTCCATAATTTCTTCGGTCTGTCGTATGACCCGGGCGATCGCATTATCTTCCTGTATCTGGTTGCGCTGCTGCTGGTACTGATAACACTGTTTATTATCAACCGGTTACTGAGAATGCCGCTGGGCAGGGCCTGGGAAGCGCTGCGCGAGGATGAAATTGCCTGCCGTTCGCTGGGACTCAGCCCGACACGTATCAAACTGACGGCATTTACCATCAGTGCGGCCTTTGCCGGGGTGGCGGGAACTTTATTTGCCGCCCGTCAGGGCTTTATCAGCCCGGAATCCTTTACCTTCACGGAATCAGCCTTTGTGCTGGCCGTGGTGGTGCTGGGCGGTATGGGCTCACAAACCTCTGTCATTCTGGCTGCTGTTATTCTGGTGGTTTCCAGGGAAATGATGCGTGATCTGAACGCTTACAGCATGCTGTTGCTCGGGGCGCTGATGGTGCTGATGATGGTCTGGCGGCCGCAGGGATTACTGCCGGTGTCGCGCCCGCACCTGAAAGTCAGCACAACGGATGCGGAAAAAACCGGAGGTGCGCAATGACCGATACCTTATTGCAGGTCTCCGGCCTGACCATGCGTTTCGGCGGGTTGCTGGCGGTGAACAATGTGTCGCTGGAACTGAACCCGGGTGAGATAGTCTCTCTGATCGGCCCCAACGGTGCGGGAAAAACCACGATCTTCAATTGCCTGACCGGCTTCTACAAACCGGCGGGCGGGCAGATCCTGCTGCGCGGAAAACCGGTGCAGGGATTATCCGGACAGGCAATCGCCCGGCTCGGTATGATCCGCACCTTCCAGCATGTGCGTTTATTCCGGGAAATGACGGTGATTGAAAACCTGCTGGTGGCACAGCATCAGCATCATAAAAGCGGATTACTTGCCGGACTGCTGACGCTGCCTTCATTCCGCCGTGATCAGCGCGAAGCCACGGAGCGTGCGGTGATGTGGCTGGACAGAATCGGGCTGACAGCGCTGGCGAACCGCCAGGCGGGTAACCTGGCGTATGGTCAGCAGCGGCGGCTGGAAATTGCCCGCTGTATGGTGACCCGGCCGGATATTCTGATGCTGGATGAACCTGCGGCCGGGCTGAACCCGAAAGAAACGGACGATCTGGATGCACTGATCGCGGAACTGCGGGCAGAGCACGGCGTGTCTGTCCTGCTGATCGAACATGATATGAAACTGGTGATGGGGATTTCAGACCGGATCTATGTGGTGAACCAGGGAACGCCGCTGGCAAGCGGCACCCCGGCGGCGATCCGCAACCATCCGGATGTGATCCGCGCGTATCTGGGGGAGGCATACTGATGCTGGAATTTATAAATGTCTCCGCGCAGTACGGTAAAATTCAGGCGCTGCATGAAGTCAGCCTGTCGGTGCGCAAAGGGGAAATAGTCACCCTGATCGGCGCGAACGGTGCGGGGAAAACCACACTGCTCAGCACGCTGTGCGGGGAACCGCGGGCGACCACCGGCGAGATCCGCTACCTCGGGGAGAACATCACGGCACTGCCGACGGCGCAGATCATGCGCAAAGATATTGCACTGGTGCCGGAAGGGCGGCGGGTGTTCGGGCGGATGACGGTGGAAGAAAATCTGGCCATGGGCGGATTTTTTGCATCCAAAACGCAGTATCAGGCACGGATTGCTCAGGTATATGAGCTTTTCCCGAGGCTTCAGGAACGCCGCCATCAGCGGGCGGGTACCATGTCCGGCGGTGAGCAGCAGATGCTGGCTATCGGCCGCGCGCTGATGAGCAGCCCTCAGCTGTTACTGCTGGATGAACCGTCTCTCGGGCTGGCGCCGATTATCATCATGCAGATTTTCGATACCATCCGTGAACTGCGCGATGCGGGTATGACAATCTTCCTGGTCGAACAGAATGCCAACCAGGCGCTGAAACTGGCAGACAGAGGTTATGTGCTTGAAAACGGGCGGGTCGTGCTGGAGGATACCGGTCAGGCGCTGCTGGTGAATGAAGCGGTCAGAAGTGCCTATCTGGGCGGCTGATCGGATGACTGTTTTCCGGAAAAAATCTGACGGAATTTGTCCTCATTTTCTGTCAGATTTTTTACCCACGGGCAGGCTTCCGGCTCACCGTTGTCACAGGAGGCTTTCATCAGTGCCACACCTTTTTCATAATCCTGAGCCACGCCGTGTCCCCGGAGATACATCATCGCGAGGTAAAACTGAGCGGGGCCGTGTGACTGTGCTGCCGCTCTCTCATAAAAATTCCGGGCAATAACGCAATCACCGCGTTCACAGCCTTTTCCGCGATAATACATCACCCCCGGCTGATAAAGCGCATCCGGCTGATCCTGTGATGCGGCTTTCTCGAACCAGGTTCTGGCTTTGCTGACATCCTGCTCCGCACCTTCGGCATATAAAAACATCATCCCCAGCTGATACTGGGCAACCGCCATATTCTGCCTGGCGGCCTGTTCAAACCAGTAATGTGCCAGCACCATCTCTTTGCTGTCTCGGTTATTTAAATCAGTAAGATGAAGATACACATTGGCCAGATTCACCTGTCCCGGCGCGTATTTCTGTACTGCGGCTTTTTCAAACCAGACTTTGGCTTCCTGTAATGATGTCACGGACTGATCGCTGAGCAGGATCAGTTTTCCCAGCTCATTCTGGGCATAAGGATTGTTCTGTTCCGCTGCTTTCCGGTACCAGTATTTGGCCTGCACAATATCCTGTTTTGCGCGGAAGGTATCGGCCAGCGTTATCTGCGCGGTAATATTGCCGCTCAGTGCTCTGGCTTCGGTCTGCTGTATTGCTGCCTGTTTTGCCTGAAGCGGGGCGGCAGCAAACAGTAAGGCAAACAGGAGTCCTGCGGTTATGGCGGTTTTCATTACACATCCTGTTATTGATTTTCCGGCGGATATCACGCCCTGAACATTGTAAGGGGCGGATAAGTCCGGGTAAATCAGTCCGGGACTACGTATTTATGGGCGGATGCTCTCTGATGGTGCACTGCAATGGTGCAGGGCGGTATTTTCCGCAACGGAAACCGGCGGATCCGGCGGGCAGCAAAAGCGGAATGATTATTGCAGCGATGATAACCGACAGCCGGGACTTTCCCGTCTGCAGCGACAAGAGGCACTGATGACTGAATATAATTTTGTAATAAAAACGGATGATTTATCCTCACCGCAAACCGGCGCACTGATTGCTCTGCATTTACAGGGGATGGCACAGAATACGCCGCAGGAGCATGTTTACGCGCTCGGTAAAAACGGCCTGCGGGCGGATAACATCCGTGTCTGGAGTGTGTGGGACGGTGACCGTATCGCGGCTGTCGGGGCGCTGAAACAAATTTCTGCCGCACAGGGCGAGATAAAATCGATGCGGGCTCACCCGGATTTTCGCGGCAAAGGGGCGGGTAAACTGCTATTGCTGCATATTATTGCACAGGCAAAACAGTGCGGCATGACCCGCCTGAGCCTGGAGACCGGCTGCCATCCGGATTTTGAACCGGCACTGGCACTGTACCGGCGCTGCGGTTTTCAGTCCGGGGCGGCGTTTGGTGATTATCAGGCCGGTGAACATAATCAGTTTTTCCATCTGGATCTTTGATAACAGGGCGGGTTTACGGAAACCCGCATTTTTATACTTTTTTTATACCTTTCCCGCCGAATTTTGCGACATCTTTGCACCCGCTTTTCTAGACTCAATGATGAATACCTCACACATGTAAGGACAAGTTATGAGTCTGGCTCTTATTGCAGGCATCGCCGGTACATTACTGCTGCTGGCATACCTCCTTTATGCCCTGATTAATGCGGAGAAATTCTGATGGCCGCGAATGCCTTTTTACTTATCGCCGGGTTTCTGATTGTTTTGCTGATTGCGGCAAAACTGCTCAGTAACCTGCTGGTCTGCTTTATTGACGGTACACCGCTGCCGGTTCTGCGCCGTGTGGAAGGTGTGCTGTGGCGCTTTGCGGGGATTGGCCGCGACGAGATGCGCTGGCAGGGATATCTGACAGCACTGCTGCTGTTTAATGCGCTGGGACTGATTTTCCTGACGGCGATCCTGATGCTGCAGGCGGATTTACCACTCAATCCGCGTCACTTCCCGGGGATGTCATGGGATCTGGCGCTGAACACGGCGGTCAGTTTTGTCACTAATACCAACTGGCAGTCTTACAGCGGGGAATCCGCAGTCAGCTATTTCAGTCAGATGGCCGGACTGACAGTACAGAACTTCCTGTCTGCCGCCACCGGTATTGCTGTGGCGTTTGCCCTGATCCGCGCTCTGTGCCGCCGTTCTGTGCAGACACTTGGCAATGCGTGGGCGGATCTGACCCGCATCACGCTGTGGCTGCTGCTGCCGCTCTCCGTGATTATTGCGCTGTTCTTTATTTCGCAGGGCGTGATTCAGAACTTCCATGACTACCAGACCATTATCACCCCGGAAGGCGTGCAGCAGGTGCTGCCGATGGGGCCGGTGGCCTCCCAGGAAGCGATTAAACTGCTCGGTACCAACGGCGGCGGCTTCTTCGGTGCCAACTCAGCGCATCCGTTTGAAAACCCGACCGCACTGACCAACTTTGTGCAGATGCTGGCGATTTTCCTGATCCCGGCGGCACTCTGTTTTGCATTCGGGCGCTGTGCCGGTAACCCGGGCCAGGGCCGTGCACTGCTGGCCGCGATGACCATTGTCTTTGTTGCCGCCGCTGTGGCGGTGATGTGGAGCGAAACTCACGGTAATCCGGCTTTTGCGGGGATGGGAATCGACAGCACCTTCAATATGGAAGGGAAAGAGAGCCGCTTCGGTATCCTTGCCACCGGGCTGTTTGTGGCGGTGACCACTGCCGCCTCCTGTGGTGCGGTGAACAGCATGCATGATTCCCTGACTCCGCTGGGCGGCCTGGTACCGCTGTGGCTGATGCAGATCGGTGAAGTGATCTTCGGCGGCGTGGGTGCCGGTTTCTACGGCATGATGCTGTTTGTCTTCCTCGCCGTTTTCATCGCCGGACTGATGATTGGCCGTACGCCGGAATACCTCAGCAAAAAAATCGAGGTGCGGGAGATGAAACTGACCGCGCTGGCGATTCTGGTCACCCCGGCGCTGGTTCTCGGCGGTACGGCGCTGGCGATGATGACGGAGGCCGGACGCGGCGCGATGCTTAACCCGGGCGCTCACGGCTTCAGTGAAGTGCTGTATGCCCTCTCATCCGCTTCAAATAATAACGGCAGTGCCTTTGCCGGGCTGAGCACCAACACTCCGTTCTGGAACCTGCTGCTGGCATTCTGCATGCTCGCGGGCCGCTTCGTGGTGATTGCGCTGGTGATGATGCTGGCAGGCTCGCTGGTCAGCAAAACTATCCGGACCGCCGGAGCAGGTACACTGCCGACAACCGGGCCGCTGTTTACCGGGCTGCTGATCGCCGCAATATTGCTGATCGGCGCACTGACCTTTGTTCCTGCACTGGCACTGGGGCCGGTGGCGGAATTTCTTGATTTACTTAAGTGATTGACGGGAGAACACCATGAGTCGTCAGACACAGCGATTATTTGAACCCGCACTGGTGCGCCGCGCACTGCCGGATGCATTCCGCAAGCTCTCGCCGGTGGTGCAGTGGCAGAACCCGGTGATGTTTATTGTCTGGTGCGGCAGCCTGCTGACCACACTGCTGGCTGCGGGAATGTTAAGCGGGCTTATCAGCGGTAACGGCGGATTTACCCTCACCGTCGCCCTGTGGCTGTGGTTTACCGTGCTGTTTGCCAACTTCGCCGAAGCGCTGGCGGAAGGGCGCAGCAAAGCGCAGGCCGACAGCCTGAAAGGGATGAAAAAAACCAGCCGTGCACGGCGTCTGCATGCGGCACAGCGCGACAGTGGTTTTGATATGGTCTCCGCTGATACCCTGCGCAAAGGGGACTTGGTGCTGGTGGAAGCAGGGGATCTGATCCCGTGTGATGGTACTGTGCTGGAAGGCGGTGCATCTGTGGATGAGAGCGCAATTACCGGGGAATCAGCCCCGGTGATCCGCGAATCCGGCGGCGATTTTGCCTCTGTTACCGGCGGTACCCGGATTCTGTCCGACTGGCTGATTATTGAGTGCAGTGCCAACCCGGGCGATAGCTTCCTTGACCGCATGATCAGCATGGTCGAAGGTGCGAAACGCAGCAAAACGCCGAACGAGATTGCCCTGACCATCCTGCTGGCTGCGCTGAGTATTGTGTTCCTGCTGGCGGTGGCGACACTCTGGCCATTTACTGCCTATACCGGCCATCCGGTCACTCTGACAGTGATGATCGCGCTGCTGGTCTGTCTGATCCCGACCACCATCAGCGGCCTGCTTTCGGCTATTGGTGTGGCAGGGATGAGCCGTATGCTGGCCGCCAATGTTATCGCCAACAGCGGACGCGCGGTGGAAGCCGCCGGGGATGTGGACGTGCTGCTGCTGGACAAAACCGGCACCATTACGCTGGGCAACCGCCAGGCCTCTGCTTTCCTGGCCGCACCCGGTGTGGATGAAAGAACGCTGGCGGATGCAGCTCAGTTGTCATCACTGGCGGATGAAACCCCGGAAGGGCGTAGTATCGTGGTGCTGGCAAAACAGCGTTTCAGCCTGCGGGCGCGGGATCTGGAAAGCCTGAATGCGACCTTTATTCCGTTTACCGCCCAGACCCGCATGAGCGGCATCAATGTGGACGGACGCACTATCCGTAAAGGTTCGGTGGATGCTATCCGCCGCTATATTGAGGCTAACCACGGTCATTTCCCTGCACAGGTCGACAAACTGGTGGAAGAGGTTGCACGCAGCGGCGGTACTCCGCTGGTAGTGGCCGAAGAGCATCGTGTGCTCGGGGTGATCGCCCTGAAAGACATCGTAAAAGGCGGGATCCGCGAACGCTTTGCACAACTGCGCCAGATGGGTATCAAAACCGTGATGATCACGGGGGATAACCGGCTGACTGCTGCGGCGATTGCCGCCGAAGCCGGGGTGGATGATTTCCTGGCGGAAGCCACCCCGGAAGCCAAACTGGCGCTGATCCGTCAGTATCAGAAAGAAGGGCGGCTGGTGGCAATGACCGGCGACGGCACCAATGATGCGCCTGCTCTGGCGCAGGCGGATGTCGCGGTGGCAATGAACTCAGGCACCCAGGCGGCAAAAGAGGCGGGGAATATGGTCGATCTGGACTCCAACCCGACCAAGCTGATTGAAGTGGTGCATATCGGCAAACAGATGCTGATGACACGCGGCTCGCTGACCACATTCAGTATCTCCAATGATATCGCCAAGTATTTTGCCATTATCCCGGCGGCGTTTGCGGTGACCTATCCGCAACTGGATGCGCTCAATATCATGCGTCTGCATTCACCGGATTCCGCCATGTTAAGTGCGGTTATTTTCAACGCCCTGATTATTGTCTTTCTGATCCCGCTGGCGCTGAAAGGGGTGCCGTACCATGCCCTGAGCGCCGCACAGATGTTACGCCGTAATCTGTGGATCTACGGTCTGGGTGGCCTGGTTGTGCCGTTTATCGGTATAAAATTGATAGATATGTTACTGACCCTGACAGGGTTAGTATAAGGATAAACAATGAGTCAGATACGTCCCGCAATCATAATATTTCTGGTTCTGGCACTGGTAACAGGGGTATTTTATCCTCTGCTGACCACCTCGCTCGGAGAATGGTGGTTTGCCCGCCAGGCCAACGGCTCACTGATTGAAGTGAATAACGAAGTCAAAGGCTCGGTGCTGATCGGCCAGCAGTTCACACAGCCCGGCTATTTTCACGGACGCCCGTCAGAAACAGCAGAGCATCCGTATAATGCCCTGAGTTCCGGCGGCAGCAACCTGAGCACCGGTAACCCGGAACTGTTACAGCGGGTGGCGCAGCGGGCAGAAACATTAAGGGCGGAAAACCCGGATGCTTCCCGTTTGGTGCCGGTTGACCTGGTGACCGCCTCTGCCAGCGGGCTGGATCCGGATATCTCTCCGGAGGCCGCTTACTGGCAGGCTGCGCGGGTGGCCAAAGCACGTAATATGACACAGGCGGAGGTGGAAAAACTGATCCGTGAACATATCACCACTCCGGTGCCTGCGTTTACCGGTGTGCCGGTCGTGAATGTGCTGGCACTGAATCTGGCACTGGATGCACATGCGGCGGACAAAACCAGCCTGAACTAACGGAAGGACAGCATTATGTATGAAGAGCCACTGCGTCCCGATCCTGACCAGTTACTGGCACAGGTCACAGAGCGCCCGCGCGGAAAACTGAAGATCTTCTTCGGCGCCTGTGCGGGTGTCGGGAAAACCTACGCCATGCTGAAGGAGGCGCAGCGGCTGCGTGAACAGGGCATCGATGTGCTGGCCGGGGTGGTGGAAACCCACGGCCGCAGTGAAACCGCTGCCTTGCTGGAAGGGCTGCGCATTCTGCCGCTGAAAAAGCACAACTACCGGGGACGGCAGGTGGCGGGGTTCGATCTCGACCGCGCGCTGGCAATCCATCCGGCGGTGATCCTGATGGACGAACTGGCGCACACCAACATCCCCGGCGCCCGCCACCCGAAACGCTGGCAGGATGTGGAAGAGCTGCTCAATGCCGGGATCGATGTCCTCACCACCATCAATGTGCAGCATCTGGAAAGCCTGAACGACATTGTCGGCGGCGTGACCGGTGTTCGTGTGCGCGAAACCGTACCGGACCCGGTGTTTGATGCCGCCGATGAAATCGTGCTGGTGGATTTAACGCCGGACGACCTGCTCGACAGACTGCGCGAGGGTAAAGTGTATCTCCCTGCTCAGGCGGAGCGGGCGATTGAGCACTTTTTCCGCAAAGGTAATCTGCTGGCACTGCGTGAACTGGCGCTGCGGCGGACCACCGACCGTGTCGATGAACAGATGCGCGCCTGGCGGGAGCGGAAAGGGCAGGAGAAAGTCTGGCACACCCGGGATGCGATTCTGGTCTGTCTGCGTCCGGACGGCGGCAATGAAAAACTGGTGCGTGCCGCAGCCCGGCTGGCGGCACGGCTCGGCAGTGACTGGCATGCGATTTTTGTCGAAACTCCCGCACGGCATAAACTGCCGTCACCGCAGCGGCGTACTATCCTCACCACCCTGTCGCTGGCGCAGCAACTGGGGGCCACCACCGCAACCCTGGCGGAGCCGGAAGAGAGCCGCGCGGTGATCCGCTATGCGCGGGAGAACAACCTCGGCAAAATTATGATTGTCCGCCATGAGCGGACATCCTGGTGGCGGCGCGACAAATTACAGGAACAGCTCAGCCGCAGTGCCGCTGATCTGGATGTGGTGATGATCGCTCCGCAGGACCGGCAGCCGGAAAACCGCGAAAAATTCAGCGACAACCGGCCGTTCCTGGATAAACACAAAACCGATTTACAGGGTTGTGTTGTTGCGGCACTGATTTGTGCCGTCACTACCCTGATGGCGCATCACTGGCTGATGGCCTTTGATAACGCCAACCTGGTAATGCTCTATATCCTGGGCGTGGTGGTGGTGGCGCGGTTTTACGGGCGCTGGCCATCTGTGTTTGCCACCATTATTAACGTTATCAGCTTTGATATCTTTCTTATCAACCCGAAAGGCACGCTGGCTGTCTCGGATATGCAGTATCTGCTTACCTTCGCGGTGATGATGACCGTCGGGCTGGTGATCGGCAGCCTGACTGCCGGTGTCCGTTATCAGGCTCGGGTGGCGCGTTACCGTGAGCAGCGCACCTGGCATCTGTATGAAATGTCGAAAGCGCTGGCGGTGGCGCGGGAATCTGATGATATCGCGTCTGTCAGTTGTCACTTTATCAGCCACAGCCTGCATGCCCGCTGCGAAATGCTGCTGCCGGATGAGCAGGGTAACCTGATCCCGGCCGGGGGCGGGGTGGCGGATAACGGCCGTGACGATGCCATCATCCGCTGGAGTTATGACAAAGGCCAGCCCGCCGGGTTCGGCACCGGCACACTGCCCGGCGTGCCGTATCAGATTTTGCCGGTCTGCACGACAGAGAAAGTGTACGGCGTGGTGATTGTGGAGCCGTATAACCGCCGTCAGTTGCTGATCCCCGAACAACAGCGGCTGCTGGAAACTCTGATCCTGCTGGCAGCCGGGGCGCTGGAACGCCGCACGCTGACAGAGCGTGAGGCGCAGTCGCGGCTGGTCAGTGAACGCGAGCAGGTGCGTAACTCGCTGCTGGCAGCGCTGTCCCATGATCTGCGCACACCGCTGACCGTGCTGTTTGGTCAGGCAGAAATTCTGACACTGGATCTGACCAGCGAAGGCTCGCCGTATGCCGCGCAGGCCAATGAGATCCGCCAGCACATCCTCAGCACCACGCGGCTGGTCAATAACCTGCTGGATATGGCGCGGATCCAGTCCGGCGGCTTTAATCTCAATAAAGAGTGGCTGCCGCTGGAAGAGGTGATCGGCAGTGCCCTTCAAATGCTGAAACCGCGTTTTGACACAGATTCGGTGCAGATTGACCTCAATGACCCGATGCAGCTGATTTGCGCGGATGGCCCGCTGTTTGAACGGGTGTTGATCAATCTGCTGGAAAACGCGATAAAATACGCCGGGCCGCAGGCGCAGATTGGCATCCGCTCGCGGTTGTCGGACAATATGATTGATATTGAAGTCTGGGATAACGGCCCGGGTATCCCGGCCGGACAGGAAGCACAGATATTTGAGAAATTTTCGCGCGGCCAGAAAGAATCCGCCATTCCGGGGATTGGCCTCGGGCTGGCTATCTGCCGGGCGATTGCCGAAGTGCACGGCGGCACTATTTTAGCCGGAAACCGTGACGGGGGTGGCGCAAGCTTCCATATCCGTCTACCCTGTGAAGACCCGCCCGTGATTGATGAAGATGATAACCCGTTGTGACCACTGTACTGATTATTGAAGATGAAAAAGGGATCCGCCGCCTTCTGCGCACTGCGCTGGAAGGGGATTCTGTGCGTGTGTTTGAAGCGGAAGATCTGGCACGCGGGCTGGTGGAAGCAGCGACCCGCAAACCGGATCTGGTGATCCTCGACCTCGGTCTGCCGGATGGTGACGGCATCACCTTTGTGCAGGAATTCCGTCAGTGGAGTTCCGTGCCGGTGCTGGTGCTTTCCGCCCGTGACAGTGAGCATGACAAAATTGCCGCCCTGGATGCCGGGGCGGATGACTATATGACCAAACCCTTTGGTGTCGGCGAGTTACAGGCGCGGCTGCGGGTGCTGATGCGCCGCTATCCCGGCAGCGAAAAAAATGATCCTGTTTATGAATTCGGGGATATCTGTGTGGATATTGCCGGGCGTCAGGTCAGGAAAGGCGGGGAAGAAGTGCATCTCACGCCGATTGAATTCCGTCTGCTGACCATTCTTATCGGCCACAGCGGCAAAGTGCTGACTCAGCGGCAACTGCTCAATGAAGTGTGGGGGCCGAACGCCGTCGAACACGCCCACTACCTGCGTATTTACATGGGACATCTGCGCCAGAAACTGGAAACGGATCCGGCCCGTCCTCAGCATTTCATCACTGAAACCGGTATCGGTTACCGGTTTGTATCCGTTCCCTGAATACCTCTCCGGCCTTTTTTTTACCTCCGTCACTGTTATAGGAAAACTGTTATGTTTTCCGGCAGTTTTTATCGTTTACATCAAAAAATTGTTATTTTGTGCGTTTTATAGTGAAACCAGGTGATACAGACCCACGGATTTTTAAGTACCTAAAAGGAGTTAGTTATGGATTTTGCTATCCAGCTTGTCGTGGTATTGATCTGTCTGTTTTACGGGGCGCGTAAAGGCGGGATTGCCCTGGGTTTGCTGGGCGGGATAGGCCTGGTGCTGCTGGTTTTTGTCTTCCACTTAAAGCCCGGAAAGCCGCCGGTGGATGTAATGCTGGTGATTATCGCGGTCGTGGCGGCATCGGCTACCTTACAGGCATCCGGAGGACTGGATGTGATGCTGCAGATAGCAGAGCGTCTTCTGCGGCGTAACCCGAAATATGTCTCTATTGTGGCGCCGTTTGTGACCTGTCTGCTGACTATTCTGTGCGGTACCGGGCACGTCGTCTATACCATCTTACCTATCATCTATGATGTCGCGATCAAAAATAATATCCGCCCGGAAAGGCCGATGGCGGCCAGTACAATAGGGTCTCAGATGGGGATAATCGCCAGCCCGGTGTCGGTTGCGGTGGTTTCCCTGGTCGCCATGCTGGGGGATGTGACCATTAACGGCAAACATCTGAGCTTTGTTGACCTGCTGGCGATCACCATTCCGTCCACCCTGATCGGGATACTGTGCATCGGTATCTTCAGTTGGTATCGCGGTAAAGACCTGGATAAGGATCCGGAATTTCAGTCGTTTATCGCAAAACCGGAAAACCGGAAATACGTCTACGGCAATACCGCCACCCTGCTCAATAAAAAATTACCGGCCAGTAACTGGCTGGCAATGTGGATCTTTCTGGCCTCTATCGCGGTCGTGGCATCACTGGGGGCATTTTCGTGGCTGCGGCCGGTTTTTGATGGCAAGCCGCTGTCGATGGTTCTGGTGATTCAGATCTTTATGCTGCTGGCAGGGGCATTAATTATTATCTTTACCGATACCAAACCGGCATCCATTTCGAAGAATGAAGTATTCCGCTCGGGGATGATCGCGATTGTGGCGGTTTACGGTATCGCGTGGATGGCGGAAACCATGTTCGGTGCTCACCTTGAGCAGATTGAGGGTGTGCTGGGATCGCTGGTCAAAGAGTATCCGTGGGCTTACGCAGTGGTGCTGCTGCTGGTGTCCAAGTTTGTCAACTCGCAGGCGGCGGCTCTGGCGGCAGTGGTTCCGCTCGCGCTGATGATCGGGGTCAATCCGGCTTATATTGTGGCATCCGCACCGGCCTGTTACGGCTACTATATTCTGCCGACCTACCCGAGTGACCTGGCTGCTATCCAGTTCGACCGCTCAGGTACCACCAAAATCGGGCGCTTTGTGATTAACCACAGCTTTATTGCGCCGGGACTGATCGGTGTCGGGGTTTCCTGTGTGTGCGGCTGGTTCTTTTCCGCCATGTACGGTTTTCTCTGACAGCCGTCCCGGAACAGAGATAACAGGCAATTTTGCCTGTTATCTCCCGGATAATCATCAGGATACAGAGGACGGCGTTCCGGCAAGCTGAAAGACACCGACCATCTCATTCAGTGTACCGGCCTGCTCATTCAGGGAGGAGGCTGCGGCAACAGACTGTTCCACCAGGGTGGCATTCTGCTGGGTGGCGGAATCAATCAGCCCGATAGCACTGTTGATCTGAGTGATCCCGTCAGTCTGTTCATGACTGGCGTGGCCTATCTCATGCAGTAAATCATCCATCTGGCTGACGTTACTGACAATACCGCGCAGTGATTCAGCGGCTTCCTCCACCAGTTGCAGCCCCTCGCGGGTCTGACCGGCAGAGTTTTCAATCAGGGTGCGGATCTCACCGGCTGAATCCGCACTGCGCTGTGCCAGCAGGCGGACTTCACCGGCCACCACCGCAAAACCGCGTCCGTGCTCACCGGCTCTGGCGGCTTCCACAGCGGCATTCAGCGCCAGAATATTGGTCTGGAACGCAATGGAATCAATCAGATTGATAATGTCTGACATCCGGGTGGCAGTTGTGTTGATCATACGGATTTTATCCGTCACCTGCTCCATCATTTCGCCATTGTGTTTCACCACCCCGGCGGTATCCGCCGACAGTGTGGTTGCCTTAAGGGTATTGGCGGCGGTGTTTTTCACGGTCGCGGTGATCTGCTCCATTGAGGCGGCAGTTTCCTCCACTGACGCGGCCTGTTCTTCCGTGCGGGCGGCCAGGTTCTGGTTACCGGCAACAATCTGCTCTGCGGTGGCAGACAGGCTGACTGCACCGTTTTTCACCTCTGTTACGATATCCTGCAAATGCACCTGCATTTCAGCCAGGGCATTAAGCAGTACCCCGGTTTCATCATGATGCGTGACGTTGATCTGCTGTGTCAGATCTCCCTGTGCAATGGCACGGGCAAGTGTCACGGCTTTATCCAGCGGACGGGTGATACTGACCACAATAATCCGCGCCAGTACGGCACTGACGATGGCACTGATGATGGTCAGGGTGATCAGCAGGAGGCGGTTGGTTTTGAAATTACTTTCCACCTGATTTCCCGCCTCTTTCATATGCGCATCCTGAATGGCGATTAACTGCATCACACTATCGCGGTAAGCGCTCTGAATACCGGCGGTGGTATTCACCATCTCATTGATTGCGGAGGCTTCATCTCCGTTTTGTGAGAACTGAACCATACGGCGCTGTGAGGTGAGGTACTGCTGACGGACTGAGCGGATCTCTTTCAGGATGTTCTGAGATGCCTCATCCTTCAGCGTCTCATTAAATTCATCCAGGATCAGGGTGATTTTTTTACTGGTTTCAGAAGCACCGGCGGCCAGCTGACGAATCTGAGGGTTTTTATCATCCAGCAGCAGGAGTTGCTGAATACCGACAAAATCATGAAAATAATCAATCAGTAAGTTTGCTTTTACCGTGATCGGATAATCCTCATCCAGGATATCGCGGATACCGTCATTGGCGTTATTCAGACTGACAACAGACAGTGTGGCGCTGATGACCATCAGCAGAATGGAAAAGCCAAAAGCCACGAAAAGTTTCGTACTGATTTTAATGCTGCGCAGAAACATTATTCCTCCGGATACTCAGTAAATGACTGGTTATCGGAAACTATAGGGAAAACTTTATCAATTAATTAAATTAATTCATAAGCACATGACGATAACAGCAGAGATAACAACAGGTTGGTTTGGTTATTTTTCTTCGGGAGTGATCTTTCCGGGGGATTATTTCAGTGCTTAAGACCTTTGTTTTACGCTTGGTTGATGTTTTGTGCTGAGTTTTTATGAGAGAGAGACATAAAAAATGAGGTAAAAAAGTACAGATTTCTCATTTTTGTCTGTCAGAAAACACGGGATATTTTGCTGAAAAATAAGAATTATTTTCTTTTTTATTCCGGTACGGAGAATAAACGTACCCTTTTCCCAGGAAATAGAATGGATTTTATGCTGTCGATTTACCGGTTGATTTTATAATCAGATTGTAATGTACTATTAAGTACATTTTTAATATCAATCAGAGAGGCTAGCATGGAAAACAATAAAAAAATCATTCGCGGCGGCACAATCATCACAATGGATGATGCCACCGGCGATATTATCAACGGCGCGATACTGATCGAAGGCAACCGGATCAGTGCAATCAGTGCTGATATACAGGCATTTGATCACCACACTGATGCGCAGGTGATTGATGCACAAGGGGCGATTGTCACCCCCGGTATGATCGATGCGCACCGCCATAACTGGATGGCACTGTTCCGTGGTGTATCAGCGGAAGAGTCATTACCGGCATTTCTTATCAATACCTTCCATGCGATCGGCGCAATGATGACGGCAGATAATATGTACGCCGCTATTCTGAACGGCAATATCAGCGCCCTGAATGCCGGCACAACAACCGTTTATGAAGTGAATGACTGCGTTAACTCACCGGAACATGCCGCTAACGCGGTTGCGGCGATGAAAGCCAGCGGTATCCGTGGCATCTACGGCTATGGTATGCAGGTTTATGATTTTAAACCCGCCGGCTTTGCTTCCATGGATGAACGGCGCGATTGTGCCCGTGAGATCTCAGAAACTCTGTTCCGTGACCAGGATCGCCTGGCTGCCGGTATGCTGATTTCCGACCCCGGTACGGTACCGTTTGCTGAATCGGCAAAACAAATCCGTCTGGCGGATAAACTCGGTCTGAAACACGCCTCACACACCGGGGCCGCCAAAACCTCAGTTCTGCTGCGCGGTCTGCGTGAGCTGAACGACCACGGTCTGTTACTGCCGGGACATATCCACGCTCACAGTAACGGGCTGACCGGTGAAGACTGGAAACTTATCGCCAAAAGCGGCGGTCATGTGGCGAGCACACCGTCCAGCGAGTTACAGATGGGGATGGGTTTTCTGCCTTATCAGCCGTGTGCGGAGTTCGGTATTCCGTTCGCACTGGGGACTGATTTCATCGGTGTGACAACGGATGACCTGTTTACCCAGATGAATATGGCGCTGCAGATTGAACGGGCACTGGCGAATGAAAAAGTACATCAGCGCGATACTATGCCGTTTGAAATTACCCCGACCATCCGTGAAGCCCTGCACTGGGCAACCCTCGGCGCGGCACAGGTGCTGGGCATGGAAAACGAGATCGGTTCGCTGGTTGCCGGTAAAAAAGCGGACATCATTATTATCCGCCACAGAGACGGTTTTGTGGCACCGATCCACGCGGCCGGTAGTGTGGTGCAGATGACGCACGCCGGTGATGTCGATACTGTGCTGGCAGATGGTGTGATCCGTAAACAAAACGGTGTGCTGACCGGTTTTGATCTCCCGGAAGTGATCCGTTTATCCCATAACGCTCTGGCATCGCTGGAAGTACGCATCCGTGACCGGAAAATCCTCAATACGCAGGAAGTGGAAGCGTTCTTCCGCCTGGCTGAGCGAATGGCATCCTTCCATTTCGCACAGGCGTACAGTGATGAGTTTTTTGCACAGGCTATGAAACAATCCTGATTTTCAGTGAGCTGCGGCGGGCAGCGGTCTCTCTTAGTGATCCCGCCTTTTAGGGGATTCCGGTTCAATCCGGAATCCCTTTTTTTTATACCTTTTACCAGTGAAGGGTCAGTGTGGTGGTTATCTGCCGGTCATTACCCCAGCTGCATGCTGCATCCGTAAAGCAGGCAGATACATAATGCTTATTGAACAGATTGTTGATATTCAAAGCGATTTCTGCATCCTCAAGAGCCGGAAGGTTATCAAACCGGTAGCGCAGCATCATATCCGCCACGGTATAGGCCGGAACGGTGAAGCTGTTGACATCATCCCCCTGAGTTTTGCCGTTATAACGCACACCGCCGCCGACAGTCAGACCACTGAGCGGCGTGGTGTCAAAGGTATAATCTGTCCACAGTGAGGCGGTATGCACCGGTACCATTGCGGGGTGATTACCGGCATTCTCCTGTTGCTGACGGAAACGGGTGTCGGTATAAGCATATCCGGCAATCAGGTTCCAGTTGTAGGTCAGTGCGGCTTTGGTTTCCAGCTCAATCCCCCGCGAACGGATTTTTCCGCCCTGTACACTGAAAAACGGGTTCAGCGGGTCGCGGTGCAGGTTATTGTCTTTGGTCAGTTCGTAGACCGCGAGTGTGGCGGACAGCGCGGCATTTTCCGGCAGGTATTTCAGCCCGGCCTCATACTGTTTGCCGCGCGACGGATCCAGCGGTTTGCCGCTGACAGTGGCTGCCGTGCTTGGCTCAAAGGATTCGCTGTAGCTGAAATACGGAGCGAAACCATAAGGCAGCTGATAATTCACACCACCGCGCCAGGTGAATTCCCTGTCTGTCTGGTGATGTGCGCTGTCTGCACCGCTGAGGTTATCGTGGCTGCTCGATTTACTGGTGTTCTCGTCATAACGGCCGCCGAGGGTGAATGTCCAGTCCTTCAGAAAGAGCTGATCCTGAGCGTAGATCCCGGTCTGGTGATTCTTATTAACAGTGCCGCTGTCTGCCAGGGGCATTGTTGTCAGATTACCGTATTGAGGGGATCGCAGATCCAGCGGGGTGGCAACGCCCATCTCATTAGTCATCCGGTTGCGCAGTTGTGAGTAATCCACGCCCGTCATCAGGGTATTACGCCAGCCGTGGCCGCTGATGTTGTGGATGACATGGGTATCAGTGACCAGGCCGGACAGCCGTTCGTCATTACGGATATGACTGCGGGAGAGGGTGGATGAGAGATCCTGCTGCGGCACACCGTAACAGGCCGCCGGATTGCTGCTGCATAGTCCGCTGCCGTAAATAGTGCGCCAGTTGGTGCTGATCTGCTGGTAACGCACGCCCTGATGCAGCGACCAGTTATCATTGAATGTATGATCAAACTGCCAGCCGATCAGCCGCTGCTGCCGTTCAAAGCGGTTATAGCCCGGCTCGCCTTCGTTGAAACCGGTTGACAATTTCCCGGCAGCGCCGCCGTCAACAGTACCTTCACGCGGCAGCCAGCCGTAATAGCCGTTGCGCGGGGCATTCATGGCCTGCGCGGTAAGCAGTAAAGAGGTGGCATCATCCGGCTGCCAGAGATAAGAGCCCTGTAAAGCATAATACCGTTCCCGTTCTCCCTGTTGCTGCTGATGCTGGTCATGCAGTGTGCCCGTCAGGCGGTAAGCCTGTGTTTCCTCATCATTCAGGGCATTACTGAGATCAAACCCGGTCTGCCACAGGTGGTGATTCCCGGCCTGTAAGCGGATTTCCCGCAGCGGATTCATCTGCGGACGTTTGGAGGTCATGGTGACCACGCCGCCCGGATTGGATTGCCCGTAAAGTACAGACGCCGGGCCTTTCAGCACATCAATCCGCTGCATAAACTCCGGCAGCATCCGGCTCTCCGCATACATATCCCCCTGTACCTTTAATCCGTCCAGATAGATATTCTGGCTGACATTATGGAAGCCGCGCATCATCACACTGTCGAAAACGGATGAACTGCCGGACGTACCGGTCACCACGCCGGGTGTGTATCCCAGCGCCTGTTTCAGTGTGGCGGGATTGCGGGCGGTGATTTCCTCCTCACTGATCACCGAAACCGAGGAAGGAACTTTATTCAGCGGTGTGGCGGTTTTGGTGGCGCTGTCGCTGTGTGTGGCGCGGTATGTTCCGTTGCTGTCCAGCGGACTGACGGCAGGCGGTGCGGCTGTGACCACGATTTCATCTTCAGCAGCATGGCAGACACCGGCAACCAGTAAAGCCGCCAGCGAAAACCGGAACAGGGAAGTGCAGTATAGTGCAGTCATAAATCCTATCTCATTGAATGATAATTATTACCGTCATAAAAGGCATGTGTGCGGATGACGGCAGTGATAAATAATGAAAAAGGCTGCCGGAGCAGCCATCAGAGTTAATTCAGGTGATTACGCCGCATCTGCGTGCGGGCGCGGTTTTTTCATGAAGAAGGCGAAAACCAGTGATAACAGGCCGAGCAGCAGGCTCAGCCAGAATACGGCATGGATCCCCGACGCCAGTGCGGCGGTTGCTGTCTGCTGTACTACCGCTGCATCACGGTAAAAAGACATCAGGGAGATAGCTGATGCGGTACCGACTGCGCCGGCCACCTGATAAAAGGTATTCCAGACGGCGGAGCCATCGGCATATAACCGGGCGGGCAACGCACTCATTGCGGTAGTCTGCGCAGGCATAATCACACAGGTGACACCGAGGCACAGGAGCATAAAGGCGGCGACAATCTGCCACACCGGTGCATTCTCCCCGACGGCATACAGAAACAGCGCAGAACTCATCAGCATAAACAGGGAGCCGCAGACCACAAACGGGCGTGAGTCAAACCGGTTATAGAGAAAACCGATAAGTGGTGAGAACAGCACGTTGATAATATTGCCCGGCAGCAGCAGGATCCCGGCCATTGCCGCGCTCAGCATCAGCACATCTTTCAGGAATACCGGAAGAATAATCGCGGCGGAGAGCACACTCATCATGCTCAGGATCATCATGATCAGGCCAATAATAAACAGCGGATTACGGAACACATCCGGGTGGATCATCGGCATCGCCATGTGCGTCTGACGGCGGGCAAATACGGCAAGGCAGAGAACCCCCGCCAGCAGGGAACCCCAGACAGCAGGATCACGCAGGCTGTGTTCCGCCAGGATAGCCAGCCCGTAGATGATGCCGCTGAATCCGGCGGAGGAAAGCAGGAGAGACAGAATATCAATACGCGGTTTGGTGATATCACCAATCGGCGCGATGGATTTCAGTGCGAATACTATAATCGCTGCATAGGCCAGTGCACTGAGCCAGAAAATGGCATGCCAGCTGAACAGGGTGATAATAAAGCCGGAAATTGTCGGCCCCAGCGCCGGTGCCAGGGTAATGGCAATCCCCACCATTCCCATCACCATCCCGCGCTGATAGACCGGGAAAATGAGAAGTGCGGCACTCATCATCACAGGCAATATCACCCCGGTACCGATAGCCTGAATAACCCGGCCGAGCAGCAGTACCGCAAAACCGGGTGCCAGTGCGGCAATCAGACAACCGGCGAGCGATACACACAGCGCCGTGAGGATCAGTACCCTGGTATTAAACCAGCGCACCAGAAACGCCGACACCGGCACAAATACCGCCAGGGTCAGCAGATAGCCGGTCACCAGCCACTGTGCCTGACCGGCGGAGAGAGAAAACTGGCTCATCAGATTGGTGAGCGCCATATTTAATGCGGTTTCCCCGAACAGACCGGTAAATGTCCCGGCCATCAGTACGCTCAGCATCATTTTCGGATGGCGTACCTGTATTGCTGCCTCTGTAGTCACATTCTTATCCTATTATTTCATCAACCAGGTTGACGAAAAGGAAAGTAACGCACTTTGCGACGATGGTCAACTTAGTTGACGAAGTGTTTTTGGTATACTGCACAAAAAGGAAAGGGGGAGCGCGTGAAAATTGCATTGAATGACCTGGATTTTATTGACCTTATCAGTGAGCGGCACACACTGCTCCGTGAGCGGATTGATGCACTCTGGAATGTCCGGAGCGAAATTCACATGAGTAATTCGGAGTGGTACATTTTATCGAGGGTGTATGACCAGCCGGTATCCATAGCCGATATTTCCGCGACAGTGACCATCTCCCGCCAGGCGATTCATAAATTCATCCGGCAGATGGAAGAGAAGGGATTAATCACCATCTTTGATGTTCAGGGCAGCAAGAAGCTCAAGGGGGTGAAAATGACACCGCACGGGCAGCAATGCTATGACGCCTATGAAGCCATCAAAACCGGATTGTGTGCTGAAATTGGCGCCGCTGTCGGACAGGACAATCTCGCGCTGATCATCCGGTTATTTCAGCAGCCCTGGTTTGATGAAAAACGGTAACGCCTTTTCTGCTGCTCAGAAAAGGTGTTTTTGTTCAGGCGGCAGCGATATGCGTGAACAGCCAGCGGAGCAGCACATCGGTCAGTGCGGCATCATCCGCCGGGTTTAGTTTTGAGGCTTCTTTCCGGAAATGCTGCCACAACACTCCGTTCTGTGCGGGAATTTGCCGGTGCAGGCGCTGTGCTGCCGCCAGCTTGCCGCTGATCACCTGCGGATCCGGAAAACGCGGCAGCGGCTGCCCGTACAGGCACAACAGGTCATCCTGCAGCCGTGAAATTTGTGATGGTGCAAAATTCAGTAATTTCCCGCTGTGTATTAATGCCGGGGAATTCTCCGCCTGAACCGCCTGTAATGATTGATGTAATGCCTGTTGCAGTGTGTTCATTTCTCTCTCCTGATATCCGGGCTGCTGTACCGGGGATAGTAGCGGACAGGAAAATCAATGCTTCGTTGCCCGGCGAAATATCTGCGGTTATCATGGAAGAGGAAAAGAAACGGAACACTCCGGTTGTTGCTTTTTAATTGTGCTTATCCATACATAACTCCCTTTATATTCTGAACGGCGGTGCATACAGAATCCTGTCCGTTGCGCAAGCCGTTACAGTATTATTAAACACAGCGGGGAAGTGAAAAACAATGAGGTGGAATTACTTATGATAAAGGCAACAAAAAAGCCCTTTCAGTTATCCTGAAAGAGCTTTTCGATTCAATGCATTGTACGGTACTACTTAGTTCATGCCGTATTTTTTCAGTTTTTTACGCAGAGTACCGCGGTTGATGCCCATCATCAGGGCAGCGCGGGTCTGGTTACCACGGGTGTATTGCATCACCATGTCCAACAATGGCTGTTCAACTTCAGCCAGTACCAGCTCATACAGTTCATTAACATCCTGACCGTTTAATTGAGCAAAATAGTTCTTCAGTGCTTGCTTAACTGAGTCACGTAACGGCTTTTGAGTTACCTGATCTTGTGAATTTACAGTAGCAACGGTTAGTACGTCAGAATTTACGCGTTGTTCGAACATAGTTCTGTCAGCTCTTTTCTTTATTTACGCAAAAAATTTTCAAAATATGCCTCCAACGCCTCCAGCTGTTCGCCGGCATCCTCAATGGCGTTGAATGTGCGCCGAAACTGAACATCAGGTGCATGTTCCTGCATATACCAGGAAACGTGCTTGCGGGCTATGCGGGCTCCCTTGCTTTGACCGTAAAAGTCGTGCAATTCCCGCACATGCTCACACATTATGCGTTTCACCTCTGCACCGGGCAGGGGCGGCAACAGTTCGCCTGTGTCCAGATAGTGCTGGATTTCCCGGAAGATCCAGGGTCTTCCCTGAGCAGCACGACCAATCATCAGCGCGTCTGCGCCGGTGTAGTCCAGTACTGCTCTGGCTTTAAGCGGGTCAGTAATGTCGCCATTGGCAATAACCGGGATGGCAACAGTCTGCTTAACTGTCCGGATGTTGTCATATTCGGCTTCACCATTAAACAGACAGGCGCGGGTCCTGCCATGGATCGTAAGAGCCTGAATACCGCAACGCTCGGCCAATTGGGCAATCGTGACACAGTTCCGTTCTTCCGGTGACCAGCCGGTGCGAATTTTCAGTGTGACGGGCACGTCCACCGCATTAACCACCGCTTTCAGAATCTCTTCCACCAGCGCCGGATAACGCAGCAGGGCGGAGCCTGCCAGCTTACGGTTCACTTTTTTTGCCGGACACCCCATATTGATATCGATGACCTGCGCACCACCGGCAACATTAATCTTTGCCGCGGCCGCCATTTCACCGGGATCATTACCGGCTATCTGCACAGAACGGATACCTGGCTCATCACTGTGTACCATGCGTAATCTCGATTTGTCCGTTTTCCAGACCTGAGGGTTGGAAGAGAGCATCTCTGAGACGGCCATACCCGCGCCCATTTCATAGCACAACGACCGGAAAGGCCGATCGGTGATGCCTGCCATAGGGGCCGCGATAAGGCGGTTTTTCAACTGGTATTGTCCGATACGCATAGACGAAGAAGTGTGGCCATACTGTGACTGCAAGGGCGCGTATATTACGCATTTTTTCAAAGATATGAAAGGACAAACTTTGAGCAAATCGACCTTTACGGCGAAATTTTTTTTATTGCTTTTTTCAGATTTTATTAATTAATGTTTTGTAACAATAAGTTAGCGTAAAATAGCATACAGTACGGTTTTCTGATTTAATTTTCAGAATAAAATGCGTTTGCGTGAAACTGCTTAAAATATATTCACTGAATCACGCAAATGCACGATTTATATACCAAAAAGTAAGAATATCAGCCGCGTTTTGTTGCGGTGATCCGGCACCATTCTTCTTTTTCGGCAATCTCATCAATCTCAAAGACGTCACGGTAAGCATCTGCCACACCTTCCGCCTGAGTGGCGAGCACACCGGATAACCCGAGTAATCCGCCGGCCTGAGGCAGTGCGCCGATCACCGGAGCCAGTTCACGCAACGGACCGGCCAGGATATTGGCCACCACAACGTCCGCAGAGAGCGTCTGAGGCTTTTTATCAGAGAGGTAAAGGGTCAGCCTGTCTGAAACGCCGTTGCGCTCTGCGTTGTCCCTGCTGGCCTGAATCGCCTGCGGGTCGATATCGATACCGATAGCATCTTTCGCACCCAGTTTCAGGGCGGCGATCGCCAGGATCCCCGAGCCGCAGCCGAAATCGATCACGGTTTTACCGTTCAGATCCAGCCCGTCGAGCCATTCCAGGCACAGAGAGGTGGTCGGGTGGGTACCGGTGCCGAATGCAAGGCCCGGATCGAGCATCACATTGACCGCATCAGGGTCAGGGATCTCACGCCAGCTCGGGCAGATCCACAGGCGCTGACCGAAACGCATCGGGTGGAAGTTATCCATCCACTCGCGTTCCCAGTCTTTGTCTTCAATCTGTTCGATTTTACGGACAAAGTTTTCGCCGAGCAGCGGATGCTGCTGTAATTGCGCAACAACGGCTTTCATGTCCGTTTCAGCGTCATACAGGCCGATCACGTCGGTGTCACCCCACAGGCGGGTTTCCCCCGGCAGCGGTTCAAAAATCGGGGTGTCGTGGCTGTCCTGAAAGGTAACGGAGACGGCACCGGTTTCAGTCAGTTCATCACCGATAACTTCGGCATCAGCACCGGTGGAATTTAATCGTATTTGGATCCAGGGCATAACATACTCTTTATAAAAAGCTCTTTATAAAAAAGCCCCTGTTTGACAGGGGCCTGAGAAAGAAAAGCGACAGAAAATCAGACCTCGTGCAGGCCGAGTTTCTTCTCCAGATAATGGATGTTGGTGCCGCCTTTACAGAAGTTCTCATCATTCATAATCAGCTGGTGCAGCTCGATATTGGTTTTGATACCGTCGATAATCAGTTCCGCCAGCGCATTCTTCATACGGGCGATAGCAATTTCGCGGGTTTCACCATAGGTGATGAGCTTACCGATCATTGAATCATAATACGGCGGTACAGTATAACCGGCGTAAATATGAGACTCCCAGCGGACACCGAAACCACCCGGAGAGTGGAAGCGGGTAATTTTGCCCGGGCTCGGTAAGAAGGTGTGCGGATCTTCGGCGTTGATACGGCATTCGATCGCGTGACCTTTTACTTTGATATCTTCCTGTTTCACAGAGAGCGGCAGGCCGGATGCGACACGCAGCTGCTCTTTGATCAGGTCAACACCGGTGATCATTTCAGTGACCGGGTGCTCTACCTGAATACGGGTGTTCATTTCGATGAAATAGAACTCACCGTTTTCAAACAGGAACTCAAAGGTACCGGCACCACGGTAGCCGATATCGATACAGGCTTTGGCACAACGTTCGCCGATGCTTTTGCGCAGCGCCGGGGTGATACCCGGTGCAGGGGCTTCTTCCACCACTTTCTGGTGACGGCGCTGCATGGAGCAGTCGCGTTCCGCCAGATAAACAGCATGGCCCTGACCATCCGCCATGACCTGGATTTCAACGTGACGCGGGTTCTCAAGGAATTTTTCCATGTAAACCATGTCGTTGTTGAAAGCCGCTTTGGCTTCGGCTTTGGTCATTGCAATAGCTTCTTCCAGATCTTCATCATTGCGGACAACGCGCATACCGCGTCCGCCGCCGCCGCCGGAGGCTTTGATGATGACCGGGAAACCGATACGTTTGGCAATGGTGTGGTTCAGCGGCATATCGTCGCTGAGCGGGCCGTCAGAGCCTGGTACACACGGAACGCCGGTTTCTTTCATCGCACGGATAGCAGAAACTTTGTCGCCCATCAGGCGGATGGTTTCAGCTTTCGGGCCGATAAAAGTGAAGCCGGAGCGTTCAACCTGCTCGGCAAAATCAGCGTTTTCAGATAAGAATCCGTACCCCGGGTGGATGGCCTGCGCGCCGGAAATTTCAGCAGCAGAGATAATGGCCGGGATATTCAGATAACTTTTCGCAGAGGCTGCCGGACCGATACAGATGGTCTCGTCAGCCAGCAGAACGTGTTTTAAATCACGATCCGCAGAAGAGTGAACAGCAACCGCTTTGATCCCGAGCTCTTTACAGGCCCGCAGGATCCGCAGTGCAATTTCACCCCGGTTGGCAATAAGGATTTTTTCCAGCATGATTCGCCCCGTTATTCGATGACGACCAGTGGCTCGTCAAATTCGACAGCATCGCCGTCTTTTAACAGAATTGCTTTAACCACACCGGCTTTGTCAGCTTCGATCTGGTTCATCATTTTCATGGCTTCGACGATGCACAGGGTGTCACCGACATTGACCTGTTTACCGACTTCAATAAAGGCTTTCGCATCCGGGCTTGGTGAACGGTAGAACGTACCCACCATCGGAGAGCGGACCACATGGCCGGCAATCTCTTTTTCCGGCGCCGGATCAGCAAGACCTGCGGATGGTGCAACAGCGGCTGCCAGAGCAGGCTGCTGAACAGGTGCGCTGTATTGCTGTGGTACGGCCATAGCCTGAACCGGTAAAGCGCGGCTGATGCGTACTGACTCTTCGCCTTCAGAAATTTCCAGCTCAGAAATACCGGACTCTTCGACCAGCTCGATCAGTTTTTTTATTTTACGAATATCCATGAGATGATTCCGTACTCTTAGTGTTGAGTTAATTGTGACAGACGGTGAACCGCTGCCTGTAAAGCATAACGGTAGCCTTCCGCACCCAGTCCGCAGATAACGCCGGTGGCGATATCAGAGAGATAAGAGTGGTGACGGAACGGCTCCCGTGCGTGTACATTCGACAGATGGATCTCGATAAACGGGATGCTGACGGCCAGCAGGGCATCACGCAGAGCCACACTGGTGTGAGTGAATGCGGCCGGGTTTATCAGAATAAAATCGGTGTTTCCCCGTGCAGCATGAATTCTGTCGATGAGTTCGTGCTCGGCGTTGGATTGCAGGTGGCTTAGTGTAACGCCACACTGACCGGCATCGCGGGTCAGCGTTGTAACGATATCCGCGAGAGTGAGCGTCCCGTATTTATCGGGTTCCCGCGTGCCCAGCAGGTTAAGATTCGGGCCGTTCAGTAACAATATATGATAACTTTCGGTCATCCTGCTGCCATCTCCTGCAATCTAACGTAAACGCACAAGATAACGCGATGTTAATGCGTTGTCACCTTTTTCTCACCGCAGGCAATATTAATTTTTACAGAGGAAGGGCGACATTATAAACATTTCATTGCAGTTCGCAGCAAAATACTGGTCTGAACAGACCGGAACCGGCACAAGGCTGACCAGTTAATCATACGTATTATCTGTCTGCATCCGTTTGCTGATAGTAGTCTGCCTGCCGGTCTTTTAACAGGTACGCCCGGAGGTCAGGGGGCTTTTCTGCCGGTGTGCTCACATAACCGGCATTCCGGAGGCGGATCTTACGTAAGATGAACAGCGCAGGAATAAGCCGTTGTGAATAGTTGTCTGCCGTTGTGGTGCGTTATAGTGCATCCGCACCGGCAGATTGGCAAGTCCCGGAAATATTATGGTGCTGAATACGGACAAAACGGGATATAACCGGCCTGTATCAGGAATATTACTGTTTATATTTCCGGTTATTTTGAGATTATTCTGAGTAAAGGGTGCTGCTGATTCATCATAATCCGGTGAATAACCCGGTGTTTTTACCGTCTTATCCGTGATTAAGCAGATTGTTTTAATGCGAAGATAGAGGTAGCGGGCGTCAGGCCGATTGTAAGATTGCGTATATTATATAGAATCCGGTTGAACTTGATGCATAGTTACAGGTCAACTGTTCGGAAGTTTGCAGGAATTAATGAAAAAAGAGGGCAACTGCCGGATTTTTTACATTAATTTTAATCTGCCTGCGCGTATTTCCTCAAATATGTGAAAAAGTCTGCGTTTTTATGCAGCTTTATACTGCGCAGTATATAAAAATTATCTAGAATAGACCGCTCCCTGATGTGATGTGGACACGCTGTTGGCAAGGTGCAATCTGTGGCTTGTCGCAAAGAAACGTGGTTGGTAAAGTAGACGGGTTTTCCCCCGTCCCCGGCTTGCAGGATTATCCTTTTGTATGTTTAAAAAAATTCGTGGCATGTTTTCCAACGACCTGTCGATTGACCTGGGTACAGCCAATACCCTGATTTATGTCAAAGGACAAGGCATTGTTCTGGATGAACCGTCTGTCGTGGCTATCCGCCAGGATCGTCCGGGTTCAACCAAAAGTGTTGCTGCTGTTGGTCATGAGGCCAAACGCATGCTGGGTCGTACCCCCGGCAATATCGCAGCAATCCGTCCGATGAAAGACGGTGTTATCGCTGACTTTTTTGTGACCGAGAAAATGCTCCAGCATTTTATCAAACAGGTTCACAGTAACAGTTTTATGCGCCCGAGCCCGCGTGTTCTGGTGTGTGTGCCGGTCGGTGCAACCCAGGTTGAACGCCGTGCCATCCGTGAATCCGCGCTCAGCGCCGGTGCACGTGAAGTTTATCTGATTGAAGAGCCGGTTTCGGCAGCTATCGGTGCCGGTTTACCGGTATCAGAAGCGACCGGTTCCATGGTGGTGGATATCGGCGGCGGTACTACCGAAGTGGCGGTTATCTCCCTGAACGGTGTGGTTTATTCCTCCTCTGTCCGCATCGGCGGCGACCGTTTCGACGAAGCTATCATTAACTATGTGCGCCGTAACTATGGTTCACTGATTGGTGAAGCAACCGCAGAACGCATCAAACACGAAATCGGTTCGGCTTACCCGACTGACGAAGTGCTTGAGATTGAAGTCCGCGGCCGTAACCTGGCTGAAGGGGTTCCGCGCGGTTTCACCCTGAACTCCAACGAAATTCTGGAAGCCCTCCAGGAGCCGCTGACCGGTATTGTCAGTGCCGTCATGCTGGCGCTGGAACAGTGCCCGCCGGAGCTGGCATCTGATATCTCTGAACGCGGAATGGTGCTGACCGGTGGCGGCGCTCTGCTGCGTAACCTGGATCGCCTGCTGATGGAAGAAACCGGGATTCCGGTGATCGTCGCGGAAGATCCGCTGACCTGTGTCGCCCGCGGCGGCGGCAAAGCACTTGAGATGATCGACATGCACGGCAGCGATCTTCTCAGTGAAGAATAAGCGGACTCCCGTCCGTTCAATACTGCAGGCCGGGGGAGTCCGCTCCCCCAGCTCGCCGGATACACACTCTGTCTTCCCGGACGGAATTACTGTAGTGCCTGATATCGCATCCTATGAAGCCGATTTTTAGCCGGGGGCCTTCCCTTCAGATTCGCATTATTGTTGCGGTTATTTTTGCCATCGGACTGATTGTGGTTGATAACCGGATTGATGCTTTTACCAAAATCCGTAACTATCTGGATACGGCGGTCAGCCCGTTCTATTTTTTAGCCAACGGCCCGCGTCAGTTACTGGACGGTATCTCTGATAACTTTGCCACCCGCGAGCAGCTGGAATTTGAAAACCGCGCTCTGCGCCAGGAATTGCTGGTTAAAAGCAGTCAGAATCAGCTGCTTGAACAATTTAAGCAGGAAAATGCCCGGCTGCGGGAGCTGCTCGGTTCACCGCTGCGTCAGGATGAGCACATGATGGTCACCCAGGTGATGGCGGGAGCCAACACTCCGTACCGTGACCAGGTGGTGATCGACAAAGGCAGCCGTGACGGTGTGTATGACGGCCAGCCGGTGATCAGTGATAAAGGCGTGGTGGGACAGGTGATTGCCGTGTCTCAGTTAACCAGCCGTGTTCTGCTGATCTGCGATACCACTCACGCACTGCCGATTCAGGTACTGCGTAACGACATTCGCGTCATTGCATCCGGCACCGGATGTACTGACGATTTACAGCTTGAACCACTGCCGAACAATATTGATATCCGCGTGGGGGATGTGCTGGTCACCTCCGGCCTCGGCGGCCGGTTCCCGGAAGGTTATCCGGTCGGGATCGTCTCTTCGGTGAAAGTGGATAATCAGCGCGCTTATACCATTATCAGTGCCAAACCGACGGCTGACCTTCAGCGTCTGCGTTATCTGCTCTTATTATGGGGCGGAGACAGCAACCCGCGTGAGCCTTCCGGCCCGTCTGAGGTGTACCGTGCGGCCAACGAACGTATCATGCAGGTTATGCCGCAGGTGATCCCGTCTGTCCAGACGCCGGAAACTGACCCGGCTGCGCCGGACGCATCTGCCGCTCCGGCACCTTCCGCCGGTACGACACCACCGAAACCAGCCGGACCTAAACCTGCACAGCCAAAACCGGCAGACACGCCAGCCACTGCCGCACCGGCCGCTCAGGATCCGGCGGCTGATACCGCACCGGCCCGGCCGCTGAGGATGAGGCCGCAACAATGAATACCTACCGGGGACAAAACCGGATTATTGTCTGGCTTTCCTTTCTGATAGCACTGGTACTGCAAATCATGCCCTGGCCGGAGCAGATTCAGTTTTACCGTCCGTCGTGGGCGATGCTGTTTCTTATCTACTGGGTGATGGCGCTGCCGCACCGGGTCAGTGTCGGCTCCGCTTTCTTTCTCGGCATGATCATTGACCTGATTGAAGGTTCCACGCTCGGCGTGCATGCCCTGAGCCTGTCTATCGTCACCTATCTGGTCTCATTCAGACATCAGCTGCTGCGCAATATGGCGCTGTGGCAGCAGTCGCTGGTCATTATGGTGTTGTCAGTGCTGATGCAGTTCTTTGTTTTCTGGTCAGAATTTTTATTGTCCGATATTGTGTTTCATCCGGAAGTCTTCTGGAACAGTCTGGTCAATGGTATCTTATGGCCATGGATTTTTTTATTACTGCGTAAGACCCGCCGTCACTTTTCTGTTCATTAATCAGGGAACGGCGGCGTGATACGTTAACAAAACGTCAGGACCCCTGAATGCTGCCGATTTACCTTGCTTCAACCTCTCCCCGCCGCCGGGAACTTATCCGGCTGCTGAATGTTCAGTGTGAAACACTCTCCCCCTGTATCGATGAAATCCGCCGTGACGGTGAACCCGCTGCGGATTACGTGGTACGTCTGGCGCGGGAGAAAGCACAGGCCGGGGTGGCACTGGCAGCGGAAGACCGGCCGGTTATCGGCTCTGATACCATTGTGGTGCTCGGTGGTGATATCCTGGAGAAGCCCCGCGATGCGGCACATGCCTTTGCCATGCTCAGCGCACTGTCCGGCTGCACACATCAGGTGATGACGGCGGTCGCGGTTTCTGATCGTTTCCGGACACTGAGTACATTGATTGTGACAGATGTGACATTCCGCCGGTTATCAGATGACGAAATAAACGAGTATATTCAGACAGGTGAGCCGATGGACAAAGCCGGTGCTTACGGCATCCAGGGCCTGGGCGGGCGCTATGTCCGCAAAATTAACGGTAGCTATCATGCTGTGGTGGGATTACCGTTAGTGGAGACCGAAGAATTAATTAAGCGGTACACGGATACCCTGAACGGGGTTGTACCGGAACATATTGACGGGAAAGAAATACCATGACAGCCGAGCTTTTAGTTAACGTGACCCCGTCTGAAACACGGGTCGCTTATATTACCGGCGGGATCCTTCAGGAAATTCATATTGAGCGCGAGGCTAAACGCGGTATCGTCGGCAATATCTATAAAGGGCGTGTGAGCCGGGTGCTGCCCGGTATGCAGGCGGCCTTTATCGATATTGGCCTGGATAAAGCAGCCTTTCTGCATGCCTCGGATATTATTCCGCACACGGAATGTATTTCCGGGGATGAAAAAGAGAAATTCCGCACCCGCGATATCGGGGAACTGGTCCATCAGGGGCAGGATATTATTGTGCAGGTGGTCAAAGATCCGCTTGGCACCAAAGGCGCGCGTCTGACCACCGATATCACGCTGCCGTCCCGCTACCTGGTGTTTATGCCGGGCGCCTCTCACGTGGGGGTTTCCCAGCGCATTGAGAGCGAAGAAGAGCGTGAGCGCCTGAAAAACATTGTGGCGGGTTATTGTGATGAGGACGGCGGTTTTATTATCCGCACGGCAGCGGAAGGGGTCGGGGAAGAAGAACTGACCTCTGATGCCGCGTTCCTGCGCCGGTTGTGGACCAAAGTTATCCAGCGCAAAAAACGCAATACCACCCGTACCAAAATCTACGGTGAGCTGGCGCTGGCACACCGCATTCTGCGGGATTTTGCCGGTGAGTCACTCGACCGTATCCGGATTGACTCCCGCCTGAGCTTTAAAGAGTTACAGGAATTTGTGGATGATTACATCCCGGAAATGACCGCCAAACTGGAACTGTACCAGGGCAGTCAGCCGATTTTTGACCTCTATGATACCGAAAATGAAATCCAGCGGGCGATGGAGCGCAAGGTCGAAATGAAATCAGGCGGATACCTGATTATCGACCAGACTGAGGCGATGACTACCATCGACATCAACACCGGCGCGTTTGTCGGGCACCGCAATCTGGAAGAAACCATTTTCAATACCAATATCGAGGCCACCCAGGCGATTGCGCGGCAGTTACGTCTGCGCAACCTCGGTGGTATCATTATCATTGATTTCATTGATATGACCGATGAAGATCACCGCCGCCGGGTGCTGAGTTCGCTGGAGCTGGCGCTGGCCAAAGATCGCGTGAAGACCACTATCAACGGTTTTTCGCAGCTCGGGCTGGTGGAGATGACCCGCAAACGCACGCGGGAGAGCCTCGAACATGTCCTGTGCGAGAAATGCCCGACCTGTCAGGGGCGCGGCAGTGTCCGCTCAGTGGAAACGGTCTGCTATGAAATTCTGCGCGAGATTGTCCGCGTGCACCATCTGCTGGATGTTGATCGCTTCCTCGTCTATGCCTCACCGGCAGTGACTGAGGCATTGCAGGGGGATGAATCCCATGCCCTGGCAGAGGTGGAGATTTTTGTCGGTAAACAGGTTCAGGTTCGCGCCGAACCGCTCTACAGCCAGGAACATTTTGATGTCGTCATGATGTAATTCATTGGCGGTATACTGCCGGATATAAGCGGATATCCGGTTCCGCCGGCCTTGACAGCTGCAGGAGAAGGAGAGCCAGTGAGGCGACTGCCCGGGATTTTACTGACATGTGTGATTGTAATCGTGATTGCTGCGGCACTGGTGCTCGGCGGTCTGCGCTATCTGTTGCCTCAGATTAATGAATACCGCCCGCAGATCGAACAAAAACTCTCACAAATGACCGGTGCCACGGTCAGAATCGGTGAAATCAGCGGCCGCTGGCAGGGATTCGGCCCGGCGCTGACACTCCGTGACCTGACTGTTACCGCTCCGGACGCGGACATTTCAGCCGAAAAAATCGACCTATCCCTGGATATCTGGCGGACGTTATTCCGTTTTCAGGTCAGTTTCCGTGATCTGACATTCTGGCACATGAAGCTGGATTACAAACAGCCGCTGAGCAGTGACGGCAGCAGTATTGAAACCGATGATGCGATGTCCGGTCTCTGGCTGGAGCGCTTTGATAATTTTGATCTGCGCGACAGTGAAATCCGTTTTCTCACGCCGTCCGGCGATCCTGCCACTTTGCTGGTTTCCCGTCTGTCATGGCTCAATCAGAGCAAACGCCACCGCGCTCAGGGGGAGATCAGTCTCTCCTCGGTGAATAACCCGCGCGGCTGGCTGCAGGTGCGTCTGGATCTGCGGGATGTGAACGGTCTGCTGGATGAGGGAACGGTCTACCTCCAGGCGGATGATATTGATATGACGCCGTGGTTCAGCCGCTGGCTGCGCGACAACACCGGGCTGAACAAGGCCGGTTTCAGCCTGGCCGGCTGGATGACGGTGGAGAAAGGGATGGTCACCCGGGGCCTGGTCAGACTGAACTCCGGCGAGGCGGACTGGCTGGTCGGTAAGGACACGCACACCCTGGAAGTTCAGGATCTGCTGGTGCAGATGCGCCGCCAGGGGGAAGGCTGGCTGTTTAATATCCCGGATCTGCTGAATCTGAAAACTGACGGGCAGCAGTGGCCGGAAGGCAGTCTGTCACTGCTTTATATCCCGCCGTCGGCCAAATACGGCGGCAATCCGCATCTGCGTATCCGCGCCAATGATATTGAACTGGCGCGTCTGAGCAGCATTGTGCCGACGTTCTCTTTCCTCACCAATGATATTGTCAAAGCCTGGCAGGAGCGCGAGCCGTCAGGTCTTATCCGCGATTTTGCCCTTGATATCACCCCGGCCGCCCCGGAAAACCTCGAACTGGATGTTTCCTGGCAGGATGTCAGCTGGAAAGCACGGGAGGAATTACCGTCGGTATCTCATTTCAGCGGCGTATTACGCGGCGGACAGGCACGCGGCATTCTGCGTTTTGCCCTCGATGACAGTGTGCTGGACTACCGCCCGATGTTTACCGCACCGCTGGCGGTATCAGAAAGCCGCGGACAGGTGCAGTGGAATAATACGGACGGCAACTTCAGCCTCTGGAGTGATAATTTAGATCTGCAATCCGGCGCGCTGCGGGCGAACGGCAACTTCCGCTATCAGCATGATAAGGACCGGCCGCCGTCTCTCGGGATCCTCGGCGGCGTGACCCTGACGGATGCCGGGGAAGCCTGGCGCTATTTCCCGGTACCGCTGATGGGGGAATTCCTGAGCGAATACCTGACACAGGCGCTGATTGCCGGTAAAGCGGAAAATGCTACGGTGATATTTCAGGGTAACCCGGCAGACTTCCCGTTCCGCAAAAACGAAGGGCAGTTCCAGATTTGGGTACCGCTGCGTGACGCCACCTTTAAATATGATCAGGAATGGCCTGCTCTGATAAACATGGACGCGGATCTGAATTTCCATAACCAGGGTCTGTGGATCAGTGCACAGGAAGCAAAACTGGGCGAGGCCACCGCCCGCAATCTGAAAGCGGATATTCCGGATTTCATGGTTGAGCGCCTCTATATTCAGTCTGATATTGAAGGCAAAGGCGAATCACTGGGTAAATATTTTGATCAGACACCGATGAAAAGCTCTATCGGTAATACCCTGGAGCAACTGAAAATCGGTGGTGAGGTTAAGGGTGATCTTAAACTGGAAATCCCGCTTAACTTCAATGAGATGGTGCGGGCGACCGGGCATGTTAATCTGAAAAATAATGATATTGATGTGGTGCCGCTCGGCAGCACACTCAAAGGTGTCAGCGGACAATTCCGCTTTGATAACGGCGACCTGGAAAGTGATCGCATCACGGCGCACTGGTTCGGTCAGCCGCTGAATATCCGCTTTACCACCAAAGAAAATCCGTCTGATTTTGCCGTCAATATCGATCTGGACGGTAACTGGCAGATGAAGGGCATCGACGGTATACCGGCGGCCATAAAACAGCACGTAACCGGTTCGTTCCCGTGGACAGGGGTGGTGAACATTGCCCTGCCGCAGAAAGGGGAAATGAGCTACACCGTGGATCTGGAAGGTCAGACCGGCAAACTGGCCAGCAGCACCTTACCGGCTGTCCGGCGCTGGGCGGCGGAGAGCGGCACACTGAATGTGCATGCCACCGGGACAGAACACACCCTGAAAGCCGGGGGAACCGTCGGCAAATCGTTCAGCGTCCTGACGGACTGGCGGCTCGGCGATATTCTCACGCTTAATGGTGCGGCAATCGTTCCGGGCACAAAAGTGCCGGAGAAAGTCACGCCGGATGTTATCAGTATTGCCCTGCCGCCGATCAGCGGTGAGGAGTGGGTCGGTGCGCTGGCTGTTGCCGGTCAGAATCACCAGCAGCCCGCCTCACTGAAACTGCCGGGAAATATTGATATTTCCGCCCCGTATGCGGATTTTGCCGGACAGCGCTGGAATCAGGTGAAACTGCGTATTCATCCGCAGGAAAACGGCTGGCTGCTCAGTTCGGACAGTCAGGAGCTGCGCGGGGATATCCGCATTCCGGCTTCCGGACCGTGGCAGGCAAGTATTGATTATCTCTACTATAATCCGGAGTCGATTCAGAATGCGCTGCCGGAATCGCAGCGTAATCAAACCACCAAAACGGATTACCGCGTCGGCAGCTGGCCTGCGGTCACACTGCGCTGTGAAGCCTGCTGGGTGAGCGGCCTGAATATCGGTACGGTGAATGCGAAAGTCTGGCCGGAAAATAACTCTCTGGTGCTGGATGCGGCAACAGTCAAAAACAGTGCCAGTGAACTGACACTCAGCGGCCGCTGGGATGCCGGTCCGGAGCCATTGTCGCACTTTAAAGGTCAGTTTAAGGGGCCGGTCTTTGATAATATGGCCGCCTATTTCGGGGTACTGGTGCCTATCACCGGCTCACCGTTCAATGTGGATTTTGACCTGAGCTGGCGGGATGTTCCCTGGTCGCCGGATGTGGCAACCCTGAACGGCATTATCAGCACGTCGCTCGGTAAAGGGGCGATTGAGCGGATGGGCGGCGGTAACGCCGGTAAACTGCTGCGGCTCGTTAGTTTTGATGCATTACTGCGCAAATTACAGCTCGATTTCACGGATACTTTCAGTAATGACTTCGTTTTTGACAGCATACGCGGTAAAGGCGTGATAAAAGATGGTATTTTAAAGACAACCGATACCCGCGTGGACGGATTAATGGCGGATATCAGCTTTAGCGGTTCAGTTTATCTTGTGGAGCGTCGTATTGATATGTCGGTGGTTGTCACACCGGAACTCTCTGCGACGGTCGGGGTGGCGACAGCCTTTGTGGTTAACCCGATAGCCGGAGCGGCAGTCTTTGTGGCCAGTAAGGTGCTCGGCCCGCTCTGGAGTAAAATTTCGGTGATACGGTATCACCTGAGCGGCAGTTTAGAAGAGCCGAAGATAGATGAAGTTTTGCGTCAGTTAAAGGAGACCCGGGAATGAAAAACGCAAATGTGGCTTTATTGCAGCTGTGCAGCGGCACAAATATTAAACACAATTTGGCGCAAATCGAACAACAGATCAAACAACTGCCTGATAATATCAAGCTGGTGATGACACCGGAAAATGCGCTGATTTTTGCATCAGGCAACACCTATCAGAAGTATGCGGAAGTGCAGGGCGAAGGCCCGCTGCAGTCAGCGGTGGCTGATATGGCGCGCCGCTACGGGGTGTGGATCCTGGTCGGCTCGATGCCGATGATCAGCCGTGAAGACCCGGCGCGTATCACCAGCAGCAGCCTGCTGTTTGATGATAAAGGGGAAATCAAAGCCCGTTACGACAAAATTCACATGTTTGACGTGAATATCGATGATGAGCAGGGTTCATACAATGAATCAAAAATCTTCCAGCGCGGCGAGCACATCACCGTGGTGGATACCCCGGTGGGTCGTCTCGGTATGACCATCTGTTATGATCTGCGTTTCCCGGGCCTGTTTCAGGCACTGCGTGAGCAGGGCGCTGAGATTATCTCTGTTCCGGCGGCCTTTACCCGGCTGACCGGCAAATCTCACTGGGAGCCGCTGCTGCGCGCCCGTGCGATTGAAAACCAGTGCATTATTCTGGCACCGGCACAGGTCGGTGTACACGGTACCCGCCGCACATGGGGACACACCATGGCCGTTGACGGCTGGGGCAAAGTGATGAAGAAAAATACGGATGCGGTGGCCGCCATCGGCGTGGATATCCGTCCGGACAGCTTAACCTCAATGCGTGAGCAGATCCGCGTGGTGAAACATAACCGTTTCCGCCCGCAGCTGACTTCACTGATTGAGAAAAACACCACAGGTAAAGAGTAAATTATGAGTTTTTCAACTGTCAGCAATCATCTGCTGACCGCCCATGATCTTGATGAACAGGATCTCTTTTCTGTCCTCACACAGTTAGCGGATCGCCATATTGATTATGGCGATCTGTACTTCCAGAGCAGTTTTCATGAAGCCTGGGTGCTGGAAGATAAAATTATCAAAAACGGCTCTTACAATATTGACCAGGGTGTCGGGATCCGTGCTGTCAGCGGCGAGAAAACCGGCTTTGCCTATGCGGATCAGATAAGCCTGACCGCATTACAGCAGAGTGCATCCGCCGCCCGCAGTATTGTCCGTGAGCAGGGTAACGGTAAGGTGCAGAGCCTGCACCGTGTCAATAACACGGCACTGTATGCCGCGCTCGATCCGCTGCGCGCAATGCCGCGTGAGGAAAAAATCGCGCTGCTGCACCGCCTTGACCGTGTGGCACGGGCGGAAGATCCGCGTGTGCAGGAAGTGAATGCCAGCCTGACCGGTGTCTATGAAGAAGTGCTGGTAGCTGCCACTGACGGCACGCTGGCGACGGATATCCGTCCGCTGGTGCGCCTGTCAGTCAGTGTGCTGGTGGAAGAGGACGGCAAACGCGAGCACGGCGGCAGCGGTGGCGGCGGCCGTTTCGGTTATGAATATTTCCTCGGTACGGAAGACGGTGAGATCCGCGCAGACCATTTTGCCCGTGAAGCGGTGCGCATGGCGCTGGTGAATCTCTCTGCTGTTGCGGCACCGGCCGGGTCAATGCCGGTTGTGCTGGGCGCGGGCTGGCCGGGCGTGTTACTGCATGAAGCGGTCGGTCATGGCCTGGAAGGAGATTTCAACCGCCGTGGTGCTTCGGTATTCAGCGGAAAAATCGGTCAGCAGGTCACATCATCACTCTGTACCATTGTTGATGACGGTACTATCGGCGATCGCCGCGGGTCACTGGCAATTGATGACGAAGGGGTGCCGGGACAGTATAACGTCCTGATCGAAAACGGTATTCTGAAAGGTTATATGCAGGATAAACTTAACGCCCGTCTGATGGGTGTTGACCCGACCGGCAACGGCCGCCGTGAATCCTATGCCCATCTGCCGATGCCGCGCATGACCAACACCTATATGCTGGCGGGGGAATCGTCGCCGGAAGAGATTATCGCCAGTGTGAAAAACGGTCTGTATGCCCCGAATTTCGGCGGCGGTCAGGTGGATATCACCTCCGGTAAGTTTGTGTTCTCGACATCCGAAGCGTATCTCATTGAAGACGGTAAAATTACCAGACCGGTGAAAGGCGCGACACTGATTGGCTCCGGTATCGAAGCCATGCAGCAGGTATCGATGGTCGGTAATGACCTGAAACTGGATAAAGGTGTCGGTGTCTGCGGTAAAGAAGGCCAGAGCGTGCCGGTGGGTGTCGGTCAGCCGACGCTGAAACTGGACAGCATTACCGTCGGCGGAACGGCCTGATGATGCAGAAATACGGCACGCTGGTGATTGTTCTGATTGTGGCGGTCTCCGCCTGGCTGGCGGGGTTACCGGGGCAGTTTATCGAAACCCGTCCGTCAGAGCCGGTACCGCAGCATACAGAACAGCCGCAGAGCATTGATGCCCTGACAGCACAGTCACGGGTGGTCAGCTATGTGCAGCAGCACCAGCGTCTGCCGGATTACTATGTGACGAAAAAAGCCGCCCGTAATGCGGGCTGGCAGCCGTCAAAAGGTAATCTCTGTGAGGTGATGCCGGGTAAAGCTATCGGCGGCGACCGTTTCGGTAACCGGGAAAAAGGGCTGCCGGATGCGCCATCACGCCAGTGGTTTGAAGCGGACATAAACTATAACTGCGGCCATCGCGGCAGTGATCGTCTGCTTTATTCCAGTGACGGGCTGATTTATGTCACCACTGATCATTACCGTTCGTTTCAGCAGGCCAATTAACCCATGACACCTGATATCAGCATTGTGCGTTTTGATTTCCGCACCATTCGGACAACAGACGATTTTTATCAGCAATTCAGTGATAAATTTCAGCTGCCGTACTTCGGATGTAACACGGATGCACTATGGGACATGCTGACAGGCGGGATAGATCTGCCGGTGATACTGGCGTTTGAACATATTACCGCACGGCAGCGGCGGCTGTTTTCAGCCATTATCGGTACCTGCCGGGATGCGGAGGAAGAGTGGCCGGGGGATATTCAGCTGGTGCTGACCCCCCTGACCATGACGGCGGATTAAGCGCTTTCTGCCAGTTCTTTCAGATACTGGAACAGCTGGCGGTAAGCTTTCGGCGGTTTATTGCCTTCGCGCTCTTTTTTCGCGTTACGGATAAGCGCACGCAGCTGCTGGCGATCAAGGTGCGGGAACAGCGCAACGGCTTCTTCCGTCACAGTGTCATCACCGGTGACCAGGCGTTCGCGCAGATCTTCGAGTTTATGCAGCAGGACAACCTGCTGGTTATGGCGGTTTTTCAGTTTGTCGAGTGCCGTGGTAATCGGCTCCGGGTCACGGGCCCGCAGCAGTTTACCGATGAGCTGTAACTGACGGCGCAGACCTTCACGCTTGATTTTTTGTGCAAGCAGGATGGCTTCGAGCAGCTGTTCATCCAGCGGAATACGTTCCAGCTGGGTTTTGCTCAGTGCAACCAGTTCAGCGCCGAGTTTTTTCAGGACTTCAGCATCGCGTTTAATTTCGCTTTTGCTGACCCAGATTATCTCGTCATCCTCTTCCTCCTGAGGAAGTGCATCGGGTTCTTCAAACCAGTCTTCAGGCTGCTTTGCCATAATAGTATTTCCTGTGGCGAAACACAGAGCGGCGGGTGCCGGATGATCTCTGTGTTTGTGAGTGTTAACATTTGATTATTGCGTATTGTAACCGGGGAAAAGGCCGGATAACACCTATTCAGCTGTCTGATTAGCTGACGGCCCCTTAATTTATTGAATTGGAACCTGATTGATGAATATCACTTCTCAGATTATGGCGCAGCGTACGCGCCTGGAACAAGCGGTTTCGCAGGCACTGAGTATTGCACAGAAAGGGTGTGACAGCGCCGAAGTTGCTGTCAGCAGAACCACCGGGATGAGTGTGAGCACCCGTATGGGTGAGGTGGAGAATGTCGAGTTTAACAGTGACGGCGCACTGGGGATCACGGTGTATCATAACCAGCGCAAAGGCAGTGCATCCTCCACAGATTTAAGCGAAGAGGCGATTGCCCGTACCGTACAGGCAGCGATCGACATTGCGAAATATACATCTGAAGATCCTTGTTCGGGCCCGGCAGATCGCGATTTACTGGCTTTTGAGGCACCGGATCTGCAACTGTTTTATCCGTCCGAAGTGAGTGCTGACCAGGCTATCGACTATGCCGCTAATGCGGAAAAAGCCGCACTGAGTGCCGATCCGCGCATCACCAACACAGAAGGCGGCAGCTTTAACAGCCATTACGGCATCCGTGTGTTTGGTAACACGCTGGGTATGCTGCAAAGCTACTGCAGCAGCCGTCACTCCATGTCCGCCTGTGTGATCGCAGAAGAAAACGGCGATATGGAGCGTGATTACGCCTATACCATAGCCCGTAAGTTGGATGATCTGAAATCCGCACAGTGGGTGGGTGAAGAGTGCGCCCGCCGGACACTGTCCCGCCTCGCACCGCGCAAACTGGCAACACAGAAAGCGCCTGTGATTTTTGCCCCGGAAGTGGCAACCGGTTTGTTCGGGCATCTGGTCGGCGCGATCAGCGGTACCTCTGTGTACCGCAAATCTACCTTCCTGCTCGACAGCCTCGGTAAACAGATCCTGCCGGACTGGCTGACTATCCGCGAACTGCCGCATGTGATCGGCGGCCTGGCCTCCACCCCGTTTGACAGCGAGGGGGTCCGCACTGAGGATCGCCTGATTATCGAAAACGGTGTGCTGAATAACTGGCTGATGACCACTTATGCCGCCCGTAAACTCGGGCTGAAGAGCACCGGCCATGCAGGCGGGATCCACAACTGGCACATTGCCGGTCAGGGGCTGGGATTTGACGACATGCTCCGCGAAATGGGCACCGGTCTGGTGGTCACCGAACTGATGGGACAAGGTGTCAGCGGCATCACCGGTGATTACTCCCGCGGCGCATCCGGTTTCTGGGTGGAAAACGGCGAGATTCAGTATCCGGTCAGTGAAATCACCATTGCCGGAAACCTGAAAGACATGTGGGCCAGCATTATCGCCACCGGCGACGATATTGAAACCCGCAGCAACATTCAGTGCGGCTCAGTCTGGCTGCCGGAAATGAGTATTGCGGGGCAGTAAGTGTCTTACTGTATAAAAACCCTGACTTTTATGTCAGGGTTTTTTTATGCCGGAAAGAAGCACAGCACTACATCATCAGTATTATCAGGCCCTTTGTGAGCATAAATAGCTGGTTTTCGAAATTCAGGATCAGTGGCAGCGGGGAATCTGTAAAGGGTGATAAGGCAATGATCTGCATCATACTGAATGTTGACATAGCGGCTCCGGAAAGAGGGAAGATAAGCCATCATGCAGAAAACGAAGGGAAAATGGAAGCTGCGCCCGCAGATTGCCTGAAACGGACGCAGAACCGGCTTAAAGCGGATTAACGGTGTAACTCACCGGCAGCTTCAGGCTGATAGATAATTTCTGATACTTTTACGCGCGTTGCTTCACCGTTCGGCAGTTCCCATGAGATCTCATCACCGACAGAAAGCCCGAGTAACGCAGCTCCCAGCGGTGCCATCACAGACAGCTGTTCAGCACTGTCTTTCAGCGATGCCGGGTACACCAGGGTGCGGATACTCTCTTTCCCGCTCGATAAATCTTCAAAGCGGATGCGGCTGTTCATCGTCACGACCGTGGCAGGCATTTCTGCCGGCGGCAGGATTTCTGCGCGATCTAACTCTTCATTCAGGGCTTCAGCAACCGGACTGTCAGCATAAGCCGGCTGTTCCAGCAGCATATCCAGACGCTCCGCGTCCAGTTCATTAATAATTATATTGGGTTTTTTCATACCACACTCCAAATCATTTCCAATACAAAAGAACACCCCCACACCAGAAGGAGGGGGGTGCTCATTTGATAATTAATCTGATAGTAGGCTGTTCTCCTCCGAAAGGAAAGAGATCAGGATCACGAACTGCCGGGCTGCGTGAACGAAACAGCGTATCAGTTTTCTTTAAGTAAAATATTTCGGTTAGTATAACTAATCTTCATCAAAACCTGAATCAAAAAGGGAAATAATTGCCTCAATGGCGGAATTTTCATCAGGCCCTGTTGCTTCCACTTCAATAAAACTGCCCTGTTCGGAATCCAGCATCAGCATAGCGAGCACACTGTCTGCCCGGGCTTCTTCATTTTGCTTATTACGGAATACCACCGCTGACCGGAAGGTCTGGATCAGTTCAAACAGTTTCATGGCCGGCCGGGCATGCAGCCCCAGCCGGTTTTTGATTTCAACCTGACAACGGATAGTCATGGGTTATTTCCGTTTTTCCAGTGTCCGGTGGCGCGACTGCACGTTTTTCCCGCGTGAGCGGAAGTAATCCGCCAGCTGCTCCGCCACATAGACAGAACGGTGTTTACCGCCGGTACAGCCGATAGCAACGGTCAGGTAGCTGCGGTTGTTGGTTTCCAGCATCGGCAGCCACAGTTCCAGATAACTGCGGGTCTGGTAAATAAAGTTATGTACTTCCGTATGGCGGTCGAGGAACGCCGCCACAGGTTTATCCAGACCGGTCATCGGACGCAGTTTCGGATCCCAGTGCGGGTTCGGCAGGAAGCGGACATCAAACACATAATCCGCATCAATCGGAATGCCGTGTTTAAACCCGAACGATTCGAATACCATGGTCAGCTCGCGTTCGCGCTTGCCGAGCAGACGGGTTCTCAGCATTTCTGCCAGTTCATGCACTGACATTTCAGAGGTATCGATAATCAGATCTGCACGGGAGCGCAGCGGCTCCAGCAGATCGCTTTCCTCATCAATGGCGCTTTCCAGCGAGAGATTTTTACTGGAAAGGGGATGCAGACGGCGGGTATCACTGTAACGGCGGATCAGGGTGTTGCGATCCGCATCCAGGAACAGCAGCTGGGGTGAGAAACTGTCCGGTAATCTGGTCAGGGCTTCCTCAAACACCTCCGGGGACTCCGGCATATTGCGGACGTCAATACTCACTGCGGCAGAGGTATCGCGTGTTGCCAGGGTAGCGGCAAGCTCCGGCAGAAGAGTGACCGGCAGGTTATCAACGCAGTAGAAACCCATATCTTCCAGCGCCCGCAGGGCAACAGATTTACCCGAACCAGAGCGGCCGCTGACAATCATCAGCACCATGAGGGGACTCCCTATCGTTTCTCTTTCAATGGCAATACGCCATTATCCGTTGTCGTCAGCCGGTTATCATCACTCAGTGATGATACTGTACAGCTCTTCATCGCTTTGCGCCTGACGCAACCGGCGGCAGAGCGCTTTGTCAGCCAGTTTTTTGGCCACTAACGACAGTGTGTGTAAATGCGTCTGACACTGATCAGACGGAACAAATAACGCAAACAGAATGTCCACATTCTGATTGTCAATCGCATCAAACGCGATAGGTTGCTCCAGATGTAAAAATACGCCGCAGGCGGTTTGCGCCTCGCTTTTGTCCAGTTTTCCGTGGGGGATGGCAATCCCGCCACCAATACCGGTTGTCCCGACTTTTTCCCGTGTAAGGAGTGCCTCAAACAACGTGTTTTCCGGCAGCGCCAGCGCGGTGGCAGCCAGTTCACTGATAATCTCCAGCGCGCGCTTCTTACTGGTACAGTGAATATTATTGCGTGTACAGCTGATACTCAGTACATCGCTCAGGGACAAATTTGCTTCGTTATTCATTTCATTGTTCACTTAGGATCAGAATCCCGGCAACCACCATGGTAACCGGGATCAGAGCACTGCTTTTTTCTGAGAAAATTCAGACTGTTAATTCAGTCATGCACCCGGGTGCAGAAAATTTACCGGTTTCTCAGTTTTTCTTTGTGTTTGGACAACTGACGGCCGAGTTTTTCTGCCATCTCATCAATTGCCGCGTACATATCCTCTTTTTCCGCTGAGGCGTGAAGATCCGCACCGTTTACCTGAGCCGTTGCCTCCGCAATTTTACTCACCTTTTCAATCCGCAGGATCACCTGAACGCTGTTGATTTTATCGAAAAACTGCTCCAGTTTCTTACACTTGGCTGTCACAGTCTCACGTAATGCGTCTGTAATTTCAACGTTGTGGCCGGTAATTTGTAATTCCATAGTGTCTTCCTTCTCAATGTGTATCAAATCAGCTGCTTACGCTGATTTGAGGGCGGGATGGATAACGACTCACGATATTTCGCGACAGTACGTCTGGCGACCTGAATGCCCTGTTCGGCAAGCATATCGGTCAGTTTGCTGTCGCTGAGCGGTTTCGCCGGATTCTCGGCGGCAACCAGTTTTTTCACCAGTGCACGGATGGCTGTGGAGGATGCCTCGCCCCCGCTGTCAGTACTGACGTGGCTGGAGAAAAAGTACTTCAGTTCAAAGATCCCCCGCGGACTGTGCAGGAATTTCTGCGTTGTCACCCGGGAAATGGTTGATTCATGCATCTCAACCCGCAGTGCGATATCAGCAAGCACCATGGGCTTCATATATTCTTCGCCCTGTTCAAAGAACGCCTGCTGCTCTTCCACAATACAGGTCGCGACTCTGAGCAGAGTATCGTTCCGGCTTTCCAGACTTTTAATGAGCCACTTTGCTTCCTGCAAATTGTTGCGGATAAACTGACTGTCGCTCTCACTGCGGGCCCGCGAACCCATTGCGGCATAGTGATTATTGACCCGCAGACGGGGAATGCTGTCGGAATTGAGTTCCACTGTCCAGCGTTCGCCGTGTTTTCTCACGAGGACGTCAGGAATAACATACTCTGATTCTCCGGTGTTGACTACCAGGCCGGGACGCGGTTCCAGTGACTGGATCAGATCAATAGCGGATTTCAGCGCCTCTTCTTTCAGTTTGGTTACCCGGCCCAGGGTCCGGAAATCCCGGTTCCCCAACAATGCCAGATGCTGATCAACGATAGCAAGGGCTTCTTTCAGGCTCGGGGTTTCCGGCGGCAGAATTTTCAGCTGCACCATCAGACACTCCCGCAGGTCGCGGGCGCCCACACCCACCGGGTCAAAACGCTGGATGCGCTTGAGTACGGCTTCCACATCTTCGGTGGTGACCTCATCGTCACCGATACTCAGGCGGATATCATCGACAGAAACAGTCAGATAGCCGGTTTCATCAATCGCATCAATGATTGAGAAGGCAATCGCGGCATCGGTTTCGGTAAAGGGGGTCAGGCGGGCCTGCCAGATCAGATAATCCTGTAAGGTTTCGGTGGTTTCACCCTGATAGAGCGGCAGTTCATCGTCGCCGTAATCATTGCCGGTGCCGGACGGTGTACCGGCGGTGTAGATTTCTTCCCACTGTGCATCCAGCGGCAGATCATCCGGCATGGCGGTCTGTTCGAGAGCCTCGGCGCTGTCCAGCTCTTTCTGTGATTCAGATTCAGCCGGCGTGTCAATTTCCTGATGGTTATCATCAAGTTCCAGCAACGGGTTAGATTCCAGCGCCTCGCGGATCTCCTGCTGGAGTTCAAGCGTGGAAAGCTGCAACAAACGGATAGCCTGCTGGAGTTGTGGCGTCATCGCCAGTTGCTGGCTGAGTTTAAGCTGCAGACTCTGCTTCATTACGGACACGGGCTCCTTACGGCATTACAGGCGGAAACCTTCGCCTAAATAAACACGTTTAACCTGCTCATTATTCAGAATGGATTCCGGGCTGCCGTGGGCAATCATATGGCCCTGGCTGACAATATAAGCCCGTTCACAGACATCCAGTGTTTCGCGGACGTTGTGGTCAGTGATCAGGACGCCGAGCCCGTAATCACGGAGGTGCTGAATAATCTTTTTAATATCAATAACAGAAATCGGGTCAACACCGGCAAACGGTTCATCCAGCAGGATGAATTTCGGGTTGGCGGCCAGCGCGCGGGCAATTTCTACACGGCGGCGTTCACCCCCGGACAGTGACTGCCCCAGGTTATCGCGCAGATGACTGATATGGAACTCTTCCATCAGCTCTTCCGCCCTGTCCCGGCGTTCATCATTGTTCAGATCTTTGCGGATTTCAAGCACCGCCATCAGGTTCTGCCATACCGTCAGACGACGGAAAATAGAGGCTTCCTGAGGCAGATAGCCAATCCCTTTGCGGGCACGTTCATGCAGCGGCAGCAGGGAGATATCTTCATCATCAATGCTTATCGCACCGGCATCACGGGGAACAATCCCCACGACCATATAGAAGGTCGTGGTTTTCCCGGCACCGTTCGGGCCGAGCAGCCCGACGATTTCGCCGGAGCTGACTTCAAGCGTCACATCTTCGACGACTTTGCGCCCTTTGTAGGCTTTGGCTAATTTGCTTGCGATTAATTTTGCCATAAATCGTTACTTACCTTTCTGGCCGGTTGCCGCCGGGCCTTTTTCCTGAAGCTGTGACGGCAGCAGCACGGTCGTCACCTGTTTGCCTTTGTCACTGAATGCCTGCATCTGCTGTGTCGGTACGACATAGGTAATCTTGTCACCGGTGATATTGCTGTCCAGCTGTTCCAGATAGGCATTACCGGTCAACGTGACCAGCTCATTGGCCATTTCGTAACGCAGTTTGCTGCCGCGTCCTTTGATTGGCTTGCCGTTATCCTGCATCTGGTAGAAGGTCACCGGATTACCGAATGCTTCGATGACCATTTTATTGGAATCGCCGCCCGGACGGGTGACCACTACTTTGTCAGCGCGGACATCAATCGTTCCCTGTTTTACCACGACATTATCAGTAAATGTGGTGATATTTTTTTCTAAATCAAGAGCTTGTTTTAATGATGTTACCGTCACCGGCTGCTGTGTATCTTCTTTTAACGCCAAAGCAGGGACACTGACGGCCAGAATTGCTGTTGCAATCAGAGTATTAAGGATGTTTGCTTTCATTTGGGATCTCATAGTAAGTCTGTACATCTTTGATCAGTTCCGCATTACGATTGCGTAAATTACCCCGCATCTGCAATCCGACGGAACGCAGTCCTGTTCCCGTGATGGTGACTTTATCGTCAGAACTCACATCCTGGGTTATCAGATTGACTTCGGCGTTGTCCGTGGTGATCTGCCGGAGCTGCGTATCGGTGGTCAGGCTGTCAACCTGCACATCACCGTATAAATATAACATTCTGTCATTGGTTAATTTGGCCCGCTTTGCACGAATCGTCCAGGTGGCGGTTTTATCAGGGTCGTAGGTGGTCAGAACCGGATTAGTAAACCAGGTTATTTTTTCCTGAGCAAAGTTCTGCACATCATCCGCATTCAGCCGGTACGCCAGCAGCCCTGTCGGCTCGTAAGCCAGGGTTGAGGATGTCCGGGTTTTATACGTCGGCGTACCGTCTTCCACAATCTTACCGTCGGTGTCACCTGAACGGGTGACCGACAGGTTCCAGCCGAGCAGACCGAGGGCGATAAGCGCCAGAATAATGATCAGCCAAAGCTTAAATTTACTCATGAGATCCCTGATAAAGCCATTATAACCAATGAAATTCTCTTCAGACGGACAGGCCTCTGGCCGCATCCAGCTTATTTTGTGCCAGCAGAATCAGATCACACAATTCGCGGACAGCTCCGCGGCCGCCTGCAATCTGTGTAACATAATCCGCTTTGGGTAACAATAACGGGTGGGCATCCGCCACTGCGGCGGATAAACCGACCTCTGCCATGACCGGCCAGTCAATCAGATCATCGCCGATATAGGCGACTTCGCCGGGGCGAACTGCCAGTTTATCTAATAGTTCGCGATACGCCAAAAGCTTATCGCTCTGTCCCTGGTAAAGATGTGTAATTCCGAGTGTATTGGCACGATCTTCCAGTAATTTGGCTTTACGGCCGGTAATTATCGCTACCTCCACCCCGGAGGTCAGCAGGCAGCGGATACCGTAGCCGTCACGGACATTAAATGCCTTCAGTTCTTCACCGCTGTTGCCCTGATAAATCAGGCCGTCAGACATCACGCCGTCCACATCACAGATAAGAAGCCGTATTTTAGCGGCTTTTTCCATAACTGTTTGCGCTATCGGGCCATAGCAAGTGTCAATAGTGGTAATTTGTGTCATCGTCAGTCCTTACACCACTCCGGCCTGGAGCAGATCATGCATATGCAGTACGCCGAGCAGTTTATCACCTTCTGTGACTAATAAAGAGGTGATGTGACGGGACTGCATTAAATTCAGTGCCTCAACCGCCAGGGTATTGGCTTTGATGCGGATCCCGCCCGGGGTCATCACATCGGCAATCTGGCAGTTATTGAGGTCTGTGCCCGCATCGAAAATCCGGCGCAGGTCGCCGTCAGTGAAAATGCCCTGAATGACCATGTCATCGTCACAGATAACCGTCATACCCAGTTTTTTACGGGTGATTTCCACCAGTGCTTCGCGCAGTGAGGCGGTTTTCGGCACACGCGGGATATCATCCCCGGTGTTCATCAGGTCGGAAACCAGTAACAGCAGTTTGCGGCCGAGCGCGCCGCCCGGATGAGAGAGGGCAAAATCTTCAGCGGTAAAGCCGCGCGCCTGTAATAAGGCAATCGCCAGCGCATCCCCCATCACCAGTGTGGCGGTGGTACTGGTGGTCGGCGCAAGGCCGAGCGGGCAGGCTTCCTGCGGGACTTTAATACACAGATGGATATCCGCCGCTTTTCCCATGGTACTGTCCGGGTTGCCGGTCATGCAGATAAGCGGGATGTTCTGACGTTTGATAACAGGGATCAGCGCCTGAATTTCTGAGGATTCACCGGAGTTTGAAATCGCGATAACCACATCTTTCTTTGTGACCATCCCCAGGTCGCCGTGTGCGGCTTCGCCCGGATGCACAAAGAAGGAGGAGGTGCCGGTGCTGGCAAATGTCGCGGCTATTTTGTGGCCGATATGACCGGATTTTCCCATCCCCATGATGATCACTTTGCCTTCACAGCGGAATATCAGTTCACAGGCTTTATCGAAATCATCATTAATATACTGTTCGAGTGACGCGAGACCTTCACGTTCAATCCGGAGGACACGTTTACCTGTTAGTTGAAAATCAGTTCGGGACATCAGTTTTTTCTCACTTTCAGTATCTGTCTGTGTATTAATGGCTGACGCTTATCAGCCGGTAAAAAGACTTATCAGCCAGGCGGTGAATGCGCTGAGCAGAATAATGCCTTTCAGCCGGTTCAGCCGCTGGTTCCGGCCGGCCGCAAAGAAAATAAATAACACACCGGCCGCGATCATCACGGCGAAATCGGCCATAAAATTGTCTGCTGCCATCGGCGCGGTGGCTAACAGCGCCGGGATCCCCGCCACGACGGTGGTATTAAACAGTGTCGCGCCGATAAGATTCCCCAGCGCGATATCTTTTTCACCTTTGACCGCCGCCGCAATCGTGGTGCATAGTTCCGGCAGACTGGTACCGATAGCCAGGATAGTCAGTCCGGTGATGCGCCCGCTGATCTCCGCATAGCGGGTGAATGCAGAGGCGTTATCAATCACAATCCGGACCGCCACCGGCATAATCAGCAACCCGGCGACCAGCCACAATAAAGCAACCGGCAAATTATTTTCCTGCGGCAGTTCATGGTTTTGTTCAGTAGTGAAGCCGTCATACTGATCACGCCGCGCTATTGCGGCAATTTTCACCACCAGCCAGAGGCTGGCGAGCCCCGCAAGCACCAGAAATCCGCCCTGAACCCGCGTGATACCGCCGGACCAGATAAACAGCCCGAACAGCGCCATCACCGCCAGCATCAGCGGAAGCTCACGGCGCAGTACCGCCGACTGTACACTCAGCGGGCGGATAAGGGCGGCGAGGCCTGCAATCAGCAGTAAATTGGTAATATTGGATCCGATAATGGTACCGAGCGCCAGATCCGGCTGCCCTTCAAGCACCGCACCGGCGGAGGTCAGCAGTTCCGGCAGCGACGTACCGGGACCGGCCACCAGAATACCGGTGATAAACGGGGAGATGCCGAGAGAACGGGAGAAAACCGCCGCACCGTACACAATCCGGTCAGAGGCATAAACCAGCAGAATCAACCCGGTCAGTAAAAGGATGCTGGTAAGTAACATGGCTCTCCTCCGGGCTGAAAAACAGTCAGAAATAATGAAGTACGGGAAATTGAGGGTATTGTACGGGCTGAAGCGCAAAAGTAAAACAGACGTTTTGCGCCCGGCGGAAGCGTTAATGTTAAATGCTGATATACTTGTGTATCACGCTGTTTATACCCTGTTACTCAGAGGGGATAAATAATTCAGACAGTAACACCCGCATTTAAAGGCGAAAACTGCCGGATTTTTTTATATTATGATGGGTCAGTCCTGTATGTGTTGTAAAAACACGAAAAACATAACGTTAAGGTTGTGAGGTCATGAACCGACAGACGGAAAATATTATTGAGATCCGGAACATGTGCTTCCGGCGCGGTTCGCGCATGCTGTTTAATGATATCAGCATGGATGTGCCGCGCGGCAAAGTGACCGCGATTATGGGGCCGTCCGGGATCGGGAAAACCACACTGTTACGTCTGATTGGCGGACAGCTGCGCCCGGACAGCGGCGAAATCTGGTTTGACGGCGACAATATCCCGGCACTTTCCCGCAGCAAACTCTATCAGTCGCGCCGCAAAATGAGCATGCTGTTTCAGTCCGGCGCATTATTCACGGATATGACAGTCTATGACAACGTGGCGTTCCCGCTGCGCGAACATACCCGTCTGCCGGAATCCCTGATCCGGACAACCGTGATGATGAAACTGGAAGCGGTCGGTTTACGCGGGGCGGCAAACCTGATGCCGTCGGAACTCTCCGGCGGGATGGCGCGCCGTGCGGCACTGGCGCGGGCCATTGCACTGGATCCGGACCTTATCCTGTTTGATGAGCCGTTTGTCGGCCAGGATCCGATTACCATGGGTGTGCTGGTAAAACTGATTGATGAACTCAATCAGTCGCTGGGTGTAACCTGCATCGTGGTCTCTCACGATGTGCCGGAAGTGCTCAGTATCGCGGATAAGGCTTATATCGTCGCGGAGCAGTCCGTGATTGCACAGGGCACCGCAGAAGAGTTGCAGGAGAACACCGAACCGCGTGTGCGCCAGTTCCTGGATGGTATTGCTGACGGACCGGTTCCTTTCCGCTATCCGGCGGGTGATTACCAATCAGATTTATTAGGATAAACGAGATATGTTGACACAGGCACTTGCTGCTTTGGGACGCCGCGCGTTAGCGACATGCGCGTCTTTCGGGCGGTCAGGATACATGCTGTTCCGTGCGCTGTTCGGCAAACCGCAGTTTGCCCGGCAGTGGCCGCTGCTGCGCAAGCAGCTGTACAGCGTCGGTGTGCAGTCCCTGCTGATTATTTCAGTATCCGGGCTGTTTATCGGGATGGTTCTGGCCTTACAGGGATATCTGGTTCTGAAAACCTTCAGTGCGGAAGCCAGCCTCGGCATGATGGTGGCGCTGTCGCTGCTGCGTGAGCTGGGGCCGGTGGTGACCGCTCTGCTGTTTGCCGGACGCGCCGGTTCCGCACTGACAGCAGAAATCGGGCTGATGAAAGCCACAGAACAGTTATCCAGCCTGGAAATGATGGCGGTGGATCCGCTGCGCCGTGTGATCGCACCGCGTTTCTGGGCCGGTTTGATTAGTATGCCGCTGTTATCCATGATTTTTGTCACCGTTGGTATTCTTGGCGGGGTCATGGTCGGGGTGGACTGGAAAGGGATCGATGAAGGTTTCTACTGGGCTTCCATGCAGGCCAATGTGGACTGGCAGAAAGATGTGATGAACTGCATTTACAAGAGTGTGGTTTTCGCCTTCACCGTCACCTGGATTGCCCTGTACAACGGGTATGACGCTATTCCGACGTCTGAAGGGATTAGTCGGGCAACAACACGCACGGTCGTTCATTCATCGCTTGCCGTGTTAGGGTTAGATTTTGTGCTTACGGCACTGATGTTCGGGAATTAAACAATGCAAAGCAAGAAAAATGAAGTTTGGGTCGGGCTTTTCGTCTTAATTGCCATTGCGGCGATTATCTTCCTGGCACTGAAAGTGGCGGATATCCGCTCTGTCGGCAGCGAAAAAACCTACCGCGTGTCTGCCACCTTTGATGATATCGGCGGCCTGCAGGCCCGTTCACCGGTAAAAATCGGCGGTGTGGTGATTGGCCGCGTCAATGACATCCGTCTGGACAAGGACTATAAACCGGAAGTGACGCTGGATATCTACAGTCAGTATGATCAGATTCCGGACACCAGTTCGTTATCTATCCGCACCTCCGGTCTGCTGGGTGAGCAGTATCTGGCACTCAGCAAAGGGTTTGAGAATACAACCGATCCGGATCTGCCGATGACTGAGATGCTGAAAGACGGCAGCCGTATTCAGGACACCAAACCGGCGATGGTGCTGGAAGATTTAATCGGTCAGTTCCTGTATAAGAGCGGCGACGGCGAAGGGGGTAATACCCCGGAAGCGGCACCGGCTGCACAGCACTGATACGAAAAGTAATGTAAAAGCGGATGTTTTTGCCCGCAGAGGCAGACATCCTGCATAATACTGTTTACCGAAGACACCTTCACGGCGGAAAGTGCCGGTGATTAATCAGGAGTTGATTATGTTTAAGCGTTTACTGATAGCGGCGATGCTGGTGGTGATGGCCCCGTTTGCCGGAGCTGTTGACCAGACAAACCCGTATACACTGATGAACGATGCGGCGGCGAAAACCTTCAGCCGTCTGAAAGCCGAACAGGCGCAAATCCGGCAGAACCCGGACTATCTGCGCACTATTGTTCAGGAAGAATTACTGCCGTACGTGCAGATCAAATACGCCGGTGCACTGGTGTTAGGCTCTTACTACAAAGATGCGACACCGGCACAGCGCGATGCCTATTTTAAAGCCTTTGAGGCTTATCTGGCCCAGGCATACGGCCAGGCACTGGCCATGTACACCAACCAGACTTATCAGATTGACCCTGCACAACCGCTGGGTGATAAAACCATCGTGGCTATCCGTGTGACACTGACAGAGCCGGCAGGGCGTCCGCCAATCCGTCTGGATTTCCAGTGGCGTAAGAATACCAAAACCGGTAACTGGCAGGCTTATGACATGATTGCCGAAGGCGTGAGCATGATCACCACCAAACAAAATGAGTGGGCATCTATTCTGCGTCAGAAAGGTGTTGATGGTCTGACTGCTGAACTTGAGCGCAGCGCGAAAACCCCGATTACCCTGGATCAGAAATAATGACGGCTGCGCTGACGTGGGAAAAACAGGGTGAAACGCTCGCCCTGAACGGGGAACTGGATCGCGATACACTGCTGTCGTTCTGGAATGCACGTCAGCAGCAGATGAGCGCCGTGCAGACGGTGGATGTTTCCGGTCTCAGTCATGTGGATTCCGCCGGACTGGCTATGCTGGTCCGTCTGCGGGGAGAGCGCCCGGAAGCGCCGTTTGTGTTATCCGGAGTAAGCGCTAACTTGCAGATGCTGATGTCACTCTACGGCGTTGAGTTTGAATTCAGTCAGAACGCGTGAATTTATCACTGCCTCCGCCTGTGTCACCACAGCCGGAGGCATTTTTAATGGTTTAAGAGCGGGGCATATTCGATTACGATAGTGCCTATAACACACAATCTGATAACCAATTTGAGAAATTATGGATACGAATGAAATCAAACAGGTGCTGATGGATAAGTTAGCACTTACTGACGCAATTGTGACCGGTGACGGCAGCCATTTTCAGGTGATCGCGGTCGGCGATCTTTTTGACGGCATGAGCCGCGTTAAACAGCAGCAGGCCGTGTATGCGCCGCTGATGGAATATATTGCGGATAACCGTATCCACGCGTTGTCTATCAAAGCCTATACCCCGGCTCAGTGGGAACGGGATCGTAAACTGAGCGGGCTGTAACCGCGGCGGCTGACAATGCAGTGACAAGTAACGCGGCAGCAATTAATGATAATGAGAGTGTCTACAGATGGATAAATTTCGGGTAAAAGGTCCTTCCGTTCTTCAGGGCGAAGTGACTATCTCAGGGGCAAAAAACGCAGCATTGCCTATCCTGTTCGCTGCAATTCTGGCGGAAGAACCGGTTGAATTACACAATGTGCCGGAACTGCGGGATATCGACACCTCTGTGAAGCTGTTAACGCGGCTGGGTGCAAAAATTGAGCGCAAAGGAACCACACTGCGTGTGGATGCTTCTGCGATTAATGAATATTGCGCACCTTATGACCTGGTCAAAACTATGCGTGCGTCTATCTGGGCGCTGGGGCCGCTGGTGGCCCGTTTTGGTCACGGTCAGGTTTCTCTGCCGGGCGGCTGTGCTATCGGTGCCCGTCCGGTTGATTTGCATATCACCGGTTTAGAGCAGTTAGGGGCGAAAATCACCCTCGATGAAGGGTATGTCAAAGCGGAAGTGGACGGTCGCCTGACCGGTAACACTATCGTGATGGACAAAGTCAGCGTGGGTGCCACCATCACGATTATGTGTGCGGCAGCCCTGGCGAAAGGCAAAACCGTTATCGAAAACGCGGCCCGTGAACCGGAAATTGAAGACACCGCTGCATTCCTGAATGCACTGGGTGCCAAAATCACCGGTGCAGGGACTGACCACGTAGTGATTGAAGGTGTTGAACGTCTCGGCGGCGGCTCTCACACCGTTGTGCCGGATCGTATTGAAACCGGGACATTCCTGATCGCAGCGGCAGTTTCACGCGGTAAAATTCTGTGCCGTAACGCCAAGCCGGATACGCTGGATGCGGTGCTGGCCAAGCTGCGCGAAGCCGGGGCTGAAATCGAAACCGGTGACGACTGGATAAGCCTTGATATGAAAGGGCAGCGTCCGAAAGCGGTCACCTTCCGTACCGCACCGCATCCGGGCTTCCCGACAGACATGCAGGCGCAGTTCAGTCTGCTGAACCTGGTGGCGGAAGGCTCCGGTATGATCACGGAAACCATCTTTGAAAACCGCTTTATGCACATTCCGGAGCTGATCCGTATGGGCGCTCATGCGGAAATCGAGAGTAATTCTGTGCTGTGTCACGGCGTGGAAAAACTGTCCGGTGCTCAGGTGATGGCGACCGATCTGCGTGCATCTGCAAGCCTGGTGCTGGCGGGTTGTATCGCGGAAGGCACCACAATCGTTGATCGTATTTATCATATCGATCGCGGTTATGAGCATATTGAAGAGAAATTACGCGGTCTGGGTGCGGATATCGAACGCATTCATTCAGCGGAGTAATTCTCTGATATAAGCCATAAACAGAAAAGAGCGGATATCCGCTCTTTTTTTGTGCCTTATTCCTGTCCGCCGGGGGAGGGAGTGAACTCTTCGATGGTCACATCGACAGACCGCATCTGACCATTGCGTAACAGGGTGACCGGCACAACACTGCCCGGGCTCAGTTCCGCCACCTGATCCATCATTTCGAGTGGTGAGGTGCTCGGTTTGTTATTGACGCTGGTGATGATATCCCCGACCTGAATCCCGCCTTTATCGGCCGGGCCGTTACGGGCAACCTGAAAGACCCGCAGACCGGTTATCTGATTGATATCACTGTTGTTAGTCCGGATCGGCGGCAGCTCTTTGGAGGTGATGCCGATATAGCCCCGGATCACACGGCCGTCTTTTATCAGCTTATTCATAATGCGCAGGGCAAGCTCTGCGGGGATCGCCAGCCCGATGCTGTCACTCATCCGTGACGGATCGTTGCTGTCGTAAGACATGGTATTGATACCGACCAGTTCGCCCTCGGTATTGACGAGTGCGCCGCCGGAGTTACCGGCCATAATCGAGGCATCAGTCTGGAGAAAATTCTGGCGGCGGGTCGGGCTCAGTCCGACACGGCCCATTGCACTGATAATACCCTGGTTGACTGTCTGCCCGACATTAAACGGGTTACCGATCGCCAGCACCACATCACCCACATGGGACTGACGTTTCGGGTTGATCGGGATCACCGGCAGTTTATCGGTGGTATTGATTTTCAGTACCGCGAGGTCGGTCAGATCATCCGCGCCGATCAGCATACCTTCATACAGGCGGCCGTAATTACCGTATTGCAGGGCGATCAGGATCTGATCGGCATTTTTAATGACGTGCTGGTTAGTCAGGATATAACCCTGATCATTCATGATCACACCGGAACCGAGGGAGGTCATTTCGGGACCCTGCTGGGAGAGGCTGCCCATATTACTGCTGTAAACGTTGACCACAGCAGGCGCAGCGCGGCGTACCGCTTTGTTGTAGCTGACCGGTTCGTCATTATTAAACAGATGGGTAAACCACTGGGTCACAAATTGCGGGCGAATAGACGGGACGCTGACCAGAAGCAGGGCAGCCACGAGAAGTCCCATAAAAACGGAGCGCAATAATTTAAACCACATAGTCCTTAACCGGTGTTGTGAGTACGGGAAGCAGATACTTCCGGCAGAATAGCATAATCCGGGGAAATTATATGTGTGTAATTGCGGTATTTTATGATGTGGTACAAATAAACAGGTGCGGTATCAGACGGTTATTTATCACTGACGGTCATGAGTCTGTCAGCCGCCGGTCACTGACAGTCTCATGCAGTACAGCCGGTTAAACGGGTTTATCCCCCATTACGGTTGCTCTGTGCATAATGCGGTGAAAATCGCCGTAATCAAAACTGGCGAGATGCTGGGTGCAGCGGTTATCCCAGACCGCCACATCGCCGTCCTGCCAGTGCCAGCGGACAAAATATTTCGGCTGTGTGCTGTGCTTAAACAGGAAGGTCAGCAATGTATCACTCTCTTCCTGGCTTAATTCACAGATCCGGCTGGTAAAACCTGCGGTCACAAACAAGCCCTTCTTCCCGGTGACCGGATGGGTTCTGACCAGCGGGTGACGTCTCGGCGGGAAATCGCGGCGGGCTTTTTCCAGCGCCGCTTTGGCTTCCCCGGTCTGCGCAAAACGACTGTCCGGGAAAGAGAGGCTGATATCATGTTCCGCCGTCAGACCGGATAAAAATTCCTGCAACGGCGGTGATAAATCATCATAAGCCCGGGTCAGGCTGGCCCACAGAGTATCGCCGCCGAAAGGGGGAACCTGTACCGCGGATAACACACAGCCCATGGCCGGTTTTTCCAGAAATGTCACATCAGTGTGCCACAGTTCGTTATCCTTCAGATCAAGCAGGTGGCTGTCGAGCACAATCAGTTCCCGCACATTCTTATGGGAAGGAAAAACCGGATGTATATGCAGTTCACCCAGCGCAGCGGCAAAGTCCCGCTGAGCTTCCGGCTTAATATACTGCTGGCGGAAAAACAGCACCTGATGTTCCAGTAAGGCATCCTGTAATAGGGCCAGCGTGGCGGCATCCGGTGTCAGGTTAAGATCAATACCGCTGACGTGTGCGCCGATAGCGGGTGTTAATTGTCTGATATCCATATTCATTACCTCTCTGTCGGTTAAGATTCTTTGCCGTACCACGGCACTAATGCCTGCTGCAAATGACGCAATGCCAGTTCGATGGCTAGTGCCACCACGGCAATCACTGCGATACCGGTGATGACAATACCGGTGTTAAGAAACTGCGCGGCAGACTGCACCATAAACCCCAGTCCCTGCTGTGCCGCGACCAGCTCTGCCGCCACCAGGGTGGACCAGCCCACGCCGAGGCCAATCCGGATCCCGGTCAGCATCTGCGGCAGTGCTGACGGCAGGATCACATATCTCAGCACCTGAAACCGGTTTGCCCCCAGGGACTGCACGGCGCGGATCCGGTTTCCCGGCGCGGCCATAATGCCCTGCATCGTTGAAATCAGGACCGGGGCGAGAATCGCTAACCAGATCAGCAGGATCTTGGTGGTTTCCCCGATCCCGAACCAAATGACAATCAGCGGCAGATAGGCGAGCGGGGGAACCGGGCGGTACAGTTCAACCACCGGATCCAGTATTCCGCGTATCCGTGAACTCAGTCCCATCAGCACCCCCAGCGGGATCCCGGTGATAACCGCCAGAAGCAGCGCTTTGAGCATGCGGTCAAGACTGGCTGCCAGGTGCTGCCACAGCGTGGCATTCATGTAACCGGATTCAGATAACGCCAGAAACTGGTGTCCTATTTGAGTCGGGGCGGGTAAATAGAGCGGATTAACCCACTGAAATGCGGTGATCAGCCACCAGCCGGTAATCAGCACGGATAAACTCACAATGCTGAGTAATAAACGGCTGTGGCGGGGTTGTTTATTTCCGGTTATATCTGCCATTGATGTCACTCCGTATCCGTTAATTAACCGCGCTGATACGCCATTATTTTGTCTGACAATATGTCGCGGTGATGAATAAACGCCGGATCCGATTTAATCTCACGGATACGCCGTCCCTGCGACCATTGTTTATAAAACGGGGGTTCTTCTCCGGATATTATCCGGCCGGGATACGGCGCCATTAATATCAGCCTTGTGGCCATTAACAGTGCCTCTTCAATATCATGAGTAATAATAAAAAAGGCACTCTGCTGTTTTTGCCACAGCGTCAGAATTAAGGATTGCATCTGTTCCCGGTTGGCGGCATCGAGTGCACCGAAGGGTTCATCCATCAGAATAAAATCAGACTTTACAGCCAGTGCCCGCGCAATACCGACCCGCTGGCGCATACCGCCGGAGAGTGACCAGATATTGTCGGTGATAGCATGCAGTAATCCGACTTTTTGCAGGTTTTCTTCGACAATCGCTTTTTCTTCCTGCTTACCAAGCTTTTTAATTTTCAGTCCCAGTGCGACATTTTCATAAACATTCAGCCAGGGCATCAGTGCGTCATTCTGAAATACCACGGCTCTGTCAGAGGCGGGATGCCGAATTTCGTTTCCGTTCCGCGTTATTTTTCCGCCGGAGGGCGCTAAAAACCCGGCAACAATATTCAGCAGCGATGTTTTTCCGCAGCCGGAAGCGCCGAGAATAACGGTAATACCGTTATCCGGAATGGTTAAATTAATACCGGATAAGGTTGTCTGCGGCTGACCGTGATAAACCAGATCAATATTCTCCAGTACGATATCCGCCATTATTATTTCCCCGCCGCTGTGGTGACGGCCTCCGTATTGATATTTCCGGCATAGGAATCTTTAACCGAATCAATACTGCCCTGCTGCTGTAAAAACAGTGCGGTATTGCGGATATCATCCGCCAGGGTGGTCGTCAGGATCTGTTTCTGTTCTTTCAGAACGGGATAATCACTACCCGCCATCACACCCGGCACATCCTCCGGACGGGCACCGGTCAGTTGTGCAATTTTGCCGGTGATGTCAGGAAAGTCCGCGATAGTATTTTTGTTACGCTGATACCACTGAACCTCAATATCAGTAACGGCGGCAAATTGTGCCAGCACATCAGGATGCTGTGCGGCGAACTTGCTGTCCGCGACCCACAGGTCATAGGTTGGTTTACCCCATGCCCGTACGTCGCGGCCGGAAATCAGGATCTGTCCGTTTGCTTTCAGCTGACTTAAGGCCGGTTCCCAGACATACGCCGCATCAATATCACCTCTCTCCCATGCCGCGACAATTTCAGCAGGCCGCAGGTTAACCAACTGCACTGATTTTTCATCAATATTCAGGTTCTCCAGTGTCGCAAGCAGGCTGTAATGGGCCGTGGAGGTAAAAGGTACGGCAATTTTTTTACCGGCCAGTCCGCCTGACGGATTACGGTCATTGCGGACAATCATTGCCTCGGCGGTGTCCGGAATGCCGGAAATATAAAAAACCTCCACCGGCAGTCCGCGGCTGGCGGCAACAGTAAACGGCGCGGAGCCCATATTGGCGATATCCGCCTCACCGGCAGCCAGTGCCGTCAGCACATCCGCGCCGCTGTCGAATTTTTTCCAGATAATCTGTTTACCGGTGGCGGCCTCATAGGCATGGTTTGCCTGTGCAATTTTACCGGGATCGATAATCGCCTGATAAGCGATGACCACCGGTTTTTCAGTGGTTGCCTGTGGTGCAGGCGCTTTCTGGCTGTAAATAAATGCGCTTATCACCGCCAGCGCCGCCAGTAAGGACAAAATGACCTTTAATTTATTTTTTTTCTGAGGCTGATATAACGACATTATTTTCTTCCGTTATGAAGTCATGAGTAGTTATCTATTTAGTGTCAGGGAATATATTCCGGGAAAGAATTACTTTTTATATTGAAATTCCTTTTTGTTATACATGAATAATATTCCCGCTGAAGATCATTTTCCCATTAAACAGAAGGGTTAAAATTAGTTATTTTTTTACGTGTAATTCATTGTTTGCTCTGGTGTGAATTCCGAAAATATACGGTTGATGAATAATCGTCATGATATATCAGATTATTTAGTTATGAGTTATGGCTTTATTTTCTTATTTTCAATAAGCCGTAATACGATAACCTGGGAAATAACGGAATAATAACCACAATGAGCAATGCGGGAGTGACAGGACTATGGCAGCACAGATATTACCGGAACAGGTATTTCCGGTTTCTGCGGAGCAGCTTGCGGCTTTGCAGACGGTAACAGCAGATTTTACCTCTCAGCAACTGGCCTGGTTATCCGGTTATTTGTGGGGACGGGGAAATACGTCTGTGCAGACAGCTATTATCCCGGCATCAAATACAACAGACAGTGACATTATTACCATTATTTCCGCGTCACAAACCGGTAATGCACGTCGCGTATGTGAAGAATTAAAAACGCGTTTTCTCAGTGAAAAATTCGCGGTTAATTTGGTAAACGCCGGAGAATATAAATATAAACAGCTTGCCCGGGAGAAGATTGTCATTATTGTGACATCCACTCAGGGGGACGGTGAACCACCGGAAGAAGCGGTGGCATTTTATAAATATCTGCATTCATCAAAACGCCCGGATCTCAGCGGAACAGCGTATGCCGTTTTCTCTCTGGGGGATTCGTCATACGAAAAATTCTGTCAGGCGGGTATTGATTTTGATACTCAGCTGACAAAGGCCGGGGCAAGCGCACTTGTGCCGAGAGCGGATGCGGATGTGGATTATCAGCCTGCGGCAGCGGCGTGGACAGACGCACTGACACAGGTGCTGAAAGAGAGAGGTATTGCAGCGGGAAATCCGCCGCCGGTGGTTGTACAGGCGGTCAGTGCCACTGAAAACCGTTACAGCAAAGACGCACCTCTGACGGCATTTCTCTCTGTTAATCAGAAAATTACCGGCCGCAATTCACTGAAAGATGTGCGGCATATTGAAATTTCCGCCGGGGATTCCGGTCTGCATTATCAGCCCGGGGATTCCCTCGGCGTCTGGTTTGAGAATGATCCGGTACTGGCGGATGAAATTATCAGCCTGCTGCATGCAGATGCGGCAACGGAGATCACGGTATCCGGCAGGACATACACACTGCGCGAGGCGCTGATCCGGCATCTGGAGCTCACACAGAATAACGGAGTGACGGTCAGCAAATATGCGCAGTTATCGCAGCATGACGCGTTATCTGCTCTTATCAGTGATAAGCAGGCCGCGCTGCATTATGCGCAGAAAACACCTGTCGCGGAAATGCTGCGTCAGGCGCCTTCCCGGCCTTCCGCGCAGGCTTTTGCCGGTATTCTCCGGCCATTGACCCCGAGGCTCTATTCCATCTCATCATCACAGGCGGAAGCAGACGATGAAATTCATCTGACCGTCGGCGTGGTGCGTTATGACACGGATGGCCGGGCGCGGACCGGCGGGGCTTCCGGATTTCTCGCCGATCATATACAGGAGGGCGCGGATGTGCGGGTCTTCATTGAACCTAATGATAACTTCCGCCTGCCAGCCGACCCGGATGTGCCGGTCATTATGATCGGTGCGGGCACCGGTATTGCGCCGTTTCGTGCCTTTATGCAGCAGCGGGAAAATGACGGTGCCTCAGGTAAAAACTGGCTTTTCTACGGCAATCAGCACTTTACCGAGGATTTTCTGTATCAGACCGAATGGCAGCGCTATGTCCGTGACGGCGTGCTGACCCAGATCTCGCTGGCCTGGTCGCGGGATAAACCGGTGAAAACCTATGTTCAGGACAAACTGCGCGAGCAGGGAGCGGACGTATGGCGCTGGATTGAGGATGGCGCACATATTTACGTCTGCGGTAATGCGGGCCTGATGGCCCGTGATACCGAAGATGCATTACTGGAGATCATCAGCCGGTACGGTAACCGGGATCATGAATCAGCCGATGAGTTTTTAAGTGAGCTGCGCACAGCGCGCCGGTACCAGAGGGATGTCTATTAATGAGTGATAAACACAACGGGCCTTTAATCGTGGAAGGCAAACTGAGCGACAGCGAAAGAATGAAGCGCGACAGCAACTATCTGCGCGGCACAATCAAAGAGGATCTGAGTAATGGCCTGACCGGCGGATTTGAAGGGGATAACTTCCTGCTGATCCGCTTTCACGGTATGTATCAGCAGGATGACAGGGATATCCGGGCGGAGCGCACAGAGCAGAAACTGGAGCCGCGCCACGCCATGATGCTGCGCTGCCGTCTGCCGGGAGGGGTGATCACCCCTGAACAGTGGCTGAAAATAGACAAGTTTGCCGCAGAACAGACGCTGTACGGCAGTATCCGGATCACCAACCGGCAGACCTTTCAGTTCCACGGCATTCTGAAAGGGGATGTCAAACCGGCGCATCAGATGCTGCATGAGGCGGGACTGGATTCACTGGCAACCGCTAATGATGTAAACCGCAATGTGCTCTGTACCTCGAACCCGGTTCAGTCCGGCCTGCACCGGGAGGCGTATGAATGGGCGAAAAAAATCTCCGAACATCTGCTGCCCCGTACCCGCGCTTATGCCGAAATCTGGCTGGATAAAGAAAAAGTGGCGGCAACCGATGAGGAACCGATCTTAGGTGAAACCTATCTGCCGCGTAAATTTAAAACCTCGGTGGTGATCCCGCCGCTGAACGATGTTGATTTGCACGCTAATGATATGAATTTTGTGGCGATTGAGGAAAACGGTAAACTGATTGGTTTTAATGTGCTGGTGGGCGGCGGCCTGGCGATGACTCACGGTGATACCGCGACTTTTCCCCGTCTCGCCAGTGAGTTCGGCTTTATCCCGCTGAAAGATACCCTGGCGGTGGCAGAGGCGATTGTTACCACTCAGCGCGACTGGGGAAACCGGACGGAACGTAAAAATGCCAAAACCAAATACACGCTGGAGCGGGTGGGGGTTGACACATTTAAACAGGAAACCGAACGGCGTGCCGGTATCACCTTTTCCCCGATCCGCCCGTATGAATTTACCCTGCGTGGTGATCAGATAGGCTGGTTAAAAGGGATTGATGACCACTGGCATCTGACGTTGTTTATTGAAAACGGGCGTCTGATTGATTTGCCGGGCAAACCGCTGAAAACCGGCGTGGCGGAAATCGCCAGAATCCACCGGGGAGACTTCCGGTTAACCGCTAATCAGAACCTGATTATTGCCGGTATTCCGGAGGCGGAAAAATCCCGTATTGAATCCCTTGCACGGACACACGGCCTTATCAGAGACAACGTCACACCGCTGCGGGAAAACTCCATGGCTTGTGTGTCATTTCCGACCTGTCCGCTGGCAATGGCGGAAGCGGAGCGGTTTCTGCCGGAGTTTGTCACAGAGGTTGAGAAAATTATGTCCTCGCACGGCGTGGGAAATGAAGAGATTGTTCTGCGGGTCACCGGTTGCCCGAACGGCTGCGGAAGGGCCATGCTGTCGGAGGTGGGATTGGTCGGCAAAGCGCCGGATCGCTATAATCTGCATCTCGGCGGCAATCGTACCGGCACCCGTATCCCGCGCATGTACCGCGAAAATATCAGCTCAGCAGCTATTTTATCGGTGCTTGATGAGCTTATCGGACGCTGGTCACAGGAGCGGGCGGACGGGGAGGATTTCGGCGATTATCTGATCCGCGCCGGGGTGGTAAAACCGGTTCTGAATTCTGCCGTGGATTTTTATGAGGCAGGTGCTGCCTGAAATAAAAAACCGCGCCGTTTTACGCGGCGCGGTTTCAGTATTCACAGTAAAAATGTATCAGCGGCCGGCATTATTCAGCAGCAGATAAATATTGTCGTCGCCGCGTAAAATATTCAGTGCCAGCACGCTTGGCTTGCCGTCGATAATTTTACGCAGTTCAACAATGGTCATCACACGCTGGTTGTTGACGCCGATAATCAGGTCTCCCGGCTGAAGGCCGGACATGGCCGCCGGAGAATCTTTCTGTACCGCGTCAATATTCACGCCTTTATTACCCTCTTTATTACTGCCGTTACTCAGGGTTGCTCCCTGAAGCAGAGTGGTCAGGTTTTCCGCTTTGGTGGTCTGGCCTTCGCTGTCATCCAGTATCACACTGACTTCCAGCGGTTTGCCTTTACGCAGCAGACCGATTTTTACTTCTTTACCCGGTGCGGTGGTACCGATTTTGGCTCTCAGTTCCGCAAAGCTGCTGACGCGCTTACCGTCAACGGAGACCAGCACGTCACCCGATTTAATCCCCGCTTTGGCAGCGGCGGATTTCGGGATCACTTCACTGACAAACGCCCCGCGCTGAGCTTCCACACTCATTGCCTTGGCGATATCTGCGTTCATTTCAGCACCGCGGATGCCGAGGGAGCCGCGTTTGACTTCACCGGTGGCAATCAGCTGGGAGGTCAGGTCTTTGGCCATGTTACTCGGGATAGCAAAGCCGATCCCGATATTACCGCCGCCCGGTGCCAGAATCGCGGTGTTGATACCGATCAGTTCACCGTTGAGATTGACCAGTGCACCGCCGGAGTTACCCCGGTTGATGGAGGCATCGGTCTGAATAAAGTTTTCCAGCCCTTCCACATTCAGGCCGCTGCGGCCTAATGCTGAGATAATCCCGGAGGTCGCGGTCTGACCCAGACCAAACGGGTTCCCGACAGCAACGGTGAAATCACCGACGCGCAGTTTATCGGAATCCGCCAGGGTGATGGCGATCAGGTTCGGGGCATTTTTCACCTGTAACAGGGCAATATCGGTCTGCGGATCACGGCCGATTAAGGTCGCGTCATATTTACGGCCGTCGTTGAGCTGGATCTGAATTTTATCCGCATTCTGAATAACGTGGTTGTTGGTCAGAATATAGCCTTTCTGTGCATCAATAATGACACCGGAACCCTGTCCCTGGAACGGGCGGACACTTTCCTGTTGTGACGGCATATTCGGGCCGAAGAAGAATTTAAACTCTTCCGGCACCTGCTGGCGGGCAACGGCGGTACCGGAAACTTCCACGCTGACTACAGCGGGCAGCACTTTTTCCAGCATCGGTGCCAGGCTCGGCAGAGATTCACCGGTGGCCATTTTGGCCGGTAAGGCCGCATTTGATACTGCAGGCAGCGCCGCGAGGGATAACCCGAGGCTGATGGCAACAGCACTGAGCAGGTTTTTTTTCTTTTTATTCATCATTCGTTTTGTGTCTCATCAATTAATAAGCTGAATCTGCAGGCATGAGAAGCCGCAGCATACGCAGATACTCCTATGACTCTATGTGTGTGTAAAAGTTCCTCATTCAACGGAAATAAAACAACCTTTACAAGGCTTTACGTGAACTGAAGATTAGTGCGGGGAATGGTTTGGAAGACTGTATTAAGCGGCTGAATTCAGGCGAAAAAAAACCGCAGTTGCCTGCGGTTTCAATGGTTAGCTTTCTTTGTTTTCGACGGGACGGAACAGGCCGGATGAGCCGTCTGAATAATCACGCGGCGGCATTTTTACCGGCGCCTGGTCATTATCGGCTTCAGCTTCCGTCAGGCGGTAGCTGAACGGATTATCCTGTGCGGACAGTTCCGGCATCAGTTCTGAGGAACTTTTCGCCATGTGCTGATATAACTGGCGGTAATCTTTCGCCATATTATCCAGCAGTTCTGCACTGCGGGCAAAGTGGCTGACCAGCTCTTTGCGGTACTCTTCCAGTTCGGCCTTGTTTTTTTCCAGGTCCCGTTTCATGGCTTCCTGCTCTCTGAACTTAGAACTGCCCAGACGAACGGCCAGCGCACCAATGATTAAACCAACTGCTAATCCGATGAGTGCATATACCCAAATCATGGCTACTCCTTTAAGTGCATCATGCGCGTTAGAATCTGTTGTCACTATAACCGGATTTGCCGTCCGGGGGGAATAGTGAAGGTAAGGCTTTCCGGCATTATCCCGGATTTCCGGGTATAATACCCGCCGCTACATCATAAAAATCTCAATAAAAACCTCTGATAATATTAAGGGATTACCGTTTATGAGCACAACACCGCGTGAGTTGTATCAGCAGGCACTGAACGGCAGCGGATTTGCGCCGGACGACGTGCAGCGGCGTACCGTTGACCGGCTGACAGAGATGCATCAGGCGCTCCTGATGCGCACACCATGCTCCCCTGAGCCGGAAAAAGGGCTGCGCGGCACCCTGAACCGCTGGCTGAAAAAAGCCCCCGCGCCGGTGAGTTGTCCACCGGTGCAGGGTATTTATATGTGGGGCGGGGTCGGGCGCGGCAAGACCTGGCTGATGGATCTGTTTTATGACAGTCTGCCCGGGCCGCGCAAGCTGCGGCTGCATTTCCACCGCTTCATGCTGCGGGTGCATGAGGAGCTGACGGCGCTTCAGGGACATGAAAATCCGCTGGAGAGCATAGCGGACGGCTTTGCACAGGAAACGGATGTTCTCTGTTTCGATGAGTTTTTTGTCTCCGATATCACGGATGCCATGATCCTCGGTACTCTGCTGGAAGCGCTGTTTCAGCGCGGTATCGCGCTGGTGGCGACCTCCAATATCCCGCCGGATGACCTGTACCGCAACGGATTACAGCGAGCCCGGTTTCTGCCGGCCATTGAGCAGATCAAAAAATACTGTGATGTGCTGAATGTGGATGCGGGGATTGATTACCGTCTGCGCACGCTGACACAAGCCCATCTGTGGCTGACCCCGGCGGATGCGGAAACGTCAGCGGCAATGGACAGCATGTTCTCCCGGCTGACCGGCGGACAGAAAGCCGGACAGGCGGCGCTGACCATCAATCACCGTCAGTTGCCGGTGGTGCGGGAAACGGACGGTGTGCTGGCGGTGACCTTCCGGACACTGTGCGAAGATGCGCGCAGCCAGCTCGATTATATTGCACTGTCGAAAATCTATCACACCGTGCTTTTGTATGAGGTTCCGGTGCTGACCACGGAAAATGAGAATGCGGCACGGCGCTTTCTGGCGCTGGTGGATGAGTTTTATGAACGGAAAGTAAAACTGATTATTCAGGCGCAGAGCGGGATGGATTCTCTCTATCAGGGGCAGTTATTGTCCTTTGAGTTCGCCAGATGCCTCTCCCGGCTGCAGGAAATGCAAAGTGAAGAGTACCTGAAACTGCCGCATCTGGTATAATGCGCGCCCCTGAAAAGGGTTTCGGGGAAATTTTTTTAATTTGGGGTCGATTTTTTGCAGGGACTTCTCTATAATCTTGCGACCCCACGTTACAGCGGTTTTCTTTATTTCCCAAAGAAGACTGCAACTAGCGCCAGATGATTCTGCTCGAAGGGGTAGGTTTACTGGACAAGCGTCGTGTGAGCCTCAGTTTCTGAACATTGGTTCACCAACATGTAACTTATTTATTGGGTAAGCTTTAATGAAAACTTTTACAGCTAAACCAGAAAGCGTACAACGCGACTGGTTCGTTGTTGATGCAACCGGCAAAACTTTAGGCCGCCTTGCAACTGAATTAGCCCGCCGTCTGCGCGGTAAGCACAAAGCGGAATATACTCCTCACGTTGACACCGGTGATTACATCATCGTTCTGAACGCAGAAAAAGTTGCTGTAACCGGCAACAAGCGTACAGACAAAGTGTACTATCGCCACACTGGCTACGTTGGTGGTATTAAGCAAGCGACCTTCGAAGAGATGATCGCACGCCATCCTGAGCGCGTTATTGAAATCGCTGTGAAAGGCATGTTGCCGAAAGGCCCTCTGGGTCGTGCAATGTACCGTAAACTGAAAGTTTACGCAGGTAACGAGCACAATCACGCGGCACAGCAACCGCAAGTTCTGGACATTTAATCGGGATTATAGGCAATGGCTGAAAATCAATACTACGGCACTGGTCGCCGCAAAAGTTCATCCGCTCGTGTCTTTATTAAGCCGGGTAGTGGTAACATCGTCATCAACCAACGCAGCCTCGAAAACTATTTCGGCCGCGAAACAGCACGCATGGTAGTTCGCCAGCCGCTGGAACTGGTTGAAATGTTAGAAAAACTGGACCTGTACATCACTGTTAAAGGTGGTGGTATCTCTGGTCAGGCAGGCGCAATCCGTCACGGTATCACCCGTGCTCTGATGGCGTACGACGAATCTCTGCGTTCTGAGCTGCGTAAAGCCGGCTTCGTAACGCGTGATGCACGTGAAGTTGAACGTAAAAAAGTGGGTCTGCGCAAAGCACGTCGCCGTCCACAGTTCTCCAAACGTTAATCACTGGTTTCGTTGGAATACAAAAACCCGCCACCGGCGGGTTTTTTTATAACCGTATAATTGCCGCAAATTATCCCGACATAACCTGTAATTTCATGTTTATTTCATGAATCTGTCCCTGTTAACCCCCATTTTTAGTGTTTTTGAATGATTTTTTGCCCTGACTCACCCTAAGTTGAGCAAAATCTGGTAAACTGGCACAAACATTTTTCTCGCCCCTGAACATACTGCCGCGCGCCCGGATTGGCCCGCTGTGGTTTTCTTTCCCGGATTCAGTGAGAGATTACAGGTAGGAATGGCGTAGTGCGCTGTTCATTCCTTTATTTTGATAAACTTGGAGGTTTTCATGGCTGTCGCTGCCAACAAACGTTCGGTAATGACTCTGTTCTCCGGCCCGACCGATATTTTCAGCCACCAGGTACGGATTGTACTGGCGGAAAAAGGGGTAAGTTTTGAAATTGAGCATGTCGAAGCAGGCAATCTGCCACAAGACCTGATCGATCTGAACCCATACCAGACGGTACCGACACTCGTGGATCGCGAGCTGACCTTATATGATTCACGTATTATCATGGAATACCTTGATGAGCGTTTCCCGCATCCGCCGCTGATGCCTGTTTACCCGGTGATGCGTGCGCAGAGCCGTGTGATGATGCACCGCATCGAGCAGGACTGGTACTCGCTGATGAATAAAATTGAAAAGGGCTCTGCCCAGGAAGCGAACCAGGCCCGCAAACAGTTAACGGAAGAGCTGGTTGCTGTTTCGCCGGTATTCAAAGAATACGCGTATTTCATGAATGAAGAATTCAGCCTGGTGGACTGCTACCTGTCCCCGCTGTTATGGCGTCTGCCGGTACTGGGTATCGACCTGTCCGCACGTCCGTCTTCTGATACCAAACACCTGCAGTTCTACATGCAGCGCGTGTTTGAGCGTGACTCTTTCCTGGCTTCCCTGACGGAAGCTGAGCGTGAGATGCGTTTACAGTCACGGGGTTAACCGCTGATGGATATTCAGGAATTAACACCGCGCCGCCCTTATCTGCTGCGGGCGCACTATGAATGGTTACTGGATAACGAACTGACACCCCATCTGGTGGTGGATGTGAACACCCCCGGTGTGAATGTGCCGATGGAGTATGCTCAGGATGGTCAGATTGTCCTGAATATTGCACCGCGCGCTGTGGGTAATCTGGAAATGACCAACGAGTGGGTCGGTTTTAATGCTCGTTTCGGCGGTGTTCCGCGCCAGGTGGATGTGCCTATGGCTGCCATTATTGCGGTCTACGCCCGTGAAAACGGTGCCGGGATGATGTTTGAGCCGGAAGTGGCTTATGAGGCTGCGGAAGAAGAAGATATTCTGACTCCGGCAGTGGATAACATCACCCTGATCCACGACGAACCGGTAAAACCGGCGGAAGAAAGCACCGACGGGGATGACCCGGAGCCGCCGAAACCACCGCGTGGCCGTCCGAACTTACGTGTCGTGAAGTAACAGACCGATAAATAAAAAAGACCGCGAAAGCGGTCTTTTTTGCATTTAAGGCAGCATGATCAGGTAATTACTCTGCTCATACGTGCAGATAATCGAGAATACTTTCTGCCGCCCGGCGGCCTTCGGCAATGGCGGTAACCACCAGATCCGAGCCGCGTACCACATCCCCGCCGGCGAAAATACCGCTGACAGAGGTTTCAAACGGATAAGTTGCCTGTGCCGGGGCGCTGATCCGGCCCTGCTGATCCCGTGTGACACTGAGAGCATCCAGCCACGGCATCGCGTGCGGCCGGAAACCGAACGCGATAATGACTGCATCGGCATCAATAACAAAGGCGGAATTATCATCCGTTTCAATCTGACGGCGGCCGCTGCTGTCCGCATCACCCAGCCGGGTGGTTAATACGCGGACACCACAGGCGTTACCCGTTGCATCGGTTTCAATGGCGGATGGCTGACAGTTAAAACGGAAATTAACCCCTTCCTCTTTGGCATTTTTCACCTCACGGCGCGAACCCGGCATGTTCTCCTCATCCCGGCGGTACACACAGGTCACTTCCGCAGCACCCTGACGGATGGCGGTCCGCAGGCAGTCCATTGCTGTATCTCCGCCGCCGAGCACCACGACGCGTTTATTCTTCAGGTCAATAAACGGAGCGGAATCATCATCCGGCAGCCCCATCACCTGACGGGTATTGCCGATCAGATACGGCAGGGCGCTGTATACCCCGGCAGCATCTTCATTTTTCAGCCCGCCGCTCATCGGCTGATAGGTGCCCGCGCCGATAAAGACGGCATCATAGTTCTGCTGTAACTCACTGAGCGTGATCTCTTTTCCGATCTCGGTATTAAGCTGAAACTCCACGCCCATCTCTGTGAACAACTCACGGCGGCGCTTCATAATGGATTTTTCCAGCTTAAACGACGGAATTCCGAAGGTGAGAAGCCCGCCGATTTCCGGGTGCTTATCAAATACTACGGGGGTTACGCCGTTGCGGATCAGCACATCGGCACAGGCCAGCCCGGCAGGACCGGCGCCAATTACCGCGACCTTTCTTCCGGTCGGACGGACAGCGGAGAGATCCGGTTTCCAGCCCATTTCAAAGGCTTTATCGGTGATATAACGTTCAATATTGCCGATGGTGACCGCGCCGAACTCGTCATGCAGGGTACAGGCACCCTCGCATAACCGGTCCTGCGGACATACCCGGCCGCACACTTCCGGCAGGCTGTTGGTCTGGTGTGACAGCTCTGCGGCCTCAATAATCCGGCCTTCCTCCGCCAGCCGCAGCCAGTTGGGGATATAGTTATGTACCGGGCATTTCCATTCACAATACGGATTACCGCAGCCGAGGCAGCGGGTCGCCTGCTCTTTCACCTGCGGCGGCGAAAACGGCTCATAAATCTCGATAAATTCGGTTTTACGGAGTGCCAGCGGGAGCTTTTGCGGATCCGTACGCTGTAATTCAATAAACTGATAAACATTGCGGCTCATCTTGATTCCCCTTACTGTGCCCGGATCCGTAATTCAGTGTCTGCATGGCGGGTTACCCCGGCAAGTGCATGAATATCCGCAGATTTCGGCTTGACGAGGATAAACCGCCCGGCCTGTTCTGTCCAATCTCTGAGAAGTGCGTCTGCTCTGGCGGAGCCGGTCAGGCGGCGGTGGTCTTCCAGCATGCCGCGCAAATGTTCCTGCAGAACCGGCAGCCCGCTGATATCGCGGGTTTCCGCCATTTCCGGATTAACACGCCCGGCGGCGGTGCCGTCCTCATCATAGAGATAAGCGAATCCGCCGGTCATCCCGGCCGCGAAGTTAATCCCGGTTTTGCCGAGCACACAGACAATCCCGCCGGTCATATATTCACAGCCGTTATCACCGACGCCCTCGACCACCGCCAGTGCGCCGGAGTTACGGACAGCAAAGCGCTCTCCGGCACGGCCTGCGGCGTAGAGTTTGCCGCCGGTGGCACCATACAGACAGGTATTTCCGGCAATTGTGGTGTCGTGAGCGGCAAAGGCAGAGCCGGGATGCGGATGCAGAACAATCTGCCCGCCCGCCATGCCTTTACCGACATAGTCGTTGGCATCGCCCGTGAGTGTCAGTTCAATACCTGCGGCATTCCAGACACCAAAACTCTGCCCGGCGGTGCCGGTAAAATGCAGTTTCAGCGGTGAAGCGGCGATCCCGCTGTTGCCGTACAGCTCCGCCACAAAGCCGGAGAGCGCAGCGCCCACCGAGCGGTCGGTATTGCGGATATCATAATAAAAGGCACGGGATTGCTGTGTCTGCACACAGGTCCGGGTATCTTCCAGGATGCGGCGGTTCAGTTCCCCCTTATCAAACGGCGGGTTAGTTTGAGAGCAGAACAGTGCGGCACCTTCATGCGGTACCGGAGAGACCAGTAAATCGGACAGATCCAGTTTCTGCTGCCGGGCTGTGGTGCCTTCAATTCTGACCAGCAAATCAGTACGGCCGATAAGGTCGGTCAGTTTTCTCACACCCAGTTGTGCCATCAGCTCACGGGTTTCCTGTGCAATAAAGCGGAAATAGTTCATTACCCGCTCCGGCAGGCCGTGATAGTGATCGCGGCGCAGCGTTTCATCCTGGGTTGCCACGCCGGTGGCGCAGTTATTCAGGTGGCAGATGCGCAGATATTTGCAGCCGAGGGCGACCATCGGGCCGGTACCGAAACCAAAGCTTTCCGCACCAAGAATGGCGGCTTTGATGATATCCAGCCCGGTTTTCAGTCCGCCGTCTGTCTGTAAGCGGATTTTATGGCGCAGACCGTTGCTCACCAGTGCCTGCTGGGCTTCTGCCAGCCCCAGCTCCCACGGGGTACCCGCGTATTTGACAGAGGTGAGCGGACTGGCGCCGGTGCCGCCGTCATACCCCGAAATGGTGATGAAATCAGCATAGGCTTTGGCCACACCGGTGGCAATGGTACCGACGCCCGGCTCCGAGACCAGTTTGACGGAAATCAGCGCTTCCGGGTTGACTTGCTTGAGATCGAAAATCAGCTGAGCCAGGTCTTCGATAGAGTAAATATCATGGTGCGGCGGCGGGGAAATCAGGGTGACGCCGGGCACAGAATAGCGCAGCGAGGCGATATACGGCGTGACTTTATCACCGGGAAGCTGACCACCCTCACCCGGTTTCGCGCCCTGTGCCACTTTAATCTGAATAACCCGCGCGCTGCGCAGATATCCCGGTGTCACACCAAAGCGGCCGGAGGCCACCTGTTTGATTTTAGAGTTTTTTTCTGTACCAAACCGCGCCGGGTCTTCACCGCCTTCGCCGGAGTTAGAGCTGCCGCCGAGCCGGTTCATGGCGACAGCCAGTGCTTCATGAGCTTCCGGGCTGAGGGCGCCGATAGACATGGCTGCGGTATCAAAGCGGGAAAACAGGGATTCAGCCGATTCAGTTTCATCAATACTGATGGGTTGTGTATCGGTGCGCAGTGCCAGTAAATCACGCAGCATGGCTGCCGGACGGCCGTTTACCAGGGCAGCATAGTGCTGATAATCCGCATAATTTCCGCTGTGAACGGCTTTTTGCAATGTGGCGATCACATCCGGGTTATAGGCGTGATATTCACTGTTATGAATGTATTTCAGCAGACCGCCTGCATCGAGCGGTTTGCGCGGCAGCCAGGCGAGGCGGGACAGGTTATGCAGATCCTGCTGGAAATCACTGAAATCCGCGCCGCCGATCCGGTTCGGCACACCCCGGAAACAGAGTTCTGCCACAGAATCACTCAGGCCGACCGCTTCAAACAGTTTGGCACAGCGGTATGAGGAGACGGCAGAGATCCCCATTTTGGACATGATTTTATACAGTCCTTTGTTGATGCCGTTGCGGTAGTTGAGCAATACCTGAGCCGGTGAGTGCGTGAGGACGTTATCGCTGCACAGTTTCAGCAGGGATTCACAGGCGAGATAAGGATAGATGGCGGTAGCGCCGAACCCGAGCAGCACGGCAAAATGGTGCGGGTCACGGGCACCGGCGGTTTCGGCGATGATATTGGCGTCACAGCGCAGGTTCTGGCTGACCAGTCGTTGCTGTACCGCACCTACCGCCATCGGTGCCGGGATCGGCAGGGTGTCCGGTGAAATCTGCCGGTCACTCAGTACCACCAGTACAGCACCGGCGCGGACAGCGGCTTCCGCATTATCACACAGGGTGCGGATCGCCTGTTCCAGTGTGGTTTCCCGCGGATCAAAACAGAGTGAAAGATGTTCCGCGCGGTAATAATCCGGATCACGGCTCAGCAATTGTTCAAAATCCGTGTGCATCAGTACCGGTGAGGCCATACTCAGCCGGTGTGCCTGGCCTTCCGCTTCGCAGAAGACATTCATCTCCCGGCCGATGCTGGTGGCGAGCGACATAACATGGGCTTCCCGCAGCGGATCGACCGGCGGGTTGGTTACCTGGGCAAATTGCTGGCGGAAATAGTCATAAATCAGACGCGGGCGGGCAGAGAGTACCGCAAACGGAGTATCATCCCCCATTGAACCCACGGCTTCCTGGCCGTTTTCCCCCAGCACCCGCAGAACCTGCTCCAGCTCTTCCAGGGTATAACCGAACTGCTTCTGATACACCGCCAGCTGTGCATCACCGAGGGCGCGCTGCGGCGGCGTTTTATTCATCAGATCCTGATACGGCGTGAGCCGCACAACATTTTTCTCCAGCCACGCCTTGTACGGATGACGGGTTTTGAGATCGTTATCGGTCTCGCGGGTATGCAGAATGCGGCCTTCCTGTGTATCAATCACCAGTAGTTCCCCCGGCCCGACACGGCCTTTTTCCGTGACTTCATCCGGCTGATAATCCCAGATACCGATCTCAGAGGCACAGGTAATCAGTTTGTCTGTGGTAATAACATAGCGGGCAGGGCGCAGCCCGTTGCGGTCGAGGTTACAGGCGGCATAGCGTCCGTCAGAGATAACAATCCCCGCCGGGCCGTCCCACGGCTCCATATGCATGGAGTTAAAATCAAAAAAGGCGCGCAGATCATCATCCATATCCGGGTGATTCTGCCAGGCAGGCGGTACCAGCAGCCGCATGGCACGCACCAGATCCATTCCGCCGTTAAGAAACAGTTCCAGCATATTATCCAGTGAGCTGGAATCCGAACCGGTTTCATTAACAAACGGGGCGGCGGTGATGAGATCCGGGATCAGCGGCGTGCGGAATTTGTAAGCACGGGCACGTGCCCATTCGCGGTTACCGGTGATAGTGTTGATTTCGCCGTTATGGGCGAGATAGCGGAAGGGCTGTGCCAGCGGCCAGCGCGGAACAGTATTGGTTGAAAAGCGTTGATGAAACAGACAGATAGCAGATTCCATTCTTAAATCGGCCAGATCCGGATAAAAATGCGGCAGATCGGCGGCCATACACAGACCTTTATAAATCGTCACCAGATTGGACAGGCTGCAGACATAAAAATCCGGGTCGCTGATGCGCTTTTCAATCCGGCGGCGCGCCATAAACAGGCGGCGTTCCAGATCCCGTGCCCGCCAGCCGGCAGGGGCATTGATAAAAACCTGCTCAATCTGCGGCATACCGGCGAGGGCGATTTCGCCGAGGATCTCCGGTCTGACCGGCACTTTACGCCAGCCTGCGATAAACAGTGTTTCGTCTGCCAGCTCTTCTTCGATAATATCGCGGCAGTTTTGTGCAATGACCGGGTCCTGACTGAGAAACAGCATCCCGACTGCATAATTACGCGCCAGCCGCCATTCATTCTCCGCAGCAATCATCTGAAAGAAACGATCGGGTTTTTGTAATAACAAACCGCAGCCGTCCCCGGTTTTGCCGTCGGCGAGGATCGCACCGCGGTGCTGCATCCGCGCCAGCCCGCTGATGGCGGTACGCACGACTTTGTGGCTGGGTTGTCCTTCGAGGTGGGCAATCAGGCCGAAACCGCAGTTGTCCTTATCCTGTGACGGGTTATAAAGCATAAGTGGCCCCTTTTGCATGTCTCACATTAGGCCGCATTTCTGCGGCAAAGCTGTTTCCGGGCCTCAGTCAGCCCTGCTGACGACAGATATCTCAGCAAAGGGTATTGTGATGTGTGTTAGTGCCGCGACCGGCGTGTAAATAATAATTATTATATCGGTGCTGACCACAGGTGATCCGGAACGTCGTTTTTCAACTTACCGGGAAATACGGTGACGGTCAAATATCAGGTAACTGACAGTATGTGAGCATGGTTTTTGCGATAATTTAATGAAAAAAAACTATTTTCAGGATTTTAATCCGCTGTTTCCGCAACCGGAGCACCGATTTTTTGTGTGATGTACATCACTGTTTTTTGCGGGTTATTACCGCGCAGCATGGGCATTTTTATTTATAACCTGATTTTATCTGCTCTGTTTATGCTAATTTGCAGATAAATGTCGTGTTTTTAATTTTATTCAGATAAAAAAACAGTGCCGGGGGATAATCCGGTCATATTATCCGGCTGAGGATGCCTGTAACGCCGGCTGATTTGATTTTTTACTTAATCCGCACCGGAAACGCTGTGATCCGCCAATTTTACGTTATGATACTAACCCTCATTCAGCGGGTGGAGCAGATATGAAATTGCTACGCGGTTTAGCACAATATTATGTTGATTTACTGATGAAACTGGGCCTGGTCCGGTTTTCGTTATTGCTGGCATCGGGACTGGTGGTGCTGGCGATGGTGGTGCAGATTGCTGTCACCATGCTGCTCCAGGGGGAAGTGCAGAGCATTGACCTGGTGCGCTCTGTCTTCTTCGGCCTGCTGATCACGCCTTGGGCGGTCTATTTTATGTCTGTGGTGGTTGAACAGCTGGAGGAATCCCGCCAGCGCCTGTCCAGACTGGTCAGTAAACTGGAAGTGATGCGCAAGCGGGATCTCGAACTCAACGAACAGCTGAAAGAGAACATTACCCAACTTAATCAGGAGATTACCGAGCGCGAAAAAGTTGAGGATGAACAGGTTGTTCTGCTGGATAAACTGAAGAAAGAGATCAGCCGCCGCGAACAGACCCAGCTTGAATTTGAACAGCAATCTGTCCTGCTGCGCTCCTTCCTTGATGCCTCGCCGGACCTGGTGTATTACCGCAATGAGAAAAATGAGTTTTCCGGCTGTAACCGCGCGATGGAACTGCTTACCGGCCGCAGTGAAAAACTGCTGCGCGGCCTGACCCCGCGCGATATTTATGAACCGGAAATCGCTGATAAAGTGATGGAAACGGATGAAAAAGTATTCCGTCATAATGTCTCGCTCACCTATGAGCAGTGGCTGGTGTATCCGGACGGGCGCAAAGCCTGCTTTGAGCTGCGCAAAGTGCCGTTCTATGACAGTGTCGGCAAACGCCACGGCCTGATGGGCTTTGGTCGTGATATCACCGAGCGCAAGCGTTATCAGGAAGCGATTGAAAACGCCAGCCGCGAGAAAACCACCTTTATCTCCACCATCAGTCACGAACTGCGTACGCCGCTGAACGGGATTGTCGGGCTGAGCCGCATTCTGCTGGATACGGATCTCAATCCGGAACAGGAAAATTACCTGAAAACTATTCATGTCAGCGCCGTCACCCTCGGCAATATCTTCAATGACGTGATTGAGATGGACAAACTGGAGCGGCGCAACGTCCGCCTCGATACCCAGCCGGTCAATTTCACCGAATTTATTTCTGATCTGGAAAATCTGTCCGGCCTGCTGGTGCAGCCGAAAGGGCTGCAGTTCACCCTCGATCTGATCCAGCCGGTACCGTCTGTGATCATGGCGGACGGTACCCGTCTGCGCCAGATCCTGTGGAATCTTATCGGCAACGGCGTGAAATTCACCCGCGAAGGCGGTATCACGGTGAAAGTGTGGCGTGAAGCCAATGATATGCTCTGCTTTGAGGTGCGGGATTCCGGTATCGGCATTCCGAAGGATGAGCTGGAAAAAATCTTCGCCATGTATTACCAGGTAACGGACAGCGCGGGCGGGCGCCCTGCCACCGGTACCGGTATCGGCCTGGCGGTCTCCCGCCGTCTGGCACAGGCAATGGGCGGTGATATCACCGTGACCAGTGAGCCGGGCAAAGGCTCCTGCTTCACGCTGTCGGTCTGCGCACCGGCCCGGGAGGCGCCGGAGGAGGAGGAAGATGACGGCCTGCTGCTGCCGGCCCTGAATATCCTGCTGGTGGAGGATATCGAGCTGAATGTGGTGGTGGCGCGCTCTGTCCTGGAAAAACTGGGTAACACGGTGGATGTCGCGATGAACGGCCGTGACGCGCTGGCGATGTTCTCGCCGGAGGAGTACGACCTTGTGCTGCTGGATATTCAGCTGCCGGATATGAGCGGGCTGGATATCGCCCGTGAGCTGCATCAGCGTTATCAGGCGGATGATTTACCGCCGCTGGTGGCACTGACCGCCAATGTGCTGAAGGATAAAAAAGAGTATCTGGATGCCGGTATGGATGAAGTACTGAGCAAACCTCTCGCTGTGGGCGCTCTGACGCAGATGATAGCGAAATTCTGGGGAGACGGCAGTGAGGCACTGCCTGCGGAGGAAAGCGGCTCAGCGGCGTCTGAGGACGTGTATGCGCAGTCACTGGATCTCGGGATGCTGAATCAGTACATCGAACTGGTGGGGCCGAAACTGATTGAAGACAGCCTGGATGTGTTTGAAAAAATGATGCCGGGTTACCTGGCGATCCTCAATTCCAACATGGTGGCGAAAGACCGCAAAGGCATTGCGGAAGAGGGACACAAAATCAAAGGCGCCGCTGGGTCAGTCGGGCTTATCCATCTGCGGCAGGTTGCGCAGCAGATTCAGTCACCGGAATTACCGGCATGGGATGATAACGTGCAGGAGTGGGTCGATGAACTGAATCACGATTGGGAAAGTCAGGTGGGGATTTTAAGAAACTGGCTGGCAAATCGCAGGTAAAAAATAACCCCAACCGAGGTTGGGGTGCGCGAATACTGCGCCAACACCAGGGAAACTGGTTCACCCGCGACAACTATTTATCGTTATTTAGGCGAGTGATGAAATAGGCTCTTACATCATACAGGCTTCAACATAGCAAAGATAAGTATTTTTGTTACAAGATTCATTAAAAACTGTGATGAAGATTGGTGTTTGCACCTCTAAAGGGTTAAGCATTAATCTACTACAAAAGGAGTCAGATATGAAATCTGTTGGTATCGTTTTAAGCGGATGCGGTGTTTTCGACGGCAGTGAAATCCATGAATCCGTTCTTTCGCTGCTCAGTTTAACCCAATCCGGCGCACAGGTGTATTTTTTTGCACCGGATGAACCTCAACGCACTGTTATCAATCACCTTTCCGGTGAGGAAAAATCAGAAAAACGCAATATGCTGGAAGAGTCTGCACGGATTTCCCGCGGAGAAATCCGTCCGCTGGCTGAAGCGGATGCGTCACAGCTGGATGCACTGATTGTTCCGGGCGGTTTCGGCGCTGCAAAAAATCTGTGCGATTTTGCCGTAAAAGGTGCTGACTGCGAAATAGATAAATATTTTTTATTATTGACTCGTGAAATGTTATCTCAGGGCAAACCGATGGGATTTATGTGTATTGCACCGGTGATGATCCCGAAAATCGTTAATTCATCAGTACAACTTACCATTGGCAATGATTCTGATATTGCGGCGGCGATCGCGGAAATGGGCGGCGTACATGTCAATTGTACGGTGGATAATATCGTCGTAGATGAAACCCATAAAATCGTGACAACCCCAGCCTATATGCTGGCTGAGAATATCGCACAGGCACAGATCGGGATTGATAAACTCGTGAAGAAAGTGCTCGGAATGGCCTGATAAAGAATGAGGAAAATGATGGGGAGGATATTGCGGTTTCTGCGAAAAATAGTTGTTTTTGTTATGTTGTTATGGGTAACAATGATAATTTTGTTCGCGTTCCTCCCTGTCCCTTACTCTATGGTGATGCTGGAAAGGCAGCTTTCGGCATGGTCAACATTCAATTTTTCTTATGTCGCTCACAGTACATGGGCGGGTGAAGACGCTATTTCCCCGCAGATGAAGCTGGCGGTGATTGCGTCTGAGGATCAGAATTTCCCGCACCACCACGGTTTTGACTTCGGTGCTATCTCCGACGCACTGTCAAAAAGCGGTAAGAAAGGCCGGGCGGCACGCGGTGCATCCACACTGAGCCAGCAGACGGTCAAGAACCTGTTTCTGTGGGATGGCCGCAGCTGGGTACGAAAAGGGCTGGAAACGCTGCTGACGCCCGGTATTGAGCTGGTCTGGTCAAAGTCACGGATCCTGACGGTGTATCTCAATATCGCGGAGTTCGGGCCGGGAATTTTCGGTGCCGAAGCAGCGGCGCAGCACTTTTTCGGCAAAAGCGCGAAAAATCTGACGGCGGCCGAGGCTGCATTACTGGCCGCCGTGCTGCCGAATCCCCACCGCTTGCATGCGGATAAACCTTCCGCGTATCTCCGCCAGCGTCAGCAATGGATATTGCATCAGATGCAGTTGCTGGGCGGAACAACGTTCCTGAAGAAAAATAATCTGGCTGATAATTAGCCGCAGTATAATGAATTTATCTTACTGATTTGTTTTTTTACAAAAATGATAAGTAAATATAATAATGACCGCGGCTCAGACTGTTTTGGTATAATGTTCTTATTATTTGTTATTTATTGATATATCCTGCATTTTATCTGCATTCAGGCGGATGAGCAGAAAGCAGGCATCCGGCACGGGCATAAAAAAACCTGACATTAAGTCAGGTTTCTTATCGGTTTCCGAAAGCAGACGGAATTAATTCAGCCAGGTAAAGGCGGTGGTGACTTTTTTCGCACCATCCGTTTCACTGGCTACTTTCGCCGCGGCAGCCCCTTCCTGACGGGTAACCACCCCTAACAGGAAAATCTCACCGTTTTCAGTGATTACCTTGATATTCGCGGATTTTACCGCATCACTGGTCAGCAGCTTGGAACGGACTTTTGTCGTAATCCAGGCGTCTTTGGAGGCAGTCCCCAAATCAATCGGTGTTCCCTGGCGGACTTCGTTATACACCAGTTCGGTACCGTCCACTTTGGCGGCAATCTCTTTTGCCCGCCGCGCCAGAGAGAGATCTTCCGCCTGACCAATCAGCAGGACTTTCCCCTGATAAGCCACCGGAATAATCCGCTGCTGTTTGATATCTTTATCTTTATTGAGCTGGCCGCTGACACGGGCTTCCAGTGTGCCGTCATCGACCTGTGTGCCGACAGAACGGGGGTCTGATGCGGCTTTGGTCGCAACTGCCGCAGATCCGACAAGTGCTGCGCCGATACATCCCTGTAACAGTAACGCGCTGCAGATTAGTGCTGCCACGGGCACAATTCTCATAATATCTCCTTAGTCTTCCTGGTGGGGGAAAAGGGTATTGTCGATTAAATCACATAAACAATTCACCGTCAGCATATGCACTTCCTGGATGCGGACACTGTGCTGTGAGGGTACGCGGATTTCCGCATCACGCGGACCCAGCAGACCAGCCAGCTCCCCGCCGTCGTAGCCGGTCAGGGCCACAATGGTCATATCACGGGTCACCGCAGCTTCAACCGCTTTGATAATATTGCGGCTGTTGCCGTGTGTGGATATCGCCAGCAGCACATCACCGGTCTGGCCGATGGCGCGGACCTGCTTGGCATAAATTTCATCCTGCTGCCGGTTGGCAGCGATTGCGGTCATCACCACATTATCCGTATTCAGTGCCAGTGCGGGCAGGCTCGGGCGTTCGGTTTCAAACCGGTGGATCATACTGGTGGCGAAGCGCGAAGCTGTCGCCGCCGACCCGCCGTTACCGCAGCAGAGGATTTTATTGCCGTTGAGCAGCGACTGAACCATCATCATGGCCGCCCGGGAAATGGCATCCGGCAGGGCTTCTGCGGCTGCAATCTGCGTCTGAATACTTTCAGTAAAACACTGTTTAATTCTGTCTAACACGTATAAGTCCTGCTATCAGCAACGGATAACGACATTAACAAAAGTCGGCGTGACCAAAGGCATTTTTCAGCCAGTCGATATGGTCACCGGTTATGGCGCAAATGTCAAAACGGCAGTCACATGTCAGCATACTCAGCTGTTGCTGAGATAACCAGCAGGAAGCCGCATAAAGTAAGCGGCGCTGTTTGGTTTTTGTGACACTGGCAGCCGCTCCGCCATAGTGTGCATTGCGGCGATAGCGAACCTCGGTAAACACCCAGGTGCCGCTGTCCCGCATAATTAAATCAATTTCGCCCCGGCGGAAACGGACATTCTGCGCAACAAATGTCAGTCCCTGCTGTTCCAGCCAGCGCCGGGCAAATTGTTCATGACGACGGCCTGTCAGCCATGTAAGCATAAATACGTTCCCTGTATATCAGCAATATAAAGGTGACATCCTGTCACCTGTAAAATTCAGACAAAGACTAGTTTGCGGCACCCAGCGGGGCAAGATTACCCTGCTTAAACTCCAGCCACGGCAGGTGACGGTAAACGGTGCAGTTATCAGTGACAGTAATGTCTCCGCTGGCACCATTCATGCGCAGAGTATGACGCTGCATATCACCGAACTGATTCGCCAGACGCCATGCATCCATGCCCATCGCATAGAGGCGGACACGGGTATAGTCGTTGCCGAATTTCCCGGCTGCCTGACTCAGTAACTGCGGATTACCGCCCGCAATCAGCGGGATATCCGTCAGTTTCAGCCCTTCCATCTCAAACTGAAAATCTTTGCCGGTTCCGGCTTTATTGCTGCGGGAGCTGGCATAAAACGCCGGGCGACCGCGCGCACTGGTGGCAAATTCCAGCGCCGGTTTGATGTAAATCAGCTGATCAGAAGTGGCGATAATATAGACCGAGTCCACACCGCCGCTGACAGGCTGCGGCTGTACAACTGAGCCATCCGGCTGTGCTGCCGCTGATGAGGATGGCTGCACCGGTACGCCGGTCAGTGAAAGCGAACTGTCCGGATTGCCGGAGAAGGTCTGATGCAGTACCACACCACCACCATTTTTCTGCCACTCATCGGCAAAGCTTTGTGCGATCCGGCGGCCGAAGCTGTTATCCGGTGTCAGTACCAGAGGAGCAGTTTTATTATCCTGACGGATAAACTGTGCGGCGTTGCGGGCTTCATCTTCCGGTGAAAGTGAAAAGTAGCAGACATTCGGACGGGCGATTGGTGTATCTAATTCATTGAGCGCCAGAATGTTCAGCGGGGTGTTTGCGGTTGCCAGTGTGGCGACATCCCCTTTGAGCAGCGGTCCGACAATCAGATCCATGCCGTCAGCCTGTGCCTGCGCCAGCAGAGTTGCCAGCGGTTTGCTGTCGGTATCATAGATTTTCACGTCAGTGACAGTGCGGGACTCGCCGCTGTACGGTAGTGCCTGCGGGGCTGATACCGGACTGGCTGCGGTTGCGCCGTCTGCGGTGCTGTCATTTGACGGTGCTCCGTTTGTCACATCCGGTGTGGTGATATCTTTATCAGGATCCGCCGGGCTGAGGGTGGTCTGTGCCGGAACGGCGCTGACCGGCTGTGTGGCCGGAACATCAGTAACCCGGTAACCGGTACTGTATACCGCGCCGTTTTGTGCATCAGTAAAGCCCTGACGGATAGCATCACCCATCAGTTTCGCCTGGCCGCTCAGCGGCAGGAACAGGGCAACTCGGGCATTTTTACCGGTCTGGCCGTAGGTGCTGCTCAGGGTCTGGATAAGATCCTGCGGCAGTGATTTGGCGGCCGGGTTATCCGGGTAACGGATTTGCCAGTCACCCAGTGCGGCGGAAAGCGCTTTCAGATCCTGCTGGTTGTTCTGATACAGAATAAGCAGATCAACCCAGCCCTGTAAGACGCTTTCATCAGCGTTAACCTGAATGTTATTGCGCTCTTCGGGGGTAAAACGTGTTAGCATCAGCCAGGTTTCATCAATATTCTGCTGATGTGCATCCGGATCAGTGAGCAGCGGCTCCTGAGCGATATAAGCACGGATTGCGTCAACGGACGGCTTTCCGGCCGCAGCATCAATAATCTTCTGATATTGCTGAACCTGTGTTTCCGGCTGGCCTTTGCCGGCTGTGCCCGCATGCCGGTTCTCAAGTGTACAGCCTGAGAGAACCAGCGTGGAAAAGAGTGCGGTACAAAGTAATTGCCTGCGGTAACGCGATAAAGTTAAGGAAAACATACTGTACCCGGTTATAGTTTTCTGAAAGCTCAATTCTAATGTGATCATCTGGACGAAACAATGAATCAACCTAATCAAGCCGTGGTTGCGGCAGCGACACTTTATGTTGTGCCGACACCGATCGGTAATCTGAATGACATCACGGCACGTGCTCTTGAGGTGCTCACGAATGTCGATCTGATTGCAGCGGAAGATACCCGGCATACCGGCTTATTACTTTCGCACTTCGGTATTAATAACCGGTTGTTTGCGCTGCATGATCATAATGAACAGTATAAAGCAGATCAATTAATTACCAAATTACAGTCCGGGATCAGTATCGCATTAGTGTCCGATGCAGGTACACCTTTAATTAACGATCCCGGTTACCATCTGGTCCGCCGCGCCCGTGATGCGGGGCTTACTGTGATCCCGCTGCCCGGTGCCTGTGCGGCTGTCACCGCGCTGAGTGCTGCCGGTCTGCCCTCTGATCGTTTTTGTTACGAGGGATTTCTGCCGGCCAAAACCAAAAGCCGGCAGGACACACTGCGGGCGCTGGCCGATGAGCCGCGCACGCTGATTTTTTATGAATCCACCCACCGCATTCTGGATACACTGGCCGATATGGTCACCGTCTGGGGGGAAGACCGTTATGTGGTGCTGGCGCGGGAGCTGACCAAAACCTGGGAATCCATTCAGGGGAAACCGGTCGGGGAACTGCTGGCCTGGATTAAGGAAGACGAAAACCGCCGCAAAGGGGAGATGGTACTGATTGCGGAAGGTGCGAAGCCGGTGCAGGATGAGGAATTCAGCCCGGAAATTCTGCGTGCGCTGGCGATTGTGCAGAAAGAACTGCCGCCGAAAAAAGCGGCTGCGGTGGTGGCGGAACTGTACGGTGTAAAGAAAAATGCCCTTTACCGTTATACCCTGGACGGGGATTCTGCCGCCGAGTGATGCCTTTTCCGCCATCCGGTCTTCCGGGGCGGAGTTATTCTGTACATCAGCGGGAAAGCTGCTTATAATCCGCAGCGGAGTCAGCCAGGCAATCGCTGCTTTATCGTAGTCCCTCCGGGAGACGGGTAAAGGGGAGGAAAGTCCGGGCTCCACAGGGCAGGGTGCCAGATAACGTCTGGGAGGCGCGAGCCTACGACCAGTGCAACAGAGAGCAAACCGCCGATGGTCCGTAAGGGCACAGGTAAGGGTGAAAGGGTGCGGTAAGAGCGCACCGCGCGGCTGGTAACAGTCCGTGGCACGGTAAACTCCACCCGGAGCAAGGCCAAATAGGGGTTCATATGGTGCGGCCCGCACTGAACCCGGGTAGGCTGCTTGAGCCAGTGCGTGAGTGCTGGCCCAGAGGAATGATTGTCCACGACAGAACCCGGCTTAACGGCTGACTCCTCACTATCACAACCCCGCGTCTGACGCGGGGTTGTTTCATTTCAGGCCGTGTGTCAGGCAAGAATATCAATAAGCAGTGCCCGGCAGGGCGTTTTCGCCTGAAAGGTCACTTCCCGGCTGTCCTGAATAAACGCGCCGTCGCCGCATTCAATTATCCCCTGTTTCTGCCCGTCATCCGCCGTCACTGTACCGTGAACCGACTGATAGAATGCCCGTTTGCCGTACAGCGGCAGTGTCAGGGACTCACCGGCAGAGAGCAGGATATGGGAAATCCGCACCCCCTGCTGTAAATCAAGACTGCCGTCTTCACCATCCGGCGAGGCAATCAGCTGTACCGGCTGCTGTGTCAGCATCAGTTTTTGTGAACTGCCGCGCAGGCTGCCGCGTGCAGCTTTCAGCCAGATCTGAATCCGGGTCAGCGGTGATTCCTCACAGGGATTGGTTTCAGTGTAACTGACATCCCTGCGCGGTGAGAAAAACAGACACTCATCCTGTCTGCTCTCCAGATAGAGTCCGTCATTATCACGAATATCGTGCTTCCCTCTGAGGATCAGGTTTACAATATCCACATCGGGATAGGATTTGGGCTGGAAACCGGCACCGGGAGCCAGTACCTCCTGATTCAGTGCTTTCAGCGGGCCGTACCCCATAAATCCGGGGTCAAAATAGTGTCCGAAAGAGAAAGCATATTTCGCCTGTAACCAGCCATAGTCGGCGGACCCGGCCTGTCCGGCGGTTCTGTGTATAATCATAATGGTCTGCCTGTTATTCAACATGGTGAAATAATAAAGGGCTGGACGCTGAATTGTTAGCCAGTTAATCTGGTGGCGACATTCAAAATTTCTGACTGAGATAATGATGAGTAAAGACAAAGCGTTAACGCTGGAATCATTGCGCGTGATGGATGCCATCGACCGCCGGGGAAGTTTTGCGGCGGCGGCGGAAGAACTGGGGCGTGTACCGTCCGCCCTGAGCTATACCATGCAGAAACTGGAAGAAGAGCTGGATGTTGTTCTGTTTGACCGCTCGGGTCACCGGACAAAATTCACTAATGTCGGGCGGATGCTGCTGGAGCGCGGCCGCCTGCTGCTGGAAGCGGCGGATAAACTGACCAGTGATGCGGAAGCACTGGCAAGAGGCTGGGAGCCGCATCTGACCATCGTCTGTGAAGCGCTGATCCCGACGGCCTCGCTGTTCCCGCTGGTGGACAAACTGGCACAGAAATCCACCACTCAGCTGACACTGGCCACCGAAGTGCTTGCCGGTGCCTGGGAGCGGCTGGAAACCGGGCGTGCCGATATCGTGATTGCGCCGGATATGCATTTCCGCACCTCTTCTGAAATCAACTCCCGCCCGCTCTATTCTGTGGTGAATGTGTATGTGGCGGCACCGGATCACCCGATCCACAAAGAGCCGGAGCCGTTATCCGATACCACCCGGGTGAAATACCGGGGAATTGCCGTGGCGGATACCGCCCGCGAACGTCCGGTGCTGACGGTGTTACTGCTGGACAAACAACAGCGCCTGACGGTCAGTTCTATTGATGATAAACGTCGTGCTCTGCTTGCCGGACTGGGGGTGGCGAGTATGCCGTACCCGCTGGTGGAAAAAGATATTCAGGAAGGCCGCCTGAAAGTGATCGGCTCCGAATACAGCCATGAAACCAATGTGATTATGGCATGGCGCCGCGACAGCATGGGTGAGGCCAAAGCCTGGTGTCTGCGGGAAATTCCGAAATTATTCAGCGGAAAATAAACCGGCACTATCACCGGTCATTATCAGATACCTGCCCGGCTATCCGCGGCAGGTATTTTTTTGTGTGCCGGAGCCCGGTTGCGGTGTCTGCCGGGAAATGCGGTAATCAATAATAAGAACAACAGCGATTGACCGGTGATATTTATCCGTTAGCATTCAGCGGATATTCACCGGTAATAAAAGGCATGTCATCAGTGTATTTGCAGGAGGCAGCGTGGATCTGAAACGGTTTATGTCAGATGTCAGTTTCGCATTTGAACACGATTTTATCGAAAAAGTGATTTACATTAATCTGGAATCCCGGCCGGATCGCAAAGACGATATTCTGGAAGCACTGGGAAATATTGAAATCCCTTATCAGAAAATTATCCGCTTTAATGCGGTTGAGAAAACACCGGGATTTCTGGGATGTGCGCTTTCTCATGCTGCTGTGATGAAAATGATCATGGAAAATGACTGGGGACCGGTGCTGGTTGTTGAGGATGACTGCAATTTTTATTGCGATGATGAACATATTCTGCAGGCTAATCTCTTTTTATCCGCGCTTCAGAAAAGAGAGTGGGATGTTGCATTATTAGGCGGAAATTATTACAACGTTTATGAGCATGAAGCGGATATTTGTTCTCTCAGCCTTAAATATGCATATTGTGCCAATGCCTATATTGTGAACCGGGGTTATGCGGAAAAAATGATGCATATTTTTGATAAATCTGTTCATCTGATTACGGCAAACGGTGAACCCGATGAATCGAAAAGCATCGATGTTATCTGGCATGACCTGATGGAAAAAGATAACTGGTTCGGTTTGTATCCGTGCATTGCGTATCAGGCGAGGGGGTTTTCTGATATCCGCGGCTGGTCAATGGATTATGAATATCTGTTCAATAAACCATTATCCGATCTGACATTTTTTACCCGTGACGGCAAAGTGAAAGAGGCGGAAACAGAAACATCCGCCGGAGCGGATGTTTCACAATAGTATTATTTATTATATTGCTGTGTGGCTTTGCCTGAATGCAATTACCATTTCTTTTTCAGTAAATAATCGATACTGAATTTACCCGGGCCGGTAACAGCCAGCAGTAAATAACCGCCTGCAATGGTAAAGTTTTTCATAAACATTAACTGGTTGGCACCTTCTGCAAAATTACTGTGGAACAGCAGGGCGGTCAGCACAGTAAAACCAAAGGTGAAAATCGCGGTTGTGCGGGTTAAGAAACCAAACAGGATAGCCAGCCCGCCGCCCAGTTCAAGCAGAATGGTTAACGGCAGCAATGCTCCCGGAACACCCATTGCCTGCATATATTGCTGAGTTCCTGCATAAGCATCCCCTAATTTGCCGTATCCGGCCACAATAAATAAGACAGGCATCATGATACGTGCGACTAAAATAGCGTAGTTGTTCATTGTGAGATCCTTATTAGCTCAACAATACTGAATAGTAAATATGACGATTGAGTCACATATTCTTTTGTTTAAATGGCACGATATGCCAATCCGTTTCGTTGGGATAATAGTAAGTGCGAATGAGAAGGATTGTTAGCAAGAATTCTTAATAAACAACATCAAAAATTTTGAATCCGGGGGGCGGGATACGTCAGTTCTGCCTGTTACGGGGGAAACTGCTCTGAAGTGTGCGGAAAACACCCCACAGTCCCAGGGCGCGTTGTCCCCAGCGGATAAGTTTTTTCGGATGGCGGACAGCAAAGACGGAAAACAGGCTGACACCGGCGACAACCAGCGGACGCAGTTGTGACAATGTTTGCCAGGTGCGGTCGAATGATTCGGTTTTTTTCAGCCACTGACCCGTGGCCTGTGACAAATCGCTGCGCTGGGCAGCGATAGTGTCAATCAGCGCCTGCTTTTTGCGGGCACGTTCAGCACGCTGATGCTTATTCATGCTCCTGCTCCTGCTTTTTTCTTTCCAGCAGTTGCCTGTCGATCGCCAGCTGTTCGCGGGTTGCGCCCAGCAGGGATGAACGGCGGGCTTTGCGGACGGCCCACAGGGCGAAAATCAGTGCCCCGACGAGCAGAACGGATGTCATGATAATCATTGCGGTCAGGCGGTATACAGGATCAACCGCCCACATGACCAGAATCATCAGGCTCATCAGTCCGAACGCCGTCAGCAGCAGAGCGGCACCGGCCAGCAGAATCAGCTGGATCAGGTTGGATTTCTCTTCCTCCAGCTCAGTGGCGACAAGCCTGAGCCGGGTTTCTGCCATGCTGATGACGATGGCGGTGATACGTGTCAGTGTATCAAGGAGCCCTTTGCCGGGCCCCTGCGGACGCTCCTGATCGGTCATAACTCAGCGGCGGGCCAGTAAAACACCTAACACCACACCGACAGCGGCACCGATACCTACACCGGTCCACGGATTTTCGCGGACATAATTATCGGCTTTGCCTGCGATCTCTTTTGTCTGCTGCACAACCTGCTCTTTCCCTTCCGCGAGGCGGGTACGGGAATTTTCCAGCGCGGCCTGTGCTTTTTTCTTCAGCGAATCCACTTCTTCTTTGGACTTACTTTCTGCCGTATTCAGCACAGATTCCAGGGTGTCAGCCAATGATTTCAGTTCAGCGCGTAACTCTTCATTTGTATGATGTGACATAGGAACTCCTCGTGGTGGTTATAGCGTAACAGATTCAAAGTAACCGCTTTTTATCTGCAATTAAAGATAAATTATAGTTTATTTTCCGGTATTGTTCTGCACATTGCGGGTGATGGCGGTGTAATTCAGAGGAAATGACGCTGAAACAGCGGACGGGGCGATAATGTATTCCGGCCGGCTGCTGTAATTGCACCGGCCGGAAAAATAGTCTGGTAATTTATTGTGCGTGAGTGTCGTCAGACGATTTTGCCCGCTTGCGCTTCCACACCACCCACAGGCTGGCGAGCAAACCAAAGACCAGCAGCACCACCGGGATCAGCATCAGAATATTCATCAGATGATGCTCATATTTGCGGAAAATCGGGCTGATACCGAGGCCGTAACCGAGAGATGTTAAAATACCGACCCACAGGAAGCCGCTCAGCCAGTTGAAGAACTGAAAACGGCGTGAATTCAGACCGGCGATCCCCGCCAGCATCGGCAGCAGGGTGCGGACAAACGCCAGGAAACGGCCGACTAACAGCGCCGCCAGACCGTGACGGTGGAATAAACTGTGCGCCCGCTGATGGTAATGCGGCGGCAGATGAGACAACCAGCCTTTCACAATTTTGGTATTACTGAGCCAGCGCCCCTGTAAATAGCCCACCCAGCAGCCGAGACTGGCACCGGCGGTGAGGACAATCAGGGTTGTCGGGAAATCGAGTGTATCTTTGGCGATCAGAACCCCGACAAGAATCAGCAGGCTGTCACCGGGTAAAAACGCAGCGGGAAGCAGGCCGTTTTCCAGGAAGAGAATGGCAAACAGCATAATGTAAATCGCCCACAGCAGGGACGGGTTTGACAGGGTTTCATAGTCCTGATGCCAGAGGGCGAAAAAAAGTTGCTGCATTGTTTCCATCAATTATTCCCGGATCTGAAGTAAGCTTATTTCATGTTATGGGGCATTTCTGCGGATATGACCGGAACCCCTGATATATACGCTGGTAAATCCGGCCACTTTAGCAAATTAGGGGTAGCGGAGACAGTGAATTTTTCCCGCAACCCCGAAACAATATTAAGATTAAATTCAGCCTTTTGCAGATTATATTTTACGGGAAATCAATAAGTTCTGTAATGAAATGTCAATTACCGGTCAAACCTGCTGTAAATGAAGGATTTTTCTTAAATAATGTTATGTTGAACATCTGTTTTATTTTCCGGCTGCGGCAGTTGCAGGCGTTCACAGACGGCCTGCGCCACATTATCCAGTAACTGATAACGGCGGCGGTATTCGGCGCGTTTTTTACTGGCTATTTCATCAATGGGTTTACGCGGCAGGGTCAGCGGTATTACATATTCGTGCTGCGGATTGGCGGTGCCACCGACAGATTCCCAGAACGAATTATAATCGGCCACCCATTGTGTCAGTTTTTTATGGCGGTAACGGCGGCTGCGGTAAATATGGGTCTCATTACTGGTGGCAATAATCTGCTGACACTGAAACAGTGAGGCGATAAGGCAGATAACTTCCGTCAGAATGCGTTTAGGGAATACACCGTGACAGTTTTTAGTTGCCGCCCGGATAGCATTGTGAGCCTGCTCACTGACGCCGCCCTGGAGCGCGCCGATAAACAGTGACCGTTTTTCATTCAGGTTCAGCAGGGTGAATGCACTGCGGGCCAGGATCTCACCGGCATCATCCCGCATTTCCAGCGTCAGCTCGCCCTCTTTGTTAAATGCATCCTGCACATCCAGCCAGAGGTGACAGGGGCTCTCTTTTCCTTCAACCAGGCAGAGATAAAACTGCTCATTGCTGTAGATACGGCTGAATACAGCCGGTGGCAGAACGGCTTTGGTGATCCGGTAATGGTCGCAGATAGCCGCCGATTTGTTTTTGCGGTGAAAATTAATGCTCAGATACGGGCGCTGTAATTTGGTCGGCAGCAGCGGCTGCTTTTTCAGAATAGCATCACAGCAGGCAGTGTTTGTCAGGCCGGACAGGTATTTCATGGTAGACAGCGGCATAAACAGGCTGCGGGCCGCGAATTTTAAGCGGTTACGGGCGGAGTCCCAGTGCATACCGGGACAGCATTCTTTGGTGAGTAGTTGTTTGAACAGCAGGAGGCCGGACATAGTAGTGCCTTTAATGAATGAAATTATTACACAGTGAAACAATTCACCCATTTTAACGGCAGAATAAAGATAAAAATTAAAAAAAGCTTATCGCCGGGCCGCAGTCTTAACGGAATTTAAGGATTCCGGGGAAATCCGGCCGTTACAAAAATACAACAATTGATTGTATTATCACCGGTAAATACGATAAAAATTGAATTATGATTTAAAATCATACTGTTATTCGTGTATTTGCTGCCACCGACGGAAAACGGGCTGCCGGGATTCATTAGTAATATTCAGGGGATTTTTATTATCCGCCGGTATTTTATCTTGCCGGAGGGAATGACCACTGCAAAAAACGGAAAAACCGGCAAAATAACCGTGGTTTTTCAGCAGAAGAGAAATAACAACAGAGAAAAAATAGTAATGAAAACTAAACAATATTAATGAACCGCATTTTTGATGTTGTTAATAATTTGTTATTTGCTTTGTTTTTCGGAATATAAAACTGCATTTTCGCTTAATTTTTGAATTTAAAAACTGAATTATGTTTATTTTTCAGAGTAAAAAATTGTGATCGTGTCGGCATTTATGAAAAATTATTAGTCATCACAAAATGCATTAAATGTACATATATTATTGATATTTATAATTTTATTATTAATTACGTAACGTGATTTATAGTTTTGAGATCATTTAAAATGCAATGAATTTGGCGCAAAGTAATGACATTACCTCAGCGTAATTTACTATTTTGGAGCTCATTGTGAATCAGTCAGAACTTATCACGCTCGCCTCCGCGAATGCGTTAAATAAAGATTTCGAAGTTAAATACCAAAACGTCATCAGTGATTTCTTCAGCCGGGATCCCGGCAAATGGCCGATTTTTAATCACCCGCAAATTCAGGCAATTACTCGGTTCCGCCAGACCACCGACGCGGATGTGCAGCAGATCAACCGCTATCCGCAGGGTAAGGATCTTTTTGCTCAACTGGCCGGTGAGTCGCATGTCCGTCAGAACGTGATCCGTCCGGGAGAAGGGCAGGATGATTTACTGGTGTTTGCGTCCGCGCTGTGCAAAAACTGGGAAAACCCGCTGGCCGTGGAAAACGTTATCGCCATGCCGTCAGACCCGGCAGTTTACGGCTCTATGCTGGGCTTACTGGGTAACCCGAACATGGTGTACTGTGAATACTCGGGTGTGGCGGATAACATGGAAAAAACCGTTATCCGTAAAGTGGCCAATCTGATTGGCTATGATGCGGGCAAAGCATCCGGTCTGTTCACCCAGGGCGGAACCATGTGTAACCTGTATGGTTATCTGTTCGGGATCCGTAAATCGCTGAAGCAGTCAAAACATCTCGGAATGTCGGTCGATCAGGATTTCCGGATCATCAACTCTCAGGGCGGTCACTACTCCAATATGACTAACCTGTCCCTGTTAGGTGTGGATATCACAAACAAAACAATCCGTATCCGGGTGGCGTCAGATAACACTATTGACCTGGCGGATCTGGAGCAGCAAATCCGTGCCTGCTATACCGTTCACTGTAAGATCCCGGTGATCCTGCTGACCGCAGGGACAACGGATACCTTTGGTGTCGATGAAATCAAACAGGTTTATGATCTGCGCAACCGTCTGTGTGAAGAATTTGAAATTACAGAAAAACCGCATATTCACGTGGATGCGGCGGTTGGCTGGCCGATTATTTTCTTTATTGATTATGATTTTAACACCAACCCGCTGGCGATTAACGATGCCACCCTGGCTGGTCTGCGTCACAATGTTGAGAAATTTAAACAGCTGAAATATGCGGATTCCATCACTATCGATTTCCACAAATGGGGTTATGTGCCGTATACCTCCAGCCTGGTGATGGTGCGTGACGGTGATGATTTCAAAGCACTGGAAAATGACCCGGAAAACTTCACCTATTTTGAGCATGCGCTGGAAGGACAGACTCACCTGCAATCCACCATTGAATGCAGCCGCAGCGGTGTCGGTGTGTTCGGCGCGTATGCCGGATTGCATTACCTGGGAGTTGAGGGTTATCAGACCATCATTGCGCACTGTCTGCAAAATGCGAACTACATGCGCAACCAGCTGTTATCTATGGGTAATGCCTGTGTGATGGTGCCGGAAAATCAGGGGCCGAGTGTCGGTTTCCGCCTCTATTCACCGAAACTGGTGAATGATCCGCAGGCAATGTTTGCGCACGAACTGACCTGTGCCGGAGATAAAACGGCCTATGACATGATGGTGCGCAACAGCCGCTGGCACCGTGAGCTGTTCCTGAAACGCGGTAAAGCAGGACTGTTTACCAATTGGGTGGATTCTATCGCCTGCTCGGCCTATGCGGAGCATAACCGGTTCGTGTATATTCCGGGGGAAAAGGCGGTCTTTATGAACCCGGTGACGCAGCGTCATCACATCGATGCGTTTGCAAAAATGCTTAAAACCATGAGTGCAGAATAAAAAAGGGTGTTTTTTTATTTTCTGTTTGTGGTATAAGAGAAAAAGAGCGTCACGGCAGTGTCATATAACGGCACTGCCTGTGAAGCAAAAATTAATGATTTTCAGAGAAGAGTAAACCGATGAACTGCATGATGAACCGTCAGCTAAGCCTAAACCTGCTATTCAGTTAGGTGGCTTCGTTTATCTGTTTTTCTTCATAAGCCACCAGTAAGGTGGCTTTTTTGTGCGTGTAAACCTGCTGGTGGAACTGTTTTTTTCGGGAGAGTTCCTATGATGTCAGGTTTTACCGCAAGGATTATTATCAGCGCAGTTTCACGATCGGTCTGTTGTTCTGCCGCCGCTTCTGTCTCTCAGATGACACAGCAGGAGGCCGTATGAGTCAGCAATGGACATCCCGTTTTGGTCATATCTTAGCCGCTGCCGGGTCTGCCATCGGCATCGGTGCCATCTGGAAATTCTCGTATGTTGCCGCCAATAACGGCGGTGGTGCCTTCCTGGTTGTTTTCCTCTTATTCAGCTTTGTTATCGGTCTCGCGGTATTACTGGCTGAAAATATCCTCGGCAGCAGCACCCGCAGTGAAGCCGTCAACGCCTTCAAAAAAATGATGGGACGCCACTGGGCGTGGATCGGGGTGATCGGTGTATTCAGCTCCTGGTGTATTTACAGCTTCTACAGCGTGGTCGGCGGCTGGACTATCGGTTACACCGTAATGGCCGCCGCCGGTGAGCTGAACATTACTGACAGCAGCCAGCTGACCGGCATTTTCACCCGCTTTATCAGTAACCCGTGGTGGCCGGTGATTGCGCATCTGGTGTTTGCGGGGATGACCTGCTTTGTGGTGCTGGCCGGGGTGCAGCGCGGATTGGAAAAATCCGTGAAAGTGATGATGCCGTTACTGTTTATTATTATGATCGTGCTGATTATCGTCGGGATAAGTTTACCCGGCTCATCCGCCGGACTGAAATTGTTCCTGTATCCGGATTTCAGCAAACTGACCGGCAAAGGCGTGCTGGATGCGCTGGGGCTGGCTTTCTTCTCTCTCTCAATCGGGCTGGGGATCCACATTACATACAGCGCGTATTTGTCTGATAACAAAAGCATTGCCAATTCCAGTATGTGGGTGGTGATCCTCTCGTGCATGGTGTGTGTGCTGGCCGGACTGATGATTTTCCCTGCATTAGCGGCTGCCGGTCTGGAAGCGAATGCCGGTCCGGGTCTGACCTTTATGACCATGCCGGTGTACTTTGCCCATCTGCCGGGCGGATCTGTGCTGGCAGTGACGTTCTTTGTCCTGTTGCTGATGGCGGCGCTGACATCCGCTATCTCACTGCTGGAACACATTGTGGCGTATGTTCAGATGCGTTTTCAGTGGACACGCCGCAGAGCGGGCCTGGTGGTGACGGCGTCGATTATGCTGATGGGGATCCCGGTGTCATTATCTTTCGGGCCGTTAAGTGATGTGACGCTCGGCGGGAAAACGATTTTTGATATCCTCGATTACCTGACATCCAATATTCTGATGCCGCTGTTCGGTATTGCTGTCTGCCTGATTTTCGGCTGGTCGCGTAAAGCGAATGCGCTGATTCCGGAAAATATCACCGGACTGAAACGTCAGAGTTTATTGCTGGTCTGGCGTTATGTGGGACCGATCTGTATCGGTGTGATTCTGGTACACGGCCTGATCAGTTAATAACAGATAAAAAAACGGCCCGCATGCGCAGGCCGTTGTGTTTTACTGACTATCAGAACCGGTAATTCACGCTCAGGAAGCCGCTGAATGAGCGGGCGGCATCGGTTTTGATGCTCATCTCATTAAAAAAGAGCAGAAAGGATGAAAATGAAATGATTGTTTCAGGTGATCATCACTATTAAAACGAATAATAAACAGAATATAAATTGTCCGCCTACGTATAAATAGCTGACTGTTTTACAAGGATAATCGTCTTATTATGCATTTTAAGGTGTTATTCACTATTTTTACTCTATTTTGTAGTGATAATTACCGATTAATTGGGTTTTATTTATCCCGGAAGAAAAATAAGATATTTAATATTAATTGATTTAAATCAAAACAAATAACCCTCCATATTATAAAAATTGATTTTTTAGTGATAAATAACGGTGTGATTTTATTTCAAATAGCATTTATTTGAGCTTAACCGATTAAATAACGCCGGATGAGAATGTATTTCATTTTTGTTTTAAATAGCCGTGGTTATGTGAAATTCATTATTCACCCTGATTCAGTTAATTCTGAAAACACGCAGGGTTGTATCTGAATAACGGGTGAGAAGCAGATGGTAAATGCTGCCTGTTTTCCTGTCGGTAGTGAAAGATTCCGCCATTCTCATTGCAGGTCGCCGGTGCGCTATATATTAAATTGATATAAATTAATAAAACCGATAAATAGATTAAATGTTAAAAATAGAAAAAATTCTCATTATCTGTAAAATAATATTTCTGATTTTATTTTTTTGTTTATTGATTATGTTCCGTGTCTCAGTAATTTAATAATAACCGGATTATATTAATATTAAATTAACACAATGGAATATAGAGAATGATCGAAGATAATACCTTTATTACTTCTGATATCACTTCTGAGGGTATTGACCGGCGAAGCTTTCTGAAACTCTGTGCGGCCTTAGCGGCCACCATGGGTCTCAGTGCAAATGCATCTGCCGAAATCGCGGCGTCCGTCAGCCGTAAGGATTGTCCCCCCGTCATCTGGATATCTGCACAGGAGTGTACCGGTTGCACTGAGTCCCTGCTCCGGGCGACGCACCCGACCATCGAAAATCTCATCCTTGATATGATTTCGCTGGAGTACCACGAGGTACTCTCGGCGGCATTCGGTCATCAGGCGGAAGCCAATAAGCACAATGCGATTGAGAAATACAAAGGCAAATATGTGCTGGTGGTGGACGGCTCTGTACCGCTGAAGGATAACGGCATTTACTGCATGATTGCCGGCGAGCCGATTGCCGATCACATCCGCCGGGCAGCGGAGGGCGCTGCCGCAATTATTGCCATCGGCTCCTGTGCCGCCTGGGGCGGCGTGGCTGCCGCCGGTGATAACCCGACCGGCGCGGCATCACTGGAAGCGGTTCTGCCCGGCAAAACCGTGATTAATATTCCGGGCTGCCCGCCTAACCCGCATAACTTCCTGGCAACGGTTGCCCACATCATCACTTATGGCAAAGCCCCGGGGCTGGATGACAAAAACCGGCCGCTGTTTGCTTACGGTCGTCTGATCCACGAACACTGCGAGCGCCGCGCTCACTTTGACGCAGGACGTTTTGCCAAAGCATTCGGCGACCACGGTCACCGTGAAGGCTGGTGCCTCTATCACCTCGGCTGCAAAGGACCGGAAACGCACGGCAACTGCTCCACACTGCAGTTCTGTGATGTCGGCGGCGTGTGGCCGGTGGCTATCGGCCATCCCTGCTATGGCTGTAACGAGGCCGGAGTGGGTTTCCACAAAGGGATCCACCAGCTCGCCGGGGTACAGAACCAGACACCGCGTTCTGAAAAACCGGATGTGGAACTGAAAGAGGGCGGTTCGGTATCGGGCGGCGCTATCGGGCTGCTCGGCGGCGTGGTGGGGCTGGTGGCCGGTGTCAGTGTGATGGCTGTCCGTGAGCTGGGCCGCCAGCAGAAGAAAAACCGGTCCGGCGATCCGCGGGGAGAGTAACTGTGAACAGGCGTGACTTTATTAAAGTGGCTTCCGGCGGGGCATTACTGTTAGGTAATACATCCGTGAGCCACGCGGCGGCGGAGAACCGCCCGCCGATCCCCGGCGCGTCCGGCATGCTGTATGACTCCACTCTGTGTGTCGGCTGCCAGGCGTGTGTGACCAAATGCCAGGATATCAATTTCCCCGGCCGTAACCCGGAAGGGGCGCAGACGTGGTCCAACAATGACAAGCTGTCGCCGTACACCAATAACATTATCCAGGTGTGGACGAGCGGTACCGGCGAACACAAAGATCAGGAAAAGGACGGCTATGCCTACATCAAGAAGCAATGTATGCATTGTGTGGATCCGAACTGTGTCTCCGTCTGCCCGGTCGGTGCGCTGAAAAAGCATCCGGTTACCGGCATTGTGCATTATGACAAAGACATCTGCACCGGCTGCCGCTACTGCATGGTCGGCTGCCCGTATGATGTGCCGAAATACGATTACGACAACCCGTTCGGTATGATCCACAAGTGCGAACTCTGTAACCAGAAGGGTGTTGAACTGCTCGATAAAGGCGGTTTACCGGGCTGTGTGGAAGTGTGTCCGACCGGGGCGATTATCTTCGGCACCCGCGAAGATCTGATGAGTGAAGCGAAAAACCGTCTCGGGCTGACAGCCGGAGAGGAATATGCCTATCCGCGCCAGACACTGAAAACCGGCGATAACTACAAACATCCCGTGCCTTCCTATTACCCGCATCTGTACGGTGAGAAAGAGGGCGGCGGAACCCAGGTGATGGTACTGACCGGCGTGCCGTATAAAAATCTGCAGCTGCCGGAACTGGCTGAACTCTCCACCGGAGCCCGCTCTGAAAACATTCAGCACACCCTGTACAAAGGGATGATCCTGCCGCTGGCGGTACTGGCCGGGCTCACTGTGCTGGTGCGCCGCAACAGCAAAAATGACACTCACGACGGAGGTGATGATCATGAGTCATGATCCCAAACCCCTCGGCGGCAAATTATTCAGTAAGCCGATCATCATTTTCGGGCCGCTTGTTATCCTCTGCGTTCTGCTTATCGTCAAACGTCTGGTCTTCGGGCTGGGGTCAGTCTCTGATCTGAACGGCGGTTATCCGTGGGGGATCTGGATTGCGTTTGACCTGCTGATCGGCACCGGTTTTGCCTGCGGCGGCTGGGCGCTGGCGTGGGCGGTGTATGTGTTCAACAAAGGGGAATATCACCCGCTGGTGCGTCCGGCGCTGCTGGCGAGTCTGCTGGGGTATTCACTGGGCGGATTGTCTATCACCATTGACCTCGGCCGTTACTGGAATATGCCGAACTTCTTTATTCCGGGCATTTTCAACGTCAACTCCGTCCTGTTGGAAACCGCGGTCTGTATGACGATTTATATCGGCGTGATGGCACTGGAACTGGCACCGGCATTCTGTGAGCGCATGGGCTGGAAAGTCTCCCTTAAGCGGCTGAACAAAATCATGTTCTTTGTGATAGCGCTCGGCGCGCTGTTACCGGCCATGCACCAGTCCTCGATGGGCTCCCTGATGATTGCGGCGGGCTATAAAGTGCATCCGTTGTGGCAGAGCTATGAAATGCTGCCGCTGTTCTCTCTGCTCACCGCCTTTATTATGGGATTCTCCATTGTGGTATTTGAAGGCTCCCTGGTACAGAGCGGCCTGAAAGGCAACGGTCCCGATGAAAAACGCCTGTTCGGCAAGCTGGCACTGACCGTCAGTGTGCTGATGGCGCTGTTTCTGGTGCTGCGCTTCGGGGAACTGATCTACCGCGGCAAGCTCGGACTGGCTTTCGCGGGAGATTATTACTCTGTGCTGTTCTGGTGCGAGATTGTGCTGATGGCGATTGCACTGGCGGTCTTCAGTATCCCGGCGTTCCGCCGTGACTCCCGGCTGCTCTACATTGGCGCACTGAGCATGATGCTCGGCTGTGCGGCATGGCGTCTCGCCTATTCATTGCTGGCGTTTGACCCCGGCAATGGCTATCACTACTTCCCGGCGACGGAAGAACTGTTAATTTCCATTGGTTTCGTGGCTGTTGAGATCTGCGCTTACCTTTTCCTGATCCGCCTGTTACCGATACTCCCTGCAGTCAATAAAACCGCAGCTCACCCTTATCATGAGGCAAGTAAGTCATGAGCCAGAGAATTACGATTGATCCGGTTACCCGTATCGAAGGACATTTACGCATTGACTGTGAAATCGGCGATGGTGTGGTCACCAAAGCCTGGGCGTCAGGTACCATGTGGCGCGGAATGGAAAAAATCGTCAAAGGAAAAGATCCGCGTGATGCGTGGATGATCCTCCAGCGCATCTGCGGCGTCTGTACCACCACACACGCGCTGGCATCGGTGCGTGCCGTGGAAAATGCCCTGAACCTGGATGTGCCGGTTAATGCGCAGTATATCCGCAATATCATTCTGGCGGCGCACACCACCCATGATCATATCGTCCACTTTTATCAGCTTTCCGCGCTGGACTGGGTGGATATCACCTCCGCTCTGAAAGCGGATCCGGCAAAAGCCTCTGCCATGCTGAACGGCGTTTCTGACTGGCCGCTCAACAGCACGCAGGAATTCGTCAGAGTGCAGGATAAAATCAAAGCATTGGTGGAGAGCGGGCAGTTGGGGATTTTTGCCAACGGCTACTGGGGACACCCGGCGATGCAGTTGCCGCCGGAAGTGAACCTGATTGCTGTTGCGCACTATTTACAGGCGCTGGAATGCCAGCGCGATGCCAACCGTATTGTGGCGCTGCTGGGTGGTAAAACGCCGCACATTCAGAACCTGGCGGTCGGCGGCGTGGCAAACCCGATTAACCTCGACGGTATCGGTGTGCTGAACCTGGAACGCCTGATGTATATCAAATCATTTATCGACAAGCTGAATGATTTCGTTGAGCAGGTTTATAAAATTGATACTGCGGTCATTGCTGCATTTTACCCGCAGTGGTTTGAAACCGGGCAGGGCGCAGTGAACTACCTGAGCACCCCGGAATTCCCGACCGACGGCAAAAACGGCAGTTTCCTGTTCCCGGGTGGCTACATTGAAAACGCTGACTTAGCGACTTTCCGCCCGATCGATTCCCAGACGGATGCTTTCCTGCTGGAAGGGATTCAGGAAAGCTCTCCGCACTCCTGGTATCAGGATGAAGCGCCGCAGAAACCGTGGGAAGGCACAACCGAGCCGAAATACACCGGCTGGGATCCGGACGGTAAATACTCGTGGGTGAAATCGCCGACCCTGTACGGCAAAACCGTGGAAGTCGGCCCGCTGGCCAATATGTTCTGCAAACTGGCAGCGAAACACCCCGGTACAGCCGAAAAACTGAATGAAATTATTGCGGTTTATCAGACCCTGACCGGCAATACCCCGGAGGTAAAACAGCTGCATTCCACACTCGGGCGGATTATCGGCCGTACGGTGCACTGCTGTGAATTACAGGCGGTGCTGCAGAACCAGTATGCCGCGCTGATCGCCAATATCGGTACCGGGGATCACATCACCTATGTGAAACCGGAATTCCCGGCCACCGGTGTGATAAAAGGCGTGGGTTTCCTGGAAGCACCACGCGGCATGTTATCGCACTGGGTGGTGATCAAAGACGGCGTGATTGAGAACTATCAGGCGGTGGTGCCGTCCACCTGGAACTGCGGACCGCGCAATCACGATAATGTGGCGGGGCCGTATGAGCAGTCGCTGGTCGGGCTGAAAATTGCTGACCCGGAAAAACCGCTGGAAGTGGTGCGCACTATCCACTCATTCGACCCGTGTATGGCATGTGCGGTTCATATTGTTGATGTTGATGGCCGTGAAACGGTATCAGTGAAGGTGCTGTGATGCGGATTCTGGTATTAGGTGTCGGCAATATTCTGCTGACTGACGAAGCCATCGGCGTGCATATCGCGGAAGCGCTGGCGGAGCGCTATATCCTGCCGGATTATGTGGAAGTGATGGACGGCGGCACGGCGGGGATGGAACTGCTCGACAGCATGGCAGGGCGGGATCATCTGATTATCACTGACGCCATTGTGACGGCGAAAAGCGCCCCGGGCACTATCCGTATTCTGCGGGATGAGGAGGTTCCGGCGCTGTTCACCAATAAAATCTCCCCGCATCAGCTGGGGTTATCCGATGTCTTGTCTGCGCTGCGGTTTACCGGGGAATTCCCCGCGAAACTGACGCTGGTGGGCGTGGTTCCTGCCTCGCTGGAGCCGGATATCGGTCTGACCCCGCAACTGCAGGCCGCCGTTGAACCGGCACTGCAGCAGGTGCTGGCGGTACTGCGTGAATCAGGTGTTGAGGCGGTGAAGAAGGAGACGGCAGATGTCTGAGGATATTCAGGGCTTTATGCACAGCCCGGCAGAACAGATCCGCAACGCGTTTGAAAAAGTAGCGGCGGATACTATGCACGATCTCACCTTCCTGCACCCGTCAATGCCGGTTTATGTCACGGAACTGACGCTGTTTGAAGGGCAGTGGACGGGTTGTGTGATCACACCGTGGATGTTCAGCGCTGTGATTTTTCCGGGGCCGGAGCAGCTCTGGCCGCAGCGTAAAGTCAGTGAAAAAATCGGTCTGCGGTTGCCGTACGGCATCATGACATTCACCGTCGGTGAGCTGGAGGGCGTATCTCAGTATCTGGCGTGTTCGCTGCTGTCGCCGCTGCCGCACACACTTTCCCCGCAGGAGGGAATGAGGCTGGCGGATGACAGTGCGCGTATGCTGCTTTCACTGCCGGTCACGGACCCGGATGCTCCGGCGATGGCCGGGCGCAGGGCGCTGTTCACCGGAAAACCGGTGCCCCGGCATGCATGAGTTATCCCTGTGCATGAGTGCGGCGGATATTATCCGCGAACAGGCTGAACAGCACGGCATTGCGCGGGTAACGGATGTCTGGCTGGAAGTCGGTGCACTGGCGGATGTTGAGGAGAGTGCACTGCATTTCTGTTTTGATATCGCCTGCCGTGATACCGTGGCGCAGGGCTGCACACTGCATATTGATGTTATCCCGGCACAGGCATGGTGCTGGGATTGCAGCCGTGAGGCCGAAATCATGCAGCACGCCGGATGCTGTCCGCACTGCGGCAGTGAACGGCTGCGCATCAGTGAAGGTGATGATTTGCGGGTAAAAAGCCTGGAAGGTGAGTGAGTTTTACTCCGCCGCCGTATTCAGCAGCCAGCGGGCGAATTGCTGCATGGCCGGGGTTTCCGTACGGGACTGTAACCGCGTCAGCCAGTAGCCGCCGAGGGTGATCTCTGCGGCAAACGGCTGTACCAGTGCGCCTGACTGCAACAGGCGGCTGAACATGCATACCGGTGCAATCGCTACCCCGGCACCCAGTAGTGCCGCTTCCGCCATGGCCAGTGAGGTATCAAACACCATTACCGGCTGTGACGGGGAAGGCGGTGTGCCACCCGCACAATCCAGCCAGCGGCTCCATTCATCCCGGCGGAATGAGCGCAGCAGGGTAAAGCGGTGAACATCATCCGGCTGCTGTAACTGTTCTGCAATGGCCGGTGAGCACAGCGGGGCGTGCGGTGCGCTGAAAATCAGTTCCGCATCTGATTCATGCCATGCGCCGTTACCGAAACGGATCGTATAATCATGCCCTTCCGCCGCCGGGTCCACATGATTGTTATGGGTGGAGATATGCAGATCAATATGCGGATGGCTGTCATAGAATCCGGCCAGACGCGGCAGCAGCCAGCCTGCGGCAAATGTTCCCACCGCACCGACTTTTACCCGCTCACGGAACTGCCCGTGAGAAAAACACTCCAGAGTATCCGCAATCCGGTCAAACGCCTCATTGAGCACCGGCAGTAATCCCTCGCCTTCATGGGTCAGCACCAGCCCGCGCGAGACGCGGGTAAACAGCACACAGCCGAGTTGTTCTTCCAGAGCCCTGACCTGCTGGCTGACGGCGGCGTGGGTGACATTCAGCTCAATCGCCGCACGGGTAAAACTGAGATGACGGGCGGCGGCCTCAAAGGCGCGCAGCGGGTTAAGGGGGAGATAACGTCTGACCATAATCCACCTGTAAGTTTTTCTTTAGGCTCTTGTTATAAATAACCGTTTGTTCTGTCCGGTGAATCTGACGATACTTGCCGCCGTTACTCACACACGGAAGGTTAATTCTGATGACAAAATCTGTATCTGCAACACTGATTTCTGCCCTGCTGGCGTTTTCCGCCCCGGGGTTTTCTGCCGCTGATAATGTCGCAGCGGTGGTGGACAGCACTATTAAACCGCTGATGGCACAGCAGGATATTCCTGGGATGGCGGTTGCCGTATCCGTAAAGGGCAAGCCCTATTATTTTAACTATGGTTTTGCCGATGTTCAGGCAAAACAGCCGGTCACTGAAAATACACTATTTGAGCTCGGATCTGTAAGTAAAACTTTCACAGGTGTGCTGGGTGCGGTTTCTGTGGCGAAAAAAGAGACGGCGCTGAATGATCCGGCGGCAAAATATCAGCCGGAGCTGGCTCTGCCGCAGTGGAAGGGGATCACGCTGCTGGATCTGGCCACCTATACCGCAGGCGGGCTGCCGTTACAGGTACCGGATGCGGTGAAAAGCCGTGCGGATCTGCTGAATTTCTATCAGCAGTGGCAGCCATCATGGAAACCGGGCGATATGCGTCTGTATGCAAACAGCAGTATCGGCCTGTTTGGTGCTCTGACCGCCAATGCGGCGGGGATGCCGTATGAGCAGTTGCTGACCGCGCGGATCCTGGCACCGCTGGGATTATCTCACACCTTTATTACCGTGCCGGAAAGTGTGCAAAGCCGGTATGCGTACGGCTATAAAAACAAAAAACCGGTCCGCGTGTCGCCGGGACAGCTTGATGCGGAATCTTACGGCGTGAAATCCGCCTCAAAAGATATGCTGCGCTGGGCGGAAATGAATATGGAGCCGTCACGGGCCGGTAATGCGGATCTGGAAATGGCAATGTATCTCGCCCAGACCCGCTACTATAAAACCGCCGCGATTAACCAGGGGCTGGGCTGGGAAATGTATGACTGGCCGCAGCAGAAAGATATGATCATTAACGGTGTGACCAACGAGGTCGCATTGCAGCCGCATCCGGTAACAGACAACCAGGTTCAGCCGTATAACCGTGCTTCCTGGGTGCATAAAACGGGGGCAACAACTGGTTTCGGCGCCTATGTGGCCTTTATTCCGGAAAAACAGGTGGCGATTGTGATTCTGGCGAATAAAAACTACCCGAATACCGAAAGAGTCAAAGCTGCACAGGCTATTTTGAGTGCACTGGAATAATTTTTTTCCTGAACAGGCCCCTGCGGATATGCCGGGGCCGTAATTTAAGATTATTCCTTATGCAATAATTTGCTTTATGGGCTGTTTTATGGAGGATGAGAGTATCGGGCACTGACAGCTTCCGGCTGAACCGGATTTCACTGTGTGCTGCGGCAAACTGATGTCAGTCTCAACACACAGAGGAAAATGTTGTCATGGACGTTCTGCGTTTTATCCTCCGCTTACCTTTTATTCTGCTGCGTCTGGCGGCACGCGGTCTTGTTTATCTTTTTACGCTTCTGGGTTTTCTGCTGCGCCCGTTCACCGGACGGATCCGCTGGGCGGTACCGGGCTGGGTGACCTTTGCCGGTAATCAGCTTGCCCGGCTGGAGCGGGGTGTAAACCGCTATCCGAAAACCATATCTGCCTTATTATTGCTGACTGCTGCGGTGGCGGCGGGCAGTTATTACACCTGGCACTGGTACCAGAACAAACCGAAGCCGGTGGATGTCGCGCCGCTGGTGGTGCAGGATATTTCCGCGTCTGTGCAGCGCCCTTCGGCGGTTAATTATAACCGTGATGATAATTCAGCGCAGATTGTGGTGGTGACATTCTCCCGCTCTGCCGCACCGGTGACGCTGATCGGCAAACCGGTCACGGCCGGTATTACCCTGACTCCTGCAACGGAAGGTGAATGGCAGTGGCGTAATGACCGCAAGCTGGTATTCACGGCGAAAAAAACCTTCCCGATGGGGAAAACCTACACCGTCGATATGGATGCCAAAACACTGCTGGCTCCGCAGGTGGCGTTAACAGAGAAACAAAAAACCTTTACCACCCCTGAGTTTTATTATCGTGGCGGCCGGGCGGAGTTCTATCAGGATCCGCAGGATCCGATGAAAAAACACGCCATCATCGGCCTGACCTTCAATGCCCCCGCTGATGTCAAAAATCTGGAATCGCGTCTGTCTATGACCCGTGACGGCAAGCCGGTGCCATATACCGTCACGTATGATGATAAAAAACTCAAAGCCTGGATCCACTCCGGGCAGCTGGCACTCAATGATACAGACAGCGAAGTGCTGCTGACAGTCAGAGCCGGTGTCGGGGCGGCCGTTCCGGCCAATACCACGGACAAAGATGAAACCTTCCGCGTGATTGTGCCGAACCGCTACAGTCTGGATGTGACGGGCATCGACAGTCAGCTGGTGGAATCAGATGACGGAAAAGATCGCCGCGCCCTGATTGTGTCATTCTCTGACCCGGTGAATGAAAAACAGATCACAAAAGCGGTTCGTGCCCGTCTGCTGCCGGAAAAACACCCGGATTATAATTCTGAGGGTATTTATGACGACTGGAAATCAGATGATATCAGCGAAAAAGTCATCGCATTATCAGAGCCGGTCACGCTGACCCCGGATGACAGCGAGCAGGAGAATCAGGCTGCATTCAGCTTCAGTTATAACGCCCCGGCCAACCGCTGGCTGCTGGTGGAAATCACCGGCGGTATGAGTTCGGCGGGCGGTTATTACCTGAAAACATCACGTTATCTGCCGGTACGCATCCCGGATTACCCGAAAACACTGCGTTTTATGTCTGACGGGGCTTTGCTGTCGATGAAAGGTGAAAAACAGATCACCGTCGCGGCACGTAACTTCCCGGGCCTGCAGCTGGATGTGAAACGGGTGATCCCGGGCCAGTTACAGCACATCGTCTCCTTTAAGGATAAAAACTTTACCTCAACGGACTTTAACCGCCTGAGTGATGAATACTTTACGGAGCACTTTACTTACCAGACGGCGCTGTCCGCCGCTAACCCCGGCGATATTCAGTACAAAGGTATCGACCTGAGCAAATACCTCTCATCCGACCCGTCCGCAAAACGCGGCATATTCCTGCTGAGCCTGCGGGCGTGGGATCCGGCTAAACCGGCGGAGGCCCCGGAAGCGGAAAGCTATGATGAAGGGGATGAGGATTACGAAGAGGACACGGTTCTCGATTCGCGCTTTGTGGTGGTCACTGATATGGGGATCATCGCGAAATCCTCCCCCGATGGCTCGCGGGATGTGTTCGTGCAGTCCGTGTATACCGGTGAGCCGGTCAGTGGCGCGAAAGTCTCTGTAGTGGCCAAAAACGGCACCACACTGCTGAGCCGGACAACCGGCAGTGACGGTCACGCTGCATTCCCGCCGCTGCATGATTTCCGCAATGAGCAGATGGCGGTAATGTTCCTGGCGGAAAAAGAGGGGGATGTCTCCTTCCTGCCGGTCAACGCCTGGTATGACCGCCAGCCGGATTTCTCGCGCTTTGATATTTACGGCGACGAAACCCCGGAAGATCCGCGCACCCTCAGCAGCTATCTTTTCTCAGATCGCGGTATTTACCGGCCGGGGGAAACCTTTCATGCAGGTCTTATCACCCGTACCTATGACTGGAAAACTCCGCTGACCGGCATCCCGCTGCGGGCGGAGATCCGCGACCCGCGTGACACTCTGATGCATTCACAGCAGATTATTCTGGATGCCACCGGTTTCAGCGAACTGAGCTACACCACATCGGAAAACTCTCCGACCGGCGACTGGAATATCTATCTCTATCTGGAAGGTAAAAATGAGAATGACCTGCGTCTGCTCGGTACCACCACCGTGGTGGTGAAAGAGTTTGAGCCGGACAGCATGAAAGTGGCACTGAAACTGACGCCGGATCGTCAGCAGGGCTGGGTGAAACCGGAGGAATTACAGGCGGCGGTTGATGTGCAGAACCTGTTCGGCACCCCGGCGCAGAATCGTCGTATCGCGACAAAAATGACCATGCGGCCGGTTTATCCGTCATTCACGCAGTATCCGGATTATCGTTTCTATGAAAACAGCCGCAGTACGGATAACTTTGAAACGCAGCTTGAAGAGCGCACCACCGATGAAAACGGTGCCGCACCGCTGGCGTTAGGACTGGAAAACTACGCGGAAGCGACCTATCAGCTACAGCTGTTCACCGAAGCGTTTGAGCCGGGCAGCGGTCGTTCAGTCACGGCAGCGGCACGGGTACTGGTCTCCCCGCATGATTCGCTGGTGGGTATCAAAGCGGACGGCGACACGGATTACATCAGTAAGGATGCAGTGCGGAAGCTGAATCTGATTGCGGTGGATCCATCACTGACCCGTATTGAAAAGAGCAACCTGAAGCTGGTGCTTCTGGAGCAGAAATACATTTCCGTGCTGATGCGTCAGCCGTCCGGGGTCTTCAAATATCAGTCCAGACTGAAAGAAACCCGGATTGATGAGCAACCGCTGACTATCAGCAGTGCCGGCACTGATATCACACTGAACACCTCGAAACCGGGTCACTTTATCTTACAGGCGGAAGATGCGGACGGTAATGTGCTGAACAGAACCGATTACACCGTCGCCGGTAACGCGAATATCACCCGCTCGCTGGATCGCAATGCGGAACTGCAGCTGACGCTGAATAAAGAGGAATACAAACCGGGCGAAGAGATTGAAATTGCCGTCAATGCGCCGTATACCGGCAGCGGCATTATCACTATTGAGCGCGACAAAGTGTATCAGTGGGTGTGGTTCCGTGCGGACACCACCAACTCGGTGCAGAAAATCCGCGTCCCGGCAGAACTGACCGGCAACGGCTATGTTAACGTGCAGTTTGTCCGTGATATTAACTCCGACGAAATCTTTATGAGCCCGCTGAGCTTCGGCGTGCAGCCGTTCCGCGTCAGCCATGAGGCGTTTAACGCGGGGATCACACTGATATCGCCGGACGTGATAAAACCGGGTGAAAACCTGGCGGTTCATGTGAAAACCACCTCGCCGCAGAATGTGGTGGTCTTTGCCATTGATGAGGGCATATTGCAGGTGGCGCGTTACCGCCTGAAAGATCCGCTCGACTATTTCTTCCGCAAACGGGCGCTGGAAGTGAAAAGCACCCAAATCCTTGATCTGATCCTGCCGGAATTCAGCAAAATGATAGCGCTGACCGCAGCACCGGGCGGGGATGCCGGAGAGGGCATCGATCTGCATCTTAATCCGTTCAAACGCAAGCGGGATGAACCGGTGGCGTACTGGTCGGGGATCACCGCCGTTGATGGCGACGCGGTCTTTAATTATCAGGTGCCGGATTATTTCAACGGTAAGATCCGCGTGATGGCAGTATCGGTTTCACCTGACCGCATCGGCCATACACAGAGCAGCACCACGGTACGGGATGATTTTGTGCTGACACCGAATATTCCGGCCATGGTCTCCCCGGGAGATGAGTTTGATGTCTCCCTCGGCATCGCCAATAACCTGACCGGCCTGAACGGCGAAGCGGTGCCGCTGGATGTCACCGTCAGCGCTGACCCGGCACTGGAAATCACCGGCAGCAGCCATGAGCAGATCACGCTCGGTGAGAAGAAAGAAACGGTATTGTCGTTCCGCCTGAAAGCCAATGCGCTGCCGGGCACGGCGGATATCACCTTCCGTGTCACTTCCGGGGATAAATCGGCGGTCCGCACGCAGAATCTGTCAGTCCGCCCGGCCTCGGCTTACCGCACCCGCTCGTCTCTCGGACGGATGGACGGTAAACAGCAACGGGTGACGGCGCTGCGGCAGATGTTTGACAACTATGCCAAACGGGATGCGCGGGTGTCATACTCGCCGATGGTGATGAGTGAGGCGCTGTCGCAGTATCTGGATAACTATCCGTATAACTGTTCGGAGCAGATCACCAGCCGCGCCATTCCGCTGCTGTTCAGTCAGCGTAATCCGGAAATCAGCACACTGCAGTCACAGACGGAGATCCGCAAACAGCTGCAACAGACCATGACCACACTGCTGACACGGCAGAACGGCCAGGGTGGTATCGGCGAATGGCAGGCGATGCCGGAAACCGATCCGTTTGTCACGCTGTATGTGGTGCAGTTCCTGCTGGAAGCACAGGATGCGGATTATCCGGTACAGGAATCTCTGCTCGGCTCTGCTAATATTTACCTGAAGAAAGTGGCGGCGAACCCGATGCTCAATACGCAGGATGATCTGCGGATGCGTGCCTTTGCTGTCTACCTGCTGACCCGTCAGGGTGAAGTCACCACCGGACTGCTGGCTGAAGTTCAGACACAGATGCAGAGCAGTTATCCGGAGTCCTGGCAGGATGACCCGGGCGCACTGTATCTCGCGGCATCCTACAAAATGCTGAAGATGGATAAACAGGCGGATATGATGCTGGCGCCGACCTGGAAAGCTCTGAACTCGGCTTACAGCAAAGCATGGTGGACACGGAGCTACCTCGATCCGCTGGTGCAGGACAGCACACGGCTCTACCTGATTGTCCGTCACTTCCCGGAAAAAGTGTCTGCTATCCCGCCGCAACTGCTGGAAAATATGGTGCTGCGCTTTAAAGAGGAGCGTTACACCACCTATTCGGCAGCCATGAGCATTCTGGCAATGGAATACTACAGCCGTCATATGCAGCAGAGCGGGGCACAGGCCGGTGAACTCACTATCAGCGTTCTGAAAGGCACAGAAGCGCCTGAAGTGATTTCAGTGATGAAAAATGCCTCCGCGACCGGAAAATTCAGCGACGGTGTCAGTGAAATCCGCTTTGATAATCCGTCGGATAACCCGGCCTGGTATGTGGTGACCGAATCCGGTTTTGACCGCACACCGCCACAGGCTGCGGTGGCGAAAGGGCTGGAAATCAGCCGTAATTACCTGAATGAAAAAGGTGAAGTGATAACCAGTGCGGCGCAGGGCGAAAAAGTCTATGTCCGTCTGCATATCCGTGCCAATGCCAAACAGGGGCTGAATAATATTGTAGTGGCGGATCTGCTGCCGGGCGGGTTTGAGGTGGTGCGTCAGGATCCGGAAGCAGCGGACAGCCTGCAACTGTCACAGCTCCCGTTCAGCAGCGGCCGCCGCTGGGTACCGGACTTCAGTGATGCCCGTGAGGACAGAGTGCTTATCTACGGCAGTGCCGCGGCGGATAGTCAGGAGTTTATCTATCAGATAAAACCGGTGAATACAGGGCGCTTTATCATTCCGCCGGCGTTTGGCGAAGCCATGTATGACCGGGAGATTCAGGCGCAGTCTGCGGCAGCCGGGGTATTTACGGTTCTGCCGCCTGCCGCAGATAAACCCTGAATGCACGGGCGGTATCGGTCAGAATGAGCGGCATCCGGCGCGTAGTACAGAACCTGGCGGCAGTGATTATCCTGCTGGCGCTGTTTCTGACCGGATTCCGCCTCTGGCCGCATCCGCCGTTGTCAGAAGGTGTGCCTCTGTCGGTTGCCTATTATGACCGCAACGGCACACTGCTGCGCCTGACGCTGGCAAACGATGACCGCTACCGGCTGTGGACACCGCTGGAAGATATGTCCCCGCTGCTGACACAGGGGACGCTGCGTTATGAGGATCGCTGGTTTTATCTCCACCCCGGTTTTAACCCATACAGCCTCACGCGCGGTTTTTTTGTCAGTTATATCAGCGGGGAGCGGCTTCAGGGCGGTTCAACCATCACCATGCAGCTGGCACGGATGCGCTGGCATCTCAACACCCGCACCCTGCGGGGGAAAACTGAACAGATCCTGCGGGCTGTGCAGCTGGAACTGAGCTATTCCAAACACGACATTCTGGAAGCCTATCTTAACTATGCCCCTTATGGCCGTAATATTGAGAGCGCCGGGGCGGCCTCACTGGTCTATTTCAATAAAAAACCGGCGGATTTAACGCTGCCGGAAGCCCTGACGCTGGCGGTACTGCCGCAGTCGCCGGGATATCGTGTCACTCCGGGAGGCACGGATATCAGCCAGCCGCTGATGCAGGCACGTAACCGGCTCTGGCAGCACTGGCGGGAAGAGCATCCGGACGATGAAAACATGGCGGCACTGTTTGAACTGCCGCTGATGCTGCGCCAGCCGGAACAGATGCCTTACATCGCCCCGCATCTGATTGAGCAGATAGCCCGGCAAAACCGGTTCAGTGCAGAAAAACCGCAGACGGTGGTTACCACGCTGGATGTGAATCTTCAGCGTATCGCCGAAAAACAGGTGGCTGCTTTTATCGCCCGCCGTCAGCAGGCGGGATTGCACAACGCGGCGGTACTTCTTATTGATACCCGTGATATGGGCGTGCGGGCGCTGGTGGGATCGGCGGATTATTACAACACGGAGATCCACGGCCAGGTGAACGGCACCAACGCCAAGCGTTCCCCCGGCTCGGCACTGAAACCCTTTATTTACGCCCTCGGGCTCGAGCAGGGCGTACTGCATCCGCTGACCATTCTTAAAGATGTGCCGTCCACTTTCGGCAGCTACGCGCCGGAGAACTTTGATCTGCGCTTTATGGGGCCGCTGCCGGCAACACAGGCACTGAACTACAGCCGTAATATTCCGGCGGTGGATATCGCGGCAAAACTCAGCAAACCGAATCTCTATCAGTTTCTCCGTCTGGCCGGGCTCTCCGGGATGGCGGGAGAAAAACACTATGGGCTGTCGCTGGTCCTGGGCGGCGGTGAAGTGACCGCGCAGGAGCTGGCAAAACTCTATGCGATCCTCGCAAACCGGGGCGTTCTGCGCCCGCTGCGGATGACCGAATCCGAACAGCCGGCTGCGCCGGTCCGTCTGCTGAGTGAGGAAGCCGCATTTATCACACTGGATATGCTGGGGCAGCACCGGCGTCCCGGTAACACCCTCGCACAAAAACCGATGACACTGCCGGTGTACTGGAAAACCGGGACTTCCTGGGGATTCCGTGATGCCTGGAGCAGCGGCATCACCGGCCCATATGTGCTGGTGGTCTGGCTCGGGAACTTTGACGGCACCGGAAACAGTGCGCTGATTGGCGCAGAAGCGGCCGCACCGTTGTTTTTCAATATTATCGACAACATTATGGCGGAGTACCCGGCACTGCGGGAGCCGGACTTTCCGCTGCCGGAAAATCTCCGTCAGGTGGAGGTTTGTCTGGCCAGCGGCAACCTGCCGACGCAGTGGTGTCAGCGGCGGGGCAAAACCTGGTTTATCCCGGGTAAATCGCCCATTGCGGTTGATACCATCTACCGCCCGGTGGCGACGGATAAAATCACCGGCGACGTGGTCTGCCCGCCTTATGATCCTGCGCAGGTGAATATTGATGTCTATGAATACTGGCCGTCTGACCTGGCGCGGGTGTTTGCCATGGCCGGTCTGCCGAAGAAAACCCCGCCGTCTGTCGCTCACTGCAAAGGCGGCAACAGCCTGATCGGCGGTACTCCGCCACAAATTACCTCACCGCTGCGCAACACCACTTACACACTGCGGCGAACAGCAAACCAGCCATCCTCCCTGTTTTTTACAGCCACCGCCGATAATGACAGCAGTGTGATTTACTGGTTTGCCGGTGATGCATACCTCGGTAACAGCACCAGCCGCCGCCCGCTGGAATGGAAACCGGAAGCCGTCGGACGCTACCGTATCCGCGCCGTGGATGACCACGGTCGTGCAGATTCACGGATGATTCAGGTGGATATTCTGGGGGTGAGGGACAGGTGATATATTAAACTTCAGTTTTACTTTATTTAATAAAAGAGTAATAATAAATATTTTGTTTTTTAATTTTATTATTTTCACTTTTATTATATACACTCACCATATATTTATTTTAGTTATTTTTCTTTTTTTTACATTTCACCTTGATATGTGTGAATGTTATTTTAATCCCATTTCTGATTATTTTTATATCTTGATGTTGACAATACAGATAAATTTAAAATACTGGTAATTGTTAATGTCATGAAGTCATGACTTTAATTCGCTGATGTATTAATAAGATTGAAATAGCCACTTAATGAGGTATTACATGGAAAATGAAATCATTTTTACCGATCTTGAAGAGCGTGTTTCATCAATTAGTGAAGAGATCGCTATGTATACAGAAGATCAAATTATTGAGTTAGAGTAATAAATTAAAAGCCACCATATGGTGGCTTTTATTATAACAATAAGGATTAGTGCAATGATAACAAAACCACTTATTAAACGTTCTCATAATGTTGTTTTATCAGATGACGGTGATATTTGCATTGGTGAAATTCCGGGAGGATCTAAGATAATAAAAAAACCTCCGGAATGGGTTAAGGTTGTATTGTCAAAACTTGATGGGTTACATACTATTCCAAGAATTATTAAAGAAGTATCCATGAAAGGATATAAAATTAACGATAATGATGCTATTTGGTTGATTAATAAGCTTGATAATTATGGTCTTATTGATGAGAATTCCTGCTATTCCGATATTTTAACATCTGAAGAAATAGAATTATATGATCGTCAGTTACTCCAATTTTCTGTTGTAGATAAAAATAATAATGCAATTAAATATCAGGAAAAACTTAAAAAAAGTCGTGTATTAGTATTGGGTATGGGAGGTTGGGGAACGTGGTGTTCTCTTCAGTTAGCTGTATCCGGTGTCGGGATACTGAGAATTGTTGACGGAGATGATGTTGAGTTATCTAACTTAAACCGCCAGATATTATACAAATCAGATGATATCGGCAGAAAAAAGACAGATGCAGCATCAGATTCATTGAAGCAGCATAATAAATACGTGATAGTTGAGAAGTATCCTGTTTTTGCCACAACTGATGAAAATCAGCTTTCAGAATTATTAGATGGCATTAATCTTGTTTTATTGGCTTGGGCTAGTCTTGGTTATTACAGAAAAAATACAGTGGAAGAAAGCATTCACCGTTTAGCTCGCATAAATAACATTCCGGTCGTTGAGCTTGGTGGTGATCCATTTGATATTTCTGTCGGGCCTGTTTATCTGAATAATGGTAATGGCCTTAATTATTCTGAGGTGAAAAAACAAGCCAGTCAGCATTTCTATGGTAACAATGCTGATATCAAAAAATTTCGTAAAGCACGTATGAAACAGCAATTTCTCAATGGCAACAGGGTGGTAAATGCCTGGCAAAGTGCTCCATCATTAGCAGCAATGTCAGGACTGATTACCGATCAGGTTGTAAAAATTCTTACAGGCTATGATGCTCCGGCCCTGGAAGGTAAAAAATGGCATTTGAACCTTCGTGATTTTAGTGTCAGAGAGGAAACTATATAATGAAATCTGATAAACTATCTATAATATTTCAGAAGCAAGGTTATGTATCATTTAATATAGAAAAATTTTTTCCTAAACTTAATATATTCTCTGAAGAATTTCATAATATTGACGAGGAATATTGGTCATGGATTATTAAGAACAAGAATGGTGAGCATGATTTTTATTTGAAAAAACACGATCAATTATTGATTGAGAATGAAAAGACATCTGCATTATCTGATTATGAATCAGGGCTGTTTTCATTTTCATTCAGAAGGATAATTGACAATGATATTGGTAAGTCGGTAGCTTGCTTTCATCAAATAAAGTCTATTGTTAATAGTATGCGCTTTTTAAAATTTTTGGAACATATTACAGGAAGAGAATTAAAGAAAAATACGGTGATTTATCTCAACAAATTTGATTGTGGTGATTTTTTAACAGTGCACAGTGACCCGGGGCAAAGTATCGGATTGGTAATTAATTTTACACTAAACTGGAATATGACTCATGGTGGTCTTACGATGATATTAGATCAGTCAGGTAAAAAAATCATTGATACTTTGATACCGGATAATATGACAGCTTTAATATTTGATACAGGTAAAAAAAATATTCCACATTTTGTTTCAATGGTAACAGCAAAAACACAGAATAAACGCATTGCCTTAGTTGCCCGCTATGACTGAAAAAAAGTTGCTGCCAGGTATAGCATTAATTATTGCTCTGATATGGGGGAGTAATTTCCCTGTATCTAAAATAGCAATTGAACAAGTCGGAGCATGGCCATTCCGCTTTTATTGTAATATTATTTCTGTTGCTATTTTGCTCATTGTTGTTTTATTATTATTCCGGAAGAAAATAGTGTTCAAAGATGTTCTTCTGTGTATTCCTTTGGGGGTGTTTAATCTATTTTTGGTGCCATTATTGAATAATATTTCTCTGTTTTATACCGATGCGGTAAAAGCATCGGTGCTGATTTATACCATGCCGGCTTTTACGTCATTAATTTATATAGTTATCTACAGGAGTATAAATATAAAATATGTAATGACAGCGATCCTGGGTGTTACAGGAGTACTGATTTTCATTGCCGTGGATAAAATCGGAACTGGGGAGTTAATTATATTAATCAGTGCATTTTGCTGGGCTACAGGAACGGTTCTGTCAGAAAAAATACCTGTTAAATCGAATCTATTGCTCAAAGTTTTCTATCAGAACGGTATTTCATTGCTGCTGATCGTACTGACGATGCCATTTATGTCTGATGATATCCAGCTACCATTATCTGTGATAGGTCAGCCTCGTGTGTTATTGCCGGTATTGTATACAGGAATAACCAGCGGTGTTTTTGTCTATATTCTATGGTTTTATATGATCGAAAAGGGCGGGGCGGAACTGACATCCTGTGCCATTTTATTATCACCGGTTATCAGTGTTCTTATTTCACTGTTTTTTCCGCGGGAATCAGTCACTTTGAATATGCTGGTTGGCATGTTGTTTATTATTTCTGGTCTTTTTATTGCATTTCGGGGGAAAAAATCATCCGGCAGGTAATAAAATCACCCTCCCGGAACAGGTCACATCCGGGAGAGCGCTGATAATAAAACCGCTTATTTATTTTTATCGCTGATACGTGAGAAATCCCACTCTTTTAAAGCTTCTGCGGCATCTTTATTGCCGTATTTTGCCGACAATATCAGGTTATCCCGTGCTTTTCGCTGATCATCATCGCTGCCGGTACCGGCCATTTTGTGATAGTACATCCACGCGACTTTGTATTTCGCCATTTCATGATGATTGCCCTGTTCAAGAGAGGTCATTTCATAATAGCGGGCAGCCTGCGGATAATCTTTTTCCAGTCCGGCCTGACCGAAATAGAGCATATCCCCGGCGAGGTGTGCGGTATTGCTGTCACCCAGTTTTGCTCCCGCATCAAAATACGCGAGGGCTTTTTTACCGTCGACCGGGATCCCGCGCTCATTCGGTTTACGGTAGATATTACCCAGCACGTTGTAAGCACGGGCGTACCCGTTTTTACCGGCCAGCTCATAGTAATAGATCATTTTTTCCGTATCTTCCGGAACGCGTTCGCCACGGGCATAGTTTACCCCCAGCGAGAATGCCGCCGGGCCGTCACCGCTTTCTGCTTTTTGCCGCTTCGCTTCAATTTCCTGTTCATAACGACCGTATTGCTCATACACCTGTTTTTTCTTAATACGCTGCAGCACGGTTTCGCGTTCTGCATCCGTCAGTGTGGCGATAAGGTCGTCCCCCTTCCGGGAGCTGACACCGGCGAGTGAACCGTAGTAATAGGCTTCCGGAGCATTCTTCTTTGTTATCTGCGCGTCATACATACCTTTCAGGGCATGTGTGTTATTATACGTCAGTGAGCGGGTATACCACGCGATAGCTTTGTCAGGATCCGGTGCCCGGTGACAGAAGCCTTCAAGCCATGCATCACCCATGGCTTTGGTCCGGTCTTCCGGCGGCATCAGCATATGGTTATCAGTATTTTCCGGATAGTCCGATTTTTTCAGCCATTCCGTCAGATACTGCTCCGCTTTAGCGGGATCGGCATCGTCACGGCGGCAATATTCCGGCGACATATAGTATTCGTAGAGTGTTTCTGTCGCAGCGATATCGCCGCTATCATGGCCTTTTTGCAGATAAGACAGCGCTTTATCCATGTCATTATTCTGCCGGTAATAATAGAACAGGTCGATTTGTGCATCGGCCCGTTTATCTGCCTCCGATTCCAGCAGTGTGAGATATTTTTTGTTGTCTGCCTTATACAGAGAGCTGCCGTTGTCATCGCTGAGAGTGCCGCGATACAGCTGAGTCAGTGCTTCAAACGCGGCTTTTGACACCTCTTCATCACTGTTTTTCAGACCGTTTTCCACCCGGGTGATAATACCGGTCCACTCCGGTGAATCCTGTGTAATGCTGTTCTCTCTGAGTTGCATGATGGCCAGCATGGTATCGGAGCAACTGTCACCTTTCTCCGCACCGCGGCGTAATACCGCCATTTTACCGTCATTGGTTTCAGTCGCCCCGGCCAGAGCGCAGAATGCAGGCAGATAACCGCTTTCCGCGCTTTTTTCAAACCAGTAGCGGGCGGTATCATAATAGCCGCTGCTCTTATAGTGTTCCCCGGCGGCGTTCATGGCGCTGCTGTCTCCGGCCAGTGCCGGTTTTATCGTACTCTCATAGAATGCAATATTTTCTGATACATCACGCGGCCCTTTGTAGGCACGTATCAGGACAATGGCTTTTTCCCAGTCCGGTGTGATAATCCGGCGCTGTGTCTCTTTATCGTACTCTCCCTTTTCATAGGTATCTGCCAGCAGGATTGTGGCATAGTTATGACCGGCATCTGCTGCCTTTTGCAGGTATGGCAGGGCTTGCTGCAGATCTTTTTGTGTGCCGCGTCCGAGAAAATAAGCATAACCGGTTTCATAAGCAGCATTCGGGCTTTCATCCGCCAGTTTTACATTTATTTCAAACTGATCCATTGCTTTCAGCTCGTGAGCACCGTAATCACCGGCTTTGCTGAAATAATAACGGGCTTTCTGACGATCTGCGCTGACAAGATTGCTGCCCTGCAGGTACTGTGTACCCAGATCACGCAGATAGCTGTTATTGCCGGTTCCCGGGAGTTTGTCGTACAGCGACAGCAGCAGTTTTTTATCCTCCGGGCTGAGTGTGTCTGCGCTTTTGTAGTCATCAATCAGTGTGGTGATGGCATCTTCATTACCGCCTTTCGCTGCCATTTTCAGGTAATACCGTGATTTTTCCGGATCCTGAATCAGGCCGTGGTTGCCGTTTCTCCATGCATAAGATAATTCATAGGCGGCTTCAGCATCCCCTTTCTGTACACGGGCATTCAGGTCTGCCAGGGTGTCACGGCTCTTTTTGACTTTGCTCAGGCGTGATTCTGTGAAACGGTAATCGCGATCAGGAATTTTTTCGTACCAGGCGACGGAGGTATTCAGGTCAGCTTTTACACCGTATTTACCCTCATAATAGATCTCGCCCAATTCATACATACAGGCCCATCCTCCGGCATCGGCACACTGTGTCAGCCGGGGCACAATATCGCGTTCCGTCAGTCCGGTTACCCGCAGAAACGCCTGATTCAGGTTACTTTGTGTACCGGAGCGGGTCGCGCTCTTCAGACGATTCACCATGTATTCACCGGCATCCGGGTTGCCCAGCGCTGCCGCTTTCATCATCAGTTCAATATCCGGACGCAGGATCTCATCGGTCATATCCGGTTTATCTTCCGCATCTTCCAGTTTCAGCTTCGCATAGTAATACGTGACAACCGGAGCCTGACCCAGCAGCGGTTCAATCAGTTTCTGCGCTTCAGCGTTATTATCCCGCAGGGCAAGCAGGACCCAGAATTGTCTGGCAAGGAGGTTGTTTTTGCCTTCGGAGAATACAATCTGCGTGACATCATGCCATTCTTTTTCCGTCAGCAGAGAACGGGCATATCCGCTTTTCATTATTTCCAGTGCCAGCTTTAAAGCCCGTTCATTATTGCCGGTATTGAGAGAAATAAGCGATTTTGCCAGGTGAACATCAGCACTGGGGGTGTATTCGCCGGCTTTCAGATACAGTTCCATAGCCTGTTTACGGTTTTTTACCGGATCTTCCTGCAACAGATAATCGGCATAAAAATACGCCTGGCGGTAGTTATCATTTTCTTCGATATCTTTTTTCAGGAACGCGATAATCTCTTTTTTATCAATTTCACCGCCGGTATCAAAGGAAAAATACAGATCCGTTAAACGCCGGTAAGCCTTATCCTGAAAATAGGGATCTCTCAGCAGAGATTTATAGATCCCGACCGCTTTTTTCATATCCTGCTCAACACCGGTACCTCTGGCGTATTTATAGGCCAGTTGATCCTGTGAATCCGGCAGGGGAGATAATTCAGCCGATTTTTTATTCAGTTCAAAGGCCCGGACCGGATCATAAATATTCCCTTCCTGATCACCGTAACGTGCGGAAGCCAGCATCAGCGCCTCCGGGTCATCCGGATATTTTTCCAGTAATTTGGCTAAATAGGCAGATACCTGTGCGTTGGTGTCGTTATCCGGAAACTGATAGCTGCTGACAATATCCTCAATAATATCGATTAATGCATCGTGATGTCCGGTATTCGCAGCCTGTTTCAGGTATTTCTCCGCACGCTCCCGGTCATAGCCGAAGGCATCATCAAAACGGATATTACGGTGGATTTGATAAAGCAGATAAAGGGCATCGGGATATCCGGCATCAGCTGCGGCTGTCAGATATTCAGGGTTTGTTTTGGTATCAAGATACCAGGTATAAAGGGCTTTCGGATCTTTTTGATTAATCAGCGGCAGTAAATAGCGGAGGGCTTTTTCTTTATCTGCGATAACACCCGTTCCCTGCATATAAGTATCATAGAGGGCATAACGGGCATGCTGATTGCCGTTCTCCGCCATTTTCTCCAGTTTTGCCAGCCGGGCGGTTATTTCATCTGCCGTTTCTGAGCCGAAAAGGGATAATGCTTTCGGCATCAAATCATCTTCACTGAGTGAGCTGATTTGTGAAAATGCCATATAGCGGTATTTTTTTGCCTGTCCCGGATCGGCTTCTATTCCGTGACCGCCTTTTTCATATATTCCGGAAAGCAGCATAGCAGGCAGGGTAAATTGCTCGCTGAGCAACGGTGTCAGAATACCGGCCGCTTTTTTATAATCTTTATCATATTCATACGCGATATAGCCCAGCGCGAATTTTGCAAAAAACGATCCCTGATCTGCGGCCGCAGTCATATATTTACGCGCCTGTTCTGCATCTGACGGAATATTGCCGTATTTATCGAGAAGATAAATAGTGCCCAGTAATTCCTGGGCCTCACGGACTCCTGCCTGTGACGCGGCTTTCAGGGAGGTAATACCGTACTGATCCTGTGCGGTACCCTGTGTTATACCGTGATAGCGGTAATAACCGAGGTTGTATAAGGCACTTTTATTACCGGCGTTCGCGGCCCGTTCCAGCCACTGATAACCCAGCAACGCATTGGCCGGTGCATCGTAGCTATTGAGATACATCACAGACAATGCATAGGCTGCCTGCGGATCCTTTTCCGCTTCTGTGGAAAAATAACGGAATGCCCCGTCAGTATCCCCGGATAAATACAGCTCATAGCCTTTATCTGCTGGCGTGCTGCCGGACGTCACAGAATACGTCAGCCAGGCCCCGCCGGACAGTGCAATAGCAATAAGCAGAGCAAGCCCCGGTTTACGTTGCTTTGTCATATCAGTCCTTATACGGATTAATCTTAAATAAACAGGAAGACAGAAAATAAAAATTTGACTTAGTGTAACGGAATGAAGAAGTAATTCAATGTGAACGGACAGAAAAAAGCAAATAAAAACATTATGTTATTTTCTGATGATATCCGGGGAAATCTATTTTTGGGGTATGAGAATCGTTATTTAAATAACGATTCTCATATAATAAAAAGAGGCAAAATTAGGGCGGAAATTAATCTGTGAAAGAAGATTTAATATTTGTCATTCATTTCCGGGAAATATTCGGAATAGTAATATTTACAGAGATACTTACATTATCTGCCAGATATTGGTACACAAATCAAAAAATCTGGTGGGACACTTTTGCGACACTCAGCACCAGATGTAAAAAAGCCACCCTGTAAAGAGTGGCTTAATACACTGATAAATCAGTAAAAATTTGGTGGCCCCTACTGGACTTGAACCAGTGACCAAGCGATTATGAGTCGCGTGCTCTAACCAACTGAGCTAAGGGGCCGAAGTGGGTGAGATTATACTGCCAGTTGCCTGCGGGGTCTAGCGTTTCTTGTCTATCTGACTGTTTTATGAGCGGAATATTGCCTGTCAAAAATGATTTCTGAACATCAATTGTGTAAATGAATTATTGCTTGTCCGGTAATGAATAAGCATAAAAAAAGGCGCCGTTAAACGGCGCCTGATAATGCTCTGACCCTGAAGCGGATTATTCGTCCAGGAAGCTGCGTAACACTTCAGAACGGCTCGGGTGGCGCAGTTTGCGCAGTGCCTTCGCTTCAATCTGACGGATACGTTCGCGGGTAACGTCAAACTGTTTACCCACTTCTTCCAGCGTGTGGTCAGTATTCATATCAATACCGAAACGCATACGCAGAACTTTCGCTTCACGCGGGGTCAGGCCGGCCAGCACTTCGTGAGTCGCGGAACGCAGGCTCTCTGAGGTGGCTGAATCCAGCGGCAGCTCGAGGGTGGTATCCTCGATGAAATCCCCTAAGTGCGAATCTTCATCATCACCAATCGGCGTTTCCATTGAGATTGGCTCTTTGGCGATTTTCAGCACTTTGCGGATCTTATCTTCCGGCATCAGCATCCGCTCTGCCAGTTCTTCCGGTGACGGCTCACGGCCCATCTCCTGAAGCATCTGACGGGAGATACGGTTGAGTTTGTTGATAGTCTCAATCATATGCACCGGGATACGGATAGTACGTGCCTGGTCCGCGATAGAGCGGGTAATCGCCTGACGGATCCACCAGGTGGCATAGGTCGAGAACTTATAACCGCGACGGTATTCAAATTTATCAACCGCTTTCATCAGACCGATGTTACCTTCCTGAATCAGATCCAGGAACTGCAGGCCACGGTTGGTGTATTTTTTCGCGATAGAGATAACCAGACGTAAGTTCGCCTCAACCATCTCTTTTTTCGCACGGCGGGCTTTCGCTTCACCGATAGACATGCGGCGGTTAATATCTTTGACCTGTTCAATGGTCAGGCCGGTTTCTTCTTCAATCTGACGCAGACGTTGCAGGCTGCGTTCAATTTCTTCCGCGACATCCTGCAGTTTTTCAGACCACGGTTTGTTCATCGCGACAGCAGCAGTAAACCAGGAATCACTGGTTTCATTGCCGGTGAACAGGGTAATGAAGTTTTTCTTCGGCATTTTGCTCTGCTCAACGCAGAGTTTCATGATATAGCGTTCCTGCTGACGGACACGATCCATCATTTCACGCATGTTGTTGACCAGATGGTCAAACTGCTTCGGAACTAAACGGAACTCTTTGAAAACTTCAGAGAGCTGCTGAATTTCCGCATTGGTATTCGGGTGGTCGCGGCCGTGAATTTTAATCTGCTGACGCGCTTTTTCATGCTGCACACGCAGCGCTTCGAATTTCTGACGAGCCAGTTCAGGATCGATGCTGTTATCGTCATCGCTGTCACTGTCTTCTTCTTCGTCTTCGTCTTCGTCGTCGTCATCTTTGTTTAATTCTTCGGCCGGCAGCTCAGAACCGATGTTGGTTGCGGTTGGTGCCAGATCTTCTTCCGCGTTCGGGTCAACAAAGCCGGTAATCAGGTCAGAAAGACGGACTTCGCCTGCTTCAACGCGGTCGTACTGATCGAGTAAATACGTGATTGCCTCAGGATATTCAGCAACGGAACACTGAACCTGATTGATGCCATCTTCGATGCGCTTGGCAATGTCAATTTCGCCTTCGCGGGTCAACAGTTCTACCGTCCCCATTTCACGCATATACATACGTACAGGGTCAGTGGTCCGGCCAATTTCCGATTCTACACTTGAGAGGACTTGTGCTGCAGCTTCGGCTGCATCATCATCGGTGTCTGTTGAATTCTCTGCCAGCATCAGATCATCAGCATCAGGTGCTTCTTCCATTACCTGAATGCCCATGTCATTGATCATCTGGATAATATCTTCGATCTGATCAGAATCGACGATATCTTCAGGCAGATGGTCATTGACTTCAGCATAGGTCAGATAGCCTTGCTCCTTACCACGGGTGACAAGAAGTTTCAGCTGTGACTGCGGGTTTTGCTCCATAAGACGGTATCCACACTTCTGAGTATTTAGGTTTGTGTTGGTCGGCAAAACAACTTAGCCAGCAACAATAACAATCAAGGATTTCTTTTCTTCGGCCATGAACCTTGGTGACATGGCATGCAGGGCTGTTCCTGCTGTCTGCGGCACTTAAGCCGTTATATTCATCATAGTTTAATAATAATACTTATTGCCGGACCCGCACGAGAAGACTCACTTCATTGCGCTCTTCAGGGGTCAGACCTTCTGTCCGCTCTTTGGCGATCAGGAAGTTAAATCTGTCATTGAGAGCAGATACCACCAGATGATTTAAGGCATCTTTGAAGGTTTTTTCTGCTATCTCATCTATCTCTATATCGTTCCATCCGGCCAGTTTTTCAAGCTGTGGCGCTAATTTATTATCACGGTAGTGTTCCAGTAACTGACCGGTGGTCAGCCCGGGCTGTGATAAACAGGTATCAATCAGCTCCCTGAATAATGAAAAACCGGCAATACGGCTGGTATCAATGGATTCCAGCGGCGGCACTAATTGTGCAAACTGCGGATTCTGCACCAGCAGGGCAATCAGGATCCGCATGGTGGTCGGTTTCAGTTTCGGTGCCTGATAACCGGGACTGTTCTCACTCTGGCGGACCGCCTGTTTGAGCTGTGTAATATCCGGTAGTCCGAGTAAATTGCCCAGATCCTGCAATAAAAACGCCTGTTGCGCTTCACCCGGCACGCGGCTTATCAGAGGCATCGCCAGGGCATTCAGCTTGCTGCGCCCCTCCGGGGTGCTCATATCCACCTGGCGCAGCAGGGTATCGAACAGAAACTGAGACAGACTGTGTGCCTCATTCTGCCGCTGCTCGAAGGCTTCACGGCCTTCGCGGCGCACCAGTGAATCCGGATCGTCGCCGTCCGGTAAAAACATAAAACGAAGCTGCCGCCCGTCATTAAGATGGGGAAGAGCAGTTTCGAGTGCCCGCCAGGCGGCTTCACGTCCGGCGCGGTCTCCGTCATAACAACAAATTATGGTATCAGATGTCCGATAGAGCAACTGTATGTGCTCTGCCGTTGTCGATGTCCCGAGTGAGGCCACCGCATAATCAATACCGAACTGTGCCAGGGCAACCACATCCATATAACCTTCCACCACAAGGATGCGGGACAGTTCGCGGTTATTCTGCTGGGCTTCATACAGCCCGAATAACTGGCGGCCCTTATGAAAAATATCGGTTTCCGGTGAGTTCAGGTATTTCGGCAGTGCGTCATCAAGAACACGTCCGCCGAAAGCAATTACCCGGCCGCGCCGGTCACGGATAGGAAACATCACACGTTCCCGGAAGCGGTCATAGCAGCGGCCGTTATCATTGACCACTAACATGCCGGCATCCAGCAACTGCTGACGATCATCCTCACTGCGGGCAAAGCGTTTGAGGACGTTGTCCCATCCGGCGGGGGCATAGCCGATTGCAAACCGGCTGATAATTTCCTGACTCAGACCCCGGCGGTTCAGGTACTCACGGGCATGACCGGCGTTATCGGCCTGTAATGCGTGGCGGTAAAAACTGTCCAGTTTTTCCATCAGCTGATACAGGTTCTGACGCTGATGTTTTTCTATCTGGCTGCTGCCGCTTCCGGTTTCATAAGGAACATCCAGCCCGTGCATTGCTGCTAATTCTTCGATCGCCTCGACAAACTCGAGCCGGTCATAATTAATTAAAAAATCAATAGCATTGCCGTGGGCACCACAGCCGAAGCAGTGGTAAAACTGTTTATCGCTGCTGACTGTAAAAGAGGGAGTTTTTTCGTTGTGGAAAGGACAACACGCCTGGTGATTTTTACCGTGTTTTTTCAGCGGCACCCTGACATCGATCAGATCGATGATATCGGTTCTCGCTAATAAGTCGTTGATAAATGTGCGTGGAATGCGCCCGGCCATAACCCCTTTTTCGCCTGTCTGATAACGATAATAAGCCGCGCTTCCTTCCGGAAACACGGCCATTAACTGCAACTACTGCGGTCTGACTAAGTTGCGGCGCGGCCGCAGCGATTAGTACAGACGAGTGCGACGTGCGTTTTCGCGAGCCAGTTTCTTAGCGTGACGCTTAACAGCAGATGCTTTAGCGCGTTTACGTACAGTCGTTGGTTTTTCATAAAACTCACGACGACGTACTTCAGCTAATACGCCTGCTTTTTCGCAGGAACGTTTGAAACGACGCAGTGCAACGTCAAATGGCTCGTTTTCACGTACTTTAATTACCGGCATGTGCCTCTCACCTCAATAAATAGGTCTGTACTGGCGTTATGCCAGTTGTCTTTAAAATGGTGCGGAATTTTACTTCAATGTGACCCACGTTGTAAAGTGCTGTGGATAATCAGACAGAGAAATACCCCGGATTTGGTCCGGTGTTACCGCCGGGACCGGATCCGCACACCCGACAGGGGTTTTACAGAGGGTGCAGATTATAGCGGATATGCGGCGATTTGTCAGCAACAGAAATCCGCTATGCAGGGGAAAAGTGTGTGGATAACTGTGTTCATCCTGTGAATAAGCGGTTTTTGCTGAATAAAAATACGACAGAAAAGCCCCGTATTTCACCTTAATACCTGTCAGCAAGCCATTATGGTGATACACTGCACTCTTTGCGGAGACGGATTTGCTTCCTGCTGTCCGCCGCCAGTCCCGTCAGTTTTTGTTCCAGCGAGTTAAGTCCCATGCGAGTGTTAGGCATTGAAACGTCCTGCGATGAAACCGGAATCGCAATTTATGATGATGAAGCCGGTTTGCTGGCTAATCAGTTATACAGTCAGATCAAAGTCCACGCGGATTACGGCGGTGTGGTGCCGGAACTGGCATCCCGTGACCATATCCGGAAAACGGTGCCGCTGATTCAGGCCGCACTGAAAGAAGCCGGTCTGACGGCACAGGATATTGATGCGGTGGCCTATACCGCAGGACCGGGGCTGGTCGGGGCGCTGATGGTCGGGGCAACAGTCGGCCGTGCACTGGCGTTTTCATGGGGAGTCCCGGCGGTGCCGGTTCACCATATGGAAGGCCATCTGCTGGCTCCCATGCTGGAAGAACATCAGCCGGAATTTCCGTTTGTCGCGCTGCTGGTCTCCGGCGGCCACACGCAGTTAATCAGTGTAACCGGTATCGGTGAATACACGCTGCTGGGTGAATCTATCGATGATGCAGCCGGGGAAGCCTTTGATAAAACAGCCAAATTACTGGGTCTGGATTATCCCGGCGGGCCTGCACTGTCACGCATGGCAGCACAGGGCACGCCGGGACGTTTTACCTTCCCGCGTCCGATGACTGACCGGCCGGGGCTGGATTTCAGCTTCTCCGGGCTGAAAACCTTTGCCGCCAATACCATTCATCAGAATGATGATTCAGACCAGACCAAAGCGGATATCGCCCGTGCTTTTGAAGATGCGGTCGTGGATACGCTGGTGATCAAATGCAAACGCGCGCTGGAGCAGACCGGCTTTAAACGGCTGGTGATGGCAGGCGGCGTGAGTGCAAACCGCACGCTGCGCGAACGCATGGCGCAGACACTGCAAAAACTGGGCGGAGAAGCGTTCTATGCCCGCCCTGAACTGTGCACGGATAATGGCGCGATGATTGCGCTGGCCGGGATGATCCGCTTCAAAGGCGGTATGCGCAGTGAATTAGGTGTGACCGTCCGTCCGCGCTGGCCGCTGGCTGAGTTACCGCCGCTGGGCAAATAATTTCCTGACACAAAAAAGGCGCTTCAGCGCCTTTTTTTAATCTTCTTTTTCCTGCTCTTTCGCTTCCTGGATTATCTCTTTATCCGTTTTGGCCCGCTTTTTCTTCAGCTTCTGCCAGATGCGGCTTTCCTGTCCGCGCCACAACCGCTGAATATTGTCATGATGGCGGATCAGCACCAGACAGGAGAGCATGGCAACCGGGAAGGTAAACTCCGGTTTGAACCACCAGACATAAAACGGTGCCACCAGCGCACTGACAATCGCGCCTAATGATGAGTAACCACTCAGCAGCACGGTCAGCAGCCAGGTTCCGGCGACCAGTCCGGTCAGATCCCAGCCGATGGCGGCAATCGAACCAAATGCCGTTGCCACGCCTTTTCCGCCTTTAAAGTGGAAAAATACCGGATAAATATGGCCTAAACAGGCGGCAATGGCGATAATGCCGAGGTAAAAATACGGTATTTGCAGGAGGTAGGCGAGCCAGACCGGCAGCATACCCTTGAGAACGTCGCAGATAAGGACACCGGCAGCCGCCAGTTTGCCGCCGATTCGCAGCACGTTGGTTGCCCCCGGGTTTCCGGAGCCGTGATGCCGCGGATCCGGCAGTCCCGCAAGACGGCAGATCAGGATCGCACTGGAAATTGATCCCAGCAGATAAGCGAAGATGATCATACCAAGCGCGATTCCACTCATGCTTCTCTCCTGACAGACGGTAAATTACAGTTATTGGCCTCCATGGATAATACGCATATTTCATGGGAAGTGATATCCGATGAGCATAAAAAAACGGGGTAATTGCGGATGGATGTTGTTTTTATTAAGAAACTTGTTGTTTTTACAACGATTGGTGCTTACGACTGGGAAAAGAATATTACGCAGAAATTAGTGCTCGATATCGAAATGCACTGGGATAACAAACGCGCATCTGAGAGTGACGATGTGGAACATTGTCTCGATTATGCCAGCGTCAGCACTGCGATTCTGGATTATGTGCAGACAAGACAGTTCGCTCTGGTGGAACGTGTGGCGGAAGAAGTGGCGTCATTACTGCTGACTGAGTTTGCCACCCCCCGGGTTCGTATCCGCGTGGCCAAACCGGGTGCGGTGGCACAGGCCGAAGAAGTGGGTGTCATGATTGAACGAAGTGCGGCCTGATGTTGTCATAATGCCGTCAGCGGAACTGTCATAAAAGCACTGAGGGTGTCATGAAATTGTCACACTTGCGTCATATGCTGTTCTCCGTATCCGGCATTCCCACGTCCGGGAGTGCCTTATTTTATCTGCCATACAGGGCGTTATATGGGCGATATCACAAGTTTACTGCATGCATTGATTCTCGGGGTTGTTGAAGGATTAACCGAATTTCTGCCGGTGTCATCAACCGGTCATATGATTATTGTTGCTGAGCTTATCGGCTTTACCGGCGATAAAGCAAAAACGTTTGAAGTGGTTATCCAGCTCGGTTCCATTCTGGCAGTGGTTTTCCTGTTCTGGCGGCGGATGTTTGCCCTTATCGGCATTCACTTCGGCCGGGTTCCTCATGAAGGACAGACTCAGGGAAAACTGAATTTACTCCACATTATTATTGCGATGTTACCGGCGGTGGTTCTCGGTTTGCTGCTGCGGGATCAGATTAAGTCTCTGTTTAATCCGGTGAATGTGATGTACGCACTGGTTGCGGGCGGTATCCTGCTGATTGTGGCGGAAGTCTTTAAGCCGAAGAAGGTGCAGGCCACTGGTCTTGATGACATCAGCTACCGTCAGGCGTTTGCCATCGGCTGTTTCCAGTGCCTGGCACTGTGGCCGGGATTCTCCCGCTCGGGTGCCACCATCTCCGGTGGTATGCTGATGGGGATTAACCGTTACACCGCGTCAGAGTTTTCCTTTATTCTGGCCGTACCGATGATGATGGGCGCGACAGCACTGGATTTATACAAAAGCTGGCATTTCCTGAGCAGCTCGGATATTCCGATGTTTGCGGTCGGTTTCCTGGCGGCGTTTATTGTGGCGCTGATTGCCATGAAAACCTTTCTGTCACTGATTAAACGTATCTCCTTTATCCCGTTTGCTATCTACCGCTTTATTGTGGCTGCTGCCGTTTACGTGGTGTTTGTCCACTGAGTTTCGCGTAAACACATCACTCTTTGCGCAGGGAAAATCCATCTGACCTGCGCAAAGTCAAAGCGGGCACTCCGCAGATTTGCTACTAATATAATTAATAACGGATACATAAAAGCCGGTAATGGTTTACCGGCTTTTATGTGTAATATTTTATTTATGTTGACTGCCCGACACAGCGTGATCAGATGCTCCGCACCTGTCACGAGTCTGACCACAATGCCGCGCCGGAGCCAATAAATCGAGCAGGAGTCAGGATTATGTGCAGCACATGCGGTTGCAGCGAAGGAAACGTGCAGATTGAAGGTCACAGCCACGACCACCACGGCCATGATCACCATCATCATGAACATGACAACCATTCCCGCCCCGTCATCATTCATCACCACCACTATCATCATAACGGCGATGTGAATCATTATTATTATGACGGACGTGAAGCCGGTGAAGAGCATGCTCACGGACACAGTCATGAGCACAGCCATTCTCATGAGCACGAACATCATCATTCACATGATCATGAACACGACCATGACCACGCAGCGGCCTTTGAACCGGTAATTGATAAAGACAATATGCATTACGGGATGGGCGAAGCGGGCACACACGCGCCGGGCCTGACCCAGAAACGGATGGTACAGATTGAGATGGGGGTGCTGGATAAAAACAACCAAATCGCCGTCCATAACCGCGAACATTTACAGGAGCAGGGCATTCTGGCGCTGAACCTGGTATCCAGTCCCGGCTCCGGCAAAACCACATTACTGACCCGCACACTCAATTACCTGAAAGACAAAGTCCCTTGTGCCGTGATTGAAGGCGATCAGCAAACCACCAATGATGCTGAACGGATCCGCGCAACCGGCGTACCGGCGATTCAGGTCAATACCGGCAAAGGGTGTCACCTGGATGCGCAGATGGTGCATGACGCTATGCATCACCTCGGACTGAAAGATAACAGCCTGTTATTTATCGAAAACGTCGGTAACCTGGTCTGCCCGGCCGGCTTTGATCTGGGTGAACAGCATAAGGTGGCCATTCTGTCAGTGACAGAAGGGGAAGATAAACCACTGAAATATCCGCATATGTTTGCTGCCGCAGACCTGATGCTGATTAACAAAATCGACCTGCTGCCGTATGTGAATGTCAATATTGAAGCCTGTGTGAATGCGGCACGCCGTGTGAATCCTGACATCGATGTCATTGTTCTGTCAGCCACTACCGGTGAAGGAATGGATGAATGGGTTGCCTGGTTACAGGAGCGCCTGAGCAAGGTGAATCAGCAGCGTGGTGCGGCGGAATAAGGGATTTTTATGCGTTTTGTTGATGAGTTCCGTGATCCTGCTCTGGCAGAAAAACTGCTGGCACAGATCCGGGAAGAGATGGTGTCGTGGCCGCATCCGCTGAAACAGCCTTTGCAGATTATGGAAGTGTGCGGCGGCCATACTCACGCCATCTTTAAATTCGGGCTGGATAAACTGCTGCCTGATTCAGTGGAATTTGTTCACGGACCGGGTTGCCCGGTCTGTGTGCTGCCGATGGGGCGTATTGATGCCTGTCTGGAAATCGCGGCCCGTCCGGGCGTGATTTTCTGCACTTTCGGGGATGCCATGCGCGTACCCGGACGCGGCGGCTCACTGCTGGATGCCCGCCGTCACGGCAGCGACATCCGCATTGTCTATTCCCCGCTGGATGCGCTGACTATTGCCCGTGATAATCCGGATAAAGAGGTTGTTTTCTTCGGGCTCGGTTTTGAAACCACCATGCCGGGCACGGCGGCCACCTTACAACTGGCGAAAAAAACCGGACTGAAAAACTTCACCGTTTTTTGTCAGCACATCACCATTATCCCGACCCTGCGCACACTCCTGGAACAAAAAGATGTGTTTATCGACGGCTTTATCGCACCGGGGCACGTCAGTATGGTGATTGGCTGCACGCCGTATCAGCCGCTGTGTGATGAATTTTCCAAACCGTTTGTGGTGACCGGCTTTGAGCCGCTGGATCTGCTGACGGCTATTCTGATGGTTGTCCGCCAGCTGAAAAAACAGGCGCAGGACAAACATGCGCCGATGGTGGTGGAAAATCAGTACAGCCGCATTGTACCGGAGCAGGGCAACCTGCTGGCACAGAAAGCGCTGGCGGAAGTCTTTGAACTGAAAGCCAGCAGTGAATGGCGCGGGCTCGGCAATATCGCGGACTCCGGTATTCAGCTGACACCGGCTTACCATGAATTTGATGCTGAACGCCGCTTCCGGCCACAGCCGCAGTCTGTTGCCGATAACCCGCAGGCGCGTTGCGGGGATGTATTAACAGGCCGCTGCAAACCGGCGGACTGTCCGCTGTTCGGCAACGCATGCACTCCGGAAACGGCGCTCGGTGCACTGATGGTCTCCTCTGAAGGGGCATGCGCAGCTTATTATCAGTACCGGCGCGGAGAATAACATGAAACCTATTACTGAAATCACCCTGGCCCAGGGCAACGGCGGACAGGGGATGCAGCAACTGATTGACTCCCTGTTTTTGCAGGCATTTTCCAATCCGTATCTGAATGAAAAAGAAGATCAGGCACGAATACCACTGGCGGAATTACAGGCCGCCGGTGATCGTCTGGCGTTCAGCACCGACAGCTATGTCATTGATCCGATTATTTTTCCCGGCGGCAATATCGGCAAACTGGCCGTGTGCGGCACAGCGAATGATCTGTCTGTCGGTGGCGCAATCCCGCGCTACCTCTCCTGCGGATTTATCCTTGAGGAGGGGTTGTCGTTTGACATTCTCTCTCAGCTGGTCAGCAGCATGGCGGAAGCCGCAAAAGCCAATGGTATTCAGATTGTGACCGGTGACACCAAAGTGGTGCCGCGCGGTGCGGCAGACAAAGTGTTTATCAATACCGCCGGAATCGGCGTGATCCCGCATCAGCTGAATTGGGCAGCAGCACAATGCCGTCCGGGGGATAAAATTATTGTCAGCGGCACACTGGGTGATCACGGTGCGGCGATCCTCAATCTGCGCGAGAACCTCGGGCTGGATGCTGATCTGCGCAGTGACTGTGCGGTTCTTGAGCCGATGCTTGCACCTTTGCGGGCGATTGACGGCATCAGAGCTGTCCGTGATGCCACCCGCGGCGGTGTCACCGCTATCCTGCATGAATTTGCCGATGCTTCGCAGTGCGGTATGAATATCGAAGAACAGAAACTGCCGCTGAAAACCGCAGTACGTGGTGTGTGCGAGCTGCTGGGACTGGAGGCACTCAATTTTGCCAATGAAGGTAAGGTCGTGATTGTTACAGCTCCGGAAGCCGAAGACGCCGTGCTGGCGGCCCTCCGTAACAGCCCGCTGGGACAGGACGCCTGTACTATCGGGCAGGTAACAGAGGCAAAACAGGTGAAAGTGCAGGGGATTTTCGGCGCGACCAGGCTGCTGGATCTTCCGTATAACGAGCCGCTGCCCCGCATCTGCTGATCTGCGAATCTGCGTCATCCTCCGGCCTGTGGCTGTGTTGGCTTCGTTCGGCTACCCCGGTCACATACTGGTGTATGCTCCCGGGGATATCCTCACTTCGCCGCCTTGCCACAAACCGGATGATTTAGCAGATTGATTTTTCTGTTTTCTGTTTTTAACAGAGTTGAAGTACATGAGGGGTTAACCGGCAAAAAAAGGAAAGCGTCAAGCGCCAGGGATGGCGCGATCCGAGCGAACAAGGATGTGTCAGCGTCTTTCCGCTTTGCCGGTTATCCCGCTGCCCGAATCTGAAAGAAGATGGTTTGATGTTTTATTCTTTTCGGCACACAGTGAGTATTCAGAAGACCTGACCGGTAAAAAAAAGAAAGCATAAAGCGCCGGGGACATGCCAGTATTTTTAAAAATATTAATAAGCGAATTATCTTATACAGGAGTATGATTCTCCGGTGGATCACATATAAAGATCCTACTGGTACACACGTACTCCGACATCGATTCCCGACGCTGTCGGGATTTTTTTGGTAAAAAAATGAACTGGTCTACATTTAAATCAACGTATCTTGTCAGGTTCTGGCAGCCGTTGCCCGCAGTGATCGCCGCCGGCATCTTATCCGCATACTACTTCGGATTAACAGGCACATTCTGGGCGGTCACCGGAGAGTTTACGCGCTGGGGCGGACACATTCTGCAACTGTTCGGCGCTCATCCGGAAAACTGGGGGTATTTTAAGGTGATCGGTTTGCAGGGCTCGCCCCTGGATCGTATCGACGGCATGATGATTATCGGCATGTTTGCCGGTTGTATCGCCGCTGCCTTATGGGCTAACAACGTCAAAATCCGCCTTCCGCAACACAAAATCCGTATCTGGCAGGCCGTTATCGGCGGCATTATCGCCGGTTTCGGGGCACGTCTTGCAATGGGGTGTAACCTGGCGGCCTTCTTTACCGGTATCCCGCAATTCTCTCTGCATGCCTGGTTCTTTGCACTGGCAACCGCCGCAGGCTCTTACTTCGGCGCGAAATTCACACTGCTGCCGATGTTCCGCATTCCGGTCAAACTGCAAAAAGTCAGCAAAGCCTCACCGCTGACACAGGATTTGCAGCGGGCGAAACGCCGTTTTCGTCTCGGTATGCTGATCTTCCTGCTGTGTGTCACCTGGTCTCTGTTCACGCTGTTCAAATCCCCGAAACTCGGCATGGCGATGCTGTTTGGTATCGGGTTTGGTCTGCTGATTGAGCGGGCGCAAATCTGCTTTACCTCCGCATTCCGTGATGTCTGGATCACCGGGCGTACCCAGATGGCGAAAGCGATTATCCTTGGTATGGCGGTCAGTGCCATCGGCATCTACAGCTATGTGCAACTGGGCGCAGAGCCGAAAATCTTCTGGGCCGGTCCTAACGCTGTGATTGGCGGGTTGTTGTTCGGCTTCGGTATTGTGCTGGCAGGTGGTTGTGAAACCGGCTGGATGTACCGTGCCGTGGAAGGTCAGGTGCATTTCTGGTGGGTCGGTCTGGGCAATATTATCGGCGCGACGATCCTGGCCTATTACTGGGATTCCGTGGCACCGTGGCTGGCGACTGACTACGACAAAGTCAACCTGCTGGATACCTTCGGCCCGGCCGGTGGTCTGCTGGTTACTTACGGATTACTCGCCTTTGCCTTTATCCTGTTACTGATGTGGGAGAAACGCTTCTTCCGCCGGAAAAACCAGGCTGACGCTGTCGCCGCTGCCGCACACTGAGGAGCACACCATGAATACCGAAAATACTGCAATTGTGCCGGATTACCGGCTGGATATGGTTGGTGAGCCATGCCCGTATCCGGCAGTGGCGACCCTTGAAGCCATGCCGTCACTGAAACCCGGGGAGATCCTGGAAGTGGTGAGTGACTGCCCGCAATCCATCAACAATATCCCGCTGGATGCCAAAAACCACGGATATACCGTGTTATCCATCCAGCAGGACGGGCCGACAATCCGCTATCTGATACAGAAATAATGCGGTTCCGGGCACCGGTTATCCGCCGGTGTCCGTCATCGTTTCAGTAATGCCACTGCAGCACGGATCCGTGCCTGTACCGGGTAATCCGGTGCCGGTGGTGCCAGTTTCAGAGCAATCTGGCGCAGTGGTTCTGCCATTACCATCGATAACAGCAAATCACTGGTTTGTGCTGTATCCGGCAGAGACAGAAACCCCTGATGACGGGACAACCATTCTGTCAGCAGCGCACGTCCGCGCTCAATACCGCCGGCCTGATAGCGGATCAGCAATAACTCCCGGCCGGGAAACTCACTGCTCAGCAGACAAAATAATCCCGCCGCCTCAGCACTGAGCACCTTGTGGCTCATGATGGTCAGGTTGTTTTCAAGCAGCTGATAAAATTCATCTTTAGTCTTTGCATCCTGCATAAACAGCGGCACAAAGGAATCCGTCCAGCCGCGCACTATCTGCTCCGCCAGATCTTCCCGGTTATCAGCAAACCGGTACAACGTCTTTTTGGAGACACCCGCCTGTTTTGCCACTGCATCCATCGTCATCGAGGAATATCCCTGTGATAACAAAAGGCTAAGTGATGCCTCGCGGATTTTTGCAATCAGTTCTTCTTCCGGAACAACCGGACGGCCACGTCCGCGGGATTCTGTGGCTGGTTCATTATTAGCCATACGTGCGATCCTCAATTGACAAATGCCCGTTACGGGACAATATTAATTAGGAAATGAATTTCGTTTCCTAATTATGGAGTATACGTCATGTCAGCGAAAAAACAAAATTTACCCCGGGCACCGGATGATATTAACCAGTTATTATCTCCTGAACCACTGTGGATGGAAATGGGCCTGGAACGCAGCGAAGAAGGGCTGCTGACGGTGTCTGTCAGAACCGACCTGCACGGTTGTAAAGGGCGGATGCTGGAGTGGTGGTTCACGTTTTTTGAAACCACGCAGCATATCCGCTGGTGGCACCCGCATGATCATGTGGCACATCACGGCTGGGATTCCGTCTGGAAAAAAGGGGAAAATTATATCGGGGCGACAATCCGCGCGGTTGAGTCTCTCGGGTCGATCCCGCCGGTCGGCGCGACACTGAAATTCAACGATGCACAGGATTTCTTTGATGCGGATAAACTGGCCGCCGCGCGGCAGACTCATCAGATTTCCGGTGCTGTTTGCGCCCATATCGGGTTCGGGGATGATGTGAAAACCGATACGCTGGGTTACCCGATCGACGGAAAAATGCTGCATATAACTTATGATACAGAGTTCGGATGTGTGCTGCGCAGCCGGTTTTTACTCGGAGCGTCACTGGCGGATCCGCTGACGGAACTGCCGGATGAGATTGGTTTCGGGCTGATGAAGCACTGCTATAACGAGTTTACTTACTTGTCCCGTTTTCTGCCGTCGCTCTATTACGGCGAGCACGGTAATGATGAAAAAGCGCCGCTGCCGTGGGCATAACAGCGGGTATCCGCGGGAGCCTGTTACCGGGCTTCCCGCAGATCTTGTTTTCAGTGTTCCGCTTCACCGCCGAGGGCGGCAATGGTATTGCTGATCAGCGCACTCAGTTCGCCGGTCATCAGGACAAAATCAGCATCAAACCGCTGAGCAAAATCCTCGCGGTCGATATCTTCATTTTTGTCTTTTAAATCATCACTGTATTTCAGGCGTTTAAAGGAGCCGTCATCAGACATCAGGAACTGAATACGTTCTTCCCAGTCCAGTGCCAGTTTAGTGACACATTTTCCGGCTTCAATGCAGGTGGCGATTTCGTCTGATACCAGATCCTGTTTCTTACAGCGGATCACGCCACCGTCTTCCAGAATGGCTTTCAGTTCAGCTTCATCCATCAGGGCAAAACCGGCTGGTAAATCACCGGAGCGCACCCATTCGGTCAGCGTCAGTTCAATCGGATCTTTGGTGGTCAGCGGGATCACCGGCAGAGAGCCGAGTGTTTTACGCAGCAGGGCGAGGTTATCTTCCGCCCGTTTGGCGCTGGCCGCATCGACGATAATCAGGCCGCGTTCCGCATCAATCCAGATGGCGGTCTGGCTGAAACGGCTGAAAGCACGCGGCAGCAGTGCGTGAACCACTTCATCTTTCAGGGAATCTTTTTCCGTTTTCTTCAGTTTGCGGTGCTGCTCATGTTCCAGCTTTTCAATTTTCGCCTGTAATTCCTGTTTAATCACCGGCGATGGCAGCATTTTTTCTTCTTTTTTGGCACAGATAAGGATCTGTTTACCGGCAGCGTGAGTCAGCGCATCACCCCGGGAGCCCATCGGCGAAACCCAGCCGGTTTTCATCATATCCTGACTGCCGCACGGCGTGAATGCCATGTGTTCCAGCTGTTTTTCCAGCTCATCGGCAGACAGCGGAAACGGCGAGCTAAGGCGGTAAACGAGTATATTTTTAAACCACATCGGACAGTCCTGTTTTATGATGCGCGGTCATTGCGCGGTGAGAATTTCATTCCGCTATGATAGCGGATCTTACCGCGTTGCTCTAATGCCTTCGCGCGGAAACTTGATTGTCAGGCCGCTGCCCTGCATTATCAGAAGCATGAAAGACAGAGCGTAAATCCACAGCAGAAGGGGACAGTATGCGGATCGGTATTGATTTGGGCGGCACCAAAATTGAAGTGATCGCACTCAGTAATGAGGGGCAGGAATTATTCCGTAAACGGACGGATACGCCGCGTTTTGACTATCAGCAAACATTACAGGCGATTGCCGGGCTGGTTCACGATGCGGAAACCGCCACCGGAGAGACCGGCACTGTCGGAGTGGGGATCCCGGGAACACTGTCGCCTGTCACCGGACGGGTAAAAAATGCCAACTCGGTCTGGCTTAACGGTCAGCCGTTTGATACGGATCTCAGTGCATTACTGCAACGGGAAGTGCGGGTGGCAAATGATGCCAATTGCCTGGCGGTCTCCGAAGCGGTTGATGGTGCAGGCGCCGGGTTTCCGGTCGTTTTCGCAGTGATTATCGGTACCGGCTGCGGTGCGGGAATTGCCCTGAACGGACAGGTTCACAGCGGTGGTAACGGTGTGGCCGGGGAGTGGGGACATAACCCGCTGCCGTGGCAGGATGAAGCCGACCGGCTGTTTAAAGGAATGGCGGATTGCTATTGCGGCAAACAGGGCTGTACCGAATTGTTTATCTCCGGCACTGGTTTCATGGCTGATTATACCGCGCTGACCGGTGAGGTCTGCAAAGGTGCGGAGATCATACGTCGTTTGTCACAGGGTGACTTACCGGCTGAACAGGTGATGGTAAATTATGAGCAGCGGCTGGCAAAAGCGCTCGGCCAGGTCGTGAATATGCTGGACCCGGATGTGATTGTGCTGGGCGGCGGGATGAGTAACGTCGATCGCCTGTATCAGACAGTACCGGCATTGATGCGCTCCCGTGTTTTCGGCGGTGAGTGCGATACACCGATCCGCAAAGCGGTGCACGGCGACTCCAGTGGTGTCCGTGGTGCGGCCTGGTTGTGGCCGAAAGCCTGATAAAAAAAGCCCGCACAGGGCGGGCAAAGGCATATTTTAACACGATAACAGAAGGTAATTGCGGCGCTTTATGACAGGTAAAGCGCCTGATGCGTCCGGGAACAGTTGCGTTTAATACGCGGCGGAGTCCGGAAGATTAGTTGAAGATTCTGAAGCGGCTTTCATCATCCATAAAGGCTTTTTCGCCGGCTTCCTGTTCAATGGAACCGAACACTAACTGTGCGCGCAGTTTCCAGTCAGCCGGGATATTCCAGGCTTTGCTGACCTGCTCATCAATCACCGGGTTGTAGTGCTGCAGGGATGCGCCGATATTCTCTTCGGACAGTGCAGTCCAGACGGCAAACTGTGCGATACCGCTGGCCTGTTCAGACCAGATCGGGAAGTTATCCGCATACAGTGCGAATTGTTCCTGTAAGCCTTTGACAACGGACTGGTCTTCAAAGAACAGCACAGTACCGGCACCGGACAGGAAGGCATTATCAATTTTACCTTCGGTCGCGGCAAATGCGTCTGCCGGAACAATGGCGCGCAGTGTATCTTTCACGATATTCCACAGTTTTTTGTGGTTCTCACCAAACAGTACCACGACGCGGGATGATTGTGAGTTAAACGCAGTCGGGCTGTGTTTCACGGCTTCTTTGATGAGCGCGGCGATACGATCCTGAGAAACAGGCAGATTATTACCAAGGCTGTAAATTGTTCTGCGTTTTTTAATTAACTCGATAAATGAATTAGACATGTTACTCTCCGTTAAATTTTTTGTCGGAAAAACCGGTTTCCGCGCTCTCTTCAGTTCATGATGAACAGCATATAAGCAATGAATCAAAAAACATACCGAAAATATTTAACCTTATGTTTCAAAAAATTCGGCCAACAGAAAAATTTTCAATAAATATCATTGAATTAATCATTGTGTGCTGACGGCGTGAAAATATCACGCCGCTGTAACACGATATTCCGGCGACAATTTACTGATCCCGAGTCCGTTCATTTTTCTGACAGAGATCTGTACCGCGATACGTTCTTTCATGGCTTCAATATGGCTGATAACGCCGATAGTTTTCCCGGTGGCATTCAGGTTATCGAGTGCATCCAGCGCGATATCGAGAGTCTCCTGATCCAGCGTGCCGAAGCCTTCATCGAGGAACAGAGATTCAATCTGTGTCTTATGACTGACGAGATCAGATAAGGCCAGTGCGAGCGCCAGACTGACCAGGAACGTTTCCCCGCCGGAGAGGGTTTTGGTATCACGCTGAGTGTCTGCCTGCCAGGTATCGGTGATTTGCAGCTCCAGGCTGTCTGCCGTTTTGCGCTGCAACACATAGCGGCCATGCAGTTTCTCCAGCCGCCGGTTCGCCAGGTGGATCAGATAATCCAGCGTCAGTCCCTGAGCAAAGCGGCTGAATTTGGCACCATCGGCAGAGCCTATCAGCATGTTGAGGCGGCTGCGGTCGGTGACATCCTGCTGATGCCGGGTGATCTGATCCAGTAAATCACGCTGCTGTACCCGCAGATTGTCATCCGCCGTCAGCCGTCCGCGCAGTTCCCCCTGACGGCTGCTCAGTTCCCGCAGTTGCTGTGCGGCGGCGGTATGTAATTCTGTCAGCTGTTGCCGGGACTGTTCACGGAACGGCTCCGGTTGTGCCGAAAGATGCTGATCCAGCGCGGCTTTGGCATCCCCGAGACTGGTGGCGGCTTTCAGCTGAGCCTGGTTAAGTGCGGTTTCCAGCGTCTGTAGCTGCTGATGTTCCTCTTCACTGAGCAGGGCGGCGAGGAAATCAGCCTCACCGGTAAACGGGCTTTCTGCCAGTTGCTGCTGAAAAATCTGCTGATTTCGGCTGTGTTGTTCCTGCACATCCAGAATCTGCTGCTGCAGCCGTTTTTCTTCCCCCCGGAGTCCGGCGAGGTTTTGTTGCAGGCTGTCGCGCTGCTGTGTCAGAGTTTTCAGGCGGCTTTCCGTTTCCTGCTGCTGATGAAGCAGTTTCTGTAATTCTGTGCTGATATTTTTATCACCGAACAGCGCCCGGCGTTGTTCCGTGACGGCTTTGTGCTGTTGTTGCAGTGCAGCCAGTGCGGCGGACTGTTCTGCCAGTTGTGTGGTCAGTTTTGCCTGCTGAGCCTCCAGATTTTGCTGCTGTGTGGTCAGTTCCGCGAGTTGCTGTGCATTTTGCTGTATCAGTTGTTCATTTGCGGCGAACTGATCACTTTCCTGCTGACGCTGCGCCAGCCACTCAGTGGTTTCTGCCGGTGAAGGAATAGTGTAACCAAAGGCGGTTACTGTTTGTGTCAGCGAGGTTTCCAGTGTTTGTTGTTGCTGGTGAAGCTGTGTCAGCCGGGCTGCCCGTTCACTCTGCTGCTGTGTCAGGAACTGCTGTTCCTGACTGTTGCGCTGTAATGCCTGTGACAGCCGTTCACACTCCGCCTCTTCCGTCTGTAACCGGTTTTGCAGTGTTAATACCTGAGTTTCCAGGGCGCGGCGGGCTTCCTGAGCCTGCTGTTGCTGCTGATACATCCCGTCATAGTGCTGAGTGATGTCATTCAGTGATGCCGGGGAATCTGTCAGGGAGTCAAATTCACCCTCAAGACAGATTTTCTGCCATTGTGCGGTATGGGCCGCGAGGGTCTCTCCGGTTTCCTGCAGCGTACTGCTCAGTTTTTCGTATTGTGTGCGGGTGAAAGTCAGCTGAGATTGTTTCGCTGCCAGTGTTTTTTCCGCCTCTCTGATAGTGTGTGTCAGTGCTTCCAGACGCTGTGCGGTTTCATCCGGTGCTACCTGCTGATAGTCTGTGACCGACGGATGATCGGTACTACCGCACAAAGGACAGGGCTCTCCGGCCTGTAAACGCTGACGCTCCGACTCCAGCCGGACAATGGTTTGCTCCAGCTGATAACGGGCTGTCAGGTCACGCAGATGTGTCTGCTGGTCGGTCAGAACCGGTTCCTGATGTGCAATCCAGTCTGTCAGCGTTTTAATTTCTTCCTGAGAGGCATGCTGTTGTTGCAGAAGATTTTCCCTGTTACGGGTCAGCAGGGTGATTTCCGGTGCCAGAGATGCCAGCTTTTGCAGTAATCCGAGCTTTTCACCGGTCTGTTGCAGTTGTGTGGTTAACTGCGGATCCGGTTTAGTCTGCCGTGCCTGCTGTAATGTGGTCTGTAAGGCGGTCAGTTCTGTTTTCAGCGGCAGAACAGACTGATTGCGGACAGCCAGTTTATCTGTCATTTCTGTGTGTGCTGCGGTCAGTGACTGTTGCTGAACCTCCCCCGCCTGCTGCTGTTCTGTCAGTGCAAAAATCTGAGTCCGGTATTCCTGCCGGGTGTGCAGCTCATGCCGCCACTGAGCAATTGCTGACGGAAGTTGTGCTTTCTGCACATTTTCCTGTCTGAATTGTGTGCTGCGCGCATAACTGTCACGGGTTTGCGCCAGTTGTTGCTGAAGTTGTGCTGACTGGTTTTGCAGTGCCTGTTGTTCCTGCAACTGTGCCTGATATTGCTGTTTCAGTGCATCAGACTGGCTGTTGAGCAACTGCAGCCGGTTATCCAGCGGCCTGATTTCGTTCTCTGCCAGTGTTTCCAGTTGCTGATACTGCTGTTTCAGCCCGGTGAGTAACTGTTGCTGCTCCTCACACTGACTGCTCAGCGGCTGCAGCGAGCGGGTGGTACTCTCTGTTGTTTGTGCCAGTTCCTGCATGCGGGCGGTCAGCTGTGTACTTAAGGCGACACTGTTCTGCTCCGCCTCTCTGGCCGGACGCAGTTTTTCCGCAGGTTTGGCGCGGGCAAGGCGGTCAATTTGCGGCCGGGCATCCTGTATCTGCTGCATAACAGCGGCATGCTGCTGTTGCCGCTGTTCTGTTTCTGTATTCAGTGTGTCGCGGTGCTGCCACCATTGCAGTGCGGTCTGTAACTGTGTCTGGCGGATAAGCTGAGCCTGCTCGTCTGTCTGCAGTGTGGTCAGTTCAGCCTGGCACACGAGCCGTTCATCATCTGTCATCAGCCGGATAGCGCCGGTCTGCGCTTCCAGCAGAGACAACGCCTGTTGCGCGGCTTTGTAGTCTTCATAAACCTGGCGGGAAATCAGCCGGTAAATTTCCGTGCCGGTCAGTTCTTCCAGCAAATCTGCCCGTTCATTATCATCGGCATTCAGAAAGGCAGCAAAATTCCCCTGTGATAACAGCACAGAACGGGTAAAACGGGCAAAATCCAGGCCTGTGATCTCAATAATGCTCTCCCTGACCTGAGTCAGTTTGTCAGAGAGGATTTTTCCGGTGGCGCACTCAGCCAGTTCGGCTTTCGGCGGCTGAAGATTACCGTCGGCTTTATCTCTGGCGCGCCGCTGGCTCCAGAACGCGCGGTATGCTTTTCCTTTGACGGAAAATTCCACTTCGGCCAGACATTCCGCTGTATGGCGGGTCATCACATCATTCTGGGATGCGGATGTTTTTACGCGCGGAGTTTCATGGTAGAGCGCGAGACAGATGGCATCGAGTAACGTGGTTTTTCCGGCGCCGGTCGGGCCGGTGATGGCAAACAGTCCGTTTCCGGCAAAGGGTTCTGCCGTAAAATCAATTTTCCATTCGCCCTGCAGTGAATTGATATTTTTAAACCGTAATGTCAGGATCTTCATTCACTTTTTCCTTTCCGGCTGTCTGTACGGGTATTGTTTTTTCTGCTGATACCGGTACTGGTTTCACTGCTGTCACTCTCTGTCCGGTCACGAATTTGCTCACAAACGCGGCGGAAAAGGGTGGTGAGACGCGGAATATCCTCTTCTTCGGTATCACTGAGTGCCAGACGCCGGGCAAAAACATCGTCCGGAGTCAGCTCATTCAGGGTTTCACGCAGGGCTTCGCTGTTGTCTGCGGTTATCTGCCTGCGCTCACGCCGCAGCAGGATCACTTCTGCGGCCAGCGGCTCTGTCAGTGCCTGAATGCGTTTCTGAATATCCGGCAGGTAATCCCGCCCGGCGATTTCGATGTCCAGCCAGACCGGCTGTGTATGTTCATCACGGGGCGAAAACTGTTCAAGCGCCTGACTGATGGCATCCAGATCGCCTTTCAGGCAGACCATCGGCTGAAAACAGGGAACCGGCACCGTATCAATCGCCGTAATGCTGTTGTTATCCAGTGTGAGCAGAAAAACACTTTTTTCCTGGCCGGATTCATCAAAACTGAGCGGGACGGGGGAACCGCTGTAACGGATGGTGCCGCTGTCACCGATGGACTGTGCGCGGTGAATATGCCCGAGGGCAATGTAGTCCGCAGGCGGAAACGCACCGGCCGGGAAGGCATCCAGTGTGCCGATATAAATATCACGGACAGATTCTGAGGTTTTGGCTCCGACTGTTGTCAGGTGACCTGTCATAATGATCGGAACTTCCGCGCCCAGTTCACTCCGTTTTGCCACCGCTCTGTCATAAAGGGACTGATAATGTGTCTGTATGGCGGTCAGCAGCGCCAGTTGTTTCTCTGCTTCGGATTGTCCGGCCTGACTTTCCAGAATATCGCGCGGCCGCAGAAACGGCACAGCACAGACAATCGCGCCGGGCTTATTCTGCTTATTATAAAGCACGATCAGATCCCGCGCCGGATCCGGCCGGGCAATCACATCCGCATTCAGGCAGGCCATCAGTTCGCGGGATTCATTCAGTGTGGCAACGGCATCATGATTACCGGCAAGCACAATCAGATGACAGCCGGTCTGTTGCAGTTGTGCAACAAAACGGTTATACAACTCACGGGCGTAACTCGGCGGGGAGGCGGTATCAAACACATCTCCGGCGACAATCAGGGCATCTGCCTGCTGTTCTTTTATCAGGTTTATCAGCCAGTCTGAAAACTGCAGATGTTCCTGTAACCGGTTTTTAGTGTAAAAATATTGTCCGAGATGCCAGTCTGATGTGTGAATGATTTTCATATATACGGTTATTCCTGCCGGGCGAACTGAATGCGCATTGCGTTAGGCGGTTTACTGAAAACAGAGTATAACGGAAATCAGGCGGTAAAAATAAATATTGGATGAATATCCAGTATATTACGATCTGACACGCATTTTGTGTGTAGTATGTCAGTTTAATGACATTATCTTTGCGGTGCAGGCTGAGGTATCGGCTGATATTCATAAATCTGTCACAAAAGTGACGCATAATCGCGGCACTGTCTGATGAAATGAAATTAACGGTAAACAGGGAACGCCATGGCAAGACGAATTTTAGTCGTTGAAGATGAAGCACCTATCCGTGAAATGGTCTGTTTTGTACTGGAGCAGAATGGCTATCAGCCTATCGAGGCCGATGATTATGATGCGGCCATTGCCCGGCTGGTGGAGCCTTTCCCTGATCTTGTCCTGCTGGACTGGATGATCCCGGGCGGTTCCGGTATTCAGGTTATCAAACATATGAAACGGGACAGTCAGCTGCGGGAAATTCCGGTGATGATGCTGACGGCGCGCGGTGAAGAGGAAGACCGTGTCAAAGGTCTGGAAACCGGCGCGGATGATTATCTGACCAAACCCTTCTCACCGAAAGAGTTAGTGGCCCGTGTTAAAGCGATTCTGCGGCGCATCTCCCCGATGGTGGCAGATGATCTTATCGCCATGAACGGCCTGACACTCGACCCGGCATCCCACCGCGTAACCAGTAATGAGAATCCGCTGGAAATGGGGCCGACCGAATTCAAACTGCTGCACTTCTTTATGACTCATCCGGAGCGGGTTTACAGCCGTGAACAGCTGCTCAACTATGTCTGGGGCGAGAACGTCTATGTTGAGGACCGTACGGTGGATGTGCATATCCGCCGCCTGCGCAAAGCGCTGGAAGCGGACGGACACGATAAAATGATACAGACAGTCCGGGGAACGGGTTACCGCTTCTCTGTCCGTTACTGATAATAATGTTAAACCGCAAGAGGATCGCGCGTGCTTGAGCGTCTTTCGTGGAAAAAAATTGTACTGGAATTACTGGTTTTCTGCCTGCCGGCACTCTTTTTGTCACTTTTTTTCGGCTATACCGGCTGGTTTCTTGCCGGTGCCCTGTTTGCCGCTGCTGTCTGGCACAGCTATAACTTACTGAAACTGTCTGACTGGCTGTGGCTGGACCGCAGTATGCTGCCGCCGCCGGGCCGCAGCAGCTGGGAGCCGATTTTTTACGGTATCTACCAGCTTCAGCAGCGTAACCGCAAGCGCCGCCGCGAACTCGCCACCCTGATCAAACGCTTTCGCAGCGGGGCAGAATCCCTGCCGGATGCGGTGGTGATGATGACAGAAGACGGCAATATTTTCTGGTGTAACAAACATGCCCAGCACCTTCTTGGTTTTCGCTGGCCGGATGATAACGGGCAGCATATCTTTAACCTTCTGCGTTACCCGGATTTCAGCCGTTATCTGACCGCAGGCGATTATACCCTGCCGCTGACGCTGGAACTGAATAACGGCAGCATGATGGAATTGCGCATCATGCCGTATTCAGAAGGGCAATTACTGATGGTTGCCCGCGATGTGACGGAAAAGCGCCGTCTTGAAAACTCGCGGCGTGATTTCTTTGCCAATGTCAGTCATGAACTGCGCACGCCGCTGACGGTTTTGCAGGGCTATCTGGAAATGCTCGCGGATCAGGATTTTGATAATCCGATGAATAAAAAAGCGATTCTGACCATGCAGGAGCAGACCCGCCGTATGGACGGCATGGTTAAACAGCTTTTGCAGCTCTCAAAAATTGAAGTGGCTGTTAAAAGCGGGCTGGATCAGGTCGTGGATGTGCCGGGGATGCTGATAATGCTTCAGCAGGAAGCCGTGACGCTCAGCCGGGGCAACCATGACATCCGCTTTGCGGTGGATGACAAACTGAAGATTTTCGGGGATGAGGAAGAACTGCGCAGCGCCATGTCGAACCTGGTGTATAACGCAGTGAATCACACGCCGGAAAACACCCTGATTGAGGTCAGCTGGGCGCTGCGTAACGGTAACGCGGTGTTCAGTGTGAAAGATAACGGTCCGGGCATTCCGGCGGAACATCTGTCCCGCCTGACGGAGCGTTTTTACCGTGTGGATAAATCCCGCTCGCGGCAGACCGGCGGCTCCGGTCTGGGGCTGGCGATAGTGAAACACGCTTTACAGCATCACCACACCCATCTGGATATTACCAGCAAACCCGGGCAGGGAACGGAGTTCAGTTTTACCATTCCTGCGCGGCTTATCGCTAAATCTTCTCATTAAAGCGGCTTTTGCCGCTTTCTTTATTTAATCGCTGCTAATTTCAGCAGATTTAAAATGCCTGATTAAAATATAAACAAATCATATAGTGTTTATTGAAGCTTACATAACAGCAATCGCTGCTTTGGAAATAGACTTCGGTATATAGTTCTGGTTTTTGCTTTGACTATTGCCTTTCTGCGCTATAAAAGTTTTACTTGTAGTGAGTTATTGGCAAATATCACTGTTTTTTAAATATAATCACTATAGTTATTAACTTAATATGAATAACGTAGTGCTAACAGATTGTTAAAACAGCAGGAGATAGCGTCGGTGACAGATCAGGGAGTTGGATTTTTATTTCCGATATTTTTATTGAATATTTCACATTAAATTAACAGTAACAGACAAAAATAATATGGCGCATCGTTTAACTTCACGAGATATTTTAGCCTTAGGTTTTATGACCTTCGCGCTGTTTGTCGGGGCGGGAAATATTATATTTCCCCCAATGGTCGGCCTTCAGGCCGGCGAAATGGTCTGGACGGCGGCAGCCGGGTTCCTGATCACCGGCGTTGGTTTACCGGTTCTGACCGTGATCGCACTGGCAAAAGTCGGCGGCGGTATTGAGGCACTCAGTACACCAGTCGGTAAATACGCCGGGCTGCTGCTGGCTGTTGTGGCCTATCTGTCCGTCGGGCCGCTGTTTGCCACGCCGCGTACAGCCACCGTTTCTTATAAAATCGGGATTGCGCCGCTGGTTGGCGGGGAATCTGATATTTCTCTGCTGATTTACAGCGTGATCTACTTTGCCTGTGTGATCGGTATTTCCCTGTATCCGGGGAAATTGCTGGACAGCGTCGGCCATGTGCTGGCACCGGTTAAAATGCTGGCTCTGGCTATCCTCGGGGTGGCTGCGGTAATGTGGCCGGCCGGTGATGCTATTATGGCAACGCCGGAGTATAAAGAAATGGCATTCTCCAACGGGTTTATTAATGGTTATCTGACCATGGATACCCTTGGTGCAATGGTCTTCGGGATTGTCATTGTTAATGCCGCCCGTTCGCGCGGAGTGGAAAACTCCTCACTGCTGACCCGCTATACCATGTGGGCCGGGCTGATTGCCGGTGTGCTGCTGACACTGGTTTATCTGGCACTGTTCAAATTAGGGGAAAACAGCGGGTCGATTATCCCGAACCCTGCTGATGGCGCGGAAATTCTGCATGAGTATGTCCAGTATACCTTCGGTAACTACGGCAGCTTCTTCCTGGCGGTACTGATTTTTGTTGCCTGTATGGTAACGGCGATCGGCCTGACCTGCGCCTGTGCGGAATTCTTCAGCCGTTATCTGCCGATTTCTTACCGTACTCTGGTGTGGATCCTCGGTGCGTTCTCCATGGTGATCTCCAACCTGGGGCTGAGCAAGCTGATTGCATTCTCCATTCCGGTGCTGGTATCCATTTATCCGCCGTGTATTGTGCTGATCCTGCTGAGTTTCACACTGCGTTTCTGGAAAAAACCGGGACGGGTGGTTGCGCCGGCAATGCTGGTCAGCCTGATCCTCGGGACGATGGGTGCTCTGAAAGCCACTAAAATGTTCGGCCCTTATATGCCGTCATGGATTGAGTCACTGCCGTTCTTCAAATATGACCTGGCATGGCTTGCGCCGTCGCTGGCTGTGCTGGTGGTTTCTATCGTGGTTGATCGCCTGATGGGCGCTGAGCCGGAAGTGAATCACAAACACGCCTGATAGTCCGGATTATAAAAATACCCTGTCATGTACAGGGTATTTTTTTGTCCGTGATTCAGGCACAAAAAAACCAGCCCGCAGGCTGGTTTTTGTATCTGTTAACTGCCGGAACTTACAGTTTGCCGGAGTTCTTTTTCAGGAAGTCAGCAACGCCTTTCGGAGATGCATTCATACCTTCCTGACCTTTTTCCCACTGTGCAGGGCATACATCGCCGTGCTCTTCGTGGAATTGCAGTGCGTCAACCATACGCAGCATTTCGTCTACGTTACGGCCCAGCGGCAGGTCGTTGACGACCTGATGACGAACAACACCGTTTTTGTCCACCAGGAAAGAACCGCGCAGAGCAACACCGGCTTCCGGAAATTCAACACCGTAAGCTCGCATGATGTCATGTTTGATATCCGCAATCATCGGATACTGAACCGGACCGATACCGCCATCGTCGATAGCAGTGTTACGCCATGCGTTATGAACAAACTCAGAGTCCATAGACACACCAATCACTTCCACACCGCGTTTTTTGAATTCTTCATAGCGGTGATCGAATGCGATCAGCTCAGAAGGGCAGACGAAAGTGAAGTCCATCGGCCAGAAGAAGATAACAGCCGGACGGCCGTTCAGGTGTTTTTTCAGATTGAAGTTATCAACAATTTCACCGTTACCCATAACGGCTGCAGCTGTAAAATCGGGGGCTTGACGGGTTACCAGAACCATAATTTACTCCTGTAAGATTATATAGAGTATGGCAATACACAACAGACAGAATAAAGAATCCGGGGATGGTATTAAAGATCATAATACCGATTAATATAATAGGTTTTACCTATCAATAGTTCATTATTCTATCTGCTACCCGAATAAGATAGAGTTATTTGAGTAAAGTTCAAGTGCTAATTGTGTGAATGAACGTAAAAACCGTTACTGACCTGTAAACGGCGTTGTCACGCTGTCCATCATCTGCGGATAGAAGCGGAAGAAGATATTTTCAAGAGACTGATAATTATAGGTAAAATCCTGATTTGTCTCTCTGAGTGCGGCAAGTTTCGGACGTCGTTTTGCCATTCCCGCCAGCACCTGTCCGATATAGGGGATCTCCTGATAACGGATTAACCAGCGCTGCGGCCACATAAATTCATTCAGTTCCTGAAATTTTACCGGTGTAAACGCCAGTTGTGGCTCAATCACTGTGCGGACGTGTTGTGTGAAATCGGTCAGCGACGTTTTCGGTTCAAACTGAGACCAGTGCAGGGAAAGAAAATGATCCCAGACCACATCCAGCGTGATCGGCGCGTAGCGGCGGTATTCCGGGCGGAACAGCTGACGGGCTTCCCGTACCAGCGGGTGTGAATCGGTCAGTGTATCAATACGCCGGTGCAGCCGGATCCCCGCCGCGACCGGTGCGCTGTACTGTTGTTCCGGAGCACCGCGGACAAAATCGGCCATCAGATTGCCGAGAAAACTGCTGTTTGCCAGTGAGGCAAGGTGGAGATGTGCGAGAAAATTCATAATACCGCAGCCTTTTATTCCGCCGTCGGCGGGTTATTTCTTGCGCCCTGCTTACCGGGGCACTAGACTATTGCGCCTGTTTTTCTTTTTGAGATGAAACCGAGAATCTCATGCGTGTTGCCGATTTTACTTTTGAACTGCCGGACGAACTGATTGCCCGCTACCCGCAGGCGGAGCGGAGCAAGTGTCGTCTGTTATCGCTTGATGGTATCAGTGGTGAACTGAACCACGGTATCTTCACCGATGTGCTGAATAAACTCAATCCCGGAGATTTGCTGGTATTTAATGATACCCGCGTGATCCCCGCCAGAATGTTCGGCCGCAAAGCCTCCGGCGGAAAGATTGAAGTGCTGGTGGAGCGGATGCTGGATGAGCACCGTGTACTGGCGCATGTCCGCGCATCGAAAGCACCGAAAGAGGGTGCGGAGCTGCTGCTGGGCGAAGATGAGAGCGTGAAAGCCACCATGGTGGCGCGTCACGATGCGCTGTTTGAAATCCGTTTTGATGATGAGCGCGATGTGCTGACCATTCTGAATCAGATTGGTCATATGCCGCTGCCGCCTTATATTGACCGCCCTGATGAAGAGTCAGATCGCGAGTTATACCAGACCGTGTATAATGACCGCCCCGGTGCGGTGGCCGCACCGACTGCCGGGCTGCACTTTGATGAGCCGCTGCTGGCGGCACTGCGCGAAAAGGGCGTGGAAATGGCCTTTGTCACCCTGCATGTCGGGGCGGGGACTTTCCAGCCGGTGCGCGTGGATAACATCGAAGATCACATCATGCACTCCGAATATGCGGAAGTGCCGCAGAATGTGGTTGATGCCGTGCTGGCGTGTAAAGCACGGGGTAATAAAGTGGTTGCGGTCGGCACAACATCCGTGCGCTCCCTGGAAAGTGCGGCGAAAGCGGCACAGGATGCACTGATAGCGCCATTTTTTGATGATACCCAAATCTTTATTTATCCGGGATATGAGTATCAGGTGGTGGATGCGCTGATCACCAATTTCCATCTGCCGGAATCCACGCTGATTATGCTGGTTTCCGCTTTTGCCGGTTATCAGCACACCATGCAGGCGTATGAAGCGGCGGTGCGTGAACGTTACCGTTTCTTCAGCTACGGGGATGCGATGTTTATTACCCGCAACCCGCAGGCGAAATTTGAAAAAGTTGGTCACGACGACTGATATACTACAGAATTATTGATCCGGCAGATTTCAGCGACTGCTGACTGACTGCCGCTAATTAAACATCATCAGACTGTTTTTCTGATGCCGGAGGTTTTGTGAAATATGAACTGCAGACGACAGACGGCCGTGCGCGCCGTGGTCGCTTAATTTTTGATCGTGGCGTTGTTGAAACCCCTGCATTTATGCCGGTGGGGACTTATGGCACAGTGAAAGGAATGACACCGGAAGAAGTGAAAGAGACCGGTGCGCAAATCTTATTAGGCAACACGTTCCATCTGTGGCTGCGTCCCGGTCAGGAAATTATGAAACTGCACGGCGATCTGCATGACTTTATGCAGTGGAAAGGCCCGATTCTGACTGACTCCGGCGGTTTCCAGGTGTTCAGCCTGGGCGCAATGCGCAAAATCAAAGAAGAAGGTGTCCATTTCCGTAACCCGATCAACGGTGAAAAAATCTTCTTAAGTCCTGAAAAATCGATGGAAATTCAGTACGATCTCGGGTCTGATATCGTGATGATTTTTGACGAGTGCACACCGTATCCGGCGGACTGGGACTACGCGAAGAAATCCATGGAAATGTCTCTGCGCTGGGCTAAACGCAGCCGTGACCGTTTCGATGAGCTGGGTAACCCGAATGCGCTGTTCGGTATCATCCAGGGCAGTGTTTACGAAGATTTACGCGATGTGTCTGTGAAAGGACTGGTGGAAATCGGATTTGATGGGTACGCTGTTGGCGGTCTGGCTGTCGGCGAGCCGAAAGAAGATATGCACCGGATTCTGGAGCATGTCTGTCCGCAGATCCCGGAAGATAAACCGCGCTATTTAATGGGCGTGGGTAAACCGGAAGATCTGGTGGAAGGTGTGCGCCGCGGTATTGATATGTTCGACTGCGTGATGCCGACCCGTAATGCCCGTAACGGTCATCTGTTTGTGACGGACGGCGTGGTAAAAATCCGTAATGCGAAGTATAAATCAGATACATCGCCGCTGGATGCGGAATGTGACTGCTATACCTGCCGCAATTATACGCGTGCGTATCTGCATCATTTGGATCGCTGTAATGAAATCCTTGGCGCGCGCTTAAATACCATTCATAATCTGCGCTACTATCAGCGTCTGATGGCGGGTATCCGGCAGGCAATTGAAGAAGGCCGTCTGGAAGCATTTGCCGCTGAATTTTATCAGCGGATCGGGAAACCCGTTCCGCCGTTAAGTGAGTGATTTCCCCGAAACGGGATCACCCGGTGGTGTATAACATAGGCGATACATCACCGGCAGGTTTATCTGCCTGATAATTATGTGAATAACAAGAGGATAGTTTGATGAGTTTTTTCATTTCTGACGCAGTAGCATCAACTGGTGCGGCCGCTTCTCAGGGCAGCCCGATGTCTCTGATTGTTATGCTGGTCGTTTTCGTGCTGATTTTCTACTTCATGATCCTGCGCCCGCAACAGAAACGTGCTAAATCACACAAGCAATTAATGGACTCCATCACCAAAGGTGATGAAGTGTTAACTACCGGTGGTCTGATCGGTCGTGTGGCTAAAGTGTCTGACACCGGCTACATCGTTCTGGAACTGAACGAAACAACTGAAGTAACCATCAAACGTGATTTCGTCGCAGCAGTTTTACCGAAAGGTACACTGAAGGCGCTGTAATCTTCCTGTAGTATGATTTTCCCGAAGGGACTGCCGTGTTAAACCGTTATCCTTTGTGGAAGTATCTGATGCTGATCGCTGCGATCCTCATCGGTTTGCTTTATGCGCTTCCAAACCTGTATGGAGAGGATCCGGCTGTTCAAATCACTGGCGCGCGGGGAACCGCCGCCAATGAACAGACCCTGGATCAGGTCCGGACCATTTTAGAAAAAGATCAGATCGCGAGTAAGTCGGTCGCACTGGAAAACGGTGTGATACTTGCCCGTTTCTCAAATCCTGATATCCAGTTACGTGCCCGTGAAGAGCTGGTGAAAGGCTTAGGTGAGCAATATGTTGTTGCCCTGAACCTTGCCCCGGCGACACCAAAATGGCTGACTGCCGTGGGTGGTGAGCCGATGAAACTGGGTCTCGACCTGCGTGGTGGTGTTCACTTCCTGATGGAAGTGGATATGGAAACCGCGCTGGGTAAACTGCAGGAGCAGAACCTCGACGGTATCCGCTCGCTGCTGCGTGAAAACAGCATTCCGTTTGCGTCTGTCCGCAAATCAGCGGATTACGGCGTGGAAGTCCGCTTCCGTGATGATGCATCACGTTCCGAAGCCAGCTCGCTGTTATCAAAACGCCTGCGCGATTTAGTCTTCAAAGACGGTTCAGATAATACTCTGACCGCTGTAATGAGCGACCAGCGCTTAAGTGAAGCGCGCAGCTATGCTGTCATGCAGAACATCACTATCCTGCGTAACCGTGTTAACCAGCTCGGTGTTGCCGAGCCGCTGGTGCAGCGCCAGGGTGCGGACCGCATCGTGGTGGAATTACCTGGTATTCAGGACACCGCACGGGCGAAAGAAATCCTCGGGGCAACCGCCACTCTGGAATTCCGCCTGGTCAACGGTGCTGTTGACCCTGCCGCTATCGAAGCAGGCCGTATCCCGGGTGACACCGAAGTGAAATACACCCGTGATGGACGCAAAGTCGCCCTGTACAAGCGTGTGATTCTGACCGGTGACCACATTACTGACTCCACTTCACAGAGTGATGAGTACGGTCAGCCGCAGGTCAGCATCTCGCTCGACAGCGCCGGTGGTAACACCATGTCCGATTTCACCAAGGATAACCTGTATAAGCCGATGGCGACCCTGTTTGTCGAATATAAAGACAGCGGGCGTAAAGATGCCGCAGGCCGCTCAATCCTTGAGAAAAACGAAGAAGTTATCAACATTGCCAATATCCAGTCCCGTTTAGGATCGAACTTCCGTATCACCGGGATTGATAATGCCAATGAAGCACGTCAGTTATCACTGCTGCTGCGTGCCGGTGCGCTGATTGCACCAATCCAGATTGTGGAAGAGCGGACCATCGGGCCGACTCTGGGTCTGCAGAATATCGAGCAGGGCCTGGAAGCGTGTCTGTGGGGGCTGATGGCCTCAATTCTGTTCATGGTGATCTACTACCGTAAATTCGGTCTGATCGCGAGCAGCGCGTTACTGGCGAACCTTATCCTGATTGTCGGGGTGATGTCGCTGTTACCGGGCGCTACGCTGACCATGCCGGGGATTGCGGGGATCGTGCTGACCCTTGCGGTTGCGGTTGATGCGAACGTTCTGATAAACGAACGTATCAAAGAGGAACTGCGCAACGGGCGTTCTGTCCAGCAGGCAATCCATGAAGGGTACAAAGGCGCCTTCTCAAGTATTATCGACGCAAACTTAACCACACTGATTACCGCTGTCATTCTTTACGCGGTCGGTACCGGTTCGATTAAAGGGTTTGCGATTACGACAGCCATTGGTGTGGCAACCTCCATGTTTACAGCGATTATCGGTACACGTGCCATCGTGAACCTGCTGTATGGCGGTAAACGTATTAATAAGCTGTCTATTTAAGGAGCACGTTGTGGCACAGGATTATACTGTTGAACAATTAAACCACGGCCGCAGAGTCTATGACTTTATGCGCTGGGACAACGTGGCATTTACCATCTCGGCACTGCTGCTGATTGCCTCTGTGGCAATCATCGGCGTGAAAGGGTTTAACTGGGGTCTGGACTTCACCGGCGGTACCGTCATTGAAGTTAACTTCAGTCAGCCGGCTGACCTGGATAAAATCCGTGATACCGTTTCGGATGCCGGGTTTAAAGATCCGCTGATCCAGAACTTCGGCAGCAGCCGTGACATCATGGTACGTCTGCCGCCGGCAGAAGGTACTGCGGGTCAGGAACTGGGTAAAACCGTTATCAATGTGATCAACAAAAACATTGATGAGAGTGCGGTGGTTAAGCGTATCGAGTTCGTCGGCCCGAGTGTGGGTGCGGAACTGGCTCAGACCGGCGCAATGGCGCTGATCGCGGCATTAATCTGTATCCTGATCTATGTGGCGATGCGTTTTGAATGGCGTCTGGCGTTAGGTGCGGTTATCGCGCTGGCGCACGACGTTATCATCACCCTCGGCGTACTGTCGCTGTTCCATATTGAGATTGACCTGACCATTGTGGCATCACTGATGTCGGTTATCGGTTACTCACTGAACGACAGTATCGTGGTATCTGACCGTATCCGTGAGAACTTCCGCAAAATCCGCCGTGGTACCTCGTATGAGATCATGAACGTTTCCCTGACTCAGACGTTAAGCCGTACCATTATGACATCGGCAACCACCCTGTTAGTGGTTCTGATGCTCTATATCTTCGGTGGTGCAATGCTGAAAGGCTTCTCGCTGGTCATGCTGATTGGTGTGTCTATCGGTACGATTTCCTCAATCTACGTGGCGTCCGCGCTGGCCCTGAAACTGGGTATGAAGCGTGAGCACCTGATTGTGCAGAAAGTGGAAAAAGAAGGCGCGGACCAGGAATCTATCCTGCCGTAATTTCTGCCGCGAAAAAACATAAAACACCCTGTATGTGCATGCATGCAGGGTGTTTTTTATGTATAAACAGGGTAAACTACCGCAACAGTTCATTGACCCGCAGGATAATTTATGCATTGCCCGTTTTGCTCCGCCGTTGATACCAAAGTCATCGACTCACGCCTGGTGGGTGATGGTTCTCAGGTCCGCCGCCGCCGCCAGTGCCTGGAATGCCACGAACGTTTTACCACGTTTGAGGTCGCCGAGCTGGTGATGCCGCGTGTGGTCAAAAGTGATGACAGCCGCGAACCGTTTGATGAAGAAAAACTGCGCCGCGGTATGCAGAAGGCGCTGGAAAAACGCCCCGTCAGCTCTGATGATATCGAAACCTCCCTCAGTCACATCAAATCGCAGTTACGGGCTACCGGCGAGCGGGAAGTCTCTGCTAAGTTTGTCGGCGAACTGGTGATGAGCGAGCTGAAAAAGCTGGATAAAGTCGCGTATATCCGCTTTGCCTCGGTTTACCGCAGTTTTGAGGATATCCGTGAATTCGGCGAGGAAATTGCCCGCCTGCAGGACTGAACATGATGCATTCTGATGAATTTTATATGGCCCGCGCCCTTGAACTGGCGGCGCTGGGTCGTTTTACTACCGCACCGAACCCGAATGTCGGCTGTGTGATTGTCCGTGACGGCGAAATCGTTGGTGAAGGTTACCATCAGCGTGCCGGTGAACCGCATGCGGAAGTGCATGCGCTGCGCATGGCCGGTGATAAAGCCCGTGGCGCCACCGCGTATGTCACACTGGAGCCGTGCAGTCACCACGGCCGTACACCGCCGTGTGCCGAAGCGCTGATAAATGCCGGCGTCAGCCGGGTGGTGGCCGCCATGCAGGATCCGAATCCGCAGGTGGCCGGACGCGGACTGTTTAAACTGCGCGAAGCCGGTATTGAGGTCAGCCACGGCGTACTGATGCAGGAAGCCGAAGCGCTGAATAAAGGCTTCTTTAAACGGATGCGCACCGGTTTCCCGTATATTCAGCTGAAAATGGCGGCCTCGATCGACGGAAAAACCGCATTAGCCAATGGTGAAAGTCAGTGGATCACCTCAAAAGCCGCGCGGCAGGATGTGCAGCAGTTCCGGGCACAGGCCGGGGCGATTTTATCCACCAGTGCCACGGTTCTGGCAGATGATCCGGGCCTGACTGTCCGCCATGCGGATTTCCCGGCATCGCTGCAGCAGAGCTACCCGGAGGCGGATATCCGTCAGCCGGTACGGATTATCACAGACAGCCGTCAGCGGGTGACCGCTCAGCACCGCGTCACACAATTGCCGGGCAGTTGCTGGCTGGCGCGGACCGCTTCTCAGCCGGATAACTGGCAGGGGGATGTTGAGGAAATGATCCTGCCGGAGAACGGCAGTGGTGTCGATTTGGTTCTGCTGATGATGCAGCTCGGCAAACGCAATATTAACCATATCTGGACAGAGTGCGGCTCACATATGGCGGGCGCACTGCTGAAAGCCGGACTGGCGGATGAAATCGTGCTTTATCTGGCACCGAAGATTCTGGGCAGTGATGCACAGGATCTCTTTACACTGCCGCCGCTTGCGCATCTGCGTGATGCGCCGCAGCTGCGGATCGACGACTGCACGATGGTCGGGCCGGATCTCCGCCTGCGGCTGATCCCGGTTTATTAACCTCTGAATTTACGCCGGAATTTAATTTTTATTCCGGAGTTTGAAAAACACAGGCGCGGTGACGGAAAGAATGTGATAAAATCCGCGCCCCGCAGTATGAAACTCGTAAGAAGGAAAGGCTATGAACGTCATTAAAGGTGTTGTCAGTGCGCCGGGTGCGCGTATCGCCATCGCAATTGCCCGCTTTAACAACTTCATCAACGACAGCCTGTTAGACGGTGCGGTTGATGCGCTTGAGCGTATTGGCCAGGTCTCCTCTGAGAACATTACAACGGTCTGGGTGCCGGGTGCTTATGAACTGCCGCTGGCAGTGAAAACGCTGGCCGATACCGGAAAATATGACGCTATTATCGCGCTGGGTACTGTTATCCGCGGCGGCACCGCACATTTTGAATATGTGTCCGGTGAATGCAGCTCCGGGTTATCTGCCGTTGCGATGAACAGCTCGATTCCGGTTACTTTCGGGGTACTGACCACCGAAAATATTGAACAGGCCATTGAACGTGCGGGAACCAAAGCCGGTAACAAAGGGGCGGAAGCCGCAATGACCGCGCTGGAAATGATTAATGTAATTAAAGCCATCAAAGGCTGAATCCGGATTTTAGTAAGGGGATATGTGTGAAACCTGCAGCTCGTCGTCGTGCTCGTGAATGTGCCGTTCAGGCGCTTTATTCGTGGCAGTTATCCGGCAATAATATTGCGGATGTTGAATCAGAATTTCTGTCAGAGCAGGATGTCAAAGACGTTGATGTCGCCTATTTTCGTGAGCTGTTCTTCGGTGCGGCAACGAATGCGGTGCGCCTTGATGCACTGATGGCTCCGTACCTCTCCCGCCAGCTGGAGGAGTTAGGTCAGGTGGAAAAAGCAGTTCTGCGTCTGGCGATGTATGAATTAAGCTACCGTGAGGATGTCCCTTACAAAGTGGTTATCAACGAAGCGATTGAACTGGCAAAAGTGTTCGGCGCGGAAGAGAGCCACAAATTTGTCAATGGCGTGCTTGATAAAGCCGCGCCGAATGCCCGCAGAAAGTAATCATCTGATACTTTTATGCACGGACATAAATGACATGATATAAAAGAGGCCGGTTTAACCGGCCTTTTGTCTTTATCTGATTGCGGAATTTCTGATTATGGCTTGTGGTGAATTTGATCTCATCCGGCGTTTTTTTGACCGGCAGCACTATTACCGCCGGGACGTTGAACTGGGTATCGGGGATGATTGCGCTCTGATGACCGTAGCGGAAAAACAGCAGGTTGCTGTCAGCACGGATACCCTGGTGTCCGGTATTCATTTTCTGCCTTCCGTTTCTGCCCGTGATCTGGCGTGGAAATCCCTTGCGGTAAATTTAAGTGATCTGGCTGCTATCGGCGCGGATCCGGCCTGGGTTTCCCTGGCGCTGACACTGCCGTCCATTGATGAAGCGTGGCTGGGCGAGTTCAGCGACAGCTTCTTTGAGCAACTGAATTATTACGGCATGCAGTTAATCGGCGGCGATACCACACGCGGCCCGATGAGCCTGACATTGACGGTTCATGGTCTGGTCCCGGCCGGGCGGGCGATGAAACGTGCTGGTGCCCGTAACGGCGACTGGATCTACGTCACCGGCACACTGGGTGACAGCGCCGCCGGACTGGCAATCTTGCTGGGTGAACTGCAGCCTGATGATCCTGCGCATAAAGAGTATCTGCTGAAACGCCATCTGCGGCCGCAACCGCGTATTTTGCAGGGACAGGCACTGCGCGATCTCGCATCCTCTGCAATAGATATCTCTGACGGTCTGATTTCCGATCTCGGCCATATCCTGAAAGCCAGCCGCTGCGGTGCCAGGATTGAGCTGGATAACTTACCGATGTCTGAGGCACTGAAAGCCTGTTCATCACCGGAGCAGGCGCTTGCCCGTGCACTGGCGGGCGGTGAGGATTACGAACTGTGCTTTACCGTTCCGGAAATCAACCGTGGCGCACTGGAAATGGCACTGGCACATACCGGCGCACCTTTCTGCTGTATCGGGCAGATGAAACCGGAGAGTGACGGTATCCGCTATTTCAGCAAAGGTGAGGAAGTAAAACCGGCCCTGAGCGGGTTTGATCACTTTGCGGTGAAAGCGGCGGCGGAGTAAGCGGCATTATTGATGACATAAAAAACCCTGCAGCAGCAGGGTTTTTTATGTCCGGAAGAATAATCAGGCTTTTGTCAGATACGCTTCGATGGATTTCTGAATATGCTCTGCATCCAGGCCCATATCGCTGCGGATCTCTTCCTGGTCGCCCTGCGGCACATAGCTGTCCGGCAGACCGATATTGAGCACCGGCACCGGCTTGCGCTGCGCCATCAGGAATTCATTCACGCCACTGCCTGCACCGCCCATAACGGCGTTTTCCTCGACAGTCACCAGTGTGTCATGGCGCGCTGCCATCTCCAGGATCAGGGCTTCATCCAGCGGTTTGACAAAACGCATATCCACCACAGTGGCATTCAGATTCTCTGCCGCTTTCAGGACTTCCTCCAGCAGGGTACCGAAGACCAGAATTGCGGTTTTTTCCCCTTCACGGCGCACAATACCTTTACCGATCTCAATCTGAGTCAGTGGCTGGAGTGTGGCACCACAGCCGCCGCCGCGCGGATAACGCACCGCAACCGGGCCTTTGCCGTAGTGATAACCGGTGTGCAGCATCTGGCGGCACTCGTTTTCATCACTCGGGGTCATGATCACCATGTTCGGCAGGATGCGCAGGAAGGAGAGGTCAAACGCGCCCTGGTGTGTCGGACCGTCGTTGCCGACAATCCCGGCGCGGTCGATAGCAAACAGGACCGGCAGTTTCTGAATCGCGACATCGTGGATCACCTGATCGTAGGCGCGCTGCAGGAAGCTGGAGTAAATTGCGACAACCGGCTTGTAACCGCCGATAGCCAGCCCGGCGGCAAAGGTGACGGAGTGCTGTTCAGCAATCGCGACATCAAAATACTGATCCGGGAAGGATTTGGAGAAGCGCACCATACCGGAACCTTCGCGCATGGCAGGGGTGATCGCCATCAGTTTCGGATCGTGCTCTGCTTCTTCACACAGCCAGTCACCGAAGATTTTTGAGAAGGTCGGTTTGGACGATTTACTTTTCGGCAGTGTGCCGGTTGACGGATCAAACTGCGGGACGGCGTGCCAGCTGATCGGATCTTTTTCAGCCGGTTCATAACCGCGCCCTTTTTTCGTCATAATATGCAGGAACTGAGGACCTTTCAGGTCACGCATATTTTTCAGGGTCTGGATTAACGCAAGCACATCGTGTCCGTCCACCGGGCCGATGTAATTGAAGCCCAGCTCTTCAAAGAACGTGCTCGGCACCACCATGCCTTTGATGTGCTCTTCGGTTTTCTTCAGCAGATCTTTGATAGGCGGCAGGCCGGAGAACACTTTCTTTCCGCCTTCACGCAGTGTGGTGTAGAGCTTGCCGGAAAGCAGCTGTGCCAGGTGGTTATTGAGGGCACCGACGTTTTCGGAGATAGACATCTCGTTGTCATTGAGGATCACCAGCATGTCGGATTTGATATCCCCGCCGTGGTTCATTGCCTCAAAGGCCATTCCGGCGGTGATCGCGCCGTCGCCGATCACACAGACAGTTTTACGGTTGCGTCCCTCACGGGCAGCGGCAACCGCCATCCCGACACCGGCACTGATGGAGGTGGAGGAGTGGCCGACACTGAGGACATCATATTCACTCTCTTCGCGCCACGGGAAGGCGTGCAGCCCGTTTTTATGGCGGATAGTGTCAATGCGGTCGCGGCGCCCGGTCAGGATTTTATGCGGATAGGCCTGGTGGCCGACATCCCAGATCAGGTTATCAAACGGAGTCTGATAGACATAATGGAGTGCCACGGTCAGTTCAATCGTGCCCAGACCGGAGGCGAAATGCCCGCTGGAACGGCTGACGCTGTTTAACAGATATTGCCGCAGTTCATCGCAGAGTTTCGGTAAACTCTCTTTCGGTAACAGACGCAAATCATCAGGCGTCTCAACGAGTGCCAAAGTCGGATATTTAGCGATATCAATACTCATGTAATGCTCACTAATTCTTATTAAAGTTTCTGAAAATACCGGAATGTGCCGGACGGATTAGCTGTTACGTTCAATCACAAAATTAGCAAGTTCACGCAGGGTTGCTGTGTTGTAATGATGTTCTTCAAGCTGTGAAAGCGCAGCCAGTGATTCCTGATAAAGCGCCTGTGCTTTATCCTGAGCTGCTTTCAGCCCGAGCAGTGACGGATATGTGCTCTTCCCGTGAGCGGCATCACTACCCTGGCTTTTTCCGATCACATCCGTATGACCGATAACATCCAGAATGTCATCCTGAACCTGAAACGCCAGGCCGATAGCCTGTGCGTAAGTGTCGAGAGCCGGTAATACGGCATAGCCTGCTTCACCGGCACTCATCGCGCCCATACGGACGGAAGCACGGATTAAAGCACCGGTCTTATGGTTATGTATTTGTTCCAGCGCATGAATACCGATGTTTTTTCCTTCTGCTGCCAGATCAAGTGCCTGGCCGCCGCACATTCCGCCAAGACCGGCGGCATCCGCCAGTTCGGCGATCATCGCCAGACGGTCCTGCGGGCGGACATCCGGCATCGGCCGGGCGGCGAGAATTGCAAATGCCTGGGTTTGCAGGGCATCCCCCGCCAGAATAGCATTCGCTTCACCAAAGGCGACGTGGCAGGTCGGTTTGCCGCGGCGCAGTGTGTCGTCATCCATGGCCGGTAAATCGTCATGGATCAGGGAATAGGCGTGAATACACTCAATCGCTGCCGCCGGGGCATCCAGGTTTTCAGCCGTCACACCAAACATCTCACCGGTGGCGTACACCAGGAACGGGCGCAGACGTTTTCCGCCGAGCAGGGCGCCGTAATGCATGGCTTTACCCATGTCGGTGGCGGCAAACGGCAGCGTGGTCAGGATCTCATCAAGAACGTGATCAACACGCTCTCTGGCCTGTGTCAGTTGGTTGCGGAATGTTTCGGGAGTTTGTTCTGGCATGGTCATTCTCGTTCACACAGGAACCGCCGGATCCGGGCGGTCAGTCGTTTTCAGGTGTAAAATCGCTCAGCGGGGCGTTTTCATCATCATTCAGCAGGATCTGAACCCGCTGTTCGGCTGCCATCAGGGTTTTCTGGCTGGTGCGGGTCAGTGCGATACCGCGTTCAAACTCGGCCAGGGCTTCTTCCAGCGGCAGGTTACCCGCTTCCAGACGGGTGACGATCCCTTCAAGGGCATCGAGTGATGCTTCAAAGCTCAGTGCATCGGTTTTCGTTGCGGATGTTTTTTTGGTCATGGTCTGTTTTTCAGTGATGTTGCATTTATGTCGCAAATAATTCCTAGTTTACACTTTTCAGTGAAAATTGTGCCTTTCATTTACGATTTTTACGGGGCAGATCGAGATATGGTGATATACTGCCGCCTTTCAATTTCATCAACGGGGATTGCCGCTGCCTGACACCGGCTGCTCCGTCCTTTGCAAATCAAGCCGATAGCCAGTAAACCGTTATGAAGTTTATCATTAAATTATTTCCTGAAATTACCATCAAAAGCCAGAGTGTCCGCCTGCGCTTTATTAAAATTCTGACCAGCAATATCCGCAATGTGCTTAAAGATCTGGCCGAAGATGTTGCGGTTGTCCGTCACTGGGACTATCTTGAAGTCCGCGTGAAGAAAGAAGAGCTTGGCGAAGGTGTGGCTGATCGCCTGACCCGCATTCCCGGTATCCACCATATTTTACAGGTGGAAGAGCGCGCATTTACCGATCTGCATAATATCTATGAGCAGACCTTCGAAATGTATGCCGCATCACTGGAAAACAAAACCTTTTGTGTCCGTGCCAAGCGCCGTGGTAAGCATCCGTTCAGCTCCATTGAGCTGGAGCGCTATGTCGGCGGCGGTCTGAATCAGCATATTCCGTCCGCGAAGGTAAAACTGACGCATCCGGATGTGACGGTGAATCTGGAAGTGGAAGATGACAAACTGATCCTTGTGGTACGCCGTCTGGAAGGGATCGGCGGTTTCCCGATCGGGACTCAGGAAGATGTGTTGTCTCTGATCTCCGGCGGGTTCGATTCCGGTGTCTCCAGCTATATGCTGATGCGCCGTGGTTGCCGTGTTCACTACTGCTTCTTTAATTTAGGCGGTGCGGCACATGAAATCGGTGTGAAACAGGTAGCGCATTACCTGTGGAACCGTTTCGGCAGCTCGCACAAAGTCCGCTTTGTGGCGGTGAACTTTGAGCCGGTGGTAGCGGAAATTCTGGAAAAAGTGGATGACGGCCAGATGGGCGTGGTACTCAAGCGGATGATGGTCCGCGCGGCATCCCGCGTCGCGGAACGTTACGGCGTACAGGCGATTGTGACCGGCGAGGCACTGGGACAGGTTTCCAGCCAGACGCTGACTAACCTGCGCATGATCGACAACGCGACAGACACCCTGGTGCTGCGTCCGCTGATCTCACACGACAAAGAAACCATTATCAATCTTGCCCGTCAGATCGGTACTGAAGATTTTGCCCGTACCATGCCGGAATTCTGCGGCGTGATCTCGAAAAACCCGACTGTGAAAGCGGTGAAAGAGAAAATCGAAGCCGAAGAAGAGAAATTCGACTTTGCGATTCTGGATGATGTGGTGCTCAACGCGCAGAACATGGATATCCGTGTGATCGCGCAGCAGAGTGAGCAGCAGGTTACTGAAGTGGAGATGGTGTCTGAACTGTCTGCCACGGATGTGGTTCTGGATATCCGTTCGCCGGATGAACAGGAAGCGCATCCGCTGAAAATTGAGGGAACGGAAGTGCGCACACTGCCGTTCTACAAGCTCAGCACTCAGTTCGGTGATTTACCGGCGGAGACCACCTGGCTGCTCTATTGCGATCGCGGGGTGATGAGCCGTCTTCAGGCACTTTATCTGGCAGAGCAGGGTTATACCAATGTGAAAGTATATCGTCCCTGAATAATACCGGCTGCTGTTCTGAACCCTGCCTCTCCGGATGCAGGGTTTTATTTTACCACTAACAACATATTCACCTTTAAAATACCGTTATATAGTGAATTCGGCGTGTTGATTTCATTTTTCAGATGTTATTGTTTTTATAATTAAGGCGTTATTTTAATAAAGGACATTCAATGAAAAACGATACGCCCCGCGAATCGGTTAGTCGTTACTCTTATCTTTTTGTGATTATTATGGCTGTTCTTCAGGGGGGAATTCTGTACGGGAGTTCAGATTACAGTATCCGTAATATGTTCGGCCTGTCTGCACCAGCGGCTTATTTACCTGTATTGCTGGCTATTGTCGTTCCCTCTGTCTGCAGTTATCTTATCTCCGGGCTGAAATCAGCCCGTTTTTATATTTGCCTGGTTTTGGCTGCATTACTGGTTTGCTGGATGTATTACTGGTATTTACTGAATGCGGGAGTAACCAGCAGTTCAGCGCAGTTTATGAACAGCGTTATAGTGACCTCCCTGTTTTTTTTACTGCTGCCCTGGATGCAGTTTTGTCTCACCACCGGACGCTATAATCCCGGCTATACATTTCTGATGAGCCATTATGTCAGAAATACGGTGCTGGGAGCTGTTGCCTGTGTAATCGGTCTGATAGTCATCGGAATTATTAAAATTGCGGTCTATCTTTTTTCTATCGTCAATTTTGAGTATCTCAGCCACTTACTGGATAATGAGCTGTTTTACTGGCTTGGGTTTTGTATCGGGCTGAACATCAGCCTGGTGTTTATGCGGGGAACGCTTACATTCCCGGTGTACAAAATTACCGCCGGTGCCGCCCGTGCTTTATTACCGGTGCTCAATATTATTGCTGTTATTTTTGTTGCAGGCCTGCTGATTTCCGCGGTTTCTTCTGTCACAGTCAGCGGCCTCGGGTCGTCAGCTATGCTATTATTCATAGCATTGAATGTGATTCTGCTGAACCTGGTTTATGACAATGAACGCGGGCTGTTTTCTCTCCGCTCAGGGTTTAAATACCTGTTGTTGTGCGGTATTTTGATACTGAATATTCTGACGGTGATGTCCCTTTACGGTATCCTTATCCGCGTCAGTCAGTACAGCTGGACCGTTGAACGACTGTATGCTTTTTCTGCGGCATTATTTTTTACTCTGCTTATTCTGGCTTATAGCATGGCGATTATTTTCCGCCGCATTCATCTGACGGGAATCATCAGCAAAGCCGGGTTATTAATACTGATTACTGGGTTAATTCTGATTAATTCTCCGGTTGCGGATTTTAACCGTATTGCTGCCGGCAGTATTCTGGCGGGTGTGGATAACGGCAGGCTGAAAGTTGATTCGGAGCTGAATTATACTCTCGGGTATATGGGTAAAGAGGGTGAAAAGGTACTCGCCACGCTGAATGAAAATCCGGAATACCGCAAAGCACTGAAACAATCCCGTCATGACCGGGGAGAGCGGCAGTTGCTGCGTGATGTGATACTCGCGGTACCGGGCAGCCCGGCGTTGCCGGAGTCCTGGTGGGAAGGAAATCCTGATGTCACGCGCAGCTGGTTCTGTACCGAATCCTCTGCAGGCGGGGAGTGCATCGGCTTTATGGCGGATGCGGACGGCAACGGACAGGATGATGCGGTGGTCTGTATTACCGGTTCTTCTGATTCATCGTTCTATTGTCAGATCTGGCAGCAAGCCACGGAAGTCACAGACGGTCAGCCGGATAAACAGGTCTGGGAAGATCGGGATTACCAGGATATTCAGTATGCCTCTGAAGAAGAGAAGCAGGCGGCCTGGGCGGCACTGAAAGCGGGACATTATTCACTGAAACCCAAAGTCTGGATGATGGTGGTTCCGGAACCTGAAAAGGGTGCAGAACCGGAACAGGCTCCTGAGGTAATACAGACGCCCGCAACACCGGCTCCGCTTGTTATTCAGCCCTGATCAGCCAGCGTGCGGTAAGGGGAATCCTGATAATCCCATATCCCCGGCGGCAGTACTAATTCTGCCGCCACTTTTGCTGCGGTTTCCTGTCCGCACAGGCGCTCTGTCAGACGCAGGGCAAAATCGATGGCGGTGGCCGGGCCCTGGCTGGTCAGCAGATTAACGCGCTCATCAAAATAGACCCGCTGATTGACCCACTGTTTTGCCGGTATTTTATCTTCCAGCGCCGGATAACCGGTCATATTGCCGAGCGGAAACAGATTGTGGGTCACCAGAATGACAGACGGCGCTGCGCAGATAGCGGCAACAATGTGCCCGTCACAATGCATGCGGCGGATTTTTTCAATCACCAGCGGGCTGTCACGCAGATTCTCCGCGCCTTTCAGGCCACCCGGCAGCACAATGGCATCAAACGGGGTGTCCGCTACCCGCACCAGCGGCACATCGGCCATAATGCGGATCCCGCGTGAGCCGGTGATCAGGCAACTGCCGTCATCATTGGCACTGGCGAGTGTGACCGTTACACCGGCACGCACCAGCAAATCAGCGGTGGTGACGGTTTCGGTTTCTTCGCAGCCGTCAGCGAGACAAATGAGAACTGAAGGGGGCATTTTGTTCCTCTTTTTGTTTGACGAGGCTGTAAACGTGAATATGTTCCGGCAGCAGGATCCCGTGATAACGGGCACGTTGCAGCAGATAGCCGGTGATGTAATCAATTTCGGTATAACGGCCGTAAAGAATATCCCGGCGCATGGATGAGCTGTGATCCGCGGTTTTTTCAATCACATGAAGAATATATTCATAGATATTATCACCGTCAGTGTGGATCCCTTCGCGCAGCATCACTTCAGCAGCTTCATCACACAGTACGCGGATTTGCGGCAGGTGCGCCAACAGTCCGCCGTTTTTGCAGTCATAGATAACGGTGAGCGGAGAAATAACGCAGTTCACGGCGAGTTTTTGCCAGCTGGCCGCATCGATTTCATCATGCCAGGCCACATCCGGCAGTGCATCATGCAGAATATCCGCCAGATGGCCGTAATGACGGGCGCGTTCATTCACAGGGCCAATATGGGTCAGTCCCCGGCGGCTGTGATGCAGCAGGCCGTTTTCTTCATATGCGCCGTGGGAGGTGATGCCGGTCAGCAGCGGATTCGGGCAGGGGGATAACTCACGCGCCACGCCCATGCCATTGTGCAGCAGTAACACCGGGCAGGATTCCGGTATCTGCGGCAGCAACTGATTGACCGCTTCGGAGGTTTGCCAGGCTTTCAGGCAAACCAGTAATAATTCGGTTTGTGCGAGGAATTCCGGATCGTTTGTGGTAAATTGCCCGTAAAACGGCTCCCCGTTCAGAGAGTCAATATTCACATTCAGGTAGGGCTGGGGAATACGCATCCATCCCTGCACCTCATGATTGCCTGACAGTGCAGCGAGCCAGAGTTTCCCGATTGCGCCGCAACCCAGTACTGTTATTTTCATAAGGACTCCGGACAGCGAAAAAGATGTGAGCAATATCACTGAATAGTACCACTTTTTGGCCGTTTGCACCTTAGTAAATATAGCGGGAAATATAGTGCTTTTGTTGGTCTGATAAACCCGGTATTATGCCGGTCAGTTGAATATAGGGAGGTCTTCCGATGCCATCATTTGATATTGTTTCTGAAGTTGAATTACATGAAGTGCGCAATGCCGTGGAAAACGCACAGCGTGAAGTGACCAGTCGCTGGGATTTCCGCAACATTACCGCCACGATTGAGCTCAATGAGAAAAATAACAGTGTTAAAATGACCAGTGAATCTGATTTCCAGGTCAATCAGCTGGTTGATATTATGCGGGAAAAACTGGCGAAACGCGGAATTGACGGTGCGTCTCTGACTGTACCGGATGAGATTGTTCACAGCGGTAAGCTGTACAGTGTTGAGGCAACCCTGTTACAGGGGATCGATGCTGCACTGGCGAAAAAGATCGTCAAGCTGATCAAAGACAGCAAACTGAAAGTGCAGGCGCAAATCCAGGGAGAAGAAGTCCGGGTGACCGGCAAATCCCGTGATGATTTACAGTCTGTAATGGCACTGGTACGCGAAGGAAAACTGGGGCAGCCTTTCCAGTTCAAAAACTTCCGCGACTGAGTGTTATCCGGCAACCTGCATCAGTACGGTTGCCGGTTCCTGTCAGCCCTGTAAAACGGCCTCAAGTTGTTTGCGGTTTGACAGTCTGGTATCTGTTTTCACATACACCGCCCGTTCCTGCGCAATAATCACTACATCACTCACACCCGGCTGTTCGCGTAATTTCACAGCAATATCCGGATTATTTACGTCATTTTCCGGTAACTCCAGACGCAGACTGCTGACATACGGCGGCTGACGCAGTGTCAGACTAACAGCCAGCCAGATGAGTGTCAGTATCAGACCACCGCCGAAAACCGTTACCGCACCATTGATGCCGTAGAGCAGGCCGCCGAGGCTGCCGCCCAGTGCCACGCCGATAAACTGGCTGGTGGAGTAAATCCCCATCGCCGTCCCTTTGTAGCCCGCCGGCGCTTCTTTGCTGATCAGTGACGGCAGAATCGCTTCCATCACATTGAAGGCGATAAAGAAAATCTGTAATCCGCCGTAAAGCAGCCACAGGTTTTTGTCTGCCAGCAGAAACACGATTTCTGCCAGCGCCATCATGATTACGCAACTGACAAAAACCTGCTTCATTTTGCGGTACTTTTCCGCATAAATAATAAACGGCAGAACAGACACAAAGGCGATCAGCATCGTGTACAGATACGTCTTCCAGTGAGATTCCCGCGCCAGCCCGGCATCACTCATTACCAGAGGAAGCGCGACAAAGGTGGCCATCAGCAGGGTGTGCAGGGCGAGGATCCCGAAATTCAGCCGGGCGAGCTGCTTATCCATCAGCACCTGCTTAATCGCGCCTTTTACCACGGCGGTTTCTCTGTTCTGACGGTGCTCTTTGTTGTCCGGCACCACATACAGGGTGACGAGGATCCCGAGGAAGGCGAGCAGGGCAATACCCCAGAACAGGCCGGACAGACCGACGATATCCGCCAGTACCGGGCCGAGTACCAGAGCAACTGCAAAGGTGATCCCGATACTGATGCCGATAAACGCCATCGCTTTGGTGCGGTTTTGTTCGCGGGTGGTATCGGACAGTAATGCCATGACGGCAGCAGATATCGCTCCTGCGCCCTGGAGCGCCCGTCCGGCAATCACACCGTAGATAGAGTGGCTGAGTGCGGCAACAATACTGCCCGCCATAAAAATAATCAGCCCGCCGACAATCAGCGGCTTGCGGCCGATTTTGTCAGAAAGCAGGCCGAAGGGGATCTGGAAGATGGCCTGGGTCAGGCCGTAGACACCAATGGCAAAGCCTATCAGGGTGCTGGTGGCGTCTTTAAAATCGAGTCCGAACGTGGTGATAACAGGCAATACCATGAACATGCCGAGCATGCGCAGAGAAAATACCGAGCCTAAACCCCAGGTCGCGCGACGCTCAAGCGGGGTCATTTTATTATCGTTCATGGGATAACCTCAAAAAGACAGACACCACATTCTAATGAGATTTGTGGTTTTTACTAAACACAAAATGGCAGGGGAGCCCTGCCATTTTGTTATTACAGAAAGTGTGTGTTAACGACTGTAGGCCAGCAGAACATCACCGGAGACGCTGGGGTCAACAGACATCATCACACTGAGTGACGTGATAGCGACAATGGAGAACACGAACAATTTACGCGCCCAGACACGATCATTGGTTGTCTTATAGCCCGATAACGCCATGCCCAGCCACCAGACACTGACCGCTGCGGCGACAATCAGGTACTTATATCCCGCATACCCGCTGATGGCGAGCATCAGTGTGGCAAACATAAAGGCGATGATGTACAGGATAATGTGGTTTTTCGCCACAGAAATACCTTTAATCACCGGCAGTACAGGGATATTGGCCGCCTGGTAATCTTTGAAACGGAAGATGGCAATCGCATAGGAGTGCGGCATCTGCCATAAACTGAAGATTAACAGCAGGATCAGTGCGCCGGTATCAAACTGGCCTGTCACCGCGCAGTAGCCGATAACCGGCGGTGCGGCACCGGACAGACTGCCGACCAGTGTGCCGTAGACCGATTTGCGTTTCATGTACAGGCTGTAAACCCCGACATAAACCACAAAGCCGACAACAGCAATCAGCATTGCCACCGCATTGGCTGCCACTAACAGCAGCACCATGCCGGCAATACCCAGCACAGAGGCATAAACCAGACTGATTTTCGGGTCAATAAGCCCTCTTACCAGAGGGCGGTTTTTCGTGCGTTCCATGACGGAGTCGATGTCGCGGTCGATGTAATTGTTAAAAACACAACCGGAGGCCACGACCAGCGAGACACCGAGCAATGTCGCAATGAACAGGGGGTAATCAATGTCACCTTTGGAGGCGAGCAGGAATCCCCCGACCACAGAAATTAAATTTCCGAAAATAATTCCCGGTTTGGTCACTTGCAGGTATTGCTTCATCATATCGGCAACTCTTAATCAACCATCATATTGATGTTCAGGTTGTACATAATCCACAGTGAACCCACGACCACGATACCGATAATGAGGAGCGTGAACAGGAACGCAATCAGGTTCCAGCGCTCTTCAGACGCGGTATTCATGTGCAGGAAGCACACCAGGTGAACAAGAATCTGAACAACAGCAGTAATCACAACAGTCGCCAGCAGAACAGATGTTGAGGCGGTTCCCTCAATCACCATATAAAACGGGATGACTGTCAGAATGACCGACAATATAAAGCCGATCAGATAGGTTTTCACACTACCGTGGCTTGCCCCGGTACCGGCTGTATTTGAATGACTCATTACAGTGCCCCCAACAGATAAACAACGGTGAACACACAAATCCAGACCACGTCCAGGAAGTGCCAGAACAGGCTTAAGCAGTTCAGGCGGGTTTTATTCACTTCGGTCAGGCCGCGGCGGCTGGTCTGGATGATCATGATGATGATCCAGATAAGACCGGCTGTGACGTGAAGACCGTGTGTTGCCACCAGGGTGAAGAAACCGGACAGGAAGCCGCTGTGGTCAGGGCCGTAACCTTCGCTGATTAATTCATGGAATTCATAGATTTCCATCGCTACGAAGCCGAGGCCGAACAGGAAAGTCACAAATAACCACAGATTAACCTGACCCACCTGATTGCGGTTCATTGCCAGCATGGCAAAGCCGTAGGTGATACTGCTGAATAACAGCAGGAAGGTTTCCACCAGTACAAACTGTAAGTTAAAGATCTCTTTGCCGGTCGGGCCGCCGGCGGTGCCGTCTTTCAGCACCACATAAATGGCGAACAGACTCGCAAACAGAATCAGGTCACTCATCAGGTAGACCCAGAATCCGAAGACCTTGGTCGCACCTGCATCGTGATGCCCATGATTATCATGGGCGTTATTATGTTGAGTCAGGGTATTAGTTGACATTATCCACACCTGCCTTGCTCAGTTGTTCGTAGTGGGCGTTTTCGATTTTTTCGACTTCAGCCACAGGAACATAGTAATCCACATCTTCGTCGAAGCTTTTTGCAATCCAGGTGACGATCATGCCGGCGAAACCGACAATCGCGAGCCACCAGATATGCCAGATCATGGCGAAACCAAAGATCAGGCTGAAACCGGCGATAATCACACCTGCTGCCGTGTTTTTCGGCATATGAATTTCTTCATATTTTGCAGGACGTTTATGCGCGGTGCCTTTTTCTTTCATATCCCACCATTCATCACGGGACTGAACATCCGGTACTTCAGCAAAGTTATAGAACGGAGGTGGTGAAGAGGTTGCCCACTCCAGCGTGCGGCCGCCCCACGGATCCCCGGTAAGGTCGCGGTTCTGGTCACGGTCACGGATACTGACGTAGAACTGAATAACCTGGCACAGAATACCGACACCGATAATCGCCACGCCGACGGCTGCGATTAACAGCATGGTGTGGAAGGTCGGGTCAATGTTCTGGCTGATACGGCGGGTCATTCCCATGAAGCCCAGCACGTAAACCGGCATAAAGGCAACAAAGAAACCGATGAACCAGCACCAGAATGCGCGGACACCCCATTTTTCGTTCAGGGTGAAACCGAAGGCTTTCGGGAACCAGTAAGCGGTACCGGCGAAGCAACCGAAGACCACACCGCCGATGATGACGTTATGGAAGTGTGCAATCAGGAACAGGCTGTTATGCAGGACAAAGTTTGCCCCCGGCACGGCCAGCAGAACCCCGGTCATACCACCGACGGAGAAGGTGATAATAAAGCCGACCGTCCAGAGCATCGGGGTTTTGAATTCGATACGACCCTGATACATGGTAAACAGCCAGTTGAATATCTTCACCCCGGTCGGAATGGAGATGATCATCGTGGCGATACCGAAGAAGGCGTTGACGTTCGCACCGGAGCCCATGGTAAAGAAGTGGTGCAGCCAGACGATAAAGGACAGTACGGTAATCGCGATAGTTGCCCATACCAGTGAGGTATAGCCGAACAGGCGCTTTTTCGAGAATGTCGCAGTGACTTCAGAGAAGACCCCGAAGACCGGCAGAACCAGGATATACACTTCCGGGTGGCCCCATGCCCACACCAGGTTGATGTACATCATCATGTTGCCGCCCATATCATTGGTGAAGAAATGGGTGCCCAGGTAGCGGTCTAATGTCAGGCCGGTTAAGGTGACAGTCAGAATCGGGAACGCGGCGATAATCAGGATATTGGTACAGAATGCCGCCCAGGTGAAGACCGGCATTTTCATCATCGACATGCCCGGCGCGCGCATACGCAGTACGGTGGCGAAGAAGTTCACCCCGGTCAGCAATGTACCGATACCGGATATCTGGAGACTCCACAGCCAGTAATCGACCCCGACGCCCGGGTTATATTCCAGTCCCGACAGCGGCGGATAGGCCAGCCAGCCGGTCTGTGCAAATTCCCCGATACCCAGAGAGATATTCACCAGCATCACGCCGACTACAAAGAACCAGAAGCTCAGGGAGTTCAGGAACGGGAAGGCGACGTCACGGGCGCCGATCTGTAACGGCACAACCAGGTTCATCAGGCCGACAACAAACGGTGTCGCGACGAAGAAGATCATAATAACGCCGTGGGCGGTAAAGATCTGGTCGTAGTGTTCAGGCGGCAGGAATCCGGCTTCACCGGCAGACGAAAGGGCCTGCTGGGCGCGCATCATTATGGCGTCAGCAAAACCACGGATAAGCATCACCATTGAAACGATGATGTACATAATACCGATTTTTTTATGGTCAACGGTGGTCAACCATTCAGTCCATAACCACGTCCATTTGCGGAAGTAGGTGATAAGACCGACAAGTGCAGCACCACCCAGAATGATACCCAGTACCGTAATTACAACGATAGGCTCATGCAGGGGGATGGCATCCAGTGTTAATTTTCCGAACATGCTTTACCCCTCATTCCCGGCATGAGCTGCAGGCATATGGCTGCTGTGTTCATCTGCGCTCATGTTCATCATTGAATGGCTTTCGCCTTCGTGTGTCTTCCCGGCACCGTGGCCGCTGTGACCAAATTTGTTAATGGTGTCCACAAACAGGTTTGGTTTGACAGCGGAGAAATAGACAACTGGGTTGTTCACACTCGGTTTTGCCAGTGCGTCAAACGCTTCGGTGGTGGTCAGGGTGTCCGGTGAGGCTTTCACCTTCGCAACCCATTCATCGAAGGCTTCGCGTGTCGGGGTGGCAGTGGCGGTAAATTTCATGTCAGAGAAACCGTGGCCGCTGTAGCTGGCAGAAATGCCTTTGTACACGCCCGGTTCTTCCGCAATCAGATGCAGTTTGGTCTGCATACCTGCCATCGCATAAATCTGGCCGCCTAACTGCGGGATGAAAAACGAGTTCATCACAGAATCAGAGGTGATTTTGAAATTGACAGGAACACCGACAGGGAATGCGATCTCATTGACAGTGGCAATGCCTTGATCCGGATAGATAAATAACCATTTCCAGTCCATTGAGATAACCTGGATGGTGACAGGCTCCTGGTCACTGACCAGCGGCTTGTACGGATCCAGCTCATGGGTGGTTTTCCATGTAATGGTACCCAGGATCAGAATGATAATGATCGGAACAGTCCAGACGACCAGCTCGATTTTATTGGAATGCGCCCAGTCAGGACGGTAAGTTGCTTTTCTGGTTTCCCGGTAACGCAGGGCAAAAACGATTGCCATGATAATGACCGGAATAACCACAATGAGCATCAGACCAATGGCGGTTAAAATCAGTGTTTTTTGCTCAGCACCGATAGTGCCTTTCGGGTTCATCAGTGCCATATCGCATCCGCCCAGCAAAAGTGCAGATGCGAGCAGCGAGATTACCCCAATACTCTTTTTGTAGTTCATAAGTCTCATCCAACGACCCCAAAAACAAAGGTACTCAAGTACTCTTGTCGTTTCATCAGTCCGCACATATTACGGCAAGGTAAGATCAGTGTAAATATATGTAATAAGATTGGTTGGTTTGTTGCCTCTTTATGTTAAAATGATCACAAGTGAGCCAATTTTTGTGAAATCGTGAAATAAAAATCACAATTTTAACAATCAGGAGACAAATTTATATTTAAGCTTAGATTAGGGAAGGAAATACCGAAAGGATGAAACACTGATTATTACACTTTATATGACGTAATGGTGAAATTTTTTTGTTCAGAAACAGTTTCCTGGTAAAAATACGGGGGGATTTTGCCCCCCGCAGCGGAAAAATGTGATCTAGAAGTTATATTTTATGCTGTAAACCACAGCCTGCTGGTAAAAGTCCTCACCCAGTTTGTTATCCGCATAGCGGTACTGAATGCCGGTTGTCACTGACGGAACCGGTGTCCACCATAAGGCCAGCGCGCCGTTGACGCCGTCACGCCCGCCGTTGCCGTAACGATCGTTGCGGTTAAGCTCGATTTCGTTCCAGTTGGTGACGCTGAATTTTTCATTCCACAGGTTAAAGTCATAACCGGCAACCCAGCCGAGGACATAGCCGTTGTTGCCGCTGTAAAACGTTTGATCAACATAGTGCAGGGCAGCAAATGGTTTGAACCATAAGCCGTTGAATTCGGTGTTATAACCGATACCATACAGGGTGTTCACTTCATGGAAGTTACCGCCGTTACCCGGCAGAGAGTAAGTACCGTAGACATGGCCGTAGGCGTTGAAACCGGTATCACCGAGGTAGATACGCGCCGTGGTTTTGAAGGTGTAACGCTGGTTATCACCGGCATCGGAATCGTTTTTACTGTTAAACGCGTTCTCGAGGTCGAAGAAACCATAAAGCTCACCCCAGCTGAAACCGGCACCGCCCTCAAGCTCCAGATACGCAAAGTCATCTTTGTGCGTGCTGTTGCCGCTTTTGTGAGTGGTATGCGGGGTCCAGTCCAGATAGTTCATGCTGACGTTAGCAAATCCCCACTGATATTCAGCCTGCGCAGAAAACGCGGCGGTTGCAGCGATCAGGGCTGCAATAGTCGTTTTTTTCATAATTTATTAGCTGTTTATTTGGTCGTTAAAGAGTATCGAAGTCAGAAGTAACAGCGCGAATATAGGGTGAAGGCACAAAAAGGAAAATGGGTGATGTGACGTATTTGTGGTTTTGAATGTAATTTAAAGAAATAAATTACAAAAAATGTGATAGAAATCTAAAATTAAACATAAAAAAAGCCGGTAAAAACCGGCTTTATAAACTTTTGATTGAATTTTTTCTGATATTCGTGACAGCCTGTCAGGCCAGTTTATCGCGGCGGAGTGCACAATAATCGAGCAGTCCGCCCAGGAACAACCCGGCAATACCGATATTCAGGCCGTAAATAAACAGGTCGCCTTTCAGCGTGTCAGGAATAAAGCCCGGTGTCAGTTCAAATACCCCGGTCAGCAGCAGGATCAGGCTGGCCGCGAACAGTACTGCGGTGATACCGAGCAGTGACATCGCCGTCCGGTAGCCGTTGCGGAAATGCCGCCTCGGCAGAAACTGCTCCGTTTTCTGGGTGTAGAGCAGTGTTTTGCGGCACAACATCAGCAGCAGTAATCCCGGAATTGCGGCAAACACGGTAAACAGATAGAACCAGCTCCAGCCGTAGGCTTCCACCATCCAGCCGGCAAACGGGCCGGTATAGACGCGGCCGATAGCAGACAGTGCCGACAGCAGGGCAAACTGTGTGGCGGAGAAGGACCGGTTACAGAGTGTCATCAGCAGAGCGACAAAGGCGGCTGTGCCCATCCCGCCGCAGATGTTCTCGATAAATACCACGCCGCCCATCATATAGATATTTTGTGGTGTGACGGACAACACCCAGTAGCCGAGGTTGGAAAATCCCTGCAGGATCCCGAAGAACATCAGGGATTTAAACAGGCTCCAGCGCTGCATCAGATAACCGCCGTACAGTGCCCCGACAATCGTGGCGGCCAGCCCCAGGGTTTTATTGATAAGCCCAACTTCGTCCGGACCGAACCCGGCTCCGCGGATCAGAAACGGCGTGCTCAGCGTCAGGGCGAAGGCGTCCCCCATCTTATAAAGGACAATCAGCAGTAACAGCAGCCAGGTGTTGTTACGGGAGAAAAATTCCGCCAGCGGCTCCCGGACAGCCTCACGCAGCGTGCGCGGCGGCGGGGCATCGGTTTCCGGCTCTTTCGCCCTCAGCGTGGCAAACACACCGATCAGCATCATTCCCGCCATCAGCAGGTACATGTTCTGCCAGCCGGTATAACGGTGAGCGATAAACAGCGCCAGGCCGCCGGAGAGCAGCATTGCCAGCCGGTAACCTAAGGTTGATATCGCAGCCCCGGTGCCGCGATCTTTCGCGGACAGCAGATCCGTTTTATAGGCATCAAAAATGATGTCCTGTGAGGCAGAGCAGAAAGCAACAATCGCGGCGGCCGCAGCCAGCCACCAGAGGTGTTCCGTGGGTTTGAGCATCCCCATACCGGCGATACTGACAACCAGCAGAAGCTGTGTGGTGATCATCCAGCCGCGGCGGCGTCCGAGGAACGGCAACTGGTAGCGATCCATAAACGGTGCCCACAGGAATTTAAACACATAGGCCTGGCTGACAAGGGTGAAAAACCCGATGGTCCTGATATCCACGTTTTCGACGGTGATCCAGGCCTGGAGTGTGCCGCTGGTCAGTGCCAGCGGTAATCCGGATGCGAAACCGAGCAGTAAAAGAATACGGGCATTACGCTCGCTGTAAGTCGCCCAAATACTCCGGAGCATGATTATCCTCACACGCCGCAGGCTGCGGCGCATTGACAGTGACTGAAAACAGCAGGCCGCCCGGCGTTATCCGGCTGCGGACGGCACGGCAGATTAGTAGCGGGTGTTCTGTTTAATGAACTGGCTGATTTGGGTATCCTGAGCCATGTCCGCGACGATATCGCTGAGTGCGCGGTTAAAGGCGTCAGTGATTTTTTCATTGCTGGCGCTTAGCGGGCCCTGCACATTATAGCTGGTGCGGAAAGTCCGGCTCTTTGTGCTGTTATTCTGCGCGGTGGCGAGAACAGTAATATCAATACTGACGGTGATATTATGGCGCAGGCTGCCTTCCTGAACATCTGCCTTAAAGGTATTGATGGAAATCTGGACATTGGCATTTGCCGGTGAGCCAATCATAAAACCGCGTGCGGTCATCTGTTTTTCCAGGGTTTCCTGCATCAGGAAACGCAGATCACGGGACGGGCGCAACTGTGCCAGCTGGCCGTTACGGCTGAATTCAGCCAGGGTCTGTGACGGGCGTTTATCCACGCCGGTAATAGAGATGGTGGCGGCACCGAGCGTCGGATCCGCAGACGGTAATTTCATCACCGGTTCAATGGACAGGGTGTTGGACGGTGCCTGACACCCGGCCAGTAAGAGCATTGCGAACAGCGGGAGGAGGTATTTTTTCAACATAATATGAATCCGTTACAAGTTGTTGAAGTCAGTCACAGCACCGGATAAACGCCGGGGCGTGAGTGTTCGGCTTAACGCATGATGATAATCGGCTTTATCCGCGAATGGTATGGATTTTGATAAAAAACTCACTACACTGAGCTTTCTCTGAAAGCCAGTATTGACCGGAAGGATAGTTATGTCGGCATCATTTCCTGCTGTAATGCAGCAGCGTATTGAAGAAAAACTGAATCACGCGCTTGCCCCTCATTATATTGATGTGGTGAATGAGAGCAGCCAGCACAATGTTCCGGCGGGATCGGAAACCCATTTTAAGGTGGTGGTGGTCAGTGAGACCTTTGCGGGCATGCGCCCGGTGGCACGTCACCGTCATATGTACACGCTGCTGGCTGATGAGCTGGCCGGCGGGGTTCACGCTCTGGCGCTCCATACTTATACCCCGGATGAGTGGAATCACAGTCAGGGCGGAGTGAATCCGTCCCCGCGTTGTCACGGCGGCGGAAAGTAAGCCGCTGTTTGAGTGAAAAAGCAGCGCACAGCACAAAATTTAACAGAAAAAGGGTGAAATTCAGACTCTTTTGTCTGCACTTCTCGACGCGGCCTGTCAGCATCGCTATAATGTCGCGTCTGAAATTCCGTATGGTTTCGGGACGCTTCTGAATATAAGGGAACTCGGTTTTTAAATGCGACCGCCCCGGTTCATTATCGTTTCACACAGGCATCGGGCCGGTGTGAGATATGGAGTTGACCGAGCAATAGACTTTTTTGAGGTAATAAGATGCAAGTTTCTGTTGAAACGACTGAAGGCCTTGGGCGTCGTGTATTAATCACCGTTCCTGCAGCCGATATTGACAAAGAAGTAACTAAACAATTAGCTGAAATCGCCAAGAAAGCACGTATCGACGGTTTCCGTAAAGGTAAAGTGCCGCACAACATCATCAAACAGCGTTACGGCGATGTGGCGGTTCAGGATGCACTGAGCGACCTGATGTCACGTAACTTTGTCAGCGCTATCATCGAAAACAAAATCAACCCTGTCGGCGCGCCTGACTACAAAGTTGATGAGCCGTACAAAGAAGGTCAGGATTTCACTTACACTGTTGAGTTCGAAGTCTTCCCTGAAATTGAGCTGAAAGGTCTGGAAACAATCGAAGTTGAAAAACCGGTTGTTGAAGTTAAAGACGAAGACATCGACGGCATGGTTGAGACTCTGCGTAAACAGCAGGCTGAGTGGAAAGTGACTGAAGGCGCAGCTAAAGCTGACGATCGCATCACTATCGACTTCACCGGTTCTGTTGACGGCGAAGAGTTCGAAGGCGGCAAATCTTCTGATTTCGTCCTGGTCATGGGCCAGAACCGTATGATCCCGGGCTTTGAAGACGGTATCGTGGGTCACAAAGCCGGTGAAGAATTCGACATCGAAGTGACATTCCCGGAAGATTACCACGCTGAAAACCTGAAAGGGAAAGCAGCGAAATTCGCTATCAGCCTGAAAAAAGTGGAAGAGCGCGAACTGCCGGAAATGACTGAAGAGTTCATCAAACGTTTCGGTATCGGCGACGGTTCCCTGGAAGGTCTGAAAGCGGAAATCCGCAAAAATATGGAACGCGAACTGAAAAACGCAGTGCGCAACCGTATCAAAACTCAGGTTATCGACGGTCTGCTGAAAGCAAACGAAATCGATGTACCGAAAGCAGCTGTTGACAGCGAAATCGAAGAACTGCGCCGTCAGGCGGCACAGCGTTTCGGCGGCTCTGAAAAACAGGCGATGGAACTGCCACGCGAACTGTTTGAAGGCCAGGCTAAGCGCCGTGTAATGGTTGGTCTGCTGTTAGGCGAAGTGATTTCTTCTAACGAACTGAAAGCCGAAGACGATCGCGTTAATGCGCTGATCGAAGAAATGGCATCAGCGTACGAAGATCCGGCTGAAGTTGTGGAATACTACAACAAAAACAAACAGATGATGGATGGTATCCGTAATCTGGCACTGGAAGAGCAGGCTGTTGAAACTGTTCTGGCGAAAGCAAAAGTGACAGATAAAGAAACCGGCTTCACTGATCTGATGAACCAGGTTCAGGCAGCAGGTTAATCCTCTCTCTTTGTGAACGGCCGAAGGCTGTTTATCTGATATAAAACCGCAGGCAATGTGTATTGTCTGCGGTTTTTTCGTCATTTCTGACAATATTCCTTGAAAACTGCGGTGGTTATCCCCCATATTTGCCATACAGGGTATCTGCCGGACAGTATATGCTGCTTATGTGACCGGATCGCGTATAGCGCATGGTCATCGCGCCGGATCTCAAGTAAAATAACCGGTATCCGCCAGGCACCAATAAAATTCAATCAGGAGATGGACATGTCATATCACGACAATCAGGATACTTTCGCACCCAACATGGCGCTGGTGCCGATGGTTATCGAGCAGACTTCACGCGGTGAACGCTCCTACGATATCTATTCCCGTTTATTAAAAGACCGTATTATCTTTTTAACCGGCCAGGTTGAAGATCATATGGCAAACCTGATCGTGGCACAGTTACTCTTCCTGGAAGCTGAGAACCCGGAAAAAGACATCAGTCTTTATATCAACTCGCCGGGCGGCGTGATCACCGCAGGGATGTCCATTTATGACACCATGCAGTTCATCAAACCGCAGGTCAGCACCATCTGTGTGGGCCAGGCCTGCTCAATGGGTTCTTTCTTACTGGCGGCAGGTGCGCCGGGCAAACGTTACTGTCTGCCGAACTCCCGGGTGATGATTCACCAGCCGCTGGGCGGCTATCAGGGACAAGCCACTGATATTGAAATTCATGCTCAGGAAATTCTGAAAGTGAAAGCGCGCATGAATGATTTATTAGCTCACCATACCGGTAAATCCGTTGAGGAAATTCAGCGTGATACCGAGCGTGACCGCTTCCTGTCCGCGAAAGAAGCGCAGGAATACGGTCTGGTTGACCATATTTACACACACCGGTAAGTAACACAGGCACTGCCCGTATCCTGCCGGGCGGCAGGGTACTGCGGTGCTGTGACATTTTTTGCGGCTCACAGGCGGTGAGCTGTACTGATTAAGTGAGGTTTACTGATGACAGACAAACGCAAAGACGGTTCAGGAAAGCTGCTGTACTGCTCTTTCTGCGGAAAAAGTCAGCATGAGGTTAAGAAACTGATTGCCGGCCCGTCAGTGTATATCTGTGATGAATGCGTTGATTTATGCAACGATATTATCCGTGAAGAAATTAAAGATCTGATCCCGGCCCGTGGCAGTGAGCGCAGTGAACTGCCGACGCCTCATGAAATTCGTCAGCACCTCGATGACTATGTCATTGGTCAGGAACTGGCTAAAAAAGTGCTGGCAGTCGCGGTATACAACCACTACAAACGTCTGCGCAACGGCGATAAAACCGCTGACGGCGTGGAACTGGGTAAAAGTAACATTCTGCTGATCGGCCCGACCGGCAGCGGTAAAACCCTGCTGGCTGAAACTCTGGCCCGCTACCTGGATGTGCCGTTCACTATGGCCGATGCCACCACACTGACCGAAGCCGGTTATGTGGGTGAGGATGTGGAAAACATCATTCAGAAGCTTTTACAGAAATGCGACTATGATGTGGAGAAAGCACAGCGCGGTATCGTCTATATTGATGAAATCGATAAAATCTCCCGTAAATCAGATAACCCGTCGATTACCCGTGATGTTTCCGGTGAAGGAGTTCAGCAGGCACTGCTGAAACTGGTTGAAGGGACTATCGCTGCTGTTCCGCCGCAGGGCGGGCGCAAACATCCGCAGCAGGAGTTTTTGCAGGTTGATACCTCGAAAATTCTGTTTATCTGCGGCGGGGCGTTTGCCGGTCTAGATAAAGTTGTCGGCCAGCGTCTGAACACCCGTTCCGGTATCGGTTTCGGTGCGGAAGTGCGCGGCGAGAAAGACAAAGCGACAGAAGGCGAATTACTGTCTCAGGTCGAGCCGGAGGATCTGATCAAATTTGGTCTGATCCCGGAATTTATCGGCCGTCTGCCTGTCGTGGCAACGCTCGGTGAACTGAGTGAGGATGCGCTGATTCAGATCCTTCAGGAGCCGAAAAACGCACTGACAAAACAATATCAGGCACTGTTCAGCATTGAAGATGTTGAACTCGAGTTCCGCCGTGAAGCACTGATTGCCATTGCGAAAAAAGCCATGAAGCGTAAAACCGGTGCCCGTGGTCTGCGTTCCATCGTTGAGGCTGCGTTGCTCAACACGATGTATGATTTACCGTCGATGGAAAATGTTGAAAAAGTGGTTATCGATGAAAACGTGATAACCAACCAGACCGAACCGATGCTGATTTACCGCAAACCGGAAGCTCAGGTTTCCGGCGAGTAACGGAAAGTTAGCGCAGTTGTTATCAATATTAACTAAATGAGGGAATTTTCCCTCATTTTGCTTTTCTTACTAAATAAAGTGTTGAATGTGAGAAATGCATCCCCATATATTGATTATTCTATGGAGTGGAACCCGTGATAACGCGTTTCACGACGTTCCCAACAAGGCGTAAGCTAAACGAAGAGAGTGCTCTATGAATCCTGAGCGTGCTGAACGCATTGAAATCCCGGTACTGCCTTTGCGCGATGTGGTGGTCTACCCCCACATGGTTATTCCTTTATTTGTCGGGCGCGAAAAATCTATCCACTGCCTGGAAACAGCGATGGATATGGATAAAAAAGTGCTGCTGGTAGCACAAAAAGAAGCGTCAACGGATGAGCCGGGCGTCAATGATTTATTTTCCGTCGGGACAGTCGCGTCTGTATTACAGATGCTGAAACTGCCGGACGGCACCGTCAAAGTGCTGGTCGAAGGCCTGCAACGTGCGCATATCAAAACATTAAGTGACAACGGCGATTTCTTCTCTGCCCAGGCAGAGCTGATGGAATCCCCTGTCGTGGACGAGCGCGAGCAGGAAGTATTGCTGCGCACGGCGATCAACCAGTTTGAAGGCTATATCAAGCTGAATAAAAAGATCCCGCCGGAAGTCCTGACATCTCTGCACAGTATCGACGATGTCGCCAAACTGGCTGACACTATCGCTTCCCATATGACACTGAAATTACAGGACAAACAGTCTGTTCTGGAAATGTCAGATGTGGTTGAGCGTCTCGAATATCTGATGGCGATGATGGAATCGGAAATCGACCTGTTACAGGTTGAAAAACGCATCCGTAACCGCGTCAAAAAGCAGATGGAAAAAAGCCAGCGCGAGTACTATCTCAATGAGCAGATGAAAGCTATCCAGAAAGAACTGGGTGAGATGGACGACGCGCCGGATGAAGCAGAAGCGCTGAAACGCAAAATCGAAGAAGCGCAGATGCCGAAAGAGGCAAAAGAGAAAGCCGAAGCGGAATTACAGAAACTGAAAATGATGTCGCCGATGTCAGCGGAAGCGACGGTTGTCCGCAGCTATATTGACTGGATGATTCAGGTTCCGTGGGTCAAGCGCAGTAAAGTGAAAAAAGATCTGCTTAAAGCGCAGGAAATCCTCGACAGTGACCATTACGGCCTGGAGCGGGTGAAAGAGCGCATCCTTGAATATCTGGCGGTACAGAGCCGTATCAGCAAAATCAAGGGGCCTATCCTGTGCCTCGTCGGACCGCCGGGGGTGGGTAAAACCTCTCTGGGGCAGTCCATTGCCCGTGCAACCGGCCGTAAATATGTCCGTATGGCGCTGGGCGGCGTGCGTGATGAAGCGGAAATTCGCGGTCACCGCCGTACCTACATCGGTTCTATGCCGGGTAAACTTATTCAGAAAATGGCAAAAGTCGGTGTGAAAAACCCGCTGTTCCTGCTGGATGAAATCGACAAAATGTCATCGGATATGCGCGGTGATCCGGCTTCCGCACTGCTTGAGGTGCTGGATCCGGAACAGAATATCGCGTTTAACGATCACTACCTGGAAGTGGATTACGATCTGTCCGACGTCATGTTTGTCGCGACATCCAACTCCATGAATATTCCGGCACCGCTGCTGGATCGTATGGAAGTGATCCGTCTGTCCGGTTATACGGAAGATGAGAAACTCAACATTGCCAAGCGTCACCTGCTGCCGAAGCAGATTGAGCGTAACGCACTGAAGAAAACCGAGCTGCATATTGATGACAGCGCGATCCTCGGCATTATCCGTTATTACACCCGTGAAGCGGGCGTGCGCGGACTGGAGCGTGAAATCTCCAAACTGTGCCGTAAAGCGGTGAAACAGCTGCTGATGGATAAGACACTGAAACACATCGAGATTAATCAGGATAACCTGAAAGATTACCTGGGTGTGCAGAAAGTGGATTACGGCCGTGCTGATACTGAAAACCGCGTGGGCCAGGTTACCGGTCTGGCGTGGACAGAAGTCGGTGGTGACCTGCTGACCATCGAAACCGCAGCGGTTCCGGGTAAAGGGAAACTTTCCTACACCGGTTCACTGGGTGAAGTGATGCAGGAATCTATCCAGGCAGCGTTAACCGTGGTACGTGCCCGTGCGGATAAATTGGGGATCAACAATGATTTCTATGAAAAACGCGATATTCACGTCCACGTACCGGAAGGTGCAACACCAAAAGACGGCCCGAGTGCCGGTACTGCAATGTGTACCGCACTGGTTTCCGCGCTGACCGGTAATCCGGTGCGTGCGGATGTGGCGATGACCGGGGAAATTACCCTGCGTGGTCTGGTGCTGCCAATCGGTGGTCTGAAAGAAAAACTGCTGGCAGCACACCGCGGCGGCATTAAGACTGTTCTGATTCCGGACGAAAACCGCCGTGATCTGGAAGAAATTCCGGATAACGTAAAAGCGGATCTGGATATTCATCCGGTTAAAACAATAGATGAAGTTCTTTCACTTGCCTTAGTGAATCCTGCTTTCGGTATGGAAGTGGTAAGTAAAAAGGCGTAGGAAATAGTGACCTGCGTCAAGAAGTTCAGATAAATAAAGGGCTGACAGGTACTTTAGGACTTGTCAGCCTTTTTTTGTCCCGCTAATTTAGCGAACATTCTTACGAAACATGCGAAGTCTGCAATCTTGCCAAGAGCGAAAAGGCTTGATATAACGGCTGTGGCTGTCAGGAACATACTTCGTAAATCCGGGCCGAAAATTCTGAAAGGGGATGATAATAGTGAATAAGTCACAATTGGTCGATAAAATTGCTGCAGACGCTAATATTTCTAAAGCTGCGGCTGGTCGCGCGTTAGATGCAATTATTGGTTCAGTAACCGATTCTCTGAAAGGCGGGGATGACGTGGCTCTGGTTGGTTTCGGTACTTTCACTGTTCGTGAGCGTGCAGCACGTACAGGCCGTAACCCGCAGACCGGAAAAGAGATCAAAATCGCCGCTGCGAAAGTCCCGGCTTTCCGTGCAGGTAAAGGTCTTAAAGACGCAGTAAACGGCTGAGTTTTTCCTCAGGCAACGGGATATTTATCTGTCCCGGGCACAAAAACCGTATAAAGCTAAACAGGAAGCGCATCAGAATGATGCGCTTTTTTTTGTTTTAGGGCATAATTTCCCCTGACCTGATTTTTCTTTTACCAAAGCGGAGTTTGGATTTCTTATGATGGAAAACCTGCGCACAGCGGCGAACAACCCTGTGATTAAAATTATCTTCGCCATCATTATCCTGTCATTTATTCTGACAGGTGTGGGTGGTTACCTCGTCAGCGGTTCTAACTATGCTGCCAAAGTGAACGATACTGAAATATCGGTCCAGCAGTTAGAGCGCGCCTTCCAGGAAGAGCGTAACCGCCAGCAGGCTCAGCTGGGTGATCTGTTCTCGCAGTTAGTCAGCACCGAAGAGGGCGTTAAACAAATCCGTTCTCAGGCGCTGAACCAGATGATTGACACCATTCTGCTGGAACAGTATGCACGGAAATTAGGTATCACTGTCAGTGATGACCAGATTATCAGCGCGATTCGTCAGGAGCCTGACTTTCAGGTTAACGGCCAGTTCAGCCAGCAGGCGTACGAAACATTCCTGTCCCGTAACGGTATCACCGGTGACAACTACGCAACTTACCTGCGCAAGCAGATGATTCAGGCACAGCTGGTTCAGCCGTTTGTGCGTGACTCATTTGTGCTTGATTCCGAAGTGACCAATGCGGCAGCGGTTTTACTCCAGTCACGTACCATCCGTACCGCGACGCTGGATCTGGCTTCCGCTCAGGCAAAACAGACCACCACCGATGAAGAGCTGCAGGCTTATTACGCGAAGAATAAAAACAGCTTCATCGCGCCGCAGTCCTTAAAAATCAGTTTTGTTGAGCTGGATGCCGCGAATATCCAGGACAACACATCAGTCACTGAAGAACAGATTCAGGACTACTACGACAAAAATATCCCGCGTTTCACCGTACCGGCAAAAGGCGAGTACAGTCAGATCACTCTGGCGACGGAAGATGATGCCAAAGCGGTACTGAATGAGCTGAAAAACGGGGCGGATTTCAAAACCCTGGCGAAAGAAAAATCCACCGATAAACTGACTGCCCGTAACGGCGGGGTGATCGGCTGGATGGAAGACGCCGCGCTGATCCCTGAAATTAAAGGTGCCGGGCTGACAACCGCCGGCCAGCTTTCAGAGGTTATGAAAGTGGATAACGGCTACGCGATTTTCCGCCTGGATGTGTACGAGCCGGAAACCGTCAAACCGCTGGCGGATGTGAAAGATGAAGCCACCCGTCTGGCCAAAGGCGAAGCGGCAAGCAAAGCCTTCTTTGACCTCCAGCAGAAAGCCAGTGAAGCTGCTGCGAACGATAACGAATCCCTGATGGGTGTTGAGCAGGCAACCGGCGTTAAAGCTGTACAGACTGACTGGTTTGCTCTGAACAGCCTGCCGGATGCGGTGAACTATCCGGAAGTGTTAAAAGCATTAACGGAAAACAAACTGTTTGATGAGAAAGGACCGTCCGGTGCTAACTCTGACATCATCACTGTTTCCGGTGACCGTGCCTTTGTGATCCGTGTTGATGAGTATCGTCCGGAAGCAGTGGAATCCTTCGAAAAAGTGAAGTCAGACATTGACGCGCTGGTGAAACGCAGCAAAGCGGAAGCCGCGCTGAATGCGGAAGCGGATAAACTGCTGACGGCACTGAAAGAAGGTAAAGGCGACGCCGCGTTAACAGAAGCCGGTGTGAAATTCGGTGCAGAGCAGACTGTTCAGCGCCTGAATCCGTCAGACCCGGTTATCAATGCTGCCTTTACCCAGCCGCATCCTGCGGACGGTAAACCGACCTACAGCCGCACCATTGACGGCAAGGGCAACATTGTTCTGGTACAGCTGGATAAAGTCACAGCCGGTACGGCAACGGATCAGGAAAAAACTGAGCTGCGTACAGTGCTGCGTCAGCAAATGGCGTCCACTGAGCTGGAATCATTACTGCTGAACCTGCGTGCTAACGCAGATATTGATGTGAGAAATATGAACTAAAATTTTTCGATCTGTACCGAAAAATAAAATGTCGTTTTACATCATCTGAAAGGCTGCGTTCGCAGCCTTTCGCATTTCTGTTCTGAAAATCCCCCGGCAGAAAAAATTTTTGCGACACTCCGTTTCGTGCTAAACACAAAAGGAGAAATAGCATGAAAACAAAATGGACATCTGCATTATTATTAACATCAGCACTGTTAACCGGCGGTTTTTTCAGTACTTCCGCACTGGCTCAGGCTGCACCACCGGCAGACAGTGCGCAGGTTCAGCAGTCTGTTGCACAGGAAACAAACCGCATCAGCATTAATACCGCGACTGCGGAAGAACTGGCCCGGGAACTCAGTGGCATCGGGCCGAAAAAAGCCCAGCGGATTGTGGAGTACCGCACGGAAAACGGACCATTTACTTCTGCGGAACAACTGAAGGATGTATATGGTATTGGTGAGCGTATTTTTACGATGAACAGCGATAAGATAGAGTTGTAATATCAGCAAAGGCTGATTTCCCTTCCCCGGGCTGACGGGGAAGGGAATACCGGAAACAGAGTAAAGGGAGAGATATTATGAGCACCACAATTAAAGTGATTGGCTACCATATTGATGCCTTCGGACATGTTAACAATGCGCGTTATCTGGAGTTTCTGGAGGCCGCCCGCTGGGACTGGCTGGAAAGCTACGATGCTTACCGCTGGTTTAAACAGATGGATATCGCCGTGGTGGTGGTGAATATCAATATTAACTACCGGCTGCCGGTGTATGTGGGAGAGCGGCTGGTGATAGACAGCTATTTACAGCACGCGGGGCAGAAAAGCGGTGTTCTCAAACAGATAATTACCCGTCAGGAGGATAAGCAGGTTGTGGCGGATGCGGAAGTGACCTTTGTCTTTATTAATATGAAAACCGGCAAAGCGATCCCGATTGAAGGGGAAATCCGCGATAAATTTGAATTGCTGACAGCACCAAAAGAGAGCTGATGATCCGAAGGACAGAGAAACGCCCGGCGGGTCACCGGGCGTAACAGGCACTTATTGCAGGCCGGTGATTTTTTTCATAGCGGCCATAACAGCACTGCGATCAGCAAGATAGCTGTCCAGTCCGTTGCGGCGCAGATGACAGGCGGCGCATTCCCCGCAGCCATCCCCCTGAATACCGTTATAGCAGGTCAGTGTTTCTGTGCGGACGGTATCCAGTTGTCCGTAATAGTCAGCCAGCGCCCAGGTCTGTGCTTTATCCAGCCACATCAGCGGGGTTTCAAAGCGGATATCACGGGCAAGACCGGCGTTGACGGCTTTGTTCAGTGCTTTGACAAACTCGTCCCGGCAATCCGGATAACCGGAAAAATCGGTTTCACAGACACCGGTGATAATCGCTTCCGCATTGACCTGATAAGCATAAATCGCCGTCAGGGTGAGAAACAGGATATTACGGCCCGGGACAAAGGTATTCGGAATATCACTTTGTTCACTTTCACTGAACCCGGGCACCGGGATGTTATCACGGGTCAGGCTGCTGACCGCCAGTTCATTCAGCAGAGAGACATCCAGCACCTTATGTGCTGCCGCACCCAGTTTCAGGCTGAGTTTACGGGCAACGTCTATTTCCTGACTGTGGCGCTGTCCGTAATCAAACGTCACACAATGCACTTCATCATAGTTGCGGAGTGCCTGAATCAGGCAGGTTGTGGAATCCTGCCCGCCACTGAATACGACCACAGCACGTTTCATCGGTAAACCTCATTATAAAAAGATAAGGTTTATGGTAACGGCTGCATCACCATTTGGGTAGTGTTGCCTGTGCGTCAGTCAGATCACCGATGTTGTCTGCCACCCACTGCGGGTTGTAATAGGTGTCCGGATATCGTTCGCCGCTGTCGCAAATCAGTGTCACAATCGAGCCGGTCTGTTTCTGTTCATGCATCTGTTTTGCCAGTTGCAGTGCGCCCCAGACATTGGTACCGGTGGAGGCACCGGTGCGGCGGCCGAGCAGTTTTTCCAGCCAGTAAAGAGTGGCGATACTGCACTGGTCACTGACTTTGATCACATCATCAATCACGCCCGGGATAAAAGACGGTTCCGCACGCGGACGGCCGATGCCCTCAATCTTACTGCCGGTATCGCAGCGCAGATGTGAGCATTTCTGATGGTAACAGTCATAAAAAACAGAGTTTTCAGGATCGACGACAACCAGTTTTGTGTCATGTCCCTGATAGCGGATAAACCGGCCGAGCGTGGCAGAGGTACCGCCGGTACCTGCGCTCATCACAATGTAACGCGGCACCGGATGGGCTTCCCGTGACATCTGACGGTAAATACTTTCGGCGATATTGTTGTTGCCGCGCCAGTCAGTGGCACGCTCGGCATAGGTGAACTGATCCATATAGTGGCCGCCGGTTTCGCGGGCCAGACGCTCGGATTCCGCATAAATCTGCGCACTGCTGTCCACAAAGTGGCACCGGCCGCCGTAGAACTCAATCTGTTCAATTTTACGGCGTGCCGTGCAGCGCGGCATCACGGCGATAAACGGCAGGCCGAGCAGACGGGCGAAGTATGCTTCCGAGACAGCGGTGCTGCCGGAGGATGCTTCAATCACCGGTGTACCTTCGCGGATCCAGCCGTTACACAGGCCGTACAGGAAAAGCGAACGCGCCAGGCGGTGTTTCAGGCTGCCGGTCGGGTGAGTGCTTTCATCTTTGAGATATAATGAAACCCCCGGGTAAACGGGTAATTCCAGCGGGATCAGGTGGGTGTCAGCACTGCGCTGATAATCGGCCTGAATGGCATTAATGGCGGATGTGGTCCATTGGGTTGTCATGTAGTATCTCCTCACGGTCTGTTGATGCATCTTAGCAATTCTGTGAGAGAAAAGGCTTTTTCTATTTTCTGTATCATGCATGATATGGAGAAATTTATTCTCTCTGGTGGTGATATGTTAGATAAAACAGACCGTAAATTGTTACAACTTTTGCAGGAAGATGCTGCATTATCACTGAACACCCTGTCCGAAGCGGTGAACCTGACATCCACCCCCTGCTGGAAACGGCTGAAACGGCTGGAAGATGAAGGATACATCCGCAAACGTGTGGCACTACTGGACCCGGAAAAACTCGGGCTGGGGCTGACGGTGATCGTCATGATCAAGACACAGCACCACAGCAGTGAGTGGTATACTCAGTTTGTGGAATTTGTTCAGCAGATGCCTGATGTGGTGGAGTTTTACCGGATGGCCGGGGAATTTGACTACATGCTGCAGGTCGAAGTGGTGGATATGAAATGCTTCGATCATTTTTACAAAAAACTGGTTAACGGTGTGCCCGGTTTAATTGATGTGACTTCCAATTTTGCGATGGAGCGCATAAAGTACACCACCGCATTGCCGATTCCGGAGAAATGCAAAGCGGACTGATTATTAACCTGAGATGTTATACGGGATCCTGTGAGATTATTTGCCCAATTAAAATGGTATTTCCTCAGTGAATGGCGGCGCTATACCGGTGCGGTCACTTTTCTGATCATTATCGCGGTGTTACAGATCCTGCCGCCGCGCTTTGTCGGCATCATTGTTGACGGCGTGACCAAAGAGACGATGACCACCACCACGCTGTGGGGCTGGGTCGGCGTGATGCTGCTTATCGCACTGGTGATTTATATTCTGCGCTATATCTGGCGGGTCTGGTTATTCGGTGCCTCCTACAAGCTGGCGGTGCGTCTGCGTCAGGATTTTTATCAGCAGTTCAGCCGCCAGTCTCCGGCCTTTTATCACCGTTACCGGACCGGTGACCTGATCGCCCGCAGTACCAATGATGTGGACAAAGTGGTGTTTGCCGCCGGAGAGGGGGTGCTGACGCTGGTGGATTCTTTTGTCATGGGACTGGTGGTCCTGCTGACGATGAGTATTGAGATCAGCTGGCAACTGACACTGCTTTCCCTGCTGCCGATGCCGCTGATGGCTCTGGCTATCAAACGTTACGGTCAGCAGCTGCATCAGCGCTTTAAAACAGCGCAGGGCGCATTTTCCTCCCTGAATAACCACGCGCAGGAAAGCCTCAGCAGTATCCGGATGATTAAAGCTTTTGGCCTGGAAGATCACCAGTCTTCCAGGTTTGAATCCGTTGCGGCAGAAGCCGGACGCAAAAATATGCATGTGGCACAGATAGATGCCCGTTTCGACCCGACCATTATTATGGCGATCGGGATGTCAAACCTGCTCGCGGTTGCCGGCGGCAGCTGGATGGTGATGCAGGGCACACTGACGCTCGGCGGGCTGACCAGCTTTATTATGTATCTCGGGCTGATGATCTGGCCGATGCTGGCATTAGCCTGGATGTTTAACATTGTGGAGCGCGGCAGTGCGGCCTACAGCCGGATCCAATCCCTTCTTGAAACCCCGCCGGTACTGGCGGATGGTACAGAATCCCTGCAACCGGGGCGTGGTGAACTGTCCGTTGCTGTGGATGAGTTCTGCTACCCGGAAAGCCGCCGGACAGTTCTGCACGATATTCGTTTTACCCTCAGACCGGGCCAGCTGCTCGGGTTGTGCGGCCCGACCGGCTGCGGCAAATCCACGCTGCTGGCATTAATCCAGCGTCATTATGATGTGACAGCAGGAAATATCTGTTTTCAGGGCAGACCGCTGCCGGAACTGACCTTCGCCGGCTGGCATGCCCGGCTGGCGGTGGTGAATCAGACGCCGTTTCTGTTCTCCGATACTATCGCCAATAATATTGCGCTGGGGCGGCCCGGGGCGACACAGGAAGAAATTGAACACGCGGCCCGGCTGGCCAGTGTTCATGATGATATTGAACGATTGCCGCTCGGTTATGAGACTCAGGCCGGTGAGCGGGGCGTGATGCTGTCCGGCGGGCAGAAACAGCGGATCTCCATTGCCCGGGCTTTGCTGATGGATGCTGAGATCCTGATCCTCGATGATGCACTTTCCGCAGTGGACGGGCAGACGGAATACCGGATCCTGCAGAATCTGCGGCGCTGGGGGGAAGGCCGTACGGTGATTATCAGTGCGCACCGGCTCTCAGCGCTGACTGAAGCCGACAATATTCTGGTGCTGCAACAGGGCGGTATCAGTGCTCAGGGGCGTCATCAGGAGCTGATTAATCAGAACGGATGGTATCGTGAAATGTATCATTATCAGCAGTTAGAGGCCGCGCTCGATGAGTGAACAGACCCGCCCGGAAGCGGCAAAAAACCTGTGGCCGTCGCTGAAACGTCTGCTCGGCTATGGCCGTAACTACCGCCGTCCGATGGCCGTTGCCATTGTGATGCTGTGGCTGACAGCCATTGCTGAAGTCGCCGCACCGGTTCTGGTGAGCTATTTTATCGACAATATGGTGGCGAAAAATCAGATTGTCCTGTCGGTGACACTGCTGCTGGTGGCCGGGTTTATCGCCTTACAGATTGCCGCATCGCTGCTGCATTATTTTCAGCTGATTTATTTCAACCAGGCCGCTGTCGGCGTGGTACAGACACTGCGCGCCGATGTGATGGATGCCGCGCTGCGCCAGCCGCTGAGTGCATTTGACACCCAGCCGGTCGGGCAGCTGATCTCCCGTGTTACCAACGACACGGAGATGATCAAAGACCTGTTTGTTAACGTGCTGCCGACACTGTTCCGCAGTGTGGCGCTGATTGTGGTAATGCTGATTGCCATGTACTCCCTGGAGTGGCGGATGGCGCTGGTGGCAACTGCTATGTTCCCGGCAGTAATGATGGTGATGTGGATCTACCAGCGGCTGAGCACGCCGATTGTGCGCCGGGTGCGCAGTTATCTGGCTGATATTAACGATGGTTTCCATGAAATTATCAGCGGCATGACAGTGATTCAGCAGTTTCGCCAGCAGGCGCGTTTCGGAGAGCGGATGTTTGCCGCCAACCGCCGTCATTATGAGGTCAGAATGGCGGCACTGCGGCTGGACGGCATTTTGCTGCGTCCGCTGCTGAGCCTGTTTTCGGCGGCGATCCTCTGTGGTCTGATGTTATTGTTCGGGGTTGAGGGCACCGGCGTTATCGGCGTCGGGGTGTTATATGCGTTTATCACCTACCTCGGTCGGCTGAATGAACCGCTTATCACGCTGACATCCCAGCAGTCTGTTTTACAGCAGGCGGTGATTTCCGGTGAGCGTGTTTTTGAACTGATGGACAGCCCGCAGCAGAAATACGGGGCGGATGATCAGCCGCTGACCGGCGGCAGTATCCGTGTATCACACCTGACATTTGCCTATCAGCCGGGAAAACCGGTACTGCGTGATATCAGTATCGATGTGGCGGAGCACAGTTTTGTCGCCTTTGTCGGGCATACCGGCAGCGGGAAAAGCACACTGGCAAACCTGCTGATGGGCTACTATCCGTGGCAGGCCGGGGAAATCAGCCTCGGCGGGCGTCCGCTGGAACAATTCTCACATAAAGCACTGCGGCAGGGCATCGCGATGGTGCAGCAGGATCCGGTCATTATGGCCGCTTCTTTCCGTGACAACATCACCCTCGGACGGGATATTGATGATGAGCGCATTCACAGGGTGCTGGAGATGGTTCAACTGAGTGAGCATGTCTCACAGCTTGAATACGGGCTGGATACCGAACTGGGTGAGCAGGGTAACACCTTGTCTGACGGGCAGAAACAGTTGCTGGCCATGGCACGGGTGCTGGTGCAGACCCCGAAAATCCTGATCCTGGATGAGGCAACCGCCAATATCGATTCCGGTACTGAGCAGGCTATCCAGAAAGCCTTACAGCTGATCCGCCGTGAAACCACACTGGTGGTGATTGCACACCGATTGTCCACGATTGTCGATGCGGACACCATTTATGTGCTCAACCGCGGCGAAATGGCGGAATCCGGCTCTCACCGGGCGTTACTGGCAGAGAAGGGCCGCTATTACCAGATGTATCAGCTGCAGCAGGTCGGGGAATCACTCAACGCCCCGGAAGAGAACTATACCCCTGCACTATAATTGTGAGATCGTTCACATAAACAGGTGCATGATGCTGTAAAAAAGTGCAATCCCCGCATCACAGGAAAAGGTGTCTGATTCATCAGACACCTTTTTTATTTTTATCCCATTGTAATTAATAGATTTAATTTCCATTCTGCTTATTGGCATCACTTTTGCAACTTGCCCTCAGGACACCAGCAACCTGAAGCGGAGAATGCGATGAAAATGATAATGGCCATCATCAAGCCTTTTAAACTTAATGACGTCAGAGATGCGCTGAACGAAGAGGGTATTCAGGGATTAACTGTACTGGAAGTACGGGGTGCGGGCAGACAGAAGGGGCACACTGAGCTGTACCGGGGGGAAGAGTACAGCACGGATTTTCTGCCGAAGACGCAGCTTACGATTGTTGTGCCTGATGATTCTCTTGATCGCATTATTGAGGCAATTTGCCGCTCGGCATATACCGGCAGTATCGGTGACGGGAAAATATTTGTTTCAGACATTACTCAGGCGGTACGGATCCGTACCGGTGAACAAAATGATGAAGCTATTTAAACCGCGCGGAGATGCTCAGATGATGAAACGAAAAATGGTCTTGCCTGTTGTGATGTCCGCGGTGCTGCCGCTTCCGGCATTCAGTGCAACGGAAGGAATGGAGCGTGCGGATAATGGTTTTATGCTGATTTGTGCCGCACTGGTGTATTTTATGACACTTCCCGGTATCGCGCTGTTTTACGGCGGACTGGTACGACGTGAGAATGTGTTATCAGTCATGACACAGGTGATTGTCAGCTTCGCGCTGGTGCTGCTGTTATGGGTTTTTTATGGCTACAGCATGGCGTTTTCTGACGGAAATGGGGTGATTGGCGGTCTGTCTCATGCATTTCTCAGCGGGATCACGCCTGTCAGTAACAGCGGCAGTATCAGCCAGCTGACACACGTTATTTTCCAGGGCTCTTTTGCGGCAATTACTGTTGCACTTATCACCGGTGCGCTGGCAGAACGGATCAAATTCACGGCCTTTCTGTTGTTCACCGTTATCTGGTTCTCTCTGGCTTATGTACCTATGGCGCATATGGTTTGGGGTGGCGGCTGGCTGGCGGAAGATGGCGCACTGGATTTTGCCGGGGGAACCGTTGTACATATTAACGCGGCGGTTGCCGGGTTAGTTGGTGCTTACATATTGGGACCGCGCCTGTTACCGGGGAAAACCGCGACCAAACCGCACAGTCTGCCGATGGTCTTTACCGGCACGGCGATCCTTTATATCGGCTGGTTCGGGTTTAATGCCGGATCGGCCGGAAAACCGGATGGTATTGCAGCACTGGCTTTTCTGAATACCGTGATTGCGGTGGCGGCGGGCGTGCTGGCGTGGGTGATTGCAGAGTGGTGCATGCGGGGTAAGCCCTCACTTCTCGGTGCGTGTTCCGGCTGTATCGGCGGCCTGGTCGGGATCACCCCGGCGGCCGGGACGGTGGGCGTCGCGGGGGCGATAGTTATCGGCCTTATCAGCGGTATTGCCGGCTATTGGGGCGTCACTGCACTGAAGCGCCGCCTGAAAGTGGATGATGTCTGCGATGTCTTCGGGATCCACGGCGTCTGCGGTATTGCGGGCTGTCTGCTGACTGGCGTGTTTACCGCGTCTGCTCTCGGCGGTACCGGCTACGCAGAAGGTGTCACTATGCTGCATCAGGTATGGATTCAGGCGGAAAGCATCCTGGTTACTGTGCTCTGGAGCGGAGTGATTACTTACATCGCATTCAAATGCGCGGCACTGACAACCGGTGTACGCTGCACAGAAGAAGATGAGATCAGCGGGCTGGATATCAGCACGCATGGCGAGCAGGCCTATAACCGCTCATAGCCGCAAAAAAGTAAGCCCCCGCTCACCGATGTGCAGCGGGGGCTTTTTTATGCAGGCGCTTAAATATCCCGTAAGCGCAGAACGCCTTCCTGCACAGTAGATGCAACCAGCGCACCAGCCTGATTATAGAAGTGACCACGGACAAAACCGCGTCCGCCGGACGCTGTCGGGCTTTCCACGGCATACAGCAGCCATTCATCCAGCCGGAACGGGCGGTGATACCACATGGAATGATCAATCGTGGCAATCTGAATTTCCGGCTGCATAAAGCCGTAGCCGTGTGGCTGGAGAGCGGTCGGCAGGAAATTGTAGTCAGAAGCATAGCTGAGCAGATACTGATGCAGAGCCTGATCATCCGGCATTGTACCGTTGGTTTTCAGCCAGGTATAACGCACCGGCGGATTCTCCGGGTTCTGAAACGGGCTGTAAAAACGCACCGGCCGCCATTCAATCGCCTGCTCACGCAGGAACAGTGCCTGCATTTTTGGTGGCAGATTCGCGGCGATCTTGCGGGCAATATCAGTTTCAGAGGCGAGTCCGTCAGGGCCCGGAACTTCCGGCATGGCATTCTGATGCTCAAAACTGCTCTCTTCCCCCTGGAAAGAGGCGGTCATATAGAAAATCGGTTTTCCGTTCTGAATCGCGCTGACACGGCGGGCACTGAAACTTTTGCCGTCACGCAGATTTTCCACATCATAAATAATCGGTTTATGGCTGTCGCCCGGGCGCAGAAAATAGCTGTGGAATGAATGAACGCGGCGATCAGCCGGAACGGTCTGTCCCGCTGCATACAGTGCCTGTCCGGCAACTTGTCCGCCAAAGACCTGCGGCAGGCCGAGATCTTCACTTTGCCCCCGGAATAACCCGTCTTCGAGTTTTTCGAGTGCCATCAGGTTTATCAGGTTTTCTAATGCCAGGCTCATAGTTACCCTTATTAAGTATTTTCAGCAGGAACCGGTCATTCTAATCGCTGTCAGCGCAATTGAAAAATGATAAACCGCCGTTATGTGCGGTTCCCGGCCGGCAGGGGAATGTCATTGTGTCAGTAGTGTGTAAAAATACAGCGGTCAGCGCCGGTTGCCTTGCTATTTCAGTAATGATCCCGGATAATAGCACCGCCTCATTATTGAGGGTTCCTATGGGGGCTTTGTTGGTTCTCCCGCAACATGAACTTGTTAACTCGGTCAGGTCCGGAAGGAAGCAGCCATAGCAGGGGAATTGTGTGCCGGGATGTCGCTGGCAAGGCCCCCACCCATTTCTGCTGTACCCGTCTCGTGCTTATCCCGTTATTGATACTGTTTGCCTCTGTTTGCACAGCGAGTTTCTTCCGTTATTCATCCGGCGCATATTATTCATGTATTCATAATTTAACATTATCCCTGTCCGCACAAACTCCGGCATTCAGCGGGCAATATCAGATATAAGGATATAGCAATATAGGTAAAATTTGTTTTATGTTCTTAGTGTAAAAGAGAGAGTTTCACATAAAATCGCATGTTCAGGTAAAAATCTTATTTTTGATTTAACCCATTATAGTGGTAAACAGTGAAAATAAAATTTTCGCTATACATTGAGTTTAATAAATGGGTATCGTCATTTAATAATCTGGTGAGTGAAACAAACATAAAATATATGCTTTTGTTATAAATTATATCTGTATCGTAATATACGTAAAGAATAGCGGGATAAATAGCGGGCATGATCGGAAGCCAAAGTCAGTCAGCTGTGCCTTTGGCCCGGGATCACTAAAAATAAGACTATTGCCTGAAAGAGAGGCGGTTACAGCAGGTTGAATTAACGGACAAATTTCCAGACAGATGCCGGGATTTTGTCATACAGTTTATTCATGGTTAATTCGGCCAGACGATGATCGGCTGCTGAATAAAAAACCTCCAGCTCATCATCAGTCAGTTCATATTTGTTCTTCTCAATGACACGTTCCAGTGTTTCAATAGAAGTGCACTTACGTAAGCGCATGAGATAGTCCAGTTTAGTCATCATATGTTATCTTCTTGCTGAGTTGTTAGTACGCAATATACTGATATATAAATCTGTATTCCGTTAGTGGACGAGATGCCCCTCGCTGGTCAGCATGCTGCTTACCAGTGATGCCATCTTCTTCCATTCCTCAACGTCATTAAACGAAACTTCCATCTGACCAAACAGCGCGTAAGTTTCATCGATGTATTCATCGACAAATGAGATGAGATCCTTATTTTGTGTATGTTTTATCTTAAAACTCCAGGCCACGTCAGCAATGTAACCTAATAATTCGTTAAGTTTTAAGTTTGAATCTGAGGCTAAATCATTAACCCAATAATTATTGCTTCTGATGAGGGTTTGTGTGCCTTCACGGCAAAGTTCATCACACAGATACTTCAGTACCGCAATATCGTAATTTCGTGGAGAATACTCGTCCATAATCACCTCCTGAATGTAACCGGGAATGATAAGGCGCTGAAAAACGTTAAATTATAATTAACACATGAGTAAGTTATTACGTTATCGACGTCGGTGTATTATATATATCATCAGCCTTTAATTATAAATAAAGGTAATGTAAAGTTCCGTTCAGCACAAGCGGATAACCAGACGCTGATTACGTGTTAATCTGTTTCAGTCAGTGAACGTGATGTTCCGGAAAAAGATGTGAATAAAAAGGTCTGAGTTAACCCTGTTAGTAATATAACACTATTTCCGCTCTTGTCACTAGCCAAAATACAAAAAAAGTAAATTTAAATGCAGAATAAATGCGATGATACACAGGTGATAATTACTCATCTGCTTAAATTTACTGAATTTTTATGGGAAAGGGCAGGTGATGAATCATAACGTGTTATGACAAAACCTTACATTTGTAAAATGTTATAATTTACATTCATCTATTGTTTATTTAAGTTTTTCTTACTCAAATTTAAAAATATTCATCATGTCAAAAAAATAAAAAAGGTCACTAATGTGACCTTTTTATGTTTAAGCAGGATTAAAATCCGTCAGGACTATCGCTCTTTTGCGTTACCGCATGAGCATGCTCAATGTCCTCATTCTTCTTACTGAAGCGGCGGCGGATAACCACATAGAAGACCGGTACGAAGAAGATAGCCAGTGAGGTTGCGGCGATCATACCACCGAACACACCTGTACCTACGGCGTTCTGTGCACCGGAACCGGCACCGTTACTCAGGACTAACGGAATAACCCCGAGCATAAAGGCCAGCGATGTCATCAGGATAGGACGCAGACGCATCTTAACCGCTTCCAGTGTTGCTTCAATCAGCCCTTTACCTTCTTTCTCCATCAGGTCTTTGGCGAATTCCACAATCAGGATGGCGTTCTTCGCCGACAGACCAATGGTTGTCAGCAGGCCGACCTTGAAGTACACGTCGTTTTCCAGCCCGCGTGCATGGGTCAGCAACAGCGCGCCGATAACCCCGAGCGGAACGACCAGCATAACAGAGAACGGAACCGACCAGCTTTCATATAACGCTGCCAGACAAAGGAAGACGATAATGAGTGAGATGGTATACAGTGCAGGCGCCTGGTTACCGGACATTTTTTCCTGATAAGACATACCTGTCCACTCAACGCCGAAGCCCGGCGGCAACTCTTTTGCCAGGTCTTCCATCAGGTTCATCGCATCACCACTACTTTTACCCGGTGCGGCACTCCCCTGAATCTGCATAGCCGGTAAACCGTTGTAACGCTCCAGACGTGGTGAACCAAATGACCACGGATCTTTCTTCGTATCAACAAAGGCGGAGAACGGAACCATCTGACCGTTGTTATTGCGGACATACTGTTCAGAAATATTCTGAGGAAGCATACGGAATTGTGCATCACTCTGAATATAGACTTTTTTGACACGTCCGCGATCGATAAAGTCGTTGACGTATGTTCCGCCGAACATGGTGCTCATTGTCGCATTGATAGTGCTGATGTCCACACCTAATGCTTCAGCTTTCTGCTGATCAACATAGAGATGATACTGAGATGTATCTTCCATCCCGTTCGGACGAACCTGAACCAGCATATCCGGATGTTTGCCTGCAAGTCCCAGTAACTGGTTACGGGCCTGAGTCAGAGCTTCATGCCCGTGGTTGGCATTGTCCATCAGTTCAAGGTCAAAGCCGCTGGATGTGCCGAGCTCAACAATTGCCGGAATGTTGAACGCATAAATAATTGCGCCTGAATTCTGGCTGAATTTCGCGTTGGCACGGCCGACAATAGCTTCCACTTTATCTTCTTTCGCTTTACGTTCATCCCAGTTTTTCAGGACAACGAAAGCCAGACCCATGTTCTGTCCCTGACCGGCGAAACCGAAGCCGTTAACGGTAAAGGCAGATTCCACCACATTTTTCTCAGTATTAATGAAGTAATCGCTGACTTCATTAAGGACAACCTGAGTCTGTTCCTGTGTGGAGCCCGGAGGTAACTGAACCATGGCAAGGAATACCCCCTGGTCTTCTTCCGGTAAGAAGGAAGACGGCAGGCGGACAAACATCACAATCATGGCTGCAACCAGCACAACATACAGCAGCAGATAACGACCGGTACCGCGCAGCATGCGGCCCACGCTGTCAGTATAGTGGTGAGTCTGTTTCTCAAAGATCCGGTTGAACCAGCCGAAGAATCCGGTCTGAGCACCGTGGCTGCCCTGTTTGATAGGCTTCAGCATGGTGGAACACAGGGCCGGTGTCAGAATTAATGCCACTAATACTGACAGAATCATGGCTGATACGATAGTTACAGAGAACTGACGGTAAATTGCCCCGGTTGAACCCCCGAAGAAGGCCATCGGAATAAATACCGCAGAAAGCACCATGGCGATACCCATCAGGGCACCCTGAATCTGCCCCATAGATACTTTTGTGGCTTCTTTCGGCGGCAGGCCGGTTTCCTGCATAACACGTTCAACGTTTTCCACCACCACGATGGCGTCATCCACCAGCAGGCCGATGGCCAGCACCATCGCGAACATCGTCAGGGTATTTATCGAATACCCGAAAGCGGCAAGAACGGCGAATGTACCTAATAACACGACCGGAACAGCGATAGTCGGGATCAATGTTGCGCGGAAATTTTGCAGGAACAGATACATCACCACAAACACCAGCATGATTGCTTCGACCAGTGTTTTCACCACTTCGAAAATGGAGATTTTAACGAATGGAGTTGTATCGTAAGGATAAACAACCTGCATTCCGTCCGGGAAATACGGCTGCATTTCAGCCAGCTTTTCACGAACTGCGTTTGCTGTATCCAGGGCGTTGGCCCCTGTGGCAAGTTTAACCCCGATACCGGCAGATGGTTTACCGTTATAACGCGCGATAATCCCGTAGTTCTCTGCACCGAGTTCCACATAAGCAACGTCTTTCAGACGGACAACAGAACCGTCAGTATTCACGCGCAGCATGATTTCCTGGAACTGCTCAGGGGTATTCAGCCGGGTCTGTGCAATGATCGATGCGTTCAGACGCTGATCTTTAACAGAGGGCGTTCCCCCGAGCTGACCGGCAGCAACCTGGTTGTTCTGAATTTTAATCTCATTAATAACATCGATAGTGGTCAGGTTGTACTTCACCAGTTTATCGGGATCGAGCCAGATACGCATGGCGTACTGGGTACCGAAGAGCTGGGTTTCCCCCACACCGGTTACACGGCTGAGCGGGTCTTTCACGTTTGAACCGACATAGTCCGCAATATCATCCTGCGTCATGTCTTTATCATCGGAAATAAACGCGGCAACCAACAGGAAGGAGCTGGTTGATTTCTGAACCGTAATCCCCTGCTGCTGCACTTCCTGCGGCAGTAACGGCATAGCCAGCTGCAGTTTGTTCTGTACCTGAACCTGGGCAATATCCGGATCGGCGTCAGCTTCAAAGGTCAGCGAGATACTCATGTTACCTGCTGAGTCACTGGTTGAAGACATGTACACCATTTTGTCGATACCGTTCATGTTCTGTTCGATAACCTGGGTTACCGTATTCTGAACCGTCTCGGCATCCGCACCCGGATAGGTTGCGGAAATCGAAATCGCCGGCGGGGCAACAGTCGGATACTGTGCCACCGGCAGTTTCATGATCGCCAACAGACCTGCAAGCATGGTAATAATGGCGATTACCCATGCAAATATCGGTCTTTCAATAAAAAACTTTGGCATGAATCACTGACTCCTTATTGGGACTTCCTGGCAGATTCAGTTTCTTTCGGCGCAGCTGTTGCCGGCTGTGCATTTAAATCCACCTCTGTTGCCTTAACGACAGCACCCTGCTTGATTTTCTGGAAGCCTTCGACAACAACACGTTCGCCGTTATTCACACCGGCGGTAACCAGCCATTTGTTACCATATGCCTGGCCGACAGTGACCGGACGGACTTCGATTTCGTTTTTGGCGTTAACCACGTTAACCACCGCACCGCCTTTTGCTGTACGGATAACCCCTTGCTGCGGAACCAGGATGGCGTCAGGACGCACACCTTCATCCACACGGGCGCGGACAAACATGCCCGGCAGCAGGGATTCCTGCGGGTTAGGGAACACAGCACGCATGGTGATGGAGCCGGTGGTTTCGTCGACAGTCACATCGGAGAATTCCAGATAACCTTTATGGGTATAATCTTTGTTTTCAGCTGTCACCAGGGTGACCGCAACTTTGCCCTGTTCTTTATCCACGGCACCGCTGGCGATTTCGTGTTTCAGACGCAGATAATCATCGCTGGACTGAGTTACATCCACATAGATAGGGTCAATCTGCTGAACCAGTGTCAGCGGCTGGCTCTGACCTGTTGCCACTAATGCACCTTCAGTCACGTTTGATTTACCGGACAGACCGGAAATCGGTGAAGTGACTTTGGTGTAGTTCAGGTTGATTTGTGCTGTCTGAACAGCTGCCTGTGCAGCCCGGACCGCAGCCTGAGCCTGTGCATGTGTGGAGACAGCCTCATCATAATCCTGGCGGCTGATATAGTTTGTTCCCAGCAACGGTTTATAGCGGTTCACTGTCAGGCGGGCCAGTTCGGCATTCGCTCTGGCTTTTGCCAGTTCAGCCTGCGCGCTGTTCAGCGTGGCCTGAAAAGGAGCCGGATCAATTTGATAGAGCGATTCGCCTTCTTTGACGTCACTTCCTTCTTTGTAGTTGCGTTTTAAAATAATGCCGCCGACCTGAGGGCGCACTTCCGCGATGCGGTAAGCAGAAGTTCGTCCCGGCAGTTCCGTGCTCACTGTCAGTGGTGCAGCTTTCAGTGTGACGACTTTAACATCCGGCGGTGGCATTTCGCCCCCTTGCTTCTGCTCTTCACCACATCCGGACAGCAGAAAGCTCCCGGACAGAACGAGCATCGCCAGAGGTAGAACGCCTCTGTTTTTTCGCATAGTAAACCTCTATAAAATGTCGATTTTTAACCGGTAAATATGGTTGATTAACTAATAAATCAGCGTGCTATAATACAAACATACACGAATGTATGTAAATTAACTTCAGATGACACAGGCCTTACATGGCACGAAAAACTAAACAACAGGCCGGAGAAACCCGCCGGCAGATTATTGATGCCGCGTTAACCGCCTTCAGTGAGCAGGGCGTGTCTGCGACGTCATTAGTGGATATTGCAAAGCAAGCAGGTGTGACCCGTGGTGCGATCTATTGGCACTTCAAAAATAAAGTTGATCTGTTTACTGAAGTCTGTTCGATAACCGATACGAAAATTGGCTTTATTGAACAAGAGTATCGGGCAAAATACCCGGATAATCCACTTTTAGTGTTTAAGAAAATATTAATTTACATTCTGACGTCTGTGGCTTCTGATCCCAAAATGCGGGCTATTCTGAGCATTTCATTTCATAAATGTGAATTTACCGGTGAAATGAGCGAATTAATTACCATCAGACAAAATTTATATGCTGCGGAATACTCAAGAATAGAGTCGTTCCTGATTGAAAGCGTTACACTGGGGCTGCTGCCGTCAACCCTCGATCTACGCCGTGCGGCTATCATGCTGCGCGGAATGATAACCGGGCTGTTAGAAAACTGGCTCTTTTCCAGCGAGAGTTTTAATATCAGCGGGCAGGCTGAATATTTGGTTGACGGTTATCTGGATATGTTAATGCTCAGTAAAAATATGCAGCTACCGCCGGCAGACGCCTGATTTACATTTTATAACATTAACCTTAAGGATATCATGTATGAAGCCTGTATTAATTATTGCCAATGGCGCTGCGTATGGCAGTGAATCTTTATTTAACGCACTGCGTCTGGCAATTGCGATTAAAGAGCAGGACAGTCAGGTGCCGATGAATGTTTTTCTGATGTCAGATGCGGTGGTCGCCGGGTTACGCGGTCAGCAGCCGAAAGAGGGTTATAACCTGAAACAGATGCTGGAGATCCTGGTGGCACAGAAAACAGACATCAGGCTGTGTAAAACCTGTACCGATGCCCGCGGTATCACTGAGCTTCCGCTGGTGGACGGCGTGCAGGTCGGGACACTGGCCGAGCTGGCGCAGTGGTCACTTGATGCAGAAAAAATCATTACCTTTTAATCAGATAACCTGAAACAGACAGCCGGGGAAGGGCAGATACAGGTGGATATTATTATGAAGCGAATCAGCCGTGTCCCGGCTTCCGGTCTGCTGAGGCAGATTTTCCTCCGTCTTTTTACCTGTTTCATATTTCTGCTGCCGGTGCTGGTTCAGAACAGCGCGGTGGCGGCCGTACAGGATATTCCTGACCGCAACACCATTCAGACCGAACTCAATGCCCTGAATAACCGCAAAGAACAGACTGCCGCTGATAAGCTGTCAGTGCAGGATCTGGAGCGGGCGCTGGTGTTTTATGACAATCTCGATGCCCTGAAAGAAAAATCACAGGCACTGAAAAAACGGGTGGATGAAGCCCCGAAACTGTCAGATCAGGTCACACAAAAATTAACGCAGATAAAATCATTAACTGATGAAGGACTGGCGGAATACCGGGCCTCCATTGAGAATCTGCCGCTCTCACAACTGGAGCTGAAACTTAACAGCACTCTTGAGGCGTTGCAGACCGCACAGAATAACCTCTCTTCTTATAACAGTGATCTGATTGCTCTCCAGACTCAGCCTGAGCGTGCGCAGAATATTATGTACGGTAATGTGCAGCGTCTGCAGCAGATCCGCGTCCTGCTGAATGATTCGATGGCGGCCCAGAAAGTGCTGCGGCCGACAGAAATTGAAGCCCTTCAGGTGGAGCAGTATTACTTACAGCAGCAGATTGATTATCAGAAACGGGCATTACAGTCGAACACCCAGTTACAGAATCTGCTGCAGGTGCAGCGTGACTATGTGGTGGAGCGCATCAAACAGCTGGAAAGCAATATTGATGTGATTCAGGAAACGGTCAGCGGCAAGCGGCTGGATTATTCGGAAGAGGCGGCCAAAGAGGCGCAGAGTTCGGATGATACCCAGCGCAATATGCAGGATGATCCGCTGGTGCAGCGTGAAATCGCGCTCAACCATGATTTAAGTGAAAAACTGGTCGCCGCCACCCGGGATAATAACCAGCTGGTGCAGCGCACTATTAAGGTACGCAGTATTCTGGATCGCGCACTGCAATCCGAGCGCAACCTCAAAGAGCAGATCACCGTGCTGCGCGGCAGCCTGCTGCTCTCCCGTATCCTGTTTAAAGAGCAGATCTACCTGCCGCCGGATTTGCTGATTAAAGATTTGCCGGACCGGATTGCGGATATGCGTCTGGCGCAGTTTGAAATCAACCAGCAGCGCGACAAGCTTTATCAGCCGGACAATTTTGTCAGCACCATGATTGACGAGTACGCCAAAACTCATGATATGCCGGCGACCGCAGCAGAGCTGCGGGCTCAGAAACATGCGCTGATGCAGGTGGTGTCTGTCCGTCAGGATTTACTGGATCAGCTGAATACCCAGATGGGTAACCAGATTTCCCAGGCGATTAATCTGCAGCTCGATCAGACCCAACTGGTCACCGTGGTGGCTTCGCTGGAGAAAACCCTCGCGCAGCAGATTTTCTGGGTCAACAGTAACAAACCGGTTAACCTGGCCTGGTTCCAGTCCTTCCCGGGCGCGGCCAAACAGGAGCTGACGTCACTGGATCTGAACTGGTCGCTGCAAAGCCTGATCAACGGTTTTGTCGATTCCCTCTTTATTACCATTCCTCTGCTGATTATTGCGCTGCTGCTGCGTTTCGGCACCAAGAATATTGATACCAAACTGGCTGAAATTAATGCTGATGTCGGGCGGCTGAAAAAAGACCGCCAGATCTACACACCAATGGCGCTGGGACTGATGCTGATCAAAACCCTGCCGTCCTCACTGTTTGTGATTGCCTTCGGCTATTTCTGCCTGAAAACCGGAAGTGCGGATTCCGCACTGATGTGGACTATCTCCCGCCAACTGGCTCTCTTCTGGGTGCTGTTCGAGTGGAGTTACCGGATTATGAAGCCGGAGGGGATTGCTGTCACACACTTCGGGATCGATCCTGAAGTCTGCCGTACCGGCCGCCGCAGACTGGTGCGCCTGGCACTGCCGCTGCTGCCGATTATGCTGTGGGCGGCTTACGGGATGGAATACCCGCTGCGTCTGGTGGATGATGTGATTGGTCAGCTGGTGGTGCCGGTGGCCCTGGTGTTTGTCTTTGCATTCACACTGCCGTTCTGCATTGAGATCTGGCGCGAGAAGGGCTCTCACCTGGTGCGGGCGTTCCTGCTGACCTTACTGACATTCTCCCCGCTGGTACTGGTGGTGCTGGTCGGGCTGGGCTATTACTACACGGCACTGCGCCTGAGCAGCCGCTGGATAGACAGCCTCTATCTGCTGCTGCTGTGGTATATCGTCTATCATACCAGTCTGCGCGGCCTGGCACTGGCAGCACGGCGTCTGACCTATCAGCGCGCGCTGGCCCGCCGTCAGAAACAGCAGGTTCAGCATAAGGAGCAGCATGAGGGGGATGATGTCCCGGATGTGATTGTGGAAGAGCCGCCGATGTCGATGGAGCTGATTAACCAGCAGTCACTGCGTCTGACCTCGATGGTGCTGTTTATTGTCTTTGCAGCGGCGTTCTACGGTATATGGTCTGATTTTATTACTATTTTCTCCTTCTTTGACAGTATCACGCTGTGGCATTACAACGTCGATACCGCGCTGGGGAATGTGGTGGAAGCGATCACGCTCGGGGATCTGATCCTGTCTGTCCTGATTGTGGTGGTGTCCTGGATAATGATGCGCAACCTGCCCGGTCTGCTTGAAGTCCTTGTGCTCTCGCGGCTCTCGCTGCGCCAGGGCACCTCGTACGCTATCACCACCATTCTGACTTATCTGATTGTCGGGATCGGGACGATTGCCGCGTTTGGCACCCTCGGGGTGTCGTGGGGTAAATTACAGTGGCTGGCAGCAGCCTTAACCTTCGGTCTCAGCTTCGGGTTACAGGAAATCTTCGCTAACTTTGTTTCGGGTATCATTATTCTGTTTGAACGCCCGATCCGCATCGGCGATACCGTCACTATCGGTACTTTCTCCGGTACGGTTAACAAGATCCGCATCCGTGCGACCACGGTGATTGATTTTGACCGCAAAGAAGTCATTATCCCGAACAAAGCCTTTATGACCGAGCGCCTGACCAACTGGTCACTCTCTGATACGGTAACGCGGATTGTGATTAATGTCGGTGTGGCTTACGGCTCGGATCTGGCGAAGGTGAAAGAGGTCTTGCTGAAAGCGGCTACTGATAACCCGAAAGTAATGACCGACCCGGCGCCGGGTGTGTATTTCACCGAGTTTGGTGCCAGCAGCCTCGATCACCAGCTGCGTTTCTATGTGCGCACTATCGGCGACCGCAGTGCCACCACGGATGAAGTGAACCGCGCGATTGACCGGATGGCGCGCGAAAACGATATTAATATCGCCTTCAATCAGCTGGAAGTGTATCTCCACGATCAGAACAGCGGCAAAGAAGTACAGGTGCAGGGAAAAGAGAAGGATGACGGCGCTCAGCCGGCCTGATCATCTCCGGTATCGCGCAGTTTGTTTTCATAATCGCGGCGGACAATCTGTAACGCCGCGAGCACGGTTGCGGCCGGGATGCGGTTCTCTTCCAGCAGACAGATAAGATCGACCGCCAGTTTTACCTCATCGGGGGCATTTTCAAGACTCATGGGGTATCCGGTATCTGATTAAAATTCGGTGCCGTCGTGGCGTTCAATCTGCCGCTCTATCCGCCGCAGTGCCTGACGGCAGCGGACAAGGCGCCCGGCCAGTGCCGCCAGCTCTTTCTGCAGCTTTTGCTGTTCGGCAAAGGTCTGTGCGCGGCCGAGTGCCAGTTCGCGGTCATCGGTCATCTGAGCCAGGCGGCGCTCATAATCCTGATGCTGCGCCAGACGCTGATACAGATCCACCTGGCTGTCCCGTTTCACATAGCTTTGCTCTTTCTGCCGCAGCGCCTGAGTGGCGGCCTCACGGTTGAGTGCCGCAATCTGGGCGACAATTTTTTCTGCCAGAAAGCGTACCTGTTCAGCCCGGTTTTCATCCGCGCACTGCTCAAGCTGGTCAGTATGGTGCAGTAGTTCATCCATGCACAGGCGCAGGGTTTTATTACGGGCGGCGAACAGGGTATCATCGAAGCGGCGCTGGCTCAGTTCCCGGTCTGCTATCGGGGCAATCTGCTCTTCCAGCGCGCTGATTTTCTGCCGCAGCGCCTGTAACAATTGTCTGGTGTTCATTATCCGCCTCAGTGAAATGTGCCCGGGATCGTCGTTGAGGATCTGTTGAGGATCTATAGTTACAGAAGCATTTTTTAGTCTGTTTGATATAAAACAACAAATAATCGGCAAAGTCACGGGATACGGTTGCAATTTTCCCCTGATTTGCATAGATTCTGAGGTTTCGTGTTATCTCTATGGCACCCATTATGAGCGCAACTGCTGAACAACTGCAATTTATTAAAGAAAGTATCCGGACTATCCCTGACTATCCTAAGGAAGGGGTACTGTTTCGCGACATCACCACATTACTGGCCAATCCGGAAGCCTATCGTCTGACGATTGATATGCTGGTGGAGCATTTCGCAGACAAAGGGATCACCAAAGTCGTGGGCACTGAAGCCCGTGGATTCTTATTCGGCGCACCGGTTGCGTTACGTCTGGGTGTCGGCTTTGTGCCGGTCCGCAAAAAAGGGAAATTACCGTGTGATACCCTCAGCGAGACCTATGATCTGGAATACGGCACTGATACCCTGGAGATGCATAAAGACAGCATCAGCAGCGGTGACAACGTGCTGGTTGTCGATGATCTGCTGGCCACCGGCGGTACCGTCAATGCGACCATCCGTCTGATCCGCCGTCTGGGCGGTGAAGTGCATGAAGCGGCCTTTATTATCGGCCTGCCTGATCTCGGCGGCGCGGAACGCCTTGAAGCGGAAGGTGTGCACAGCTTCTGCCTGCTGGAATATGCCGGCGGCTGAGTCTCTCCCCGTATTAAACGCAAACTCAGCCTCGCCCATTGTGGTGAGGCTGTGGTAGCATGATGGAAAATCATGTTCACTCTCTGCGGAATCCATGAGCTATCAAGTCCTTGCCCGTAAGTGGCGACCACAAACATTTTCACAGGTTATCGGTCAGCAGCATGTTCTGACAGCGCTCGCAAACGGGCTGGAACATCAGCGGCTGCATCATGCCTATCTCTTTTCCGGTACCCGCGGGGTCGGAAAAACCACCCTGGCACGCCTGTTTGCCAAAGGTCTTAACTGTGAACAGGGCATCACGGCTACGCCGTGTGGTAAATGCCAGAACTGCCTTGAAATTGAGCAGGGGCGGTTTGTTGATCTGATTGAGATCGATGCCGCATCGCGCACCAAGGTGGAAGATACCCGTGAACTGCTGGATAACGTCCAGTACGCCCCGTCACGCGGACGTTTCAAAGTTTATCTTATCGACGAAGTTCACATGCTCTCCCGTCACAGCTTTAATGCGCTGCTGAAAACCCTGGAAGAGCCGCCGGAGCACGTCAAATTCCTGCTGGCAACCACCGATCCGCAAAAACTGCCGGTGACGATTTTATCCCGCTGCTTACAGTTCCATCTCAAAGCGCTGGATGTGGATCAGATCAGTCAGCAGCTCGATACCATTCTGACCGCAGAACAGATTGAAAACGATGCCCGTGCACGGCTGTTACTGTCCCGTGCCGCAGACGGCAGTATGCGTGACGCGCTGAGTCTGGCGGATCAGGCGATTGCCCTGGGCGCCGGAAAAGTGACCACTGAGGTGGTGACGCAGATGCTCGGCACCCTGGACGACGAACAGCCGCTGACTATCCTGGAAGCCCTGGTGAAAGGGGATGGCGTTCAGGTGATGAACGGCGTGAATGATGCCGCATCACGGGGCGCGGACTGGGATAATCTGCTGACAGAAATGCTGGCTGCGCTGCATAAAATCGCCATGCTTCAACTGCTGCCGGTACAGGATAACAGTGCCGGGGTGACAGAAGAACGTCTGCGCATCCTGGCAAGAGCTATTGCCCCGGCGGATCTGCAACTCTATTACCAGACACTGCTGGTCGGCCGCAAAGAGCTGCCGTATGCCCCTGACAGACGCATGGGCGCCGAAATGGCGCTGCTGCGCGCACTGGCATTTCATCCGCGTAATGTGATTGATGAAGTGATCACCGCGCCGTCCGTGGCACCGGTCTCTCTGCCGTCACAACCGCAGACAGCGGCTCCGGCTGCACCGGTACGCAGTACGCCGCCGCCGGTGATGCCGCAGGAAACGGAAAACAACCCGACAGCCCAGTTGCTGAAAGCCCGTGACGCACTGAACCGGCAGGAGATCCCGCCGTCAAAAAAGTCTGAGCCGGTTACCTTAACTGAGAAGGGTAAACCGGCGAACTCAGCACTGGAGCGACTCGCTGCCGTGACTGAAAACCGCCGGGGCCGTGCTGTGTCTGCACCGCAGCCGAATGCATCCGGTAAACCGCAGCCGTATCAGTGGCGTCCGCAGAAGCAGGATGAACCGGAAGAGAAAACACCGGTTGCGCGGCCGAAAGATATCAAAAAAGCCCTTGAGCACGAAAAAACGCCGGAAGTGGCTGAAAAACTGGCTGTTGCCGCCCGGGAACGGGATCCGTGGGCGGCGGATATTGATAAAATGCAGCTGCCGAAACTGGTGCAGCAATTGGCGCTGAATGCGGTGAAAGAGCAGACCGGGGAAGACAGTATCTGTCTGCACCTGCGCACCTCACAGCGCCACCTGAATTCAAAATCAGCACACAGCGTGCTGAGTGATGCACTGAGTGAACTTTATGGTAAAGTTATCAGTCTCACAATTTGTGAAGACGATGATGTCAGCATGAAAACGCCGCTGGAATGGCGGCAGGCTATCTATGAAGAGATGCTGGCGCAGGCGCGTCAGTCCATTGTGACGGATAAAACCATTCAGACTCTGCTGACCTTTTTTGATGCGGAACTGGATGAAGAGAGTATCCGGCCTGTTTAACCACCTTGCGTTAGAATACGCAATTTAGTCAAAGAGAGAAAACTATGTTCGGTAAAGGCGGTTTGGGCAATCTCATGAAACAAGCCCAGCAAATGCAGGATAAAATGCAGCAGATGCAGGAAGAGATTGCAAATACGGAAGTCACCGGTGAATCCGGTGCAGGCCTGGTTAAAGTGACTATCAACGGCGCACATAACTGCCGCCGCGTGGAAATCGATCCAAGCCTGATGGAAGACGACAAAGAGATGCTCGAAGATCTGATTGCTGCCGCATTCAATGATGCCGCGCGTCGTATCGATGAAACCCAGAAAGAAAAAATGGCGTCAGTCTCCAGCGGAATGCAACTGCCGCCGGGCTTTAAGATGCCGTTCTGATGCAAACCAGTCCGCTTCTTGAAGCACTGATGGACGCCCTGCGCTGCCTGCCGGGCGTCGGGCCGAAATCGGCACAGCGTATGGCGTTTCAGCTGTTACAGCGCGACCGCAGCGGCGGAATGCGCCTGGCACAGGCACTGACCCGCGCCATGTCGGAAATCGGCCACTGCCGGGACTGCCGGACCTTTACCGAGCAGGAACAATGCACTATCTGCGCCAACCCGCGCCGTCAGCAGACCGGTCTTATCTGTGTGGTGGAAAGCCCGGCGGATATCCACGCGATTGAGCAGACAGGGCAGTTCTCCGGCCGCTACTTTGTGCTGATGGGACACCTGTCACCGCTGGACGGCATCGGTCCGATGGATATCGGGCTGGATAAACTGGAGGAGCGGCTGTCTCAGGAAACCATCACTGAGGTGATCCTGGCCACCAACCCGACAGTGGAAGGGGAAGCCACCGCCAACTATATTGCGGAAATGTGCGCGCAGTATGATGTCTCCGCCAGCCGTATCGCCCACGGCGTACCAGTCGGCGGTGAGCTGGAAATGGTGGATGGCACGACCTTGTCCCACTCCATCGCAGGACGTCAGAAAATCCGTTACAACAGCGATTACTGACGGCGGTTTCTGCCTGTTACCCGGACAGACGGCCTGTGCCGTCTGTCACTTTTCCTCAGAATTGTCACAAAAAATTCCCCGTTTGCCTTGAAAACCCGGAGACCGGCCCCACCTGATTTTTATCCTGTTTTTTTTCGTTGATAAGTCAGTCTGAGGTTATTCATGAGTCTGCAAGAACAAGAAACCCGTGGTTTTCAGTCAGAAGTAAAACAACTTCTGCAGTTAATGATCCACTCACTTTATTCCAACAAAGAAATTTTCCTGCGTGAGCTTATCTCCAACGCCTCTGATGCGGCCGATAAGCTGCGTTTCCGTGCCTTATCCGACAGTTCACTGTATGAAAATGACGGTGATCTGCATGTCCGTCTGTCCGCGGATAAAGAAAAGCGCACGCTGACCATCAGTGATAACGGTATCGGGATGACCCGCGATGAGGTTATCGACAACCTGGGTACCATTGCCAAATCCGGCACCAAAGCCTTCCTCGAATCACTCGGCTCTGACGCGGCCAAAGACAGCCAGCTGATCGGCCAGTTCGGGGTGGGTTTCTATTCCGCCTTTATCGTGGCGGACAAAGTCACTGTGATCACCCGTGCGGCGGGTGTGCCGTCTGATCAGGCGGTGTTCTGGGAATCTGAAGGGGAAGGGGATTACTCCATCGCCAAAACCCATAAGGATTCACGCGGTACCGAAATCACCCTGCATTTCCGTGAAGGGGAAGATGAGTTCCTCGATGACTGGCGTCTGCGCTCGGTTATCGGCAAATATTCCGACCATATTGCGCTGCCGGTGGAAATCGAAAGCAAAAATGAAGAAGACGGCACTGTTATCTGGGAAAAAATCAACAAAGCTCAGGCACTGTGGACGCGCAATAAAAACGACATCAGTGATGAAGAATATAATGAGTTTTACAAGCATCTCTCCCATGACTTTGCGGATCCGCTGACATGGGCGCATAACCGCGTGGAAGGGAAGCAGGAATACACCAGCCTGCTCTATATCCCGTCCGTGGCTCCGTTTGACCTGTGGCACCGTGACCAGCGCCGTGGCCTGAGCCTGTATGTCCAGCGCGTGTTTATCATGGATGACGCGGAACAGTTTATGCCGAACTATCTGCGCTTTGTGCGCGGCCTGATAGATTCCAATGATCTGCCGCTCAACGTTTCCCGTGAGATTTTACAGGACAGCGCCGTCACCCGCAGCCTGCGCAGCGCACTGACCAAACGTGTTCTGCAGATGCTGGAAAAACTGGCCAATAATGACGCGGAAAAATACCAGACATTCTGGCAGCAGTTCGGCCTGGTTCTGAAAGAAGGTCCGGGCGAGGACATCACTAATGCGGAACTGATCGCCAAACTGCTGCGTTTTGCCAGCACGAAGGAAGACACCTCCGCGCAGACCGTTTCCCTGGCGGATTATGTATCCCGCATGGCGGAAGGTCAGGAGAAAATTTACTACATCACCGCAGACAGCTATGCGGCTGCGAAAAACAGTCCGCACCTGGAACTGTTCCGTAAGAAAGGTATTGAAGTGCTGCTGCTCTCCGATCGCATCGATGAGTGGATGATGAATTACCTCAATGAATTTGATGGTAAAACCTTCCAGTCTGTCAGTAAAGCGGATGAATCGCTGGAAAAACTGGCGGATGAAGATCCGGCAGCGAAGGAAGAAGCGGACAAAGAGCTGGCACCGTTTGTTGAGCGTGTGAAAACTCTGCTCGGCGACCGTGTGAAAGAGGTGAAACTGACCCATCGTCTGACCTCCACTCCGGCGATTGTCACCACTGACGCCGATGATATGAGCACACAGATGGCGAAACTGTTTGCCGCCGCCGGCCAGCAGGCACCGGAAGTGAAATACAACTTCGAGCTGAATCCGGAGCATCCGCTGGTGAAACTGGCCGCAGAACAGCAGGACGAAAGCCGCTTTGCCGACTGGATCAATCTGCTGCTCGACCAGGCACTGTTTGTTGAACGCGGAACCCTGGAAGATCCGAACGAATTTGTTTCCCGGATGAATAGTCTGTTATTAGGCTAAAAACAGGCGTTCCCGCGCCGGGTGAGCACAATCGCGCATAACCCGCTTAAAAACCACATGATTTCATGACGATCATGTGGTTTTTTTATTGAAATGAGGAAAAACGAACGTCAGAGTTTCCCCGCTTTTCTTGAGTCCATACCCTGACAAATGGTATGGTAGCTTGTTTTTATCCGAATTATAAAAAAGCAACCAGCAAGGGGTTTACGCAATGCGTATTATTCTGCTCGGCGCTCCGGGCGCCGGTAAAGGGACTCAGGCTCAGTTTATCATGGAAAAATACGGGATCCCTCAGATCTCGACGGGTGACATGCTGCGTGCAGCAGTGAAATCCGGCAGTGAATTGGGTCTCCAGGCAAAAGAACTGATGGACAACGGCAAATTAGTGACTGACGCATTAGTTATCGCACTGGTTAAAGAGCGCATCAAACAGGATGACTGCCGTAACGGTTTCCTGCTGGACGGGTTCCCGCGTACCATTCCGCAGGCAGATGCAATGAAAGAAGCCGGTATCACCGTTGATTTCGTTCTGGAATTTGATGTTCCGGATGAGATTATCGTTGACCGTATTATCGGCCGTCGCGTACATGCGGGCTCAGGCCGTGTGTATCATGTAAAATACAATCCGCCGAAGACAGAAAATAAAGACGACGTGACCGGTGAAGAACTGACCATCCGTAAAGATGATCAGGAAGAGACCGTCCGTAAGCGTCTGGTGGAATACCATCAGCTGACTGCACCACTGATCCAGTACTATCAGAAAGAAGCTCAGATGAGTGACGTGAAATACAACCGTATTGACGGCACCCGTCCGGTAAGCGAAGTCAGTCAGGAATTAGCCCGTATCCTGGGTTAATCCGGCACTTATTTCTGTCAGGCAGCCAAACGGCTGCCTTTTTTTATCCTGCGCCGCCAACGAACCTGCGGACAAAAGGATGAAGGACAATGTTCAAAATCATTTTGTTTGCAGGCAGGCGGCAAGCGAAGGCACACCGGGAGCATACATCAGTATGTGACCGGGTGACAGAGAGAAGCCAACGAACCTGCGGATAAAAGGATGAAGAACATGGCAGAAAAGAATAAGAATCATTACATACAATACATTACCCTGACAATCATTCTCAGTTGCTGACAGGATTTTCTGATGACAAATCAACACAAACGCGGCGTTTTACTGGTTAACTTAGGCACTCCGGATGCGCCGGAAACCCCGGCGGTAAAACGCTATCTGAAGCAGTTCCTGAGTGACCCGCGTGTGGTGGATGTCTCTCCGCTGCTCTGGCAGTGTATTCTGCGCGGTATTGTACTGCCATTCCGCTCGCCGCGTGTGGCGAAGCTTTATCAGTCTGTCTGGATGGAAGAGGGTTCTCCGCTGCTGGTATACAGCCGCCGTCAGCAGGCGGCACTGGCGGCACAGATGCCGGGTACACCGGTGGAGCTGGGGATGAGCTATGGTTCACCGTCACTGGAATCCGCCGTTGATGCCCTTCTGGCACAGGGGGTGACGCATCTGGATGTTCTGCCGCTGTACCCGCAGTATTCCTGCTCAACCACTGCTGCGGTGTTTGACGGGCTGGCGGATATCTTTAAACGCCGCCGGACATTCCCGTCACTGCATTTTATCCGCAGTTACGCGACACATCCGCTCTATATTGAGGCGCTGGCGCAGTCAGCGGAGGCCGCGTTTGCGGAGCACGGGGTACCTGACCGGCTGATTTTGTCCTATCACGGTATTCCTGTCCGTTATGCGAAAGAGGGCGATGTTTACCCGGCAGAATGTGAAGCAACAACGGCATTGCTGCGGGAAAGGCTCAATTTCCCGTCTGAACATATCATGCACACTTATCAGTCCCGTTTTGGCCGTGAGCCGTGGCTTACGCCTTATACTGATGAAACAATGAAGTTATTACCCTCAAAAGGTGTGAAATCTGTTCAGGTGATGTGCCCGGGATTTTCGGCTGACTGCCTGGAAACGTTAGAGGAAATTAAGGAACAGAATAAAGCATTCTTTTTGTCTTCCGGCGGGGAGGAATATCATTACATTCAGTCCCTTAATGACGCTGATATTCATATAAAGCTGTTGCAAGAGTTGGTTGGCTAGTTTTTTCGCATTCCAATCTGGAATAGTCCGAAATATACCACTGTTATGCGTAGAATTTTGAGAAATTAATGTTAACATTAATCATGTAACAATTAATTAGCTGAAAAATGATAGATATTATTGTTCATTTTAAGTGAAATTCAGTATTTCATCGCAGACAGGACAGGTGCTACGGACATGGTGAATGAGAAGGGTTCAGTGAACCTGAATAATGACGAGATCGATATTATTGATCTGCTGAAACTGTTATACCGGCATAAGGTTTTTATCGTCATTGTGACCGTATTATTCGCTGCCGCCGGGTTCGGTGTCTCCAAAATACTGCCGCAGAAATGGACCAGTACCGCCGAAGTGACAGCAACAGAGCTCCGCGATATGCCGGAGCTGGATAAAGTCCGTCAGCAGATGAATGCACTCAATGTGACTGCGGTATCTGATCTGCCGGCTGCATTTAACGTGTTCGGTACTGTCTGGCAGTCGCCGTCAGTACAGGAATCATTCCGCCTCTCACAGGGCGATACTGCTGTTTCCGGCTCTTTTGGTTTTCAGAAAACGGACGGCGATATACTGAAACCGGCTACTGCCAAAGTGACCTTCACTGCGGCAGATCCGCAGACAGCACAGCAAATATTGTCGGATTACCTCGATTACACCGCACAATACAGTCAGAATGTAATGCAGACGCAGTTACAGGAAAACCTGGCCGCTGCGCTGAGTGCCGGTCAGAGTCAGTATAATGTGGCGCTGGTGAGAGCGGAACATCAGCGGGAGCAAACGCTGGCTTACCTGGCTGCGGCTGAACGGGTTGCACCGGCGGCGGCATCTGTCCCGCCTCAGAATCCGGAAGCTGACCCGGTTGCCTCTTACAGTGCCATGGGGCGTCCGGCTGTGATGCAGATGAGAGACTCCCTGAAAGCACTGGATTTACCGGACGTGGATGCGGAACTTCTGGACAGAGCCTATGCGCTGAAAGCTATCAAAAGTATCGCGCCTTTCTCTCTGAACATTGTTCCGTTCACCGTGACCGAATCCCCGGATCTGCCGGTGGTGAAAGACGGCCCCGGCACTAAAATGTATCTCATCGCATCCGCCTTTTTAGGGTTTATTCTGTCAGTTATGGCGGTTTTCGCATGGAATATGTTTGTTAACAGAAAAAAATCAGCATAATTTCCGGTTGAGCGGACATTGAGGGTTCTGTCCGCTCACATTCTTCCCTTCGTTATGATAAAATACGCCATCTTTTTTTCCGGCCATGAACCTTTATGAAATTCCCCGGCAGACGCAAATCCAAACACTATTTCCCGGTCAGCCTGCGTGACCCGTTATTACAGCCTGTCCAGCTGATGAAAGATGATGAAAATACCCGCGCGTATATCGTTGGTATTGATCAGACGCTGGTGGATATCGAAGCCAATGTAGATGATGATTTTATCTGCCGTTATCAGCTCAGCCGCGGGCATTCGCTGGTGATTGAGGATGATGTGGCTGAAGAACTGTATCGTGAGCTGATTGAGCGTTCACTGATCACCCATGAATTTGCCGGTGGTACTATCGGTAATACCCTTCACAATTATTCTGTTCTGGCGGACGACCGTTCTGTGCTGCTGGGCACCATGTGCAATAATATTCAGATTGGCAGCTATGCCTATTATTATCTGTGCAACACCTCCAGCCGTATGGATCTCAACTATTTACAGGGTGTCGACGGCCCGATTGGCCGCTGCTTTACCCTGATCAGTGAAAACGGTGAGCGGACATTTGCCATCAGCCCCGGGCTGATGAACCAGCTGCGTCCGGATAGTATTCCGGAAGCGATTATTGCGGAAGCCTCCGCACTGGTACTGACCGCCTATCTGGTGCGCTGCAAACCGGGCGAACCGATGCCGGATGCCACCATGAAAGCTATCGAATATGCCCGGAAACATGATGTTCCGGTAGTTCTGACTCTGGGCACCAAACATGTGATTGCGGAAGATCCGCAGTGGTGGCGTGATTTCCTTGCGGAAAATGTCTCTGTGCTGGCAATGAATGAAGAAGAAGCACTGGCACTGACGGGCATTGCCGACCCGCTGCTGGCGTCAGATAAAGCCCTGGACTGGGTGGATCTGGTGTTGTGTACCGCAGGTCCTGCCGGGTTATATATGGCCGGTTATTCAGAAAAAGAATTTATGCGCGAAACCACCCACCCGCTGTTGCCGGGCGCGCTGGCGGAGTTTAACCGTTATGAATTCAGCCGCGCAATGCGTCAGAAAGATTGTCAGGACGCGGCGCGGGTCTATTCCCATATCGAACCTTATATGGGCGGCCCGGATAAGATAATGAATACCAACGGTGCCGGCGACGGGGCATTATCCGCATTACTGCATGATATTACGGCCAACAGCTATCACCGGATGAATATCCCGAACTCCAGTAAGCATCAGCGCCGTTATCTGACATACTCTTCACTGGCGCAGGTCTGCAAATATGCCAACCGTGTCAGCTATCAGGTACTGATTCAGCACTCACCGCGTCTGACCAAAGGGTTACCGGACCGGGAAGACAGCCTGGAAGAGTCATACTGGGAACGCTGATAACAATAACTGATATAAAAAACGCCGGAATTATCCGGCGTTTTTTTATCAGGAATAACAATATAAATGTCAGACAGAATTAATATTTATATGTTATCGAACATAATTATAAGGTATGATATTAAAATTAACTTAAATGGAAAATAATTCATCTTATAATGATGTCCAGCGTGATGTAAAAATAATCTGAATCCCGTAAATAAAAGATCATAATATCTGTTATGATCATGTATTCTGATAAATCCATATCATCCGGATGAGTGTCTTTTTCTCCAGAGGAGGTGTGATGCCTGACGCCGGCCAGTATTTTATTGCAGTATTACTGAGTCTTGTAAATGTCATCTGTTTCAGGGGGTAATACTAAAACAAAAAATAATAAATAGAGTCATTATATCCATATTTATATCAATATTATTTGTCACTGTATTTCCTCTTTTAAAATTGAGTATATTAAAAGAAATGTATTTCAATTTTTCATTTTTTACAGATATTAATTATGCTATCGCGATTATTACAGGAGGTGTTATTAATCTGATCTCACTATGGGTATCAGACTCTGTAAAAAGGATTAAATAATATGAAATTATTAGCCAAGCATATGATGGAAAGTGTTTCAGGTGCAGGTAATCAGGATAACATTGATAATATTAAATTTATAAATGACCTGGTATTAACGGCTGCAATAGGTGCATCAATGACACCTGCAGCACCAGTGGCCGGGGCCGGAACTGCGGTGGTAGGTAGTTTAATTCACAGCACTAATCATCAGATACAAGCCCGGAAAATCCGGGCTTGTATTTCACAGCAGATTAAAACAAATTATGCCGACGGATGCGGATTCTGGTTCTCCGGGGCGGCATCTGCTTCAGGTTTGCGCAGCATGTCATGCAGTGAGCGGCCTTCCGTCTCTGTTTCCGCCGCCGGATTGATATTGACCGGACAACCGAACTCATGATCAGTCTGGTTTTCCACCAGCAGTGTGCTCATCGCCCGGGCAATTTCAAACTCACCAATCACCACACGGTTTGCACCGCGCTCCATAATATAAGTGCGCTCGTCATCATAATGCGCGCGGACAATAATCGTCATATGTGTGTTCATGGCACGGGCTTTGGCGACAATCTCTCCGGCCTCATAGCCGTTCGGAATAGTCAGCAGCAGCGCACTGGCGCAATCGGCACGGGCAAGCTCCAGCACATCCTGTGCCACCGCATTCCCCATCACGGAAGGGAAGCCGCGTTCTGCAAGCTCTTCAAAGCGGGCGCGGGTATCTTCCACCACCACAACCGGATATCCTTTATTATGCAGCTTATCAGCCAGCATCGCACCGACACGGCCATAACCGACAATAATGGTATGTCCGCAGATATTGACCGGCACCTGGGTGATTTCTTCCAGCGTTTCTTCTTCCTGCTGCTCTTCCGGTGTTTCGGTTTTTTCCAGATAGCGGTCCAGCAGCGTGAACAGCACCGGGTTGAGCATGATAGAGACAATCGCACCGGCCAGGATCAGGTCATTGGCCTGGCGGTTGAGGACTTCCAGCGTGACCCCCATTCCCGCGAGGATAAAGGCGAATTCCCCGATTTGCGCGAGGCTGACGGCGACTGTCAGGGCTGTCCGCCGGTTATGGCCGAACATCCTCACCAGCAGCAGGGCGGCGGCGGATTTACCGATGATAATAATCGCCAGCACACCGAGCACACCCAGCGGATGGTTAATCAGCACCATCGGATCAAACAGCATCCCGACAGAGACAAAGAACAGTACCGCGAAGGCGTCACGCAGCGGCAGGGTATCCTGTGCGGCGCGGTGGCTCAGTTCTGACTCATTGAGCACCATACCGGCAAAGAACGCGCCGAGGGCAAACGAGGCATCAAACAGTGCGACAGCGGCATAGGCAATACCCAGCGCCAGCACCAGTACTGCCAGGGTAAACAGCTCGCGGGAGCCGGTAGCGGCTGTTCTGGCGAGTAACCACGGGATCACGCGGCGGCCGATAAAAATCATAATCAGGATGAATGCCACGACCTTACCGATAGTAATGCTCAGGCTTATCAGCAGATCTGATGTACTGGCACTGGCCTCCGGGTTATTAATGATAGAGGCGGCAGCCGGTAACAGCACCAGGGTTAACACCATGGCGAGATCTTCGACAATCAGCCAGCCGATAGCTATCTGACCGCGCTGGCTTTCTATCAGTTGCCGCTCTTCCAGGGCGCGCAGCAGCACCACGGTACTCGCGGTGGATAAGCTCAGACCAAATACGATCCCGGCAAATAATCCCCAGCCGAACAGAGCGGAAAGGCCGAGACCCAGAATCGTGGCAACGGCTATCTGACAGATAGCCCCCGGAATGGCGATATTTTTAACCGCCAGCAAATCTTTCAGTGAAAAATGGAGCCCGACCCCGAACATCAGCAGAATAACCCCGATTTCCGCCAGTTCCGGTGCCAGTGATGTATCGGCAACGAATCCCGGGGTAAAAGGGCCTGCTAACACACCCGCCGCCAGATAACCCACTAACGGGGAAATCTTTAACCGTTGCGCTAACATACCGAGTAAATAAGCGAGAACGAGACCGCCAACAATAGTTGTGATAAGAGGCGTTGAATGCACTTTTTTCATTCTCCTTTTGATTAGTGGTGTGAACGGATGTGGGTTAGCTATAAATATAATACATGTTTTCGTGACATAAATCGCGTTAAAAATATAACTAATTATGTAAAAAACAGGACTTAACAGCAGATACCATTCAGCTTTGACTATTTTTAGCGTATTCTGCTCTTTGTGATCGTCATGTGTACCATCATTGATTTACTTTAATATTTAATATTATTGTTAATTAACAGATTATTAAGTGTCTTTAGTCTGTTTTTGATATCAATGCAGGTGTATTTATAAAAATCAGCTGAAAAATACAGGTTTAATTGCGGTTTTGACGCCGGTAACAGCGTGGTAATATCTCAGCGGTATAAAATAACCACACTGATACGCGGTGGATGAATCAGCGATTTTTCGTTGTTGTATATTGATATTTAACGATTTTTTAATACTGCGTTATCGTATTTGTGCGGATCCGTTAAATGACAAAACATTGAATCAGATCGCACTTTCTTGCCGTGTTTATCATAACCGGTGTAAAAATTTGTGAATTTTCATCATACTTTCAGCAGGACGCCGGAGAGAGTTGTTTCTGTGCCGGTATCATCATTCAGACACACAGGGAATGACCATGACATTTACACTGAAAACCACAGCCTGTGCGCTGGCGGTATCCGCAATGCTTTTTCCGGCGCTGGCGAATGCCTGGGAAAAAGATAAAACCTACGACATCACCATTTTGCATACCAATGACCACCACGGCCATTTCTGGCAGAACGATCACGGCGAATACGGCTTATCAGCCCAGAAGACCCTGGTGGACGGTATCCGTAAGGAAGTGGAAGAGAAGGGGGGCTCACTGCTGCTGCTCTCCGGCGGGGATATCAATACCGGCGTGCCGGAATCTGATTTACAGAATGCCGAGCCGGATTTCAAAGGGATGAATCTGGTCGGTTATGATGCGATGGCGCTGGGCAACCACGAGTTTGATAATCCGCTGGAAACGCTACGCATTCAGGAAAAATGGGCCACATTCCCGTTCCTGTCCGCCAATATCTATAAGAAAAGTACCGGTGAACGCCTGTTTAAGCCGTATGCCATGTTTGATAAGCAGGGTGTAAAAATTGCGGTAATCGGCCTGACAACGGATGACACAGCGAAAATCGGTAATCCGGGCAACTTCCCGGACACTGAATTCCGTGTCCCGGCAGAAGAAGCCAAAAAAGTGGTTGAAGCCCTGCGCGAAACGGAAAAACCGGACATCATTATCGCCGCCACCCACATGGGGCACTACGATGACAGCAACCACGGCTCCAACGCCCCCGGAGATGTGGAAATGGCGCGCAGCCTGCCGGCCGGTTATCTGGATATGATTGTCGGCGGTCACTCGCAGGATCCGGTCTGTATGCAGCCGGAGAACAAGAATTATAAAATTGCTGATTACGTACCGGGCACTCCGTGTGCACCGGACAACCAGAACGGCACCTGGATTGTGCAGGCACATGAATGGGGTAAATATGTCGGACGTGCGGACTTTCAGTTCCGCAACGGCGAATTCACGCTGAAACACTATCAGCTTATCCCGGTGAATCTGAAGAAAAAAATCACCAAAGAGGATGGCACATCAGAGCGGGTGTATTACACCAGTGAAATCAGCGAAAGCCCGGACATGCTTAAACTGCTGACACCGTACCAGGAAAAAGGCAATGAGCAACTGAATATCAAAGTCGGTTCGGTTGACAGCAAACTGGAAGGTGATCGCAGCAAAGTCCGTTTTGAACAGACCAGCATGGGGCACCTGCTGCTGGCTGCACAAAAAGAACGGGCAAATGCCGATTTCGCCATCATGAGCGGCGGCGGTGTGCGTGATTCTATCGAACCGGGCGATATCACCTATAAAAATGTGCTGAAAGTGCAGCCGTTTGCCAACGAACTGGTGTATATCGATTTCAAAGGAAGCGAAGTGCTGCCGTATCTGACCGCTGTGGCAAATATGAAAACTGATTCAGGGGCTTACGCACAGTTTTATAATGTCGGCCTGACGCTGAATAAAGATGGCTCCGTAAGTGATGTGACCATTGACGGTAAACCACTGGACCCGGCAAAAACCTACCGTATGGCGACACTGAACTTCAATGCGATCGGCGGGGATGGTTATCCGAAAATTGATTCTCACCCGGGCTATGTCAATACCGGCTTTGTTGATGCAGAAGTGCTGAAAGGCTATATCGAAGCCCATTCTCCGCTGAAAGCGGCAGATTATGAGCCGAAAGGTGAAATTGTATATAAAAATAAATAGTTGTTTTTTTGGGGATATAAGCCGGAAGATTTTTCAGGTTTGTATCCCCATTAATTGTTCTTTTCCTGAAATATAACCATTGATTTTTTGTGCTGAATATTTATTTTTTTTGGATTTAAACTCTGTGTTTTTTGCTGTTTAGCATTTTTAATACTTATGTGTTCTCTGTCTTTTTTCTAAAATAGAAGGTGCTTCAGCATGGGCTGAGCGAAAGTTAATGCCGATATCCGCCTTGTAAAGAAAAATATTAATGAACAAAACAGAAAACACCTTACATAAAAAAACACCGTCGGTGACGGTACTGAGCAACCGGGGGCAGGTAGTACGCGATATCGTGTATCACCGCCATCCGGATACGCCGGAGAAAACCGATGAGCGCATTACCCGTCATCAGTTTGATTCACGGGGGTTTTTAAAGGAGAGTGCCGATCCGCGTTTGCAGGCATCCGGGCTGGCTAATTTCCGCTATATAACCTCACTCTCCGGACAGGTGCTGCGCACAGAAAGTGCGGATGCGGGCACATCACTGGCACTGAACGATGCGGCCGGGCGACCGGCGACCAGTATTCATCAGATTGGTACTGAAAACGGGCAGGATGACCACAGCCGGGCCGTGACTCAGTCTTTCCGGTATGAAGATGCGGATTCAGCCGGGCGTCCGCTGAGTATCGCGGAACAGACCGCCGGGCAGAGCACTCAGGTAACCGAACGCTTTGTGTATGCAGGCAACAGTGAGGCGGAGAAAGCAAAAAACCTGGCGGGTATCTGTACACACCATTATGACCCTGCCGGGCTGATGCGGACGGACAGTATTGCGCTGACCGGCGTGCCGTTGTCGGTGACCCGTCAGTTGCTGAAAGATGCGGATAACCCGGTTAACTGGCCGGAAAGCAATCCGCAAACATTATTATCTACTGAAAAATACACCACACAAACCATTGCAGATACCACCGGTGCGGTGCTGAATACCACGGATGCGGCGGGTCACCGGCAGAAAGTCACTTATGATATTGCCGGATTACTGAGCACCAGCCGGGTGACGGTGAAAGGCGGGGCGGAAAAAATCATCATCAAATCTGTGACGTATTCCGCTGCCGGACAGAAGCTGCGCGAGGAGCACGGTAACGGCGTAGTGACCACTTACACTTATGAACCGCAGACCCAGCGCCTGCTCGCCGTCAAAGCCGAACATCCGGCACGGAAAAAAATATTTCAGGATCTGCGCTATGAATATGATCCGGTCGGTAATGTGCTGTGTGTGACTAATGACGCCGAGGAGACGCGCTTCTGGCATAATCAGAAAGTGGTGCCGGAAAACCGATACACTTACGATACCTTGTATCAGCTGGTCAGCGCCACCGGGCGCGAGATGGCCAATGCCGGACAGCAAAGCAGTTCCCTCCCTGATATTTCCCCGTTTGATAAAGCCACTTACACCAGTTACACCCGCAACTATATCTATGACTGTGCCGGGAATATGACGCAGATCCGCCACTCAGCGCCTGCGACCAATAATAACTACACCACGGATATCACGGTCAGTCAGCGCAGCAACCGCGCGGTACTGAAAACCCTGGCGGACACGCCGGAGAAAGCCGAAGCCCTGTTCACCCCGGGCGGACAGCAGACACAGTTACAGCCCGGACAAACTCTGTCATGGACTGCGCGCGGCGAACTGCAACAGGTTACGCCGGTGGTGCGTAACGGTGCCGCCGGTGACTGCGAAAGCTACCGTTATGATGCGGGCAGCCGGCGTATCCTGAAAACTGCCGTGCAGAAAACCGGTAACAGCACACAGACACAGCAGGTCATCTATCTGCCGGGGCTGGAGCTGCACAGCGGAAAAGAAAACTATCAGGTGATCTGCGCCGGTGTTGCCGGGCGGGCACAGGTACGGCTGCTGCACTGGCAGGACGGTAAGAAAGATCACCAGCGGTTCAGTTACGACAATCTGATCGGCAGCAGCGGCCTGGAAACAGACGGTGACGGTAACCTGCTGAGTCAGGAGGAATATTATCCTTTCGGTGGCACAGCGGTGCTGGTGGCGGATGCGGACAGCGGCATTGACTACAAAACCCACCGTTATTCCGGCAAAGAGCGGGATGCGACCGGACTGTATTACTACGGCTACCGCTATTATCAGCCGTGGGCAGGGCGCTGGCTGAGTTCAGACCCGGCGGGAACGGTTGACGGGCTGAATCTGTTCCGGATGGTGAGGAATAATCCGGTAACACTTTATGATAATGACGGGCGTGCGCCTGTCCGTGCCGCGTTATCAGCCGGCAGCTTCCGGGATATGTTGCCCGAACCGGCTGTTCAATATCAGCGGGGGCTGGGATATCAACTGACAAAAAGTGTCAGTCAGCCAAACTTATATACGGCATCACAGCAAACAGGAGAAGGCGGAACATTTATCGGATACCATGGTACAAATGAACAGTCAGCAAAAAATATACTTGGTAAAGGTCTTGATATTGATATGCTTCCTCACGGACAGATTGGTCAGGGATTCTATGTTGCGAAAGACCGGTATCTTGCTGAAGGTTCTGCAAATCCGGATGGCGGAAGAAGAAAGGCTGAATTAGACCGTAATATTCCATTTTTCCGGAAGATTCAAAATTCGTTACTTGGTCTGTTCGGATCATATTTTAATGCATATAAATTCAGTCCGGATTATCCTGATAATATTACCCCTGCTTTACTGAAAGTATATAAAAAACAGTCTTTGGTGAATTCTCAGTGGAATAGCATGCTAAGAGATGATTTATCAGGTATTCAGTTTGCGAAACCAGATGAAAGACAAGCTGTTTCAGACACAATAATGAAATCGATGGGAAAAAATCTCCAGATGGTTATCCCTTCGGATGAATTCAGTAAATTGTCGCTAACCAGAGATAATGGTATAACCGAAACAGGTATCTGGCACCCGGCAAATGAAAGTCATTCACCTGAGGGGTATCAGATCATCTCTGCCACAGCCGGAAAAAATCATATCCTGAGAAGTCCGGATGAAAGTATTAATACTGAAATGGTTGATCAAAATAGCCAGATAAGAAAACGATTTAATAACAACAAAGCCGGATATATGAGAAAGCGGGCTGCATAGGTAAGTTATTAAAGGTATTTAAGCACTTCCTCCGGGAAGTGCTTTTTTCTGTATATCAGTCCCGTTTCGCCACCGGGGCAAATTTCCCGTCCAGCACTTTCGCCAGATCCTGCGGTGCCAGTTCGATATCCAGGCCGCGTTTGCCGCCGGAAACAAAAATAGTGGCAAATTCCTGTGCGCCCTCATCAATCAGGGTCGGCAGGCGTTTTTTCTGTCCCAGCGGGCTGATCCCGCCCACCAGATAACCGGTGACTTTCTGTGCATTCACCGGGTCAGCCATTTCCGCTTTTTTCACGCCGAGGGCTTTGGCCACCGCTTTTAAATCAAGCTGTTCTGATACCGGGGTGACTGCCACGGCGAGGTGTTTATTATCACCGTTAAGCGCCACCAGCAGGGTTTTATATACCTGACGGGCATCGAGATTAAGTTTGCGGACCGCTTCATCACCGAAATTATGATCATTCGGATCATGTTCATAAGGATGGAGGGTGAATGAAATCCTGTTTTTTTCCAGAAGTTTTACAGCCGGTGTCATAGGTCTTTCCTTGCAGATAATTCAGACGGCAGTGTCACAAGGCCTGCCAGTTTAACACAAAATGGACGGCAGATTATGGTCGCCGTAAAGATGCAGTGCGCCGACTGCCACCACATAATTGCCGGGCGGCAGCTGTATCAGCCGGGTTTTCCAGGCGTCGTTGCGACTTATCATCAGATGCTGATACGTCTGCTCGCTGAAGGTGGCGGGCAGCGGCTGCGCGAGTTTTTCCGGCCGGTAATCCAGCCACCAGCCGAGCATAATCTGCAGTGCGCGGGCATTGTCATGCCAGTAGGCCAGGGTATCTTCCAGCAGACTCAGTCCTTCGTCCGGGAAATCCAGCAGCATCTGTAACTGTGCCTGTGTACCTTCCAGTTCAAAAACGGGGATATTCTGTCCGTGAGCGGCATTGAGCATCTGATAATCAATGCCGTAATGCGGCCGCAATCCAAGGCTTTGTGCCTGGGCGGACTGCAGGATCAGAGCCACCTGCCAGGCGGGCAGGGTATCCAGGGTCTGTACCGGCTGGCGCTGTTCCTCACAATACCGGCGGTAGTCATCTCTCAGGTGCTCCGGTAAGCGCTCACTTACCGGCAGACGGGGAGATTCCGGGTCCTGCCCCGGGAACGGCGGTGCCGGACGGGTGATATCCGCTTCCACAATCAGGCCATCAGCCCGATTGATTCTTTCCAGCAGCGGGCCGGGCAGCGGATACATGGCTTCCGATCCCATATGAATACTGCCGACCAGATGCAGTGAGATATCCCCGGGCAATGTGAGGTCGATAGAGGGCCAGGTACAGCCACCCTGCGGATCAGGCGGGATAAGGTAATCTTTCAGCCGGCGGAACAGTGTTTTCATGACGACTCCTGTCGTGAAACGATACCTTAGTTGACTGCAAGCGCGGGCTTTTTTCAACCCTGATAAGTAATATCCGGTTAATCAGCAGGAAAAAATAAGGGAGCGAAGTATTCGCTCCCTTATTGGTTGAGTTATTAATCTTTTGGTTTAAAACGTAACAACCGGTTGGCGTTACTGACCACGGTAATGGATGACAGCGCCATGGCCGCCCCTGCCACTACCGGATTCAGCAGTGTGCCGGTGAACGGGAACAGTACCCCGGCTGCGATCGGGATCCCGAGTGTGTTATAAATAAAGGCACCCAGCAGGTTCTGTTTCATATTGCGCAGTGTCCCTTTCGAGATAGCCACGGCATCGGCCACACCGTGCAGGCTGTGGCGCATCAGAGTGATTGCTGCCGTTTCGATGGCGATATCACTGCCGCCGCCCATAGCGATCCCCACATCGGCCCGTGCCAGTGCCGGTGCGTCATTAATACCGTCACCGACCATGGCGACACGGCGTCCGGCCTGCTGTAATTTTTCAATGGCAGCGGCTTTGCCGTCCGGCAGCACACCGGCGATCACTTCATCAATGCCCGCCTCTTTGGCGATAGCCCGGGCGGTCACTTCGTTGTCCCCGGTCAGCATCACCAGTCGGTATCCCTGTTTGTGCAGACGCGCCAGCGCACTGACACTGTCCTCACGCAGCGGGTCACGGACGGAAAGTATTGCCGCGATGTTGCCGTCAACTGCCAGCATCACCGGGGTCACACCTTTACCGGCCTGGGATTGCACCAGCGCATCCGCCTCACCGGCAGTGCTGATATTCTGTGCCTGCATCAGTGCATGGTTACCCAGCAGCAGTGTCCGGCCTTCAGACTCCCCGCTGATCCCCATACCCGCCAGGGTACGGAACTGAGTAACAGACGGCAGTGTCAGCTCTTTCGCACGTTCAGTGATAGCGCGGGCCAGCGGGTGATTAGAACCGCTTTCCAGCGCCGCCGCGAGACACAGGACATCATCGTCACTGAAACCATTAAAGGTATGGATCTCCGTTACCTGCGGCATGCCTTCGGTCAGGGTTCCGGTTTTGTCGAAAACAATGGTGTCGAGGGTGCTTGCCTGCTGTAAAGCATCGGCATCCCGTACCAGCACACCAAACTCAGCGGCACGTCCGACCCCGGAAATAATTGACATCGGCGTTGCCAGCCCCAGCGCACACGGACAGGCGATAATCAGTACCGTGGTAATAATGACCAGTGCATAGGTTATCTGCGGCGCAGGACCGAAGAAGTACCAGACGGCACCGGCGATCAGGGCGATAACCACCACGACCGGTACAAAAACAGCTGAAATTTTATCTGCCAGCTGGCCGATTTCCGGTTTACTGCTCTGAGCCTGACGCACCAGTTTAATGATGCGTGCCAGCGTGGTTTTGCTGCCGACAGCGGCAGCACGGAACAGCACGGTGCCGTCCTGCACGGTGGTCCCGGCAGAAACGGTATCGCCGGTGGTTTTCTGCTGCGGGATAGGTTCTCCGGTCAGCATCGCCTCATCCATCCACACTTCGCCTTCGGTAATCTCACCATCGACCGGCACGCGGTCACCGGTGGTCAGGCGCAGGATCATCCCCGGCTGCACATCTGCCAGCGGTACATCCTTTTCCCCTTCCGGTGTCACCACACGGGCGGTCGGCGGAGTCAGATCCAGCAGGCGCTCCAGTGCTTTTGACGAACGCTGGCGGGCACGCTGCTCCAGCATATGCCCCAGGTTTATCAGACCGATAATCATGGCGCTGGCCTCGTAATAGAGGTGACGCGCCTGCGGCGGGAATACATCCGGCCAGAGGTTTACAGTGATGGAATAGAGCCATGCGGCACCGGTGCCGAGAGCCACCAGGGTATCCATCGTTGCACTGCCGTTTTTCAGGGATTGCCAGGCGCTGCGGTAGAAATGCCCGCCCGCCAGAATCATCACCGCCAGGGTGACGATCCCGATGGTCAGCCAGATCCCGTTGTTCGCCGGGGTCAGCATCATATTGTCGCCGATCATCCCCCAGATCATCACCGGGATACCGACCGCCAGTGCCAGAGCGGCCTGCCAGCGGAACCGCTTCATATTGGCGACAGCCACTTCCTGCTGGCGCTCACGGCGTTTGGCGTCATCCTGAATCAGCTCCGCGCCGTAACCGGCTTTCTCCACAGCGGCGATCAGCGCCTCTGCAGAGGCGTGCCCGGTGACCAGTGCACTGCGTTCCGCGAGGTTAACGCGGGCATTTTCCACGCCGTCCACACTGAGCAGCGCTTTGTGTACTTTACTGACACAGCTTGCACAGGTCATGCCGTCGAGCAGGAAGGAGAGACTGTCGTCATCCTCTTCAATCACCGGCATGGCCGGGGTATTGTCAGGGGTGGCCGGAATGTCGCAGTGCTCCGCTGCCGCAGCCTCAGTCTGAGACGGCGTCAGCGGTTCAGATTTTGGGGAGGCGTTTTCTCCTGCCACCGCCGCCTGAAAACCGGCGGCTTCCACTGCGCTGATTAAGGTCTGCGCATCGGCGCTGCCGTACACTTTTGCCTCTTTGGTATCAACGACCGCAGCCGCAACACCGTCAACCGCTTCTAATGCACTTTGCGTTTTCGCTGCACATTTCATACAATTCAGCCCGGAAAGCTGTAAAATTGTACCGGGTTTGTCTGCAATCTGAGCTTCGTAACCCGCTTCTTCGATAGTACTGATGAGGGATTGCGCATCCGCATCGCCGGTCACTTTGGCGAAATCAAGGGTGACCACCGCAGATTCAACATCCGGGCGGGCGTCGAGAGCTTTTTTCACACTGCCGGTGCAATGTCCGCAGGACAGCCCCTGTAACGCAAGAATAGTGGTATTAGCCATACTTTTTTTCCTTACATGTTTCGCATCATCACGCCGCATATCAGCACACGGCGCAAGAGAAAAAATTCTGTTCGGGGGAACGGGAATTTTGATTTACGATGATGGTAAACCTTCCCTCAAGGGTAAGGTCAAGGAGAAGTTATGAATATCAGCGATATTGCACAAAAAACGGGTTTAACACCAAAAGCAATCCGTTTTTACGAAGATAAATCTTTGATCACGCCACCGGAACGGGGTGAGAACGGATACCGGTATTTCAGTGAACGGCATGTGGATGAACTGACTCTGCTGCGCCAGGCAAAAGAGGTCGGGTTCACGCTGGATGAGTGCCGCGAGCTGTTATCGCTGTTCCGTAATCCGAACCGCCACGCGGCGGATGTGAAATCGGCGACACTGGGCAAAGTGAAGCAGATTGAAAAAACCATTACGGAGCTCACGGCTATCCGTGACCGCCTGCTGGCACTGGCTGATTCCTGTCCCGGGGATGACAGCGCGGAGTGTCCGATCATCGATCATCTCTCCGGATGCCGCCACAGCAAACCTGCCTGTCATAAATAATCCGTCTGTTTTGTGCGTCTGCCCGCGCCGGAAGATCGGCTCTGATGACAGCATGAATGCACGATATATCTAACCTCGTCTGAGCACAATACGTTATCCTGCTGACGTGATGGCTCAGACAGCTGCACATCCGGCACAGGCATTGGCGTCCTCACTGGCGCTGCCGTTTTGTCCGCTGTGTTACACACCGGCTCTGGTTCTCCGCCACCCGGTGATGGGCAGATTTTTCTGACGAAAATGTGTTAATTTTATTTATTAGTCATCTCTCGATATTTACTTTTGTACTTTGTTATAAGGCTTAAATTCACCTGAATTTTAAGCATTTTTTTGTCCTGCAATTTTCATCCCTTCCGTTAACTATCCAGATTTACTTTCCGGTTTAACGACATCACAGCAATTCATTATCATCATGATAATAATTCACATTTGCGATCATATTCTCAATGAGATATATAAATAATAGGGTTAATCATTCTCATTTGGCTTTTTAAATAAAAAATATTAATCCGGTCAGGGAATAACATGAACGCTTCATTCAAATACTCACTGCTTACTGTTGCTGTTAAGTCAGCGGCCACCGCCGCATATGCCGCAAATAAAGACGACACCAGCGTGCGCCGTCTTACATCCTGTCAGTTAAGTTTTTCTTATTTCTGCCGATAACAGATAAAAGCACGGCTATTTTTCATCCGGCGTTATACCGGAGAAAACCGGCATTTCTGTCCGCTGCGGCGGTAACTGGCGCAAAGGATAGGTAAGACGAAATGACGAAACTGCTGACATTATTCCGCTGCATATTATTATCAGGGCTGTTTTTTTGCCCGCCATTATCTGCCGCACCTTTCCCCGCAGCGGCGGAAAACCCCGGCGCTGATGCTTCGCGCCGGGCGATGCAGGATGCCGGACAGCAGGTCAGTGATCTGCTGGAACAGCAGACTTACCGGCAACTGAGCAAGCCGCAGACAACGATCACCCCCGCAGAGCCGTTACTGCGTGCGGCAGAGAATGAACACTGTCTGCCGGTCAGCGGCGTGTATCTCTCCGGTATCACACTGTTATCTCAGGACGATCTCCGCTCACTTTCACCACTGCCCGCAGACTGTATCCGCAGCCGTGACATTAATGTGCTGGTGGCGGAACTGATGGAGCGGTATCTGGAGAAAGGCTATATCACCGCACGGATCCGTTTTCTGCCGGTCAACAGCTATCACGAGCTGGGGATCGGCGTGACGGAAGGAACGGTGGAGCAGATCGACGGCGCGGACAGCGGCATTAATACGTCATTACTGTTTCCTTCTCTGACCGGTAAACCACTGAAAATAACCGAACTGGAGCAGGGGCTGGATCAGGCAAACCGCCTGAAATCCAATCATGTCACGATGGATATTCTGCCCGGCAGCGAACCGGGAGGATCGGTGATTCGGCTGGTTAATCAGCGCGGTACCCCGGCCGGTTTTTCTCTCAGCACGGATAATTACGGGCAGAAAAGTACCGGACGCAACGTTATCCGCGCCGCAGTCACCGCAGACAGCCCGGCCGGATTATCTGATTTTGTCAGCCTGAGCGGCTCCGCCACAACCGATAATCCGGCGGCGCGTTACAGCCGCTCCGGCATGCTGTTTTACTCCGTGCCTTACGGCGCGCTGACGGTCAGCACTTACGGCAGCCTTTCCCGTTACCGCATCACTCAGGCGCTGCGTTATAACCACGTCATTCTGCGCGGGGACAGCGCTCAGGCAGCGCTGCGGGCGGATTATGTCATCTTCCGTAACCGCTCACGGATTGATTCACTGATGGCGCAGATGACACACAAACGCAGCCGCAACTACCTCAATGACACACTGATTGACGTCAGCAGCCCGACCCTGAGTATCGCCGAAGCCGGTTATACCGGGCTGATTCTGGTTCCGGGCGGCGTTATCAGCACCTCTTTATCAGTGGAAAAGGGCACCACACTGTTCGGGGCGGATACCCGGAACACCTTGCCCGGCTCAGATCCGCAGTACACCAAAGGCAAATTCTCACTCAGCTATGTTCAGCAGTTTTCGCTGTCGGAAGACACATATCTGTTCAGCAGTCATCTGGCCGGTCAGTACACACAGGATCACCTCCCCGGGGTGGAGTGGCTGACACTGTCGGATAACAGCGCGATCAGAGGGTTTCACGACGGCTCGTTATCGGCGGATAAGGGATGGTACTGGCAAAACACCCTTTCCCGCCGTTTTGTCTGGCAGGGGATTACGGTAACGCCCCGTGCCGGTGCGGACTACGGACGGGTTATGGCTCAGACCGGGCAGGCGGGATGGCAGTCTGCCGCGGGTATCGCCGCAGGGGTTAATGTCAGTTACGGCGGCGCACAGCTGGATGCGCAAATCAGCCGCGCCCGGACCTCTGTGACGGCACTGCCAGCACAGGACACCCTGTTTTCCCTGCGCCTGGGATATCAGTTCTGATCGGCTCCGTCAGTCGTTGGATGGTAAGGAAATACAATGAAAAAAGAACGCTTTAAACTCTCTTCTTCAGGTAAGGTGGCCGCGTGGATGGCGCTGGCCTTTGTCACGCTGAACAGTGCAGCCGCAGGGATTGTGGCGGACGGCGGCCCGGACGGCCCCGGGGTTTCGCAGGTAAACGGAACGGATATTGTCAATATTACAACGCCGAACAGTAACGGGTTGTCTCATAACCAGTATCTTGATTTTAATGTGGATAACCGGGGCGCGGTCTTTAATAACAGCATGACCGCCGGGCAGTCGCAGCTGGCGGGTATGCTGGAGGCCAACAAAAACCTGAACGGGCAGGCCGCCGGGGTGATCCTCAATGAAGTGGTCAGCCGTAACCCCTCTCTGCTGCTGGGTCAGCAGGAAGTGTTCGGCATGGCGGCGGATCTGATCCTCGCCAACCCGAACGGGATCAGCTGTCAGGGCTGTGGTTTTATCAACACCAATAATGCCGGGCTGATCGTGGGGAATCCGCTGATTGAGAACGGGATGATCAGTGCGTACAGTACGCTGGACAACACGAACTCACTGACGATCGGAAATAACGGGATCACGACCGGTAAGGTGCTGGATCTGGTCGCGCCTGCGATTAATACCGACGGGGAGATCCGCGCGGCGGCACTGAATGTGATCACCGGGAACAATACCGTTTCCGCTGATATGCAGACTATTTCCGCCGGGAAAAACGCGGTTCCGCTGGACAGCTATTATCTGGGCGGCATGCGCGCCGGGAAAATCCGTCTGGTGAATACCGCGCAGGGCAGCGGCGTGAAACTGGCCGGTAATATTGATGCTGTAAATGGTTTCGATGCTCAGTCTCAGGGCGCGCTGACACTCACCGGCGCACAGGTCACCGGCGGGGATATCCGCCTGAGCGGCGATACACTGCGTACCGAAGGACAGCTGCGTAATGAACATCAGCGGACAGAAGACAAACGCAGCGGGCAGTCCGTCACCGGCGAAACCCGGCAGGGGCGTTACACCCGTACCTCACTGGACGGTAAAAACATCACCCTGGTAGCACAGCAGGAAGCCCGGCTGACCGGTACTGATCTGAACGGGATTGAGATCGCCGTTCAGGCAGGAACCATCATGCTCGACAGCGACCAGGTTGCACAGTCAGACACCCGCACCACAAATCAGCGGAAGATGTCGTGGGAAAATAATGAAACCCGCAAAGACGAAAGCATCCGGCAGGAAACCAGCAACCTCCGGGCTGACGGTGATATCCGCCTGACGGCCAAAACCGGTGATATTACCCTGAAAGGGGCAACACTGGCGGCCGGAACGCATCTCAGTGCGGATGCCGGAGGGGATATCCGGCTTGAGAGTGTGACCAACTCGCGCACTCAGACGGTGTCCGGCAATAAACGCAATGAGACGGCAAAACTGCTCAGCGGCACACACGGCGATGTCACGTCAAAAGAGCAACTGGTGAAAACGGAACTGACCGCAGGCGGCAATCTGGGACTGAATGCCGGTCATGACATCCGGGCTCAGGCGGCACAGGTACACGCCGGACAGGATATGATCATCAACACCGGTAATAATCTCACCATCGGTACGCAAACCACGACACAGCATCAGGGGCATACAGAGAATATCACCTCCTGGGGTGGTATCGGCGGTGGTTCCCGTGAGAACCGGGCCACCACAGAAGAGACAGCGCACGGCTCTGACGTTACCGCAGGCGGTAAGCTCTGGCTTTCCGGCGGTAACGGCGTCACTGTTACCGGCAGCAAGGTAAAAAGCACACAGGACAGTCTGGTGCAGACCGGGCAGGGCGCGCTGGTGATTGAAAACGGCATCAGCCGGACGGCGAAACACATTGATAACCGTGATGGCGGTGCGTTTAATATCACCCGCAGTACTCTTCGCGAAAACAGTGAAGATACCCGTGTTGAACGCAGTGAGCTGAAATCAGAGGCTGACCTGCGGCTGGCCGGGAAAAATGATATCACCATTGCCGGAAGCCTGATTGAAAGTGCGGGCACACTGAAAATTGATACCCTTGGCGATATCAATGTCCGTGCGGCACAGGCACAAAAACAGTCTGACAAAACAGAAACCACACTCAAAATCAGCGGCTATGCCAAAGAGGATGAGGACAAACAGTACCGCGCCGGTCTGGACATCAACCATACCCGCGATACACAAAAGCAGGATTCTGTCACGCATCAGGGCAGTGAACTCAAAGGCGGCAGTGTCTCTGTCACCGCCGGAAACGATCTCACGCTTACCGGCTCCTCTCTGACCACCACGCAGGGGGATGCGGCACTTTCCGCTGAAAATATCACCCTGAACGCAGCGGATAACCGTGAGACCCGGACACAGCAGAAAGGGGAATCACACGGCGGTATTTATCTGACCGGCGGCATGGATAAACTCGGCGGCGGGCTGAGCGGTGGTCATACTGAAACCGGCAAGACACAGGAGCAGCATCAGGCGGTCACCTCCGGCACACAGGTGCAGGGCAATCTCACCCTGACCGCCGGTAAAACGCTCTCGCAGGAAGGCGCATCACATACGGTGGGCGGCGCTTATACGGAAACTGCGCAAAACTCGGAGCACCGGGCGGCTCATAACAGTGATCGCACCACGGAAACCCGTAAAGGCGGTGAAGGCAGCCTTGGTGTTTCGCTGGATTACAGCAAAGTCTCCCGTCCGCTGGCCAAAGCCGGTGAAAATATTGCGGAAGGCAATATTGCCGGGGTGGCTGACAGTACCGCTGCCACCGGACTACCGGATATCGGCGTTGATCTGAGCGGTAAAGGGGAAAACCGGCAGACCATCAGCGAAAACACACAGGCGAAAACCACGTCTGTTAATGCAGGATTGGTTGCCGTGAACACCACGGATCGTGTTCTTGATGAAGGAACGCAGTACCGGGCGGATAACGGCGGTATTGCGATCAGCACCGGCGATTATCAGTCAGTGGCCGCAGCGGATACACATCATCACTCTGAATCCGTGACTGAGGGCAAAGGAAGTCTGCGTGTGGCGACATCCACCGGACAGGATGTTTCAGTCAGCGCAGAAGGCAGCGGCGGTCATCGTCTGGCGACAGAGAGCAGCAGTAAAGCGGTGACCGGTTCGCTGTCGGCGAAAGGGGATATCACCGTGCAGGCTGGGCGTGATGCGGCATTGCAGGGCGATACACTGCGTAGTGAGGAAGGACACGTTTCTGTCCGTGCCGGTGATAATCTGACGCTGGATCAGGCGGGTGATACCCACAGCAAAACTGTCAGTGGTTATGATGCCGGGGCGAAGGTAAATGTGGAATCGCTCAACCTGAAAAATGCCGGTGGTGGTCTCAGCGGCGGACGTGAAGTGTACAACGAAAGCGGCACAACGGCGAAAACCGGCGTGACTGAGGGCAAAACCGGCGTGGTATTACAGGCCGGAAACGACCTGACCGCTAACGGTACTAATGTCAGCAGTGACGGGGATGTGACGGTGAAAGGCGGACACAACACGCTGCTTAACAGCGCGGAGAGCACGAATACTATCTCCGGCCATCAGTGGCACGGCGGTGTTCAGGCTAATGGCGGTAAAACAGAGATCGGCAGCAAACCCGGCGGCGGTGCGGATTTCAGTATCAGCAAACAATCTGAAAACGTGACTGACCAGCGCGGCGGCAGTCTGCGCAGCGGTGGTACCGTTTCTGTTTCTGCGGATGGTATGCGGGATGATGCGCTGCATCTGAAAGGGACGCAGATTGATGCAAAAAACACCGCGCTGACCGCCCGTGACGGCGGTATTGTGATTGAATCGGCACAGAAAACCACGGACAAAGCCAACTGGAATGCGGGCGGAAACCTGAATATCGGCACCTCGCGCAGTACAGAAAATCCGGAAACCGGTTCGCGGCATAATATCAGTGCCGGTCTGAAGGGCGGGATCGACAATCAGCAGACGATAACACAGAAAAATGCCCTTGCTGACAGCGGAAATCTCACTCTGAACAGCCGCAATGACACGCGGATTCAGGGCGGAAAACTGACGGCGGATACTGTCAGCGGGCGTGTCGGCGGTGATCTGATCGTGGAAAGCCGGACTAACACCGAATCTGTTCTGAAAGTTGACGCGGATCTGTCGGCGGCACATACCAATGATGAGGGCAGCAGTATCACCTCAAAACTGGCCAATGCCGGTACCCCGAAGTTTGCAGATGACATCAAAGCGGGTCTGGAAAACGGACTGGATAAAGCGGCAGATTCTGTACGGAAAAATGCCGGAGCCGGTGCCGGTACCGTGGCGGACAAGGTGAAATCCGGACTGACATCCCCGGCCGGGATGAACGGCAATGTTAAAGCATCCTTTGAAACCCGCTCCGTGGAACAGGTGGGACAGCAATCCGGTCTGACCGCCCGTGAGCAGGGCAAACTGCGCACCGGCGGCAGCACTATTCTGACCGGTGCGGTGCTGGACGGGCTGCCGGATACGGGGAATACGGAAATGCACTCTGTGGCGGTCAAAGAGACCGGCACCCGCATTCACGGCGAACTCCCGCTCAATGCCGGGCAGGCTGTCAGTGCGGTTAAAGACGGGATCGTCAACGGAAAATCCCCGGTCGGTATTTCTGTCACTAATGATCACAGCAGTGTGAACAGTAAAGTGAAGTAATTATTATGGACGATAACGTATAACGTAGCGTAAACGGCTCTGAATAAGGGCCGTTTTTATTCCGGCTCTATTTTTTGGATTAATTACTTATTTAACTAATTGATTCCAATATTTTAATCATCGTCAAAAAGGGAATGGGAAAGTGCATTATTTAATGTAAAGTTAAATTACCACAATAAGAAATAACGTGTGATATCTGTGTATACTGTGTTTATAAATCACCGGTAATGAGGCGCTAATATGAATGATAAAAAGCTACAACGACGACAGGTTCATGCCGACATGCCGAAATTGATCCCCGCAGCGGGTTTTAACCGGAAATTAAATCTGCCCTCTGAAAACAGCGAACTGACAGCACTGTTTCTGGCCGCCGGTACGCATCAGTTTTTATTGCCGGGCTATGAGGTCAAAGAGGGCTATCAATTTATTAAATCAGGTAAAAAGCAGCAGTACAGGCTGGTGACTACCGGGGATTTACCCGAAACCGTTTATCTGGTTGAGCTTTGCTTCCGCAATGACATCGTTGCCGGTCAGACAAGTTGCACACAAATTAAGGTATGGCGGACAACCAATGACAAACATCAGTCTGCTGTTGCAGACCTGCCGCGGTACTTTTTCCGCTGGCTGCTGGATACCTATTATATTGTGGTTACCGATGAAGAACAAACCGGTGACGGAAGGCGTTTTTGGGAAGTGATGATTTCATGGGCATTGGCCGCCGGTTTTTATGTTTATGCTTCAGATGGCGGAGAGCCGGAAAGGCCACTGTTTGTTATTCAGGATATGGAATCCTTTTTTGAATATTGGAGTGATTTTTGTTGGGGGAATGATCCCGATACCCACACACACCGCTTAATTGTCATCAGTAAAAAAGAAATAAAATAACGATTCCCTGTATTTCCTGTCCCGATCAATTCCCCTCTGAAAAAATAATCCGTAATTTTAACCAAAACACTTATCCGTGATTAAATCGCAAATTAGTGAAATGCACCATATTTTGCGAATAATTCAGTGATTGACTTTGCATTATGCGATCTGCGTAAAAGAAAATTCAGTGGGTAATGGATAGCGTAAGCGCAATTTATAACTCAATGGAAGGTGTTCTCTATGAAACGTAGTGTTTTATCTCTTGCTGTGGGTGCTGCACTGGTGATTTCTGATGCAACGGCGTGTACCACTATTTTTGTCGGTGAAAATGCATCTTCAGATGGTGCGCAATATATTGCCCGCAATGAAGATATGAATCCGGCAAACCCGAAAGTTTTGCAGGTGAATCAGGAAAAAGTAAATAAAGACACTGAGTTTAAAACCAACTTAAATAAATTCACCTATACCCTTCCGGAAAAGGCAATGCGTTATACCACTATCCCGGAATGGAATGATAAAGGTCAGTTCCGTTTCAGTTCCAACGGCTTTAATGACGCCGGTGTCGGGATCAGCGCCACAGAAACGATTTTCGCCAATGAAGCTTCATTAAAAATTGACCCGTATGTCGAAGATACCGGGATTATTGAAGATGCGATTCCGGATGTGGTATTACCGTATGTATCTTCCGCAAAAGAAGGGGTGATGCGGTTAGGGAAAATCATTGAGGAAAAAGGGGCCGGTGAAGGTTTCGGCGTGGCCTTTATTGATAAAGACGGGATCTGGTATCTGGAAACCGGCAGCGGCCACCAGTGGATGGCCGCAAAAATCCCGGCCAATACCTATTATGTCACCGCAAACCAGGGCCGCCTGGAAAAATTTGATATGAATGACAAAGAAAATTACCTGTCATCCCCGACACTGATTTCCTTTGCCGAGAAAAATGGTTTATATGATCCGAAGAAAGACGGTGAGTTTAATTTCAAAAAAGCCTATACCAAAGATGACGCGAAAAGTGACGGTTATTACAACTACCCGCGTGTGTTAGTCCTGCAGAAAATGTATAACCCGGAAATTAAGACAGACTTTAAGGATGTGAAATCCAATGATTTCCCTGTCTTCTTAAAACCGGCGAAAAAACTGGGGCTGGAGGATATTAAAGCCGGGCTGCGCAACCATTATGAAAATGTCGGCACATCCCCGTATGCAACCACCTATCCGGATACCACTAAACGACCAATCTCGGTGTTCAGAACCCAGCACTCCCATATTTTACAGGTGCGCAAAGATTTACCGAAAGAAATCGGGAATGTCCGTTATATTGCCTTCGGTATGCCGACATTATCCGTTTATGTCCCGGTATATTACGGCCCGGACAGCTACGTGGAAGCTTATACCATCGGTTCACCACAGGCGGATAATGCCTCCGCGCACTGGAAATTCCGTAAATTACAGACACTGGCAATGATCGACTTTAATAAATATTCGAAAATTGTGCAGGCGGAATACAGCAAACAGGAAGCTGAGTTTGCCAAAGAACAGCAGGCAATGGAAAAAGAGTATCTGAGTATTTATAAAACAGACCCGGCGAAAGCCAAACAGCTGTTACAGGACTTCCAGAATAAAGTCATGCAGGATGCATTAAATACCACGGATAAACTGACCAATATTATTATGCAGGATCTGACCAATTCCGTGAACGAACGCTACCGCTTTAAAGGCGCATGATGCTGTAAGGGTATTGAAACAAGATTATTGAGATAAATAAAAAACGGCTTCTGTCACCAGAGGCCGTTTTGCTGTTGTCTTTCCGGTCAGTTACCGGCTGACAGCCCGGACAGTCAGTGTAATGCCGTCAACGGCAATCACTTCCACTTCCGTACCGGCAGGCAGCGCTGACTGGCTGTAGACACGCCAGCTGCCGTCTGCCAGACGGATACGGCTGTAACCTTCTTCTGTATCTGTCAGCAGGGCGGCACGCAGGCCGATCAGTTTGTGATTGGCCTGATTTGGTGAACTGCTGTCATCACGCTGGCGGCGGCGCTGAAAATTACGCCACAACACCGCACAGATCACCGTCATCACCGCGAAGATAATGCCCTGCCATTCAAGATTCAGCCCCGGTATAATCCACGTCAGCAGCGCGACAACCAATGCCGCCACGCCGCTCCAGAGCAGATAACCGCCGGTACCGAGCATCTCCAGAATCAGCAGGATGCCGCCGAAACAGAGCCAGAACCAGACCGCCTGTGATGCGATCATCTCAATCATGCGGATTTACCCTGACCTTTAGTGTCTTTTGACACATTGAACATTTCAGCCACACCGCCGATAGCGCCCATCAGATTGCTTGCTTCCAGCGGCATCATAATGACTTTGCTGTTTTCTGCCGCACCGATTTTGGTCAGTGCATCGGTATATTTTTGTGCCACGAAGTAGTTAATAGCCTGCATATTACCGTCAGCGATAGCATCAGATACCATCTGTGTGGCGCGGGCTTCCGCCTCTGCCGCACGTTCACGGGCTTCCGCTTCCAGGAAGGCGGACTGACGCAGACCTTCTGCTTTCAGGATCTGAGACTGTTTTTCACCTTCTGCTTTCAGAATTGCGGCCTGACGTATACCTTCCGCCTCGAGGATATCCGCACGTTTGGTACGTTCTGCTTTCATCTGTGCGTTCATCGCAGACACCAGTTCTTTCGGCGGACGCACGTCACGGATTTCAACACGGGTGATTTTAATCCCCCACGGGTTGGTGGCTTCATCCACAATATGCAGCAGGCGGGAGTTAATGGAATCGCGCTGAGACAACATTTCATCCAGTTCCATTGAACCGAGAACGGTACGGAAGTTGGTCATCGTCAGATTGATAATGGCTAAATTCAGATTACTGACTTCATACGCGGCACGCACCGGGTCAATGACCTGAATAAAGCAGACGGCGTCGATGGTGACGTTGGCGTTATCGCGGGAGATAACTTCCTGTGACGGAATATCGAGAACCTGTTCCATCATATTAATTTTACGGCCGATGCGATCCATAAACGGCACGATGATATGCAGGCCCGGCTGCAGTGTCCGGGTATAGCGGCCAAAACGCTCAACAGTCCACTGAAAGCCCTGCGGTACAGTTTTGACACCGGTCGCGACAATAATGACGGCGATGAGAATAATAATCGGGACAAAACCCAGTGAGAACAAATCCATGAGCCAAAATCCTTATCAGTAATGAGTGAGTTAAATAATTCAGTAAAGCAATTAATTAGTACAGTAACGAGTATAGCTTACGACGATAAGATGCGGCAGTACTGTCTGCGGTTCCCATTGCCGCCATAATATCCATCATGGTTTTGCGCACCTGACCTTCCGCAGCCGCCAGATCTTTCTTCAGGAAGCTGAATAACAGAGCCAGTGATTCATCATTGCGGTGCACTTCATGCAGTTTCAGCGCCAGCTGTACCGCGAGTTCCGCATTCTCCGGATCCGCCGCAAAGGTATTTTGCAGTTCCTGGATTTCCGGGGTGTCTGCGGCCTGCTTTTGTAACTCAATTTGAGATAAGAGACCATGATAGCGTGTATCCTGATCCTGAATCGGGACGGACTTCAATACTTTTTCAGCTTCTTCTGACAGCTTCACTTCCATCAGCGTCTGTGCCAGCAGCAGGGTGATTTCGCTGTTATTACTCTCAGCCTGGTGTGCTTCACGCAGCAGCGGCAGGGCAGCCTGAAAATCGCCGGCTTCAATCAGTTCAATGGCCTGACCGGTTTTGATTTCAGATTCAGACGGCAGGAATTTGGCCAGGAAGTTACGGACAGTCTCTTCATTCTGCGGCCCCTCAAAACCGTCGACCGGCTGCCCCTGATGGAACAGATAGGTGGTTGGCACCGCACGCAGGCCGAATTGTGAGGCGATCATCTGCTCGGTATCGCAGTTCACTCTGGCGAGGATCATCATTCCGGCGTAATCAGCAGCCACTTTTTCCAGAATAGTGCCCAGTTCCTGACACTGCGGGGACTGTGCGGAATGGAAGAAAAAGACCACCGGCACCTGCATTGAAGATTCAATAACCTGGCGTAAATTGGTTTCGTTAACGTCTGTGATATGTGCGTTTGATAACATATTCATTCTCTTAATAAATTGGCGGACTTTTTAATAACATCTGGGCGCAGCGCGGCATTTCAAGCGGCAGAGGACTTTTTGTTCAGTATTTTATCCATCAGCCACAGCGGCAGCAGGCGTCTGAGCCACATCACTATTACGGTAAGGCCCGTAACAGGATAGCGTATTTTCGGGTGCGGGTGTTCCAGGGCGTGGATGACTTTTTTCACCACATCCTCCGGTTTACCGGTAAACAGCCGGGCAATTCCCGGATTTTTTACTGGTTTATCCTGCATCGTTTGTGTGACATTTTCCGTAAAGCGGGTGGTGATCGGCCCCGGTTCAATCAGGCTGACGCGGATCCCGCTGCCGGACAATTCCATCCGCAGGGCATCGGACCAGGCTTCCAGCGCGTATTTGCTGGCGGCATAGGCACCGCGCCCGGGCGTGGAAATCAGCCCCATTACCGAGCTGGTCTGGATGATCCGGCCTTCACCGGTCTGTTTCATGGCGGGCAGCAGCAGGGTGGTCAGCTGGTGTGTGCCGAACAGATTGGCGGAAAACTGCTTTTCCAGATCTTCGCGGCTGACGCTGTCCAGCGGGCCGTACAGACCAAAACCGGCATTATTGAATAAGCCGTACAGGCGGTTATCTGTCAGTGCCAGCACCAGCTCTGCGGCGCGGGCAACACTCTGCGGGCAGTCCAGATCCAGCTCCACCGGCTCAAACCCGAGGCGCGCCATTTCGGCCAGGTCTGCCGGTTTGCGGCAGGCGGCCAGCACACGGTAGCCCCGCTGTTTCAGTGTTTTAGCCGTGCATAGCCCGATACCGCTGGAGCTGCCGGTGATCAAAACTGCTTTTTGCATTTCTTTACCTGCTTAACTGCTTATAAATTATGGATAAATCATTTAGGATAGTCTGACACCCGTTACTGTAAGTAAGGCAGTAGTGTTTTATCCATCCAGTCAGTCACATAAGGCTGTGCTGCCGCGTTCGGGTGTATGCCGTCATCCTGAATCCATTGCGGATTGGTGACGACCGCTTCCATATAAAACGGGATCAGCGGAACGGCATTTTCCTGTGCCAGCGCCGGATAGAGCGCGGAGAACCGATCGGTATAGCGTTTGCCGTAATTCGGCGGGATACGGATCTGCATCAGCAGCGGTTTCGCCCCGGCGGCCTTCACTGCATCAATTGCAGCCTGAAGGTCAGTGCGGGTTTGTGTCAGCGGCAGACCGCGCAGGCCGTCGTTGGCACCCAGTTCAATCAGTACCCATTGCGGCCGGTGCTGCTCCAGCAGTGCGGGCAGACGGGCAAGTCCCTGAGCCGCCGTATTCCCGCTGATACTGCCGTTTATCAGTGTGATACCGTTACCGGCCTGTTGCCAGCGTTGTCCCAGCTGTGCCGCCCACGCCTCTCCGGCCGGAAGGCGGTAACCGGCACTCAGGCTGTCCCCCAGTATCAGTAATGTTCCGGCGGCATACAAATTCCCGCTGAACAGCAGCAGAAAAAGGAAACAGAGATGGCAGCGGAGCCTATTCTTGAAATTGATCATCTTATTAAGCGCGTCGGTCAGGGTGATAATGAGATCACTATATTGCAGGGTGCCGGGTTGGTTGTCGAGTCTGAAGAGACAATCGCGCTGGTGGGGGAATCCGGATCCGGAAAATCAACTCTGCTCGGCATTATCGCCGGTCTGGATGACGCGACCTCCGGTGAGGTGAAACTGCTCGGGCAGTCACTGCCGCAGCTGGATGAGGAAGCGCGGGCAAAACTGCGGGCGCGGGATGTCGGCTTTGTGTTTCAATCCTTTATGCTGATCCCGACCCTTAATGCCCTGGAAAATGTCCAGCTTCCTGCGCTGCTGCGCGGTGAGTCCGAATCCGTCAGCCGGGAGAATGCAGAGCAGTTGCTGATCCAGCTAGGGCTGGAAAAACGCCTGAAGCATATGCCTGCCCAGCTTTCCGGCGGGGAACAGCAGCGCGTGGCTATCGCCCGTGCATTCTCGACCCGGCCGAAAATTCTGTTTGCCGATGAGCCGACCGGCAACCTCGACCGCCGCACCGGCGACAAAATTGCCGATTTGCTGTTTTCGCTCAACCGCGACTATGGCACCACCCTGATTCTGGTCACGCATGATCTGACCCTCGCTGCCCGCTGTCAGCGGCGGCTGAAACTGTCAGACGGTAAGCTGGAGGAACTGGCATGATCTGGCGCTGGTTCTGGCGGGAGTGGCGTACGCCGTCTCTGCTGGTGGTCTGGCTGTCACTGACGCTGGCGGTGGCCTGTGTGCTGGCACTGGGACGTGCCGGTGATCGTATTAATCAAAGTGTGAACTATCAGAGCCGTGACTATCTGGCCGGTGATCTGGTACTGCGCGGCTCGCATCCCGCGGATGAAACCTGGCTGAAAAAGGCACAGGAAAGCGGTCTGGCGCTCAGTCAGCAGATGAGTTTCAACACTATGGTATTTGCCAATGACGTGCCGCAGCTGGTGTATGTCAAAGCGGCGGATGACGCTTATCCGCTGTACGGCGAGCTGGAAACCGACCCTCCCGGCCTGAAACCTGCACGGGGGGAGATTCTGATCGCGCCGCGTCTGGCAGAGCTGCTCTCGGTAAAACCGGGACAGATGCTGGAAGTGGGGGATACCGATCTGAAAATTGCCGGTTTTCTTATTCAGGAGCCGGACAGCGGTTTTAACCCGTTTCAGATGGCGCCCCGTGTGCTGATCAATTTACAGGATGTGGAAGCCACCGGTGCCGTACAGCCGGGCAGCCGCCTGACCTACCGCGATATGTTTGCCGGTGCGCCGGATGCGGTGGCGGTGTTTAAACAGCAGTATGAAGATGCGCTGCGGATTGACCAGCGTTGGGTCACCCTGAAACAGGAAGGCGGGGCGCTGGCGAAGTCGATCGATCGCGCTCAGCAGTTCCTGGTGCTCTCTGCGCTGCTGACATTGTTGCTGGCGATCGCCGCAGTGGCGGTTGCTATGTCGCATTACTGCCGCAGCCGTCACACCCTGATTGCCGTACTGAAAACACTCGGAGCCGGGCGGCGCGAGCTGCGTTACTGGGTGGTCGGCCAGTGGGCGGTGCTGATGGCGGCAGCAATGGTTGCCGGATCTCTGCTGGGACTGATTTTTGATGCAATCCTGATGAGCCTGCTGGCACCGCTGCTGCCGAAGGCGCTGCCGGATCCGGGATTATGGCCGTGGGCGTGGGCACTGCTGACACTGCTTGCCATCACGTTGCTGGTGGGCGCACGGCCTTACCGCCAGCTGATGCTGACACAACCGACCCGCGTACTGCGTGATGATGTGGTGGCGCCGGTCTGGCCGCTGCGCTGGTATCTGCCGCTGGCGGTGCTGATTGTGGCAGGCGGGCTGGCGGTGCTGACCAATGCCTCGTTTCTGCTCTGGGCGGTGCTGGCCGGGGTGGTATTGATCGCCGCACTGCTGGCGGTGGCCGGTTACGGCGGGTTATGGCTGCTGGCAAAAATCCCGTTCCGTGCGCTGAGTCTGCGCCTGGCTGTCCGCCGTCTGCTGCGCCAGCCCGGCCAGACACTGGTACAGACCGGGGCGTTCGCGCTCTCTTTTATGCTGCTGGGATTGCTGGTGATGGTCCGCGGTGATCTGATCGGGCGCTGGCAGCAGCAACTGCCGCCGGATACGCCGAACTATTTCCTCGTGAATATGACTGAAGAACAGATAACGCCGGCCAATCAGCTGCTGGCCTCACATAATGTGACGCCGTCAGAATATTACCCGGTGGTGCTGGCGCGGCTGTCCGGCATTAACGGCGAAACTGCGCTGGCGTGGGCGGATGCGCGTGATCCGGGCAATAATACAGTCCGCCGCGAACTGAGCCTCACCTGGCAGGAATCGCTGCCGCCGCTCAATGAGCTGGTGGACGGTACCTGGCCGCCGAAACCCGGGGAAGTCTCAATTGAGATGGAAGTGGTCAAAGAACTCGGGCTGAAAGTCGGGGATACCCTGACCTTTACCGGTGATACCCGGCCGTTTACCGTGACTGTCAGCAGTGTGAGGCAGGTGGACTGGGAAAGTATGCGGCCTAATTTCTTTTTCATCTTTAATCACGCCTCGCTGGAAAACCAGAGCGCCATGTGGCTGACCAGCTTTCACTATGACGGCAATGACGGGTTAATCACTCAGATGAACCGCAAGTATCCGTCCATCAGTATTTTTGATACCGGATCGATGCTGAAACAGATCCAGACTATTCTCGCGCAGGTCAGCCGTGCGCTGGAAGCGATGGTGGTACTGGTGCTGATTTGCGGCGTGCTGTTACTGCTGGCACAGATTCAGGTGGGGATGAACCAGCGCCGGACAGAGCTGGTGGTATACCGCACGCTCGGGGCCGGTAAACGCCTGTTGCGGCGCACGCTGTGGAGTGAGTTTGCCTTGCTGGGCGCGATGGCCGGAGTGGTCGCGGCGCTCGGAGCGGAGACAGCCCTGTGGCTGTTGCAGACCCGCGTGTTTGATTTTCCGTGGCAGCCGCAGTGGCCGCTGTGGGTCGGGCTGCCGCTGGCCGGTGGTTTCCTGCTGTCACTCTGCGGCAGCGTGCTGGGGATCCGCCTGCTCGGGGACTCTCAGCAATACCGCCGCCTGCAGAGTTAGTCCGGCGATGATGTGTATGCTCTGACCGGTTTGTGTTGTGGTGGCCGCATAAAGAATGTGGCCGCCAGAATCACAATCACCGGCAGGGCAATCAGCAGAAACGCAGGGGTAAAGCTGCCGCTGTAATCCTTGACGGCACCGGCAAAGAACGGAGCCAGACAGGCAAAGGTGGAAATCAGGTTCACCACAGAGAACAGCTCCAGATACGGACCACGGCCGAAATAGTTTGCCAGCAGCACACTCGAGGCCAGGAATGTCATGCCGTAACCAATCCCCACCAGCACGGTAAACAGGATCAGCAGCGGCCAGTTGGTCGCGATACTCAGTGTCAGCACACCGAATGTGATAGTGGCGAGGCTGATAATCAGCAGTTTTTTCGGCTCCAGCCACTCCCCGATAGCGCCGCCGGCCAGCCGGGAAAAGGCGTTAATAAAGGCCATGGTACTGAGCAGCGTGGCGGCAACGGTTTCACTGAACCCCTTATCCATAATATGCGGCACGGCAAAGCTGTTTACGGTGAATCCGCACCATAAAAACGCGGTATAAGAGGCGGCGATGACATAAAACTGCCAGGTTCTCAGCGCCTGACGGGCACTCCAGCGCGCCTGACTGCGGTAGATGCGGGAACTCTGTTTTTTCTGCTGCCACATGACAGCACGGGCGTGAGTAATTTCACGGCGGCCTTCCCGCATCACCAGCAGGGTGATCAGAGTGACAACGGCCAGCGTCAGAGCGGAGATCAGCCAGTGGATCCGCCAGGAGCCGAACACATGCGCAGCGAGAAAATAGATCCACGGCCCGACTACGCCGCCCAGCCCGCCAAGGGTAAAGTAAAAACCAAACGCCAGCGACTGACGGCTGAACAGCCGCGAAATCACATAAGTGCCCGGAACGGTGGCCATAAAGGTAAAACCAATCCCGAGAAAGGCGGTACCGATAAAATAGCGCTGAATTGACTGTGTGGTGTACAGGCTGTAAAACCCGGCCAGAAACAGCAGCAGCCCGGCCAGCAGCGTCAGGCGGACATTGGTTTTACGGATGAGAAGACTTGGCAGAAAGCTGGATAGCCCGCAGGTCAGCCCGAGCAGGGTGAATCCGAAACCGGCGTCTGTCCAGCTCCAGTTCAGCTCTCTGAGCATGCCGGGTAAGACCACGCCTAATGAGGTAAAGGTGGTGGCAGTGGTGAGGAAATAAACCAGCCCCAGCAGGGTGAGTATAGTCCATTGATAAACAGGACCTAAGCGGCGATCTGACGAAAACATCCCGGCTCCGGAAACGGCGTAAAAAGCAAAATGCCCGGCTGAACACCGGGCATCAGAATGGGGCTATTGTCGCCGGAAACCGTGCCGACTACCAGCTTAATATTGTTTTCGCCCAGTCCGCAGAGGATTGATATTCCGGCGGTAAATCCTGTGCCAGCCCGCTGAGTGCCGCGATAAGCTGTGCCGGATCGGGATGAGTCAGGTTAATGTGACCGACCTTACGCGCCGGGCGCACTTCTTTGTCATACCAGTGCAGATGCGCCAGCGGCTGTGCCAGCCACTGTGTATTCAGTTCTGTGCCGATAATATTCACCATGACCGCCGGGGCGGTGACAACCGGCTGCGGCAGCGGCAGATCCAGAATCGCCCGCAGATGCAGCTCAAACTGGCTGACAGACGCACCGTTTTGTGTCCAGTGGCCGCTGTTATGCACTCGCGGTGCCAGTTCGTTGATCAGCAGGCCGTCCTCTGTGACAAAACACTCCATAGCCATCACACCGGTATAATCCAGCTCAGTGAGGATCGCCCCCAGCATCTGCTCAGCCTGTGTCTGAAGCGGGTTTTGTGTCTGCGGGAAGGCCACGCTCATACGCAGAATGCCCTCTTCGTGATGGTTACGGGTCAGCGGGTAAAACACACATTCCCCGGCGCGGTTACGGGCACCGACCACCGACACTTCACCGGAAAACAGAATGCCTTTCTCGGCAATACATTCGCCGTAAATCTCCGGCGGCAGAGCAGCTTCATCACCGGGACGCACCCGCCACTGACCACGTCCGTCATAACCGCCGGTACGGCGTTTGACGATGATAAAGTCCCCGAGACGGGCAAAAATGTCCGGCCATTCATCCGGAGAGGAGAGCGGCTGCCACGGTGAGGTGGCGAGATGCAGATCGTCCATTAGCGTTTTTTGCGGCAGGCGGTCGGCCAGGCGCGGAAAAATATCGCGGTTGATAAAGGCAGGGTGCTGCTCCAGCACCTGTGTCAGCGCGGTCTGCGGCCACTGCTCAATTTCAGCGGTGATCACGCTGTGCTGATAAGGGACGGCTTCCGGCTCGGCATCTAACCCGACCGGATAAACCGAAATCCCCAGCGGCTCACCGGCCTGGCGCAGCATCCGGCCCAGCTGGCCGTTTCCCAGAACACACACCGGTTTCATCAGTTGGCCTCCCGCGGATCCGGGTGGCTGAGGACATCATCGGTCTGTGCATTACGCCATGCTGTCAGGCGGGTAAGCAGCGCCTCATCATGCAGGGCGAGGATCTGTGCGGCGAGCAGGGCGGCATTGGCGGCACCGGCTTTGCCGATGGCCAGCGTACCGACCGGAATGCCTTTCGGCATCTGCACAATGGAATAGAGACTGTCGACACCGCTGAGCGCGGCACTCTGCACCGGCACACCCAGTACCGGTACGAGGGTTTTCGCCGCCAGCATCCCCGGCAGATGCGCGGCACCACCGGCACCGGCAATGATCACATCAAACCCGTTCTGTTTTGCGGTTTCAGCAAAGGAAAACAGTTTGTCCGGCGTGCGGTGCGCGGAAACCACTTCTGTGTGATAAGGCACCTGAAGCATATCGAGGATCGCTGCGGCGTGTTCCATGGTGCTCCAGTCACTTTTGGATCCCATAACAATAGCCACTTTGGCTGCCGGTGAGTGTTGTTGCGAAGAGGCGGCGTTCATGTTTTCGGTGCTCCTGTACATCCCGCGTCACGAAAATTGACAGACGTCCGGCCGTTGGCCGGTTAAGAAGACGGGCATAATATCACGGTAAATCACGAAGGAAAACGTTTGCGTCACGGATTTTTCACAAATACGGGGAGATAACGGCTCAGAACGGAAAGAAGATCAGTGAAATGCTATCCGGGGTGATTTTAAAGGCAGAACCCTGTGAGTGCCACGCGCCGAGGACACCGCGAAAGTGCGTTTCGCCGTCAGCGGAGACATCATGCACCGCAGGACGGTGAGTGTGGCCGTGGATCATCCAGCGGGTCCGGTACTGACGGAATGCCTTCATCACCTCGTTCTGATTCACATCCATAATCGCTTCGCTTTTGCGCTGATTGGCAGACTGACTGCCCGCGCGCATTTTCTTCGCGATTTTCAGGCGCAGCGACAGCGGCAGCCACAGAAACAGGCGCTGGATCCACGGAGTGTGAACGCGCTGACGATAATGCTGGTAGTCCGTATCATCCGTGCAGAGGGTATCGCCGTGCAGGATCAGGATCTGATGCCCTTCGGCTTCAATTACCTGCGTGTCCGGCAGCAGGGTCATGCCGCACTGACGGGCATAGCGCTCACCCAGCAGGAAATCACGGTTACCGCAGATAAAGAAGATCTTCACGCCGCTGTCACTGAGGGATTTCAGTGCATCAGCCACGGTTTTATGCAGCGGGTTCGGGTCATCATCACCAATCCAGTAATCAAAAAAATCGCCGAGGATATAGAGCTGTGATGCGTGAACCGCCTGTTCCCGCAGGAAACGAAGAAAGCCGGCGGTGATCGCCGGCTCCTGCTCATTTAAATGCAAATCTGCAATAATAAGCGTGGTCATACTTACTCAGAAACAGTCACGCTTTCGATGATTACATCTTCGCGCGGCACATCCTGGTGCATACCGCTGTTGCCGGTTTTGACCGCTTTGATTTTGTCCACAACATCCATACCTTCAACCACTTCAGCAAACACGCAGTAGCCCCAGCCACTTGGTGTTTCTGAACGGAAGTTCAGGTAGTCGTTGTCAACCACGTTGATGAAAAACTGTGCAGTGGCGGAATGCGGATCGTTGGTACGGGCCATCGCCAGGGTGCCGCGGTTGTTTTTCAGACCGTTGTTGGCTTCGTTTTTGATCATACCGAGAGTCGGTTTCTGCTTCATGCCCGGTTCAAAACCGCCGCCCTGGACCATGAAATCATTGATAACACGATGGAAAATGGTGTTATTGTAGAAGCCGTCTTCACAATATTTCAGGAAGTTTGCGACCGTTTCCGGTGCTTTATCCGCGAACGTCTTAATGACGATATCACCATGATTTGTATGAAAAGTTACCATAATAATTTCCTGCTGCTTATATTATAAAGGCAATAATCTGCCGTTTTTATCTCCGGGGTGTGTTATATCATACTCACTAATCTGCGTCAGTATTTGTTATAATCACCGGGTTTTACAGGGTCTTTCTTGCATTTGCAGGGTATTCGCGTTTCAATAACCTGACCTGTCTCAGATTTTGATCCCCGCAGACAGATATAAAAAATAAAGTATTTATTATCAATTAATTAACAGAAGTCACCATCAACACGTACAGACTTTTAATGGAATAGTCCTATGCTGAAAATTTATAACACCTTATCAAGACAAAAAGAGGAATTTAAGCCCATTAACCCCGGTAAAATCGGGATGTACGTGTGTGGTATCACTGTTTACGACCTGTGTCATATCGGACACGGGCGGACATTTGTCGCGTTTGACACCATCGTGCGCTATCTGCGTCACGCCGGGTATGATGTGAACTATATCCGCAACATCACGGATGTGGACGATAAAATCATCAAACGGGCGAATGAAAATAACGAAACCTGTGATCAGCTGGTGGATCGCATGGTGGCGGAGATGCACCGCGATTTCGATGCCATGAACCTGATGCGCCCGGATTCAGAGCCGCGTGCCACACATCACATCAAAGAGATTATTGAGATCACGCAGTTACTGCTCGATCGCGGTCATGCCTATGTGGCGGACAACGGGGATGTGATGTTTGATATCAGCAGCGACCCGGAATACGGCCTGCTGTCACGTCAGGATCTGGAGCAGCTCCAGGCCGGTGCCCGTGTCGAGGTGGCGGATGTGAAACGCAATCCGATGGATTTCGTGCTGTGGAAAATGTCCAAACCGGGTGAGCCGTCATGGGAATCCCCGTGGGGCGCGGGGCGTCCGGGCTGGCATATCGAATGTTCCGCGATGAACAGCAAACAGCTGGGCACCCATTTTGATATTCACGGCGGCGGTTCTGACCTGATGTTCCCGCACCATGAAAACGAAATCGCGCAGTCCACCTGTGCCCACGACGGCCCGTATGTCAATTACTGGATGCACTCCGGTATGGTGATGGTTGATAAAGAGAAGATGTCAAAATCCCTCAATAACTTCTTCACCATCCGCGATGTGCTGGGCTATTACGACCCGGAGACGGTGCGTTACTTCCTGCTGTCCGCACATTACCGCAGCCAGCTCAATTACACGGAAGAGAACCTGAAACAGGCGCGTACTGCTCTGGAACGTTTCTATACCGCACTGCGCGGTACAGATAAAAACGCTGCGGTAGTGGTGAATGAGGAATTCGCAAATCGTTTCCGCGATGCGATGGATGATGATTTCAACACGCCGGAAGCTTACTCCGTGCTGTTTGATATGGCGCGTGAACTGAACCGCCTGAAACAGGAAGATATGACAGCGGCAAACGGCCTGGCGGCACAACTGCGCCAGCTGGCCGGTGTGCTTGGTCTGCTGACTCAGGATCCGGAGCAGTTCCTGCAAAGCGGTGCACAGAGCGAAAGTGATGAAGATGCAGCGAAAATCGAAGCACTGATCAAACAGCGCAATGATGCCCGCGCGTCAAAAGAGTGGGCGCTGGCGGATGCCGCCCGTGATGCATTAACCGACATGGGTATTGTGCTGGAAGATGGTCCGCAGGGCACCACCTGGCGCCGTAAGTAATCGTTATTATATTCTGACTGAAAAGCCCGGCATTATTCACTGCCGGGCTTTTTTATATCACTTTATTTTTACCGGGCAGGCATAACGGCCTGTTATCCGCTATTCTGTTACAGCACCTGCTTTATTATGTGATGTCTTTGTCGTACTTTTATATTAAAAATAAAGGAAGCATCTGATGAGTAAAAATATGTTAGCTATGCTGGTGGCGTCTGTCTGTGCATTCGGCGCAATGACGGCATCTGCCGCCGGACTGTCAGATAATATGAAAACGCTGAACGCGAATCTGCATATCGTTGAAAAAACCGATGATGCGGCAGCACTGAAAACAGCACTGACCGACATGCGCGCTGCGGCACAGAGTGCCAGAGAAGAATTACCGGCCAAACTGAAAGGTAAAGCGGCGGACAGCACAGAAGTGAAGGATTACCATCACGGTTATGATGTTCTGACCGGACAAATTGATGAAGCACTGAAACTGACGGAAGAAGGTAAAATTCCGGAAGCGAAAGCGATGGCTGAACAATTTAAAGCTACCCGTGGTGAATACCACAAGAAATACCGTTAACAGATAATACCGTTTTTCCGTATTAAAAACGCCCGGTCATGATTGCCGGGCGTTTTGTTATTCAGCGGCTGATAATCAGTCCCGTTTGCGCGGCATCATGCGCAGCAGGGTATTATCTTTCCAGAAGTAGTGATGTGCCAGTGCGGCGGCAGCATGCAGGCCGATAATAAAATAACCGGTATTGGCAATGATCTCATGAATATTCTGTATGCTGTACGCGAGATCTTCATCCGGCTCGGCGGAAACCGGCATCGGGATACCGAATAACGACCAGTCATAACCGTTCAGATATTTAATACTGAAACCGAGCACCGGTAACAGAATAAATATCACAAAGATCATCAGATGCACCAGATGGGATAATCCGGTTATCATCGGAGACGGTTTTGGAATGATAGCCGGTGCGCGGTGCTTTATTCTGACGGCCAGACGGACAATCATCAGTATACCGACAGCAATACCGCAACTGTAATGCAGCCCGGCCAAAATACTTCTCAGTGGTTCGTCAGCATTATCCCGTAACAGGGCGCTGATATAAACGACAATCACAAGCAGGAAAATAAACCAGTGCAGGGCAATCTGCACCGGCTGAAATTTTTGTGTTTTCATTTTTTGCGGCTCTTATTATACGGATAAAAAAACCAGAGGCAGTGCTCTGGTTTATTCACAGATTACGATTATTCAGCCACTTTTACCTGCTCACCGGCAAATTCCACCACTTTACCTGCGGTGATTTTGCAGCGCTTGCGGGTCTCAGTCTCACCGTCAACAGTCACCTGACCATCAGCGATAAATTGTTTGGCGGCGGCACCGCTGTCGGCCCAGCCCTGAATTTTGAGCAGGTCGCACAATTCAACATGCGGATGGCCGTCAAGATTAAAAATATCCATTGTTATTCGTCCTTATCGTGAAATTCTTCGCAGGCCTGTAATGTATTCTGAATCAGTGTGGCGACCGTCATCGGCCCGACACCGCCCGGCACCGGGGTTATCCACTCAGCGCGTTCAGCGGCTTCGGCAAAATTCACATCACCGACCACTTTGCCGTTTTCCAGACGGTTAATGCCTACATCAATCACAATTGCGCCGGGTTTGATCCACTCACCCGGAATAAAATTGGGTTTCCCGACTGCCACAATCAGCAAATCCGCATGTTCAACATGGTGACGCAGATTGGTGGTAAAGCGGTGAGTGACTGTTGTGGTGCAACCGGCCAGCAGCAGCTCCAGGCTCATCGGGCGGCCGACAATATTGGATGCGCCGATAATCACGGCATTCAGACCAAATGTATTGATATTGCAGCGCTCAAGCAGCGTCACAATACCACGCGGTGTGCACGGGCGCAGATTCGGCGCACGCTGGCACAGGCGGCCGATATTATAAGGATGAAAACCGTCGACGTCTTTATCGGGATGAATGCGTTCAATCACTTTGACATTATCAATGCCGGCAGGCAGCGGAAGCTGAACGAGGATCCCGTCGATAGTATTATCATTATTCAGTTCATCAATGAGATGGAGGAGTTCGGCTTCGCTGGTGGTATCGGGGAGGTCATAAGAGCGTGAAATAAATCCGACTTCTTCACAGGAACGGCGTTTGCTGGCGACATAAATCTGTGACGCTGGGTTCTCACCGACCAGGATAACGGCAAGACCGGGAGCCCGTTTCCCGCTGGCAATCCGTTGCTGAACTTTTGCGGCAACTTCGGCACGTATGGTCGACGCAATCGTTTTCCCGTCTATAATTTTTGCTGACATCGTGTAAAAATCCATAAAACAGATAAAAGATGGGCACTATTCTGTCAGAACATTTTCCGTCTGTCAGTTATGTTTTATTAAGGTGTCAGAAAGTAACTGCCGAAGATAACTGATTTTCTGATTGACTCGCCGCGTCGCAGCCGTATAATCCACGGTGCATCAAGCAGTTAACCCGCTGTTTTTTTCCTCAGCGCGCCCTTAGCTCAGCTGGATAGAGCAACGGCCTTCTAAGCCGTAGGTCACAGGTTCGAATCCTGTAGGGCGTACCATTCCGAAGTCAACGGACATCAACCGATGTCTTTTTTATGTCTGAAATTCAGTTAATTAGCTGATTTTAACTTTTCTTCGTTCAACTGACGCCCACCTATATCAACCTACATCAAGTAATATTTGTTGGCATATGCGTTGGTACATACAGGTTCAATGAATTCTTATACCAACACAAACTCATGGGAGTTCCTATATGGCACTAACAGATGTGAGGGTAAGAACGGCAGCCTGCCGATAAAGGATACAAACTAACTGACGGTGAAGGAATGCACCTTTATGTGCATGCTAATGGTTCTAAATGCTGGCGGTTGCAATAATAGTTCATGGGAAACATATTCGATTTGACGTATGTGTTTTTTAGAGGTAATTTAAAAAAAAGATTACAGAGGTACACATGGAACCATTACAACTGTTTAAAATTTTAGGTGACCAAACCAGACTGGATATCGTGCTATTGCTAAAAGCATCCGGGGAGTTATGTGTCTGTGATATCTATACGGCCTTGAATTTATCGCAACCAAAGACATCCCGGCATCTGGCAATGCTAAGAGAATCAGGTCTTTTGCTCGATTCAAAACATGGCAAATGGGTTCATTATCGTTTATCTCCTGCATTACTACCGTGGGTGAAAAGTATCATTGATGTCACTTACGCCACAGAGAAAAATAGAGTTGCAGATTTGCTTAAGAGTCTGGAGACAAAAGAACCTGCGAGTCGCTGTTCTATATAAAAATTTTTAAGCTAACATATTTGGAAAAACATATGTAAGGTTGAGCGATGAAAAAACTAGAAGTATTTGATCCAGCGTTATGCTGTAGCACCGGTGTTTGCGGAACCGAAGTCGATCAAGCATTGGTAGACTTCGCAACAGATGTGGATTGGTTAAAGAAACAAGGGGCAAGTATAAGGCGTTTTAATTTAGCGCAAGAGCCTATGGAGTTCGTTAACAACACAAAAGCAAAAACATTTTTGGAAACCGCAGGTGCCGGGTCACTTCCGCTATTGATTCTTGACGGTGAGATTGTGCTGACTGGTCGATACCCAAAACGACATGAGCTAGCCAGATGGTTTGGTATTCGACCGAATATTGAAAAAGCTGAAATTGTTAAATCGTGTTGTGGTAATGGTAAAACGTGTTGTTAACAGGAGAAATAAAATGAAATTTTTAGATAACACACCTAATTATTTATTTTTTACTGGAAAAGGTGGTGTGGGTAAAACCTCTGTTTCCTGTGCGACAGCAATTAAGTTGGCTGAAAAAGGGAAAAAAGTTTTACTGGTGAGCACTGATCCAGCTTCTAACGTTGGGCAAGTATTCTCTCAATCGATAGGCAACAATATTAAGCCAATAACATTGGTTCCAAATCTATTTGCTATTGAAATAGATCCTCAAGCCGCAGCCGAAGAATATCGAAACAAAATTATTAATCCAATCAAAGAAAGTTTACCTGAAGCGGTAATTCAAGGTATTACGGAACAGCTATCAGGTGCCTGTACCACAGAGATTGCAGCTTTCGATGAATTTACCGGGTTGTTAACCAATACCGAAATTACAGAGCAATTTGACCATATCATTTTTGATACCGCACCAACGGGGCATACCATCCGTTTATTACAACTCCCGAGTGCATGGAGTGACTTTATTAGCAATAATCCTGATGGCGCGTCATGTTTAGGGCCAATGTCTGGTCTTGATAAACAACGTGAGCAGTACAGCATGGCGGTGGAAGCGCTGAGTGATAAATCACTGACAAGGCTGGTCTTGGTTGCACGACCTCAGTCTGCCGCATTGAGGGAAGTCGCAAGAACCTATAGTGAGTTATCATCTCTGGGTATCAAAAATCAGCAATTGATAGTCAATGGTGTTTTCCCTGAAACTGCGGTGACTGAAAATGATAAGTTATCCCATGCGCTCTACTCTCGTGAACAAGCAGCATTAGAGTCTATGCCTGAAGCACTACGCTCGTTACCTGTCGATATTCTTTATTTACAAAAGATCAATATGGTGGGTGTCGATGCACTGAAGCAGTTGTTATCTAATGACATGCCACAAATTCCAACTATTACCCCGACAAAACAACCTATTTCTTTACCTACCTTGTCAGAACTGGTTGGCGAAATATCTCAGCAACAGCATGGGTTGATTATGTTAATGGGCAAAGGTGGTGTAGGGAAAACAACGATTGCGGCATCAATCGCAGTTAAATTGGCAGAAAAAGGGCTTGATGTACATCTGACCACATCTGATCCGGCCGCGCATATTGAATCAACCCTCGATGGTGTTTTACCCAATCTTCAGGTTAGCCGAATTGACCCTGTCGCTGAAACTGAGCGTTATCGTAATTATGTCTTAGAAACCAAAGGGAAAGATTTAGATGAAGAGGGGCGTGCATTACTTGAGGAAGATTTACGCTCTCCATGCACAGAAGAAATTGCGGTATTTCAGGCTTTCTCTCGCATCATTAGAGACGCGGGTAAACGTTTTGTCGTCATGGATACTGCGCCGACCGGACATACATTATTACTTCTGGATGCAACAGGGGCATACCATAAAGAAATTGCTAAAAAAATGGGCGAAAAAGGCCACTATTTAACGCCGATGATGCAATTACAAGATCCTGAACGTACTAAAGTTATTATTACGACACTCGCTGAAACTACGCCTGTGCTTGAGGCGGAGAACTTACAAAATGATTTAATACGGGCAGATATATATCCGTGGGCGTGGGTGATCAATAACAGTTTATCTATCACGGAAACAACATCACCATTGTTACTTTCAAGAGCAGAACAGGAAGTCGCTCAGATTGAAAAGGTGACATCAACATTGGCAAAACGTGTTGCTATTGTTCCTTTGCTTGAAACAGAGCCTGTGGGGATATCTGCATTAAGTCAGCTCGCAGAATAAGTTTTATTTTCTAAAAATAAAAGGTGCGGAAAAGTACCTTTTAAATGAGGTTATTATGTTTATTGCCGCATTCATTTTTATTTTAACGATCATCTTTGTTATTTGGCAACCCAAAGGACTTGGTATTGGCTGGAGTGCTACAGCAGGGGCTGTATTGGCACTGATCTTTGGTGTGATCAGTTTCCAGGACATCCCGATTGTCTGGAACATTGTTTGGAATGCTACGGCGACATTTGTTGCCGTAATTATCATTAGCCTACTTTTAGATGAAAGTGGTTTCTTTGAATGGGCTGCATTACATGTTGCCAAGTGGGGCGGGGGTAAAGGAAAACTGTTATTCAGTTATATCGTGTTACTTGGTGCAACGGTTGCAGCCTTATTTGCCAATGATGGCGCCGCATTGATATTAACGCCCATTGTGATTGCGATGTTATTGGCTCTTGGTTTCAACAAAGGCACGACATTAGCATTTGTCATGGCTGCCGGGTTTATTGCAGATACGGCGAGCTTGCCGCTGATCGTTTCGAACCTCGTGAATATCGTTTCTGCGGACTTCTTTGATATTGGATTTACTGAATATGCATCGATTATGGTGCCAGTGGATATTGCAGCAATTATTGCAACATTAGCGATGCTGCATTGGTTTTTCCGCAAAGATATTCCTAAACAATATGATGTTACCAAACTGAGTGAACCGACTTTAGCCATTAAGGATATGACAACGTTTAAAACAGGTTGGCTGGTATTGATACTGCTGCTTATTGGTTTCTTTGTCTTAGAACCATTAGGTATTCCAATCAGTGCAATTGCGGCTATTGGCGCTTTAATTCTTTGGATGATTGCAGCCAGAGGCCATACGATTAATACCAAAAAAGTATTACGCGGAGCACCGTGGCAAATCGTCATTTTCTCTTTAGGTATGTACTTGGTTGTTTATGGTTTAAGAAATGCAGGGTTAACCGATTATCTTTCTGAAACGCTCAATTACCTTGCAGACAAAGGGTTATGGGTGGCAACAATTGGTACGGGATTTATAACTGCATTTTTATCCTCAATAATGAATAACATGCCAACGGTATTAATTGGTGCCCTGTCCATTGAAGGAAGTGAAGCATCAGGGGTAATTCAGCAAGCAATGGTTTATGCTAACGTGATTGGTGCCGATTTGGGTCCGAAAATCACACCAATAGGTAGTTTGGCTACATTGCTGTGGCTGCATGTTTTATCGCAAAAAAACATGACCATTACATGGGGATATTATTTCAAAACAGGGATTATCATGACTATCCCTGTGCTCATTGTCACACTCGTTGCTTTAGTACTTCAACTTTCACTGTTAAATTAAAGGTAACTCCATGAATGAGCTCACTATCTACCATAACCCCAATTGTGGCACTTCGCGTAACACCCTTGCAATGATCCGCAATAGTGGTGTTGAGCCAACGATTATTTATTACCTGGAAACACCTCCGGCTAAGGATGTGTTAGTGCAACTTATTGCAGATATGAAAATCACAGCGAGGGAGCTATTACGAAAAAATGTTGAGCCGTATAAGCAATTAAATTTAGAAAATAACCTTTATTCCGATGAGCAATTGATCGATTTTATGTTGCAGTACCCGATACTGATTAATAGGCCGATTGTCATCACTCCGCTGGGTGTAAAGTTGTGTAGGCCTTCAGAGGTAGTGTTAGATATATTGCCTAATCAGCAACAAAGTGAATTTATCAAGGAAGATGGCCAGATAGTGATTGGTAGCCACGATGTAAAAATGTAAATTTTCCCTTTCTTTGCCCGCTATATCCGTTACAGCAATGATTTTGTCACAGAAGGCAGCGCTGACGGCAAAGTCGATTTTACCTTTATCTACTAAACCGGTGCCGGAAATTACCCGGATAAAAAACATGGTATTTACCAGACAACCGGTCTATATTATTCCGCATGACAGAGGTAAAGACGCAATGACATCAGTAATCACAAAACCGAAACGGGGACGGCCGCCGAAGAATCATGATGCGGGTGCGGATGTAAAAAAAATGCTGATCCGCAGCGGCATGGAGATGTTTACCGAAAAAGGGTATATGACATCGGATATCAACGGGATCCTGAAAAAGGTTGGTGTGCCGAAGGGCTCTTTTTACTATTACTTTGACAGTAAAGAGCAGTTTGGTCTGGAAATCATGCGTAATTACGACAGCTATTTTTCCCGTCTGCTGGATAAATGTTTGTCTGATACCACGCTGCCGCCACCGGAACGATTACGGGCATTTTATCTGACCGCCAAAGCCGGAATGGAAAAATACCACTGGCAGCGCGGGTGCCTGGTGGGGAATCTCGGCCAGGAAGTGACCAGTCTGCCGGCAGGGTATTGTGAAATACTCGATGAGATTATTACCGGCTGGCAGAAGAAAGTGGAAATCTGCCTTCTGGAAGCACAGAAACAGCAGCTTATTTCCGCTAAAACAGATTGCAGGCAAATGGCGGCTTTTTTCTGGACGGGCTGGGAAGGGGCGGTAATGCGTGCCAAATTAACCCGTAACAGTGAACCGCTGGATCTGTTTATCACTGTTTTTATGACACAGATACTGGCTGATAAAGCCTGAGAGATTGTTGCAGAATAATTTATTAAATATCGCCGTTGTTAACGCGCCGGTGAGTATTTAATAAATTTTTTTACAATTAACCAGACAACTGGTCTATATTCATAAAAGGATAACACCATGTTTAACTGCATTCTGATTGAAAATACTGACGGCTATACCGCAAAGCTGGCTCAGCTCGATGAATCACAACTGCCGGATCACAATGTGACTGTGCAGATTGACTACTCCACGCTGAACTATAAAGATGGCCTGGCGATTACCGGCAAAAGCCCGGTTGTGCGCAGTTTTCCGATGGTTCCGGGGATTGATTTTGCCGGTACCGTGACCGAAAGCAGCTCTGAACACTATAAAGTTGGCGACAAAGTACTGCTCAACGGCTGGAGTGTCGGCGAAAAATACTGGGGCGGACTGTCTCAGGTGGCAAAAGTGAAAGACAGCTGGCTGACACCGTTACCGGCCGGGATGAGCACAAAGCAGGCTATGATGATTGGTACCGCCGGTTACACGGCAATGCTGGCGGTTCAGGCACTGCTGAAACAGGGGATCACCAAAGAATCCGGTAAAGTACTGGTGACCGGTGCCAGCGGCGGCGTGGGCAGCTTCGCTGTTTCTCTGCTGTCAAAATTAGGTTTTGAGGTTATCGCTTCCACCGGCCGTACGGCTGATACCGCGTATCTGATAGATACCCTGGGCGCATCTGAAATCATGGATCGCAACGAGTTATCCGTACCGGGTAAACCACTGACCAAAGAGCGCTGGGCGGCGGCGATTGACAGTGTGGGCAGCCACACACTGGCCGGTGTCTGTGCCGGTACTCAGTATGGTGGCGTTGTGGCGGCCTGCGGCCTGGCACAGGGCATGGATTTTAACGGGACTGTTGCACCGTTTATCCTCAGAGGCGTGAGCCTGATCGGTATCGACAGTGTGATGCGCCCGCAGGCAGATCGTGTGGCGGCATGGAAACAACTGGCTGAACTGACTGATCCGGCACAGCTGGAAACTATCAGCCGTGTGATCCCGTTAAATGAAGCGATTCCTGCAGCACACAGCCTGCTGAACGGCGAAATCCGCGGCCGTGTGGTTGTTGATGTAAACAATTAATATGGTGTGACCCGCAGTATCCGTAAAAGAACATCCGGCAGAATCCTTCCGCCGGATGTTCGGCTTACAAAGTCAGCACTATTAAGTGCTCTTACATACTACTCATAATCATTTATCAGCGAAAGATGTATTATAGCTGCCATAAATACACCATAGCTATAGCTCCCGGGATAATGTCAGGGATTGCCCGCTGTCATCAATGAATACCGCCTCAGCCTTATAATTCCCTGCTGTTATGCCGGAAGCGGCATCAATGACATAGGTTTTTTCCCCGTATGGTGCAATCATCATGTCCGGCATGGCAGCCGCCGTGTAGCGCCGGTTACTGTCGGTCAGTGACAACGAGGATAATGACAGATAATAAGGTGACGGATTGCGGGCAGTTACGGTGATCCGGCCGTCCTTCTCCCGGTAAGAGAATGTCAGTGTTTCAAGCCGTTTGCTCAGAGGGGCGGTTAATCCGGCGGGACGGTAAAAAATCTTCATTTGGGTATTCATTGCCATCAGCACTTTATTTTTATCACCGTCCGTTGTTTTGACGGCCGGATTTTCATATAAATTCAGCCAGAAGACGGACTCACGATCAGACGGCAGCGGTGTACCGTTATAGATTATCTCAAGATTGCTGCGTGACTGCGGATCAGCGGTAAAAATCGCCGGAAGTGCCACAAACGGGTATTTATCCTCTCCCGGTACGCCGCTGTTCTCACCGTCATCCACCCAGACCTGGACCAGTACCGGATAATCATTGGTATTGGCGAGCAGCAGGGTTTTCCGCGCCTGACCCTCCTGAAAAATCACACGGGTTGATGATGCCAGCATACCGGCTACCGCCGCAGAGGTTGTGAACAGCAGCATAGCCGCCAGAATCAGGGGACGACAGGAGAGAGCTGAGTATCGTTTCATGTTGCTCCGTTACTGGACTTTAATCAGCACATAGGCTTTGGCATCAACATTACCGGGCTGTGCCTGCTGCCCCGGCAGGCGGATAAGTGTTGCTGTCAGCCGGATCAGATAGCTGGTGTAGCCTGTGGCGGATGAACCGGCGGACGATGCGCCTGACAACACAGGAAACCACCCGGCCTGATTAGCGGTATTCGCTGAACACGGCGTGGAACCGTTGCACCCGCTCCAGCCGACAAACGGCATTTGCTGTCCGGTGACGGCATTACTGAGCCGGATCCCAACACCGGTGGCCACTGACGATACTGTACCATAACCATCTGACAGTAAATATTCCACGCCACCGGCACTGTTTATCAGCCCGAGTTGCTGTGCTTTGCGGTAAGCTTCCTGTGATGTCTGTAATCCGACGGAAGTCTGGGCTGTACCAACGCCTGACACCACTGCATTATCGCACTCCACGGTGATATCAAAGGCGCTGCTGACGGTCTGCCCGGCATTAAGTTGCCCGGCAGAAATGCGCGGCAGCTGCACCAGCGGCGTGACATTTCGGGCAGCACAGGTGGCATCATGGGAATACGAGGAAACCGGTGAGCCGTTCATCCCTATTGACATCCACCAGACATAATTGAATCCCTCATAATGATAGGCGGAATCAGTACCTTCTTTCGGATAGACATAGCCGGTCGGTCCCTCGAAAATGACATAGGCGTTCGGCTGGGTGCAGCGGTAAGTGGAGGTACCGGTCACAGGCGCCATGCCGCTGCCGCAGTATGCACTGGCTGCACCGGAGCGGGGCGGAAGTGTGCTGACTTTGATTAAATCCACTTTCATGGCACTGATATCCCGTACGCGGATCTGAATTTTTCCGTTTGCGGTGGTTGCATAGGTGGTGATCGGCGTTCTCTGCCAGTAACGGGTAAACACCTGACCGGAATTCATATGGGTAAAGCGGATGGCAGTATACGGAAACCAGGTGGCGTAATAGTTTTCGTAGCCGTCAGTTTTGCCGATATCAAAGAATCCGCCGTGGCGGTCATCACCGTTGGTGGCGAATAATTCAAAGATACTGCCTTTATCTGCTGCGTCACATTCGTACAGCACTTCATCCGGGTCGGGAAACAGCGGGGACTGCGTCCAGCTGGTGACGGAGGAGGCGAGAACCGTCCCGACCGGCTGGAGATACGCGCTGGTCATGTTGATATTCCCGAGCCCGGTGCCCAGACCGGAGACATCCGCACCGGTCTGTTTTTTGGTGATCCGCACACATTTTGCATCCGCGCTGATACTGTAAAATGCCGTTAATGTGATGAAGGAAATAAGTAACGTTTTGATTATTCTTGTCATAAAAATTTTCCGCAGTTACTGACACGGCAGTGCCATTGAAACCAGAGGAACCGGTTTGTCATCCGGCAGCCGGTAAGTGGTGGTACAGGAATTGCCGGGGCCGTCACCCCAGACTATCCGCAGTTGTCCCTCCGGTTTGTCTGCCCGGAAATAGAGTTGATTGGCCTGGCCGGTCATCCCGGTTACCTGATCATTATCATCAAGCACCTGACTGCCCATCGGGATGGTTTTTCCTCCGGCATACAGCAGGGTGATCAGCACCGGCTGGCCTGCATTGGTTTCATATTTTATCCGCAGCATTGCGCCGCTGTAAGGCGCGACTTTTTGCTCCGGACGGCTGATTTCAGCCTGTGTATCAATGCCTTCGCTGCTCAGCATCACCGCATTGTACTGATACGGGATCAGCGACGGCACCAGCGCATAGCCGCTGCTGCTGACCGTTCCGCCACTGACCACTTTTGCTCCCTGTGCCCCTTTTGCCTCGACAATGGCAAAGGTATCACTGAGGTAAGGCCCGGCGGTAAGTCCGCCGCGGTGTAATACCAGAGAACCCTGAGCACCGGCGGAGGCCTGCCGGTAGTCGGGTGCTTTGGCAGCACTGACGCGCAGATTGGTCACCGGCAGCTGTGTTTGTAAAGATCCGGAAATCGTTCCCTGGCTCAGCCGGTCATCTGAAATATAGCTCAGCCCGTAGCTGACCGGCTGAGATTCTGTTCCGGTCAGGCCGGACAGGTTAGTCTGATAATCATTCCGTCCCGGGCTGTGGCTGGCAGAGAATGAAAGATTCGGCGAATAGCGCTGATCCCCCAGTGGCATGCTGATCCCGAGTGAGACGAAATTCTGGTTTTTCCCGCTGCGTACACTGCTGTCCGGCTGTAAACCGTCAGCGGCTGCGGCATTGGTCATCCGCGCGACAGAAAGGTTAACCGCCACCCGGTTATCAAAAATTTTGCTCCAGGAGAGTTGCAGCTGGTCATTCTTTTCGCCGGAATTATGGTAATTCTCCCGTGATGCGGACAATCCCAGGTTTCCGTACTGATTAAGATTCTGGCTCAGTGTGATATCAAAACGGGAACGCTGGCGCAGAATACGGTAGTCTGTGTCTGATATCTGGTTACCGGCGAAATAGTCCGCGCTCAGTTTGTCATTCAGTGTCCGGAAACCATTCGTGGAGTAATGATAACTGGACAGGGTTACCGAGGTATCCGTCGGCTGAAATGTCTTGCTGTAGGAGGCATGAAAACGCCAGCCGGTTTCCGTTGTGCCGGGTAATTTTGCATTGGACAGCGTGGCGTTGAAGCTGAATGCCCCGAAACGGTTGGTATGCACACCGCCCAGCAGCATGGCCTGATACCCTTTCGCCACCTGACCGGCGGCATTCAGAGTGATCTGGTTTGTCAGGCCGTGCTGAATCACCACTTCACTGAAATTGTCATTGTTGCCGGTAAACCGGGTTTTCCCCGCTGTCACAGAGTATTTTGTGCTGCCGGGCCGGACGGACTCCGGTACTGCGGAAAAGGGCACAATAAAGCTGTTTACACTGCCGTCCGCCTCTGTCACTTCCACCCGAAGGTCACCGGCGTAGTTTGTGGAATACAAATCGTTTATTTCGAACGGGCCGGGGGCAACTGTGACAGAATAAATCTGCTGATTTCCCTGCCAGACGGTGACTTTGGCGTTACTGTTGGCGATCCCCTGAATACGCGGGGCATATCCGCGTTCATTGTCCGGCAGCATCCGTTCATCAGTGCTCAGGCGGATCCCTTTAAATCCCATACCGGATAAAAAATTACCGGAAGTGAAGCCTTCACCGATTAATAATTTACTGCCGATCTCATAAAGTGCGCGCTGAATATAACGGCGGCTGGTATTCCATTTTCCGCCGGTACTGTCTGACCAGTTATACTGACTTTCCTGACGGAAACTCCACAATCCCAGATTAAATCCGCCATTCAGGCTCAGGTAGGTGGAATTCATATCACGGGTGCGGCTGTCGCTGTAACTGACATGATATTGATTAGCATTGTAGTTGGCGAATAACATGGTTTCGCCGCTTTCCAGACTTTCCTGCGGGATCCGCTTCTGCCGGTGACCGGAAAGCATGGCCTGAGGTATGGTCAGATTCAGTTTCAGTTCTGCGTTATTAAACCGGCTGGTGATATTTTCCCCGATCTCATCCGGAAAATAACATTCAGTATTCCCGGAGAGTTCCGGTTCCTCTTTCAGTCCGGTCAGGCGGATTTGTTCCGGTGTCAGGCAGGCTGAAATTTTCCCGTTTTTATCTTCTTTAAACGGAACGCTTGTCTGAGCAATAAACTGATCATTGACCAGAAGGTCAACTTTATATACCCCCGGCGGAATGGCATTACGGGTATTAAATGTCTGCAATGCACTGTTTGTCAGGGTATTCCCGCGTATCAGTGAAGGGTCGAAATAATAATCATTATTATCCTCTGCCCGCACGGTATTCAGATCGCAGAGGCAGCAGCTCAGAAGTACCAGCGTGATTCTGTTACGGGTAAGAAAAGGGATAACGTGTTTCATATAATTATTATCGTGTCTGTCATTATCAGTTCAGGGTAATTGAGCGTGTTTTTTCAACACCGTAATCATTAATAACCCCCAGGAGCAGAGTGACATTTCCGCTCTGATAGCCGACAGGCAAAGACCATTTTGCTGAGGAATACGGTGCTATCATGGTGGTGTTTTCAATTTGTCCCTGCTTATTTCCGGCAGATAACGCAGCGGAGGAAACGCTGGCATAAAAAGGCGACGGGTTGCGGACATCAAGCATATTGCCCTGACGGCTGATTTCGAGTTTGTTAATTACATCAGCGGTGTCATTCCCGATTTTTGCCGGACGGTAAAATAATTTCATGCGGTTAGTGACAACAATCATCAGTTTATTTTTATCCGCATCTTCTTTTTTGACTGAAGGAATACTCAGATAATTAAAATAAAAGATACTCTCGCGATCACCGGGTAATTTCCCGCCGGTATAGGTCAGTCTGACATTCTGCTTGCTGTTATCGGTAATATTAAAAATAGCGGGCACCGCAACAAACGGGCCATCAGCATTGTCCGGAGAAGATTTCGGATTATTGACATCTGTCCAGATCTGAACCAGTGCCGGTGTTTCATTATCATTTGAAAATATCAGAGTTTTATCCCGGCTATTTTCATTATAAATAATCCGGTTTCCCAGCATAGTGACACTGGCGGTGGCATGAAAAGCAGTGAGAAAGCTTAATATAATAAATAATAAATATTTTTTCATTGTATAACCTTATGGCGGCACGTATCCGGCGGCAGATAACGTACCGTTTATTATTTTACTTATTTATACCAGGGTATATTTATTATTTATACGTAATGGCATATTGCGCGCTGGCGATAACACTACCGGCAGTTACTGCACTTTTCTCTGCATAATAACGGGCAACGAAATTAACAGGGGCAACAGAACCATCATCAGCAATATTGATTTTCTGTGATGATTTAATTAAATCCCCCGGGGTGAATTCAAGATTAACGGCGTTGTTATCCACTAACTGAATAGAGACACCATCCGCATCACCGGTATTTCCGAGGTTTTTAGAGGTGGTGACTGAGTTACCGACAAACGCAATACTCAGTGTTTTTTCCATACCTGCTTCAGTCGTAGCGGTACATCCGCTGATATTGATAGTGAATTCAGTATCGCCGGTAGTGGTACCGACAGTACTTTTAAAATCTTTCACAGGTACTGTCGGCAATAATACAACCGGACTTTTATCTGTGCCGTTAATATCGAGTGAGCATGTCTGATTTGCAACTTCACCAATAAAACGAACGGTATTATCTGCCGCACTGTGTGCTGTAAAAGTAGTAATAGCACATGAGGCAGCAATAAATGCAGTAAGTGTTTTCTTTATAATTGATTCCTGTTTATTTATCTGATCATTTTTCTGAAAATAGGGTGCTGTTTTAATATAAAAAGTACCCATCTCTGAAAGACAGAATGCATTATTTATTAAAATAAATAATAGTCAGATAAAAGTTTTTTAAAGGTAATAGGATTCTCCGGAATATTATCTGAAAATAATTCCGTGTTTTTTCATAAACAGAAATAATATTATTTCTGATGCAGTATTACCCGTTGAAAATACAGTTGCATTATAATAAGTAAGCATACAACTAACAAGAGTACAAAATCCGAGTAGTCAGTGGATTTCAGGAATGTGTTATTTTTATGTATACATAAAAATCAATATAAATCAAAGCGTTAAGTTATACTTAAAAAAGAGTTAAGTTTGATTTGCAGATATTTGTAATATTTTATGCTACAACAGCATGTAATGCTTTCATTATACAGTATTATATACTTAATAATTATTGCGTTCATATTTGAAAACAAATGGTCACTAAATCCGTGTATTTATTACATGTCTATACAAAATAGTGTTACAGAGTATGATGATTGTGTTAGGTGATATTTCATAATTTAATTTATATTTCAGTGTGTTATGGTTTTTGTGAGAAAGTGTTTTTTACAATTGTCTGATTGTACCGGCTGTTTCGTACCGACGGTATTTTTTCTGCCGGGACTGCATTTGCTCATTTCTGTATTTTATGAATAATAGCGATGTAAAAAGATATGACTGATACATAAAGCAGTATTTATAAAAACGACATTAACTAAGAATTATCTTATAGGGATGAGACATGCAAATGATGCAGGCAGTAAATCCGGTCAAACTGAAGTCAGTTATAAAATTGATTATTGTTGCCGTTATTCTCCTCGTCGCGGGAGTGGTTACTTTTAATTCGTATACTATTGTGCAGGATGGTTCGGTAAAAGTCGGAACCTTTTTAGGTAAGGTTAACCCGGTCGCTTATGATGCCGGGCTGCATTTCCCGATTAACCCGTTTATGACATTTGATACCTATTCAACAAAAGATATCCGGGTGTCACTGAAAGAGCTACGCGTACCGTCACAGGACAAACTGAAATCCATCGTGGATATTACGGTGATGCTCCAGTTTGATGGCGCTAAAGCTCCCATTCTCCGTATTAACGGCGGTACGGAAAGTGAAGCGCTGGATAAATATGTCCGCCAGAAACTGATTTCCACGATTCTGGAATTCGGGAAAGACGTTGCCAACGCACAGGATCTGTATACCGCAGATACCCAGCGGAAATTACAGGAATCTATCCGTGATGCCATTCAGGGTTATGCTTCACCTTACGGCTATACGATCAAAGAGATTATGATCCAGGATATTACGCTGCCGGAAGTGGTTCAGGAGCAGGTCGTGAATACCAAGATGCGTCAGGAGCAGATAAACCAGGCAAAAGCGGAAGCAGAGAAAGAGCGTGAACTGGCTCAGAAAAAAGTGGTTATCGCACAGGCAGAGCGTGAGTCTGCAGAACAGCAGGCACTTGCCCGTGAGCGTAATGCTCAGGCCAGCTCTTATGCAATGCGTCAGGAAGCCGATGCCCGTTTATATGCCGCTCAGAAGGAATCAGAAGCGAACGCCGTGTTACAGCAGACAATCACCCGCGAAATGATTAACTGGAAGCAGCTTGAAATAGAACAAATTAAAGCAGAGAAATATAAAGGTGAAGTGCCTAACATTGTTGTTGGTGCAGACTATGACGGAAAAATGATCATGGATATGCGTTCACAGCAGTAAAAAATAACTGCCCGCTACCGAAAACCCGTCATATGGCGGGTTTTTTATTTATATGGGATTTTTGATGCTTAAATAAGGTATTGATTTATCTTTATATCAGATAAAAACCTGCCGGGCGATGGCCAGAAAGGAGCGGTAACAGCGATACGATTTCAGTCTCCGGCAAAGCACTGCTGATGTCAGAGCAGCACCCGCAGCATGATGATATCAGCACTCTGCTGGCATCATTCTCATCTGAAACACCGGTAACCAGTGCGGAAAGTGAAATCTGTCATGACAGCATGCAGCTCTCTTATGCATTACAGGCGGAATGCATGGCTGCACTGGTGGCGGATTTCAGATGCCGGAGTAATAAATATTGATTTATCTCTTCATTAAAATAATCAGTAGGATATCGAATGAATAATAGATGATTCTAGAATAATAATTTTATTTATTATTTCTAAACTCATTTTATTATTCAGATAAAATAACTGATTATTAAAAGGATTGATAATGAAAGAATTAAATTGTGCTGAAATTGAACTGGTTTCCGGTGCCGGATGTGTTCAGGACTCTATCACCGATCTCGGAAAAAAACTCGGTGACTGGGGTTTTGAACAGCTCGGGCCTTATCTGACGGTAGATCTGCCGGTGATCGGTAAAGTCAGCCTCAAAGATGCATATCCGGGGCTGGGCAGGGAAGTCGGCGGAAAAGTGGGTTCAGCTGTCGGCGGTTTTATTGAAGGTAAATTAGGCGGCATTGTGGATCTCGGTGGTATTTGTAAATAATACGATGATAAAGTATTAGTATAAATAATGATCCTCTGCGGAATATACCACAGAGGATCCTTGATATATAAATAGTTATCATCGGAATCGCCGGTGTTTTGCCCGGCTGACGACAGAGCAGGAATGTTATTTTGATTCATAATAAAACCTGAATATTTTACGACAATATAGTATAATTTCTTAAGCAAATATATACTTGAAAAGTGATGTGAAATTGCAGTTTTTCCTGTTGAGCTGATAAATAATAATTATTTTTCTGTCAGTACATTAACCATGTGATTTTACGCTGTAACAACGATTAATTTTTATTACATCCTTCCCTCTATTCATTATCAGTAGTCAATTCATCTAAAATAAGTACCGTGATGACTATATTCAGACAAAGTAATAAATAATGAAAGGGAAATCTAAATATGAATGCATTAAGTATTCAGAAACTGAAGCCGTTTCTGATGCCGGTTAATTAATACTATAACCCACATTATTGACTGTTCCGCAGTCAATATCATATTTTGAGGGAATTCATTATTTTATGAATTCCCGTTTTTTTATCTTTTCCCTGATACTGACGGCCTTTTATTCACCGGATAACTGCAGGCAGGGTCTATTGTGTTCCGCAAAGCCGCACTCGATAACCGAAAAATGAAATGGCGGGGTAAGGCCTTATTATTACCCGGTATTCCGCTGTGGCTGATAATTGCATGCAGTTTTCTGTTTTTAATGGTTTTTCTGACCTTTATCTTGTCCGGCAGCTATACGAGGCGGGTCAGTGTGACCGGAGAAATCACCACCAATCCCCGGGCGGTCATTGTATCAGCCGGTGTACAGGGCTTTATTACCGGGCAATATGTGAATGAAGGGCAGATTATCCGCAAAGGGGATCCGGTTTACCGTATTGATACCAGCAGGGCTACAGCCGGTGGTGTGGTCAGTGAAAATCAGCGTCGTGAAATTGAAAATCAGTTACAGCATATCCGTGATATGACCGCCCGTCTCAGAGATAACAAACACACCACTCTGGCCTCGCTCGAAAAACAAAAATCTCTTTATGCACAGGCACAGTTGCGATCAGCCGGGATTGTTGAGCGGGCGCAGGAAGGGATCCGTATTATGAAACAGAATATGGATAATTATCATCACTACCGGGAAAGCGGGCTGATAAATAAAGATCAGTGGCTGAATCAGGCTGCGCTTTATTATTCCCAGCAAAACAGCCTGCTGGGATTAAGCGGACAGAATGAACAGAATATTTTGCAGGTTACATCTCTGGAAAGCCAGATTCTCACTCAGGCCGCGGAATTTGATAACCGGATTTATCAACTGGAATTACAGCAGTCCGAGCTGATGAAAGAGCAGGTGAATAATGATGCGGGCGGCGAAATTATTGTCCGCGCCCTGACAGACGGCCGTGTGGATTCTCTCGGCGTGACCGTCGGCCAGATGGTCAATCCCGGCGATACCCTGCTGCAGATCCTGCCGGAAAATATCCGTCAGTACTGGCTGGTGCTCTGGGTGCCCAATGACGCGCTGCCCTATCTGAATGTCGGGGATGTGGTGAATATCCGTTATGAAGCTTTCCCTGCAGAGAAATTCGGCCAGTTTGCCGCCACCATTCAGGTGCTCTCCAAAACCCCCGCCTCCGCGCAGGAAATGATGACCTACGCGGGAGCGCCGAAAGTCAGTCAGATGCCGCAGTCCATCCCCTATTACAAAGTGATTGTGCGCCCCGGGAAACAGATGATCGCCTATGACGGCCGCGAACTCAGCCTGCAAAACGGCATGAAAGCCAATACCACGCTGTTTCTGGAGAAACGCAAAATCTATCAGTGGATGGTATCGCCGTTCTATGACATGAAACAGAGCGCCTCCGGGCCAACAGGAGCAGACACACCATGACAGAACGGACGCTGTTATCTGACCGGGAGGCTGCATGCGCCGTTTATCCCTGAAAAATTTGCTGGAAAAACTCGATCTCAGTCTGCGTCAGCGCATTCCGGTGATCCACCAGACCGAATCCTCTGAGTGCGGCCTCGCCAGCCTGGCGATGATTTCCGCCCACTACGGCAAAAGTATTGACCTGATTTCCCTGCACCAGCAGTTCAATCTCTCCGCACGGGGCGCGACCCTGGCCGGGCTGACCGGCATGGCCGCCGAACTGGGGATGACTACCCGTGCCCTGTCGCTGGATATGGACGACCTGCAGAACCTGCGGCTGCCGTGCATTTTACACTGGGATTTCAATCACTTTCTGGTGCTGGTGAAAATCAGCGGTAACAAATTTATCCTGCATGACCCGGCCTATGGCCGGCGGGTGGTCGGTATTGAGGAGATGTCGTGCAATTTTACCGGCGTGGCGCTGGAAGCCTGGCCCGGCAGCACCTTCACAAAGCAGGAGGTGGTGAAAAAACTCAGCTTGCGCAAGCTTATCGGCAATATTCACGGGCTGAAAAAAGCGCTGCTGAAAATCTTCGCGTTCTCCGTGGTGATTGAGGCCATCGGCCTGATTATGCCGGTCGGTACACAGCTGGTGATGGATCACGCTATTCCTGCCGGAGATCAGGGGTTATTGTCCCTGATTTGTGTCGGATTACTGTTCTTTATTCTGCTGAAAGCGGTGGTCAGTATGTGCCGCGCCTGGGCCAGCGTGATTATGGAAACGCTGATCAACGTCCAGTGGCAGTCCGGATTATTCACTCATCTGTTGCGCCTGCCGCTCAGCTATTTTGAGCGGCGCAAACTCGGGGATATTCAGTCCCGTTTCGGATCGCTGGATATCCTGCGCACCACCTTTACCACCAGCGTGGTCGGGGCGATCATGGACGGTATCATGCTGATCGGCGTGTTTATCATGATGATCCTCTACGGCGGCCATCTCACCTGGATTGTGCTCGGGTTTACCGCCGTATATATCGGGCTGCGGCTGGCGACCTACCGTTATTACCGCCAGCTGTCGGAGGAGTCGCTGATCAAAGAGGCGCGCGCCGGGTCGTACTTTATGGAATCCCTCTACGGCATCACCACGGTGAAAACCCAGGGCATGAGCGATCGCCGGGGGAATCACTGGCTGAATCTGAAAGTCGATTCCATCAATACCGGCATCCGCCTGACCAAGATGAACCTGATGTTCGGTGGGGTGAATACTTTTATTATGGCCTGTGACCAGATAGCCATCCTGTGGATCGGCGCAGGTCTGGTGATCGACAACGCCATGACCCTCGGGATGTTTATTGCGTTCAGCGCCTACCGCGAGCAGTTTTCCGGCCGCGCTGCCTCCATTATTGAGTTCCTGCTGCAACTGCGCATCATGAGCCTGCACAACGAGCGTATTTCCGATATCGCCCTCAACGAACAGGAAAATAAAAAGCCGGATGTGCCGTACGAGCCGCAGATGCAGGCTGCCGGGCTGGAAACCCGCAACCTGGTGTACAGTTACGACAGCCAGTCCGCACCGATCTTCCGCGATATTAATCTGTCGGTTGCCCCCGGTGAAAGTGTGGCGATAACAGGGCCGTCCGGCTCGGGAAAAACCACGCTGATGAAAGTGCTGTGCGGCCTGTTTGAACCGTCAGACGGCAAGGTATTCATTGATAACATTGAGATCCGCCAGCTCGGCGTCAATAACTACCACAAAATGATCGCCTGTGTGATGCAGGACGACAAACTGTTTTCCGGCTCGATCCGCGAAAATATCTGCGGTTTCACCGAAAATCCCGACGAGCAGCTGATGATTGCCTGTGCGCAGGCCAGTTATATTCATGATGTGATTATATCGATGCCGATGGGCTATGAAACGCTGATAGGAGAGCTGGGCGAAGGACTGTCCGGCGGGCAGAAACAGCGGATATTTATCGCCCGCGCCCTGTACCGAAAACCCCGCATCCTGTTTATGGACGAGGCCACCAGCGCACTGGATAAAGAGAGTGAATCTTACGTCAATCAGGCGATCTGCCAACTACCGATCACGCGGATTATTATTGCGCACCGCGAGTCGACGATTGAGTCAGCGGACCGCATTATTTCTCTTGCCGGGAAAAACAATAAATAAAGCTACGAAAATATAACCGGAAATAATAATCTCCGGATATGTATTTTATATTACCGTTAGTACTATAACTCTTGTGGCATTTTCTGAATTTTATGCAGAATATCCGGAATCTGTTGTATTTATCTGGTCAAACCGCTGAACCGGGCCAACGAAGCCCTGTGTGAGCGCTGATCCTGTCAGTCAGCCCCGCATATCATAGTGTGATATGCGGGGCTTTCTCTTTATTTGTCATGTGAATGCTTAACAGTATACTGATACCTTAAGGCAGCCGTCCGCTTGCTGACGGTACTCTCTCACTGACAAGGCAGGTGACACCATGACAGACAGACAAGAGGTCTTACCCCAGCGTATCAGCGCGCGGATTAAAGATGTCGGCGGCGTGCCGGTATCCCGTGCATTACCGGTAAAAGAGCGCCGTCAGATAGGTGCCTGGTGTTTTCTGGATCATGCCGGTCCGGCGGTTTTCAAAGGGGATGACGGCATGAAAGTCGGGCCGCATCCGCACATCGGCTTACAGACGTTCACCTGGATGCTGGAAGGTGAGGTACTGCACCGGGACAGCCTCGGGTCAGAGCAGATTATCCGCCCGGGACAGGTGAATCTGATGACGGCCGGACGCGGAATCACACATACCGAAGATTCCGCCGGCAGAAATGCCCGTCTGCATGCCGCCCAGCTCTGGATTGCCTTACCTCCGGCGGACAGCACTATCACGCCGCGCTTTGACCACTATCCTGATTTACCTGTCTGGCATCATGACCAGGTGAGTTTCACATTACTGACCGGCGAATATGGTGATCACCGTTCGCCGGTTCTGCATTTTTCCCCGCTGATCGGCATGGATTTGCTGGCACAGCAGGCAACACAAACCACACTCGATACCCGGCCGGACTTTGAATACGGCTTCTTTGTGCTGGAGGGCCAGCTGACATACCGCGGTGAAGTTTATACCGCCAATGAGCTGGTGTATGTCGGTGAAGGGTTGTCTTCTGTCACACTGACACTGATGAAAGGCTCGCGGTTACTGCTGCTGGGCGGCACTCCGGTGCAGGAACGGATAATGATGTGGTGGAATTTTGTCGGCTACGACGTACAGACACTGCAGCAGGCTGTCAGTGACTGGAACAATGGTGATGTCCGGTTCGGTACTGTTGAAAATGACCCCCGCGAGCCGCTGCCTGCTCCACTGTATCCCGCATCCCGCCTGTAACCGGCAATGGCTGATACACTCTGAATGCAATAATTCTTATTAATGATAGTTGAAATGATTGGCATTCAGAGTGCAGTATTATCCCGTATTTCACGCTAGAATAAACCAGTTAATGGTCGTTATGTTGCTGAACTGAACATAACTTTTCTGTTGTTCCATAACTGAGGTGAACTATGAAAGCAGCTGTTGTCGCAAAAAATAAGACCGTAGAAATCAAAGAGAAAACATTACGCCCACTGAAATATGGAGAAGCCCTGCTGAAAATGGAATGCTGCGGCGTGTGTCACACTGACCTGCATGTAAAAAATGCTGATTTTGGTGATGTCTCCGGTGTGATCCTCGGGCATGAAGGTATTGGTGTGGTGACGGAAATCGCGGAAGGGGTCACCTCACTGAAAGTCGGCGATCGTGCCAGTGTTGCATGGTTTTTCCGTGGCTGCGGCCATTGTGAATACTGTAACAGCGGCAAAGAAACTTTCTGCCGTGAAGTTAAAAATGCCGGTTATACCGTGGACGGCGGTATGGCGGAAGAGTGCATTGTGACTGCGGATTATGCGGTAAAAGTGCCGGATGGCCTGGATTCAGCCGCTGCGAGCAGTATTACCTGTGCCGGTGTCACAACTTATAAAGCAATTAAAGTTTCCGGCATCAAACCGGGTCAGTGGCTGGCGATTTACGGTCTCGGCGGATTAGGTAACCTGGCGCTGCAATATGCCAAAAACGTCTTTAATGCCAAAGTGATCGCTATTGATGTCAATGATAAACAACTGGCACTGGCAAAAGAGATGGGCGCCGATCTGACCCTGAATCCGAAAACCGATAATGTCGATGAAATCATTCAGAAAGACCTTGGCGGCGCGCATGCAGCGGTCGTTACCGCAGTAGCCAAATCCGCATTTAACTCGGCGGTCGGCAGTGTCCGTGCCGCAGGGCGTGTTGTGGCGGTCGGTCTGCCGGTGGAAACCATGGATCTGAGTATTCCGCGTCTGGTACTGGACGGTATCGAGGTTGTCGGTTCGCTGGTGGGAACCCGTGAAGATCTGAAAGAAGCATTCCGCTTTGGTGCCGAAGGCAAAGTAGTACCGAAAGTGGCAATGCGCCCGCTTGAAGACATTAATGCCATCTTTGAAGAGATGGAGCAGGGCAAATTTACCGGCCGTATGGTCATTGATTTTAAAAATAAAAAATAATCTGTCCGGTTATTTGCTGCAATATCCTTTAGCCGCCCGCTTGCGGGCGGTTAATGAGATGGTCACCCCCGCCCTGTGAGCGGTATGCTGACAGGGTGTTTTTCTTTCAGGAGAGGCCATCATGCAAAATATTACACTCATTGGTATCGATATCGGTAAACACACCTTTCATGTGCTTTGTCAGGATAAATCAGGCAAAGCGTTGTTGCACAAAACAATAGAGTGATTACAAAGCAAATCCCATGGGGCTTTGTTGTCCCGGTATCAGAAAAGAAAGACGCATTTTATCTCGGTGCTTTCAGTTTTCTCTGTGATGATAAATGCGTGGTTCTGTACATAAAGGTTGCGGATAAATGGATAATCAGACACCTGAGTATGGTATCAAATATTATTTTCTGGTGTTCTCGGATAACGATATTACTCTCCGCTGCGGGAATCAGTTCTCCTGAAATCCCGGTTTCAGTTTAATAACAACGGGTATGAACAGTATCAGTGACCGGGAGACTATGATGAACCGGCTGTCGGTGAGTTTCTGGCGCGTGTCCGCAATGAGAGGCAGGGGGCCGGGTTCCCGGGCTGCCGGTTCCGGTGAAATATACGGTGATACACGCTATCAATGTGATAACCGGAATTATTAAATTGAGAAGGCAATCGATTGTCACGCCGTGAGTCCTGAAAAATTACATTTTACAGGTGTAATAAAAATGCGGCGGGTATCTCGTTTTTAACGGCAAAATGCGTCAAAAAACCGGAATCCGGTCACGAAACACAGCATTTATGCTGATAAAAAATCACGCTGGTCTGAATTTTGCTCAATCGTTTAAATGATGAACAGATACCCGGGCCGGGTTCGTCATCATAGTGAGACACCCTGACGCCAGGGGTCATTTTCCGAGATCTTCGAATCGAAGCCGGGGAGTCCCGGTTGTAAGGGAGTCTGTTTCATGAGCAATCATAGTGTGGATCAAGCACAGGAACCGGTTAAGCCCGTTATTGACGAAGTTGAAGAAATATTACCTGCGGGAAAACTGATGATGCTGGGATTACAGCACGTGCTGGTGATGTATGCCGGTGCAGTAGCGGTACCGCTGGTTATCGGTGACCGGCTGGGGCTGAGCAAGGAAGTGGTGACACTGCTTATCAGTTCGGATCTGTTTTGCTGTGGTATCGTGACACTGTTGCAGTGTATCGGTATCGGGAAATTTGCCGGTATCCGTCTGCCGGTGATTATGTCTGTGACGTTCGCGGCGGTGACGCCGATGCTGGCTATCGGTGCCAACCCGGATATCGGCCTGATGGGGATTTTCGGCGCCACCATTGCAGCGGGGGTACTGACAACGCTGATAGTCCCGCTGATGGGAAAACTGATGCCGCTTTTCCCCAATATGGTCACCGGTATTGTGATCACCTCTATCGGACTGAGTATCATGCAGGTGGGGATTGACTGGGCAGCCGGCGGCAAAGGTAACCCGGAATATGGTCACCCGCTCTACCTCGGTATCTCATTTGCGGTTCTGCTGTCTATCCTGTTTATCACCAAATTCTGTAAGGGTTTTCTCTGTAATATCTCGGTATTACTGGGGATTATCTTTGGTTTTGTGTTGTCGCTGATGTGCAATGAGGTCAGTTTCGACGGCTATGCGGATGCGCCCTGGTTTAAACTGGTTACCCCGATGGCGCTGGGAACACCAACGTTTGAGCCGATCTCCATTATTACCCTCAGCGTGGTGCTGCTGATTGTCTTTATTGAATCGATGGGGATGTTCCTGGCGCTCGGGGAAATCGTCGGCCGTCCGGTCGGAAAAGATGACATTGTGCGCGGACTGCGGGTGGACGGGATCGGGACAGTTATCGGCGGTCTGTTCAATAGTTTCCCGCATACCTCATTTTCCCAGAACGTCGGGCTGGTGGGCGTGACAAAAGTCCACAGCCGCTGGGTGTGTGTGGTCTCCGGATTTATCCTGATCATCTTTGGTCTGCTGCCGAAAATGGCGGTGGTGATTGCCTCTATTCCGCAGTTTGTGCTCGGCGGGGCAGGGCTGGTGATGTTCGGCATGGTACTGGCGACAGGGATCCGCATTCTGTCCCGTGTTGATTACAGCGGCAATAATTACAATCTCTATATTGTGGCGATAAGCCTGGGGGTCGGGCTGACGCCGACACTCTCCGGTAATTTCTTTGCTAAACTGCCGATGTTCTTACAGCCGCTGCTGCACAGCGGGATCCTGCTGGCGACGGTCAGCGCAGTGATCCTGAACCTGTTTTTTAACGGTTATCATCCGAAAAAGGAAAGCCCGGCAACGTGATCTGACTCACTAAGCATAGCCCGGAGTGGTGATTGACACCGATGCAGAAAAGCATCGGTGTTTTTTTATGGACGGGCGTATACTGGATTATCAGTAAGCACAATTATTGGCAATCTAAATCATATCAGTAAGGCCGTACTATGAGTGGAATCATCACGGAGCATGAACCTTTCGGCACATTACTGGGCTATGCGCCCGGCGGTGTGGCTATCTATTCCTCTGACTACGATACCATCACGGACGCAGAGAAAGAGGATGATATTTCCTTCCGCAGTTATATCGGGAATGAATATATGGGATACAAATGGCAGTGTGTGGAATTTGCCCGCCGCTTCCTGTATCTCAATTACGGTGTGGTGTTTACCGATGTCGGTATGGCGTATGAGATTTTTTCCCTGCGTTTTCTGCGTCATGTGGTGGATGACAGCATTCTGCCGCTGCGTGCGTTTAAAAACGGCTGCCAGCAGGCACCGGTAGCCGGGTCATTGCTTATCTGGCAGGAAGGGGGCGAGTTTAAACGCACCGGCCATGTGGCGGTGATAACTCAGGTGTGTGCGGATAAAGTCCGGATTGTGGAGCAGAACGTCATCCACCATAAACTGCCGCGCGGTCAGCAATGGACCCGCGAGCTGCCGATGCATGTCAAAGACGGTTATTACACTCTGTCAGATACGTTTCCGGATACACAGATCCTCGGCTGGATGATCCAGACAATTGATGATGAGTATGCCTGGACAGAACCGGCGGTGGATCCTGCGCTGATGACACTGCATGCTGCCCGTCTGGATGAGAAAGCCGATTTCACCGGTAAATGGCTGGATGAGTCGGATCCGATGGAAAAAGCCTATGTCAAAGCTAATCACGGCCACAATCTGAATGCGGATCCGCATGAATATTTCACCATTTCAGAGACTGCCGAAAATGCACTGATGCAGGCAACCAACGAAGTCCATCTGATGTACCTGCACGCCACGGAGAAAGTGCTGAAAGATGACAATCTGCTTAAATTATTCAATATCCCGGAAATCCTCTGGCCGAGACTGCGGCTCTCCTGGCAGAACCGGCGTCACGATATGGTGACCGGCAGACTGGATTTCTGCATGGATGAGCGCGGTCTGAAAGTGTATGAATACAATGCGGATTCTGCCTCCTGTCATGCAGAAACCGGGGTGATTATTAATAAATGGGCGAAACAGGGCGGGCTGACCGAAGGCTGGGATCCGGGGGAACGCCTGTCAGAAATGCTGGCGGATATCTGGAAACACACCTCGGCCAAGCCGTTTATCCATATTATGCAGGATAAAGACAGCGAGGAAGACTATCACGCCCTCAATATGGCGCGGGCCATCACGGCGGCAGGGTACGGATACCGGGTCATTCACGGGCTGGATGAACTGAGCTGGAACGAAAGCGGACAGGTCATCGACGGTGAAGGGCGCGTGCTTAAATGTGTCTGGAAAACCTGGGCGTGGGAAACGGCGCTGGAACAACTGCGTCAGGAAAGTGAAAGCGACCGGACATACTCCGCACTGCCTATCCGTACCGGCCATCCGCGTCATGGAGATGATGTGCGGCTGATTGATGTGCTGCTGCGCCCGGAAATCCGTGTATTTGAGCCACTGTGGACGGTGATCCCGGGCAACAAAGCGATTCTGCCGATCCTGTGGTCGCTGTTCCCGCATCATCCTTATCTGCTGGATACAGAATTTGAACTCAGCGACGAACTGCGCCGGACCGGTTATGCGGTTAAACCGATCGCCGGACGCTGCGGCAGCAATATCGGGCTGGTGGATCACCGCGACGAAGTGCTGGATGAAACCTGCGGCCGTTTCGGTGAGCAGGAAAACGTCTATCAGCAGCTCTGGTGTTTACCGAAAGTGGCAGGCCGCTATATCCAGATGTGCGCCTTTACTGTCGGCGGCCACTACGGCGGTGTCTGTCTGCGTTCGGATCCGTCTCTGGTTATCAAAAAAGAGAGTGATATTGAGCCGCTGCGGGTTCTGGAGGATAAGGACTTTCTGGCGGAGAATTGATTTCTTACAGTGATACCTTTCCCGGGCAGCTCCCGTATTCACCGGTGGCTGCCCGTTTTTATATCCTTTTGATCTGATTTATGTTTCCTTTTTTTCCGCGATCGCACTCCTTTCCCGTATAAAAATCATGGTTAAAAAACAGTGGTCAACCACGATAAAAATCATTATTGTTATATTATAACATAACAAAATGAGGCGACCATGAAACCCGATATTCATCCGGATTACCGGACAGTCATCTTCCACGACACCGCAGCAGACGTGTATTTCAAAGTCGGATCCACTATCAGAACGGAAAGAACCATTGAGTTTGAAGGGCAGACTTATCCTTATGTCACTCTGGATGTTTCATCCCACTCTCACCCGTTCTATACCGGCAAACAGAAAACACACTCTCAGGAAGGGAATGTGGCCCGTTTTACCAAGCGCTTCGGGCGTTTTGTACATTAAAAGAAGAGGAAAAACCGATGCAGGTATTAAGTTCACTGAAAAGTGCGAAACAGCGTCATCCGGACTGTAAAATTGTCCGTCGTCGCGGCCGTATCTATGTGATTTGTAAGTCCAACCCGCGTTTTAAAGCCGTACAGGGGTGATTATGACAGCTAAATCAGTTCTCCCGTTACTGTTACTGGCGGGATTATTCAGCGGTGCGGCGGTGGCACACGGACACCATCACGACAAACCGCAGACAGAAGCACAGCGCAAGGCAGCAGAAGGAATTTTTGCTGACAAGGATGTCAAAGACCGGCAGTTGAGCGACTGGGATGGCGTCTGGCAGTCTGTTGAGCCTTACCTGGCCAGCGGCGAGCTGGACCCGGTGATGCAGGCGAAGGCTGCGAAGAACGGCGATAAAACGGCAGAAGAGTATCGTGCTTATTATACAAAGGGATATAAAACCGATGTGGATATGATTGGTATTGAAAATAATATCATCGAATTCCATCGCGGGGATAAGGTGGATCAGTGTGAGTATCAGTATGCCGGTTACCGGATCCTGAATTACACCTCCGGCAAGAAAGGGGCACGTTATCTGTTTGAGTGCAAAGATAAAAACAGTCATGCACCGAAATATATCCAGTTCAGCGACCATATCATTGCACCGGAAAAAGCGGGTCATTTCCATCTGTATATGGGTAATGAGTCTCAGGAGGCACTCCTGACTCAGCTGGACAACTGGCCGACCTATTATCCTTATACGATGAGCGGAAAAGATATCGTTCACGAAATGCTGCATCACTGACAGTAAAGCTGCGCAGCAATATAAAACCGGCAGACCGGAAACAATCTCTGTTTCCGGGCTGTTTTGTTATTTCATTAACAGATGAATATAAAACTTGATTAATCGTGTCAGTTAAAAATAAAATAAGAATAAGCGATTCAGCAAGCCGGATTAAACAGATTTGCCGCAATAAACATCAGGTCTTTTTTGTTTTTATCTCAGGCTTATTTATTTGATATAAGTCACAGTATTTATGTAACGATAAAGGGCGCATTTCAGCGTTATTATTCTAAGATCATGAAAACAAACAGATGTTTGCTTATATAACAACCCGAACATAACAGATTGATAGATATGAAAATTATTTTTAATTAAATCCTCTTTTTTTGATGGTTATTATTTTGTGTTTTTTATTTTATTTTTGAAGATATAAAAAACATGATCTCCCTCCGGTTTTTCTGCTGAAAACGCACTCTCCTCATTTTACGATCATCCCTTAAATTCCGGCGAAATCTTTATTTCAGCGCTTTACTTTGTGGCGGACAAAAAATAAAACAAGCACATGTTTAATAACCAACAAGTGTCCGCTTATGACCAGTCGAGAAAAACAAATCCTTCAGATCCTCCGGCGTGACCCGCTCATTCCGCAGCAGGAACTGGCCGGCGTATTAGGTATCAGCCGCTCTGCGGTGGCCGGACATATAATGAATCTGATGAATAAAGGCTACATCAAGGGTAAGGGATACATCCTCTCCGAGCACCGCTATGTGGTGACTGTCGGTTCAGCCAATATGGATGTTTGTGGTTATTCTGACCTGAATCTGGTGTATGAAGATTCTAATCCCGGTCACATTAAATGTTCACCCGGCGGGGTCGGGCGCAATATCGCCCAGAATATTGCCCTGCTGGGCTGTGAGTCTCATTTTATCTCCGTTATCGGTGATGATTTCTACGGTAACACCCTGTATGAGCAGGCAAAACTGGCCGGTGTGAATGTCAGCAATCTGCACCGCCTGCACGGGGAAACCACCTCTACCTATCTGTCACTGCTGGATCCGCAGGGTGAAATGATCACCGCCATCAATGACATGCGCATCCTGGAAAAACTGACCCCGGCGCTGCTGGCGACCTCCCGCGACCTGATCCGGCACGCCGGTGTGCTGGTGGCGGACTGCAATCTGTCAGAAGGCGCGCTGGAGTGGCTGTTTACCAATGCGGGCAATGTACCGGTCTTTGTCGATACCGTTTCCGCGTTCAAAGCAAACAAAATCAAGCCGTGGCTCAGCCATATACACACCCTGAAACCGAACCGCTTTGAGGCGGAAATTCTCACCGGTATCAAAGTGGAGAATAAACAGGATGTGGTGCGTGCCGCCAATGCCCTGCATGAGCAGGGTGTACAGCGCATTGCCCTGAGTATGGGCGGCGAAGGCGTTTATTACAGCGAGGCGGGCGGCGAAAACGGTTGGTCGAAGCCGTTCAGTGTCCACATTGTCAATGTGACCGGTGCCGGTGACGCCATGATGGCAGGTCTTGCCCGCTGCTGGCTCGAAGGCGAGCCGCTGTCACAGAGTATCCGTTTTTCCCAGGGCTGTTCCGCCCTGACGCTCGCCAGCGAGCTGACAAATAATCCCGGTCTGTCAAAAGACAGTGTTCACAAACTAATGGAATCACAAGCATGAAAACTCAACAACTGAACGCAGAATATCTGGATATTTCCCCTGAGGTTGCACAGGCGCTCGCGGAGAAAAAGCCGGTTGTGGCACTGGAATCCACCATTATTTCTCACGGCATGCCGTATCCGGACAACGTGAAAATGGCACTGGAAGTTGAACAGCGTATCCGTGATAACGGTGCGATCCCGGCAACGATTGCCGTGATTAACGGCCGCATGAAAGCGGGTCTGTCTCATGATGAGATTGAGATGCTCGGCAAAGAAGGCCACAAGGTGATGAAAGTGAGCCGCCGCGACCTGCCGTTTGTGATTGCACAGGGGATTCACGGTGCGACGACTGTTGCCTCCACCATGATTATCGCGGAAATGGCCGGGATTGCTGTTTTTGCCACCGGCGGGATCGGCGGTGTGCACCGTGGTGCGGAACACACCTTTGATATCTCAGCAGATTTACAGGAACTGGCACAAACCAATGTGGCGGTTGTCTGTGCGGGTGCCAAATCTATCCTGGATCTGGGGCTGACCACAGAATATCTGGAAACCTACGGTGTGCCGGTTGTCGGCTATCAGACGGATAAATTACCGGCATTCTTCTGCCGTGAAAGCGAATTCCCGGTCACCATCCGCATGGAAACCCCGGAAACCGTGGCAAAAGCACTGCATGCCAAGTGGGCGACCGGTCTGAACGGCGGCATGGTAATTGCCAACCCGATCCCGCATGAGTTTGCGATGCCGGAAGAAACCATCAACAGCGCGATCGCACAGGCTGTGCGCGAAGCGGATGAGCAGGGCATTAACGGCAAAGCAAGCACGCCGTTCCTGCTGGCCCGTGTGGCAGAGCTGACCGGCGGTAACAGTATTAACTCCAACATTGAACTGGTGTTCAACAACGCGAAACTGGCTGCCCGTATCGCCTCCGCTTATCAGCAACTGTAAGCGGCTGACCGGTTACCGGTCATAACAACGAATGAAATACCTGACCCGGTAAGGTGCTGATCTCACAATCAGCCTTTACCGGGCATTGCAGCATACAACTGATGAGTATAATAACTACGGGGCCGGATTATGGATTTATTACGGAGTTTGGCGGGGATCGGCGTTTTATTACTGATAGCATTTCTCTTTTCGGTGAATAAGCGGAAAATCAGTCTGCGCACTGTCGGCGCGGCACTGCTGTTACAGGTGGCGCTTGGTGCCATCATGCTGTATATCCCGGCGGGGAAATGGTTTATTCAGACCATCGCGTCGGGTGTGAACAACGTTATTGCCTACAGTGACGCGGGCAGTTCCTTTATTTTCGGCAGCCTGGTCGGCCCGAAAATGGATGTGTTATTTGACGGAGCCGGGTTTATCTTCGCATTCCGCGTCTTACCGGCCATTATCTTTATCACGTCTCTGATCGCGATTTTGTATTACCTCGGCATTATGCGCTGGGTGATCAACGTTCTGGCGTATGTCTTCCAGAAAACCATGAAAATCAGCAAGATCGAATCTTTTGCGGCAGTAACTACCATTTTCCTCGGTCAGAATGAGTTACCGGCGGTACTGAAACCCTTTGTCAGCCGGATGAATAACAATGAATTATTCACCGTAATATGCAGCGGTATGGCCTCCATTGCCGGGTCAATGCTGGTGGGTTACGCCGGACTGGGCGTGCCGATTGAATATCTGCTGGCGGCGTCTCTGATGGCGATTCCGGGCGGGATCCTGTTTGCGCGGATGTTAAGCCCGGCGACACAGGAATCGACCGTGGAATTCACCGAAATCTCCTTCAGTGAAAAACGCCCGGCCAGCATTATTGAGGCGGCGGCAGGCGGTGCGATGCTGGGGCTGAAGATTGCCGTTGGTGTGGCAACGGTAGTGCTGGCGTTTGTGGCACTGATTGCCCTGATTAACGGCCTGATTGGCGGCCTCGGCGGCGTTATGGGTTTTGAGGGCGTCAGTCTGCAAAGCCTGTTCGGCTATATTTTCTCACCACTGGCATATCTGATGGGCGTGAGCAGTGAGCACATTGCGCTGGCAGGCAGCCTGATCGGTGAAAAACTGGCGATCAACGAGTTCGTGGCCTATGTGGATTTCTCTCCGCATTTACACGACGGCACACTGGATGCCAAAACGATTGCTGTGATCTCCTTTGCCTTATGCGGTTTTGCCAACTTCGGCTCGATTGCGGTAGTGGTCGGGGCGTTCAGTGCGGTTGCGCCGGAGCGGGCATCGGATATCGCCCGTGTCGGGATCCGTGCACTGCTGGCAGCGACCTTATCCAACCTGATGAGTGCCACCATTGCCGGATTGTTTATCGGCCTGGCCGTGGCACCGGGTGTCTGACCGGTTCAGATGAATGTCCGGTATTTACAGACGCTTCCTTATACAGGAAGCGTCTGTTACCAGCTGATACGATTCAATTTTTTTTATTCCGCTTAAGACCGCGTCAGGTCAAAAAAACAAATCCCGCACCCCGTTAAAGTAAAAAAAATCCGGTAGCCCTGTTGCGCGTGTGTTATTGCCTTCCTGCATCCGCAGAATTTGACCCGCCCCGCAAAATGACCATAAAACCGACAAAGAAGGGCCGAATGTGCCCGGTTATTGCATGGTTACCAATACCGAAAACCCGGAAAGCGATAGGTGAACATGAACAAATGTATAGTTGCGGACAGCCAGAAATGCATCGGATGTCACGCCTGCGAAATTGCCTGCGTTGTCGCGCATAATGATCACCACTGGCCACATGACAGCCGTGATTACGCCCCCCGTATCCGTGTCATGTTCAAAGAGAGTGACAGCCTCGCTGTCACCTGCCGCCAGTGCGAAGACTCCCCCTGTGCCGCTGCCTGCCCGGTGGATGCCCTGTATGTGGCGGACAATATAGTCAAACTGGATCAGGAAAAATGTATCGGCTGTAAAAGCTGTGTGCTGGTCTGCCCGTTCGGGGCGATGGAAATGGTGATGACGTTCGATCACTCGCACGAACTGGCGCAGAAATGCGATTTATGTGATACCACCGGCGGGTCACCCGCGTGCGTGGCTAACTGCCCGACCAGCGCACTCAGCATCCTGGATGAACACAAACTGGTGATCCTGCGCAATGACCGCCTGATGCGGGCAGCCACCGGTGCATACAACCAGGCGCGTCAGTCGGAAATCCGTTTTGAGATCCTCAAACGTCCGCCGCGTGAAGGAACAAAGAAACAGAGTGCAGCTCTGCGGAAAAATCATTTCGGCGAAATTTATATCGGGCTGAATGAACAGTGTGCCGGTTATGAAAGTGAGCGCTGCCTGTACTGCTCACAAAAAGCGATGTGTAACCTGTCATGCCCGCTGCATAACGCCATTCCGGATTTCGTCCGTCTGGTGCGCGAAGGCAAAATTATTGAGGCGGCGGAGCTGAGTAACTCAACCAGTTCGCTGCCGGAAATCTGCGGCCGTGTCTGCCCGCAGGACAGATTGTGTGAAAGCCGCTGTACGCTGCGTAACCACGGCGGCGCGGTCACTGTCGGGAACATCGAACGCTATATCACAGATACCGCCTTTGAGATGGGCTGGCGTCCGTCTGTGGCGGAGGATGTGGTTCCGCGTCCGGAACGTGTCGCGATTATCGGTGCCGGACCGGCCGGGCTGGGCTGTGCGGATGTGCTGACCCGTGCAGGGGTGAAAGCTGAGGTGTTTGAGCGCCATCCGGAAATCGGCGGACTGCTGACCTTCGGGATCCCGCCGTTCAAGCTGGACAAACAGCTGATGGCACAGCGGCGGCAGATTTTCACGGATATGGGGATCACCTTCCATCTGAACTGTGAAGTCGGCAAAGATATCCCGTTCAGCCGCCTGATGAGCGAGTATGATGCAGTACTGCTGGGTGTCGGCACCTACGGCATGATGAAAGCCGGGCTGGAACATGAGGATTCCCCGGGCGTGGTGCAGGCACTGCCGTTCCTGATCGCCAGTACCCGCGAGGTGATGGGGCTGCCGGTGGCGGATGAATACCCTTGGATTGATGTGGAAGGGAAAAAAGTGGTGGTGCTCGGCGGCGGTGATACCGCGATGGACTGTGTCCGTACTGCTGTCCGCCGTGGTGCTGAGAGTGTTATCTGCGCCTACCGCCGTGATGAGGCGAGTATGCCGGGCTCGAAGAAAGAGGTGATCAACGCCCGCGAAGAGGGTGTGGAATTCCTCTATAACGTGCAGCCGCAGTTTATTGACCGCACTGAGCTGGGAGCCGTCAGCGGTATCGGGCTTATCCGCACACAACTCGGTGAACCGGGGCCGGATGGTCGCCGTCGTCCGAAACCAGTGGAAGGCTCTGAATTTATCCTTGATGCGGATGTGCTGATTATGGCGTTCGGCTTCCAGTCTCATCCGATGCCGTGGCTCAGCGGTTATAATGTCCAGCTGGATAAATGGGGACAGATTAAAACCGGCGGCAACGGCCGCATGAGCAACCAGACCACCAACCCGAAAATCTTTGCCTCCGGTGATGCGGTGCATGGTGCAGATCTGGTGGTCACCGCTATGGCTGCCGGTCGTCAGGCCGCCCGCGAGATGCTGAGCATGTTCGATGAACAGGCACAGTCACCGCAGGCGATGGTCAGTAACGCATAACAGAGAGCAGTAAAAACAAAACCGCGATAATGATTATCGCGGTTTTTTTACGGGCAGAAATCAGAAGGGTCAGATAACGCGTTTGTTCTCCGCACTCATGGCCATATCCGGCAGGTCACGCTCTGCATCCGGGATATCCAGCATGGCTTCCAGCTCGTCAGCCAGCACATCCGGCTCTTCCTCATTGGCCGCACCACGCGGTTGTCCGACAGGGATCAGCAGATTCAGGATAATCGCCGTCAGACCGCCGACACAAATCGGGTTCTCGGCAAGAATATATAAAGACGGCGGCAGGATGCTGAAGATCTGCGGATCATAAGAAACACCCAGTCCGAGACCCAGGGATGTTGCCACAATCAGGGTTTCGCGGCGGCGCAGGCCGTTGGAGATAATAATGCGCAGCCCGGCAATGGCAATCATGGAGAACATCAGTGTCATTGCCCCGCCCAGTACCGGTGCCGGAATGGTGGTAAAGAACCAGCCGATACCCGGGAACAGGCCGAGGAACACCAGGATCACAGCAATGAAGCGCCCGATATAACTGGAGGCCACACCGGTCATCTGGATCACACCGTTGTTCTGGGCAAAGGTGGTCAGCGGCAGCGAGCCGAGAGCTGACGCAATAACGGATACCACACCATCCGCCATTACACCGCCTTTCAGCCGGTTCTGGTACACTTCACCTTTAATCGGCTGATTGGACACCATAGCTGTCGCCGTCAGGTTGCCGACCGCTTCCAGCACGCTGAGGATATAAATAATGGCGACCACCAGGAAGTGGGTGAAATTAAATGAGAAGCCGAATTTAAACGGCACCGGTACCGTAATAAACGCGGTGTTCTGATAGGTGCTGAAATCCACCAGCCCGAGGAACAGCGAGGCAATATAGCCTGCCACCAGGGCAATGGCGATCCCGCCCATCCGCAGCAGCGGGCTTTTGCAGCAGTTAAAGCCGATCACCACCAGCAGGACCAGTAATCCCACACCGATATTTTCATAGTTGCCGTATGTGCCGGCTGATTTGGCAGAGAAACCGCCGCCGAAGTCGATAATTCCGACCTTGATAAGGCTCAGGCCGATCATCAGCACCACCACGCCGCTGACAGTCGGGGTGATTATCCGGCGCAGATAAGGCAGCACAAAAGAGGAACCGACAACCAGGAAAGCACCGGCGAAAGAGACGCCGAGCAGAGAGGACAAAATCAGTTCTTCATGGAGCCCGTCACTGCGCATGGCGGTGCCGATGGCAATCATGGCAGTCACGAATGAGAAGTTGACGGACTGAATAGATAACAGGCCGGAGCCCATCGGCCCGTAGCGGTTAACCTGTATCCAGGTACCGATGCCGGAGGCAATCATAACCATAGAAACCAGATAAGCTGTGGTATCGGCGGATAAATCCAGGGCTTTGCCCACAATCAGGGCAGGCATCACCATCGGAACAAACAGGGCCAATAAATGGGTTACCGCACCAAGAAGGGCCTGGAAAAACGGGGGCTTGTCGTCCAGCTGATAGATTAGATCAGAGGTTGGATGATTGAGATCTGACATCCTTCTCTCCTTTATAATAAATGGAATGAGAGGTCATACGTCGGCCTCAGCGGATCGTTTGGTACAGGGAATAAAGCAATAACTGAACCAGCGGCGCGACAAAGAAATAAAAATGTGAGAGATCTCTTAAATCATCTGCGATTTGTGAAACGTGTCACCGGGGATTTGCGAAGGGCTTTCCGTACCGGTCAGCCGGGCGGGAGAAAAGCAGAGTGAACAGGGTTTGTACAGTATGAGAATGATATCATCTCATTTTGATAATGAAACGGCAGTGATAATGGTATCCCTCCGGAACCTTTACGCCGGAAGGGGATGCAGATGCTCTGCGGAGTGACTATCACGTTAATTAAATTTTATTTAAATAAGATATTTCCATTTTTTGTTAATGGAATTATATTAGAAATTGGTTTATTAAATTATAAATACCAATTAAGAATGTGCAATTATCTTAAATAAACGGACAAAGGTAAAAGTGGATTACGTTATTTTACTGTTATTCATTATATAAATTAATATTTTCATGTTGTTTTTTTGTTATATTATCGGCATGTTATTGTTCAGGGTAAATAATTCCGGTACAGTTAGGTTATAAATATAATTTTTATAATCAATGTATTACGTGTATTTTGATGAAGGCATGGGTTGTGCATGAGATGAGTATTATCCTAAAAACACAGCAGTGTCATATAAAACAATTTGGCCTTAAATTTTATCAAAATAATCATATGACATGCTCGCCCGGATTTTTTGTCTGTTTGTATCAATAACGCGGTGTTTTATTGTGTGTTTGCATAATTCATCATTTTTTTATGTCATAAACAAAAGAAGAAATACTAATAAAAGGAATGAAGGTGAAAAGTTAAGCTATTTACACATAAAGCTAATCCATTTCTTATTGACGGTATATTTTATGATAATAATCTTTAACCTTAATAAGTGAGTGAGATATATTTATTTTCTTTCGGGTAAATATATCCCTTGTTTTAAATTGAGCATTTTCTTATTGGTCTTTGTGTTTTTTAAATGTAAATTGAAATTGTGTTCACGTTATATATTCTCAGTTTTAATTAAGTATCGGGATGCTGTTTTATAATTAATGCCGGGCGTGAACTGTAAATTAATCTTCAGATACATCACTGAAAATATTAAAAAACGCAGTTATTACAGATATTTCTTATAACCGGAGTGTTATAAGTTAATATGCCCGCAAGGATGCGAATATAACCTGACTGACTCGTTATTATCTTAAAAAATAAAGGAATTATTTTTAATGATTTAGCGGGATAACGGATATATCCCGCGGGGACATAAACGGATGTTACCGGACAAGGTAAACGGACTTACCACACGGATGTATTATCAGGGAGCCTGTGTTTTATCATCACAGGTAATAAAAGGATTTACCCCGGGAAGGGGACGGTAAAAGGAATTTACCGTTACACGGAAGTAAGAGCGGATAGGTGTCGTGCCCCGATGCTCTGATGAAAACGGACTTTCACTGCAGTGCGCATGACAAATCAGAGCAGTTAAGTATTGTCAGTACAAGGTAAAACATCGGTAATTATGGCGACCCTGTTGACGGAATACAGCAAGGTCGCCAATTTTTTTCTGTTACCGGGCGTTTTTCAGACGATTTACCGCTTCCGCCAGCAGTGCGCGCGGCGTACCGAAGTTAATCCGCAGATACTGTTCACCATCCGCCACATAATGACTGCCGTCCTCAACCACCACGCCGGTCTGCCGGGCATAATCCAGTGTCAGTTCTGTCGCTGTGCGTCCGGTGGCGCTGATATTCACCCAGGCGAGGTAAGAGGATTCCGGTTGCATCATCCGCCAGTCCGGGAAATGCTCCGCCACGGCCTGTGTCAGATAATCCGCATTGCCTCTCAGGTAGAGGTTCAGCTCATCCAGCCAGTCAGTGCTGTTGTTGTAAGCCTCAATAATGCCCCATACCCCGAACAGATTAGGTGAGGTAATGGAGTTTTTCTCCAGCTGACGGCGGAATTGTGCCCGCAGTGCGGGGTCGGGAATGATGCTGTAAGAGGTTTTCAGCCCGCCGAGGTTAAAGGCTTTGTTCGGTGAGGTCAGGAGGATCAGATTCTCCGGCGCTGCACATCCCGGGCGCAGACAGCCGGTGAAGCTGCCGTACAGCACATGTTCCGCATGCACTTCATCAATCACCAGCAGCACACCGTATTGCAGACACAAATCCGAGACCTGTTTTATTTCCGCCGCCGTCCAGATACGGCCGGACGGATTGTGCGGCGAGCAGAACAGCCAGACTTTCGGCCGGTGTTCGCGCATCTGCGCCTCAATATGATCAAAATCAAGGTGATAGCGGTTATCCCGCGCCACCAACGGATTGGTCAGCACAGTAACATTTTGCCGGGTCACTGCATGGGCAAACGGATCATACACCGGTGTATTCATCATCACACAGTCGCCCGGCTGACAGAATGCCTGTACCAGATAGTGCAGGGTGGAAACCGTACCGTAACTGAGTGTCACCCACTCCCGCTGAACCGTGACCTGATGGCGCTCTGCCTGGAAGCGGACCACCGCATCGTAAAATTCATCAAAGCACCAGGTGTAGCCGAAGGTACCGTGCTGTGCCACCTGCGTGAACCGCTCAATCACCGCCGGCGGGGATTTGAAATCCATATCCGCTATCCACAGCGGAATGAAATCCTGCGGGACATCCCCGAAGCGGGAACAGACATACTGATGATCCCATTTCCGGCAGCGGTCACTTTTGCGCTCAATTATTTCATCAAAATCGTACATGCTCAGTTCCTGTTAAATTAAAGCTTCAATGCCGGATTTCACACTCTGCACCTGCGGGCCGATAATCACCTGCACACTGTGGGCATCCAGTACCACCACAGAGAGGGCACCGGCCTCTTTCAGGGTCTTCTGATCCACCTTGTCCATATCCTTCACCACCAGACGCAGACGGGTGATACAGTTATCCAGCGAATCAATATTCTCTTTGCCGCCGAGTGCGGTGAGGATCAGGTTGTGATCGTATTTGGCTTTGCCGCGTGCTTTTGTATTGGCTTTCACTGCCTGTTCGGCACCGTCAGCAGCATCTTCACGGCCCGGCGTTTTGACATCATGCTTCAGAATGTACCAGCGGAAGACAAAGAAGTAGATAGCGAACCAGATAATCCCGACCGGGAACACCAGATACCACTTGGTGGCTGTTCCCTGCATGATGCCGAAGATCAGCAGATCGAGAATCCCGCCGTCAGTGTTACCGATAGTCACGCCGAGCAGTGCCATCACCAGCAGGGCAAGACCGGACATAATAATGTGGAAGATATAGAGCACCGGCGCGATAAACAGGAACAGGAACTCAATCGGCTCGGAAATCCCGGTCACGACGGAAACCAGTACCCCGGACAGTAATAACCCTTTGATCACCGGACGGTTCTCCGGTTTCGCGGTGCGGTAGATAGCATAAGCGACCGCAGGCAGACCAAAGATAAAGGTCGGCATAAAGCCCTGTGACAGGAACGCGGTGACATGCGGGCTGAACGGCAGGCCGGCTTTCAGTTCGGCATAGAAAATATTCAGCGCCCCGGCGACTTCATAACCATCAACAAATTCCGTGCCCCCGGCCGGGGTAAAACGCACCATTGCCAGCAGAATATGATGCAGCCCGAACGGCTTGAGCAGCAGCACGCCGACGCCGTACAGGAACGGGCCGAAAACATCTGTGCTCTGAATAATATGGCCGATCCCGGCAATGCCCATAGCGACATATTTCCACAGGAACGGGATCGCGAGGCCGACCAGTGACAGCGTCAGTGCGGTGATAATCGGCACAAAACGGATGCCGCCGAAAAATGCGAAAGCATCATGCAGCACCGTATCCTGGAACCGCTCATGCAGGAAATAGGTGATAACACCGACCACAATCCCGCCCAGCACGCCCATTTCGAGGGTCTGGATCCCCAGCACCACGGACTGCCCGACCTGTTTCATCATCGCCGGGTCGGCAAGCTGGTGGGTGACGGTCAGATAATAGTTGATGCTCATGTTCATCAGCATATAGCCGACAAACCCGGCAAAGGCGCCGACCGCTTTGTTACGGTTTGCCAGTCCGAACGGAATAGCCATGGCAAACATCACCGGCAGATAGGTAAAGGCAAAGCCGCCGACCATCGCCATAAAACCAAAGGTCAGCTGGACAAATTCATTGCCGAGAAACGGAAAACTGCTGATAGCGGAAGGACTGGTGACCGAACTGCCTATCCCGAGTAATAACCCCATGAATGCCAGTAACGAGACGGGAAACATAAAGGTTTTCCCGAGACTTTGAAAAAATTCCCAGAGTTTGGATTTAAACGACTTTTCCTGCGACATCGTAGAGTACTCCTCAGCTTCTTTATAATTTATTGGTTAAGGGGTGTTACGGGACAGTATTTTTTATTGTTGTTTTTTTTATTATTTTTTCGCAGATGAAAAAGGCGGCACTGCGGGGGAACACAGTACCGCCTGACGGGTTACAGAAGCTGACCTTCCGCACCACAGACCCTGATTTTATCGCGGACAACCGCTTTCATGGCATCCATACCGACCCGCATGTAATAGCGCGGATCATTGCCGTCCGGATTCTCTGCAAACCAGGCACGGACTGCCCCGGCAAACGCGATTTTCAGCTCGGTGGCGACATTGACTTTACACACCCCCAGCTCAATAGTGCGGCGGACATCCGCATCCGGCACATCACTCGCGCCGTGCAGTACCAGCGGGATATCCGTAATGCTGCGGATTTTTTCCAGCCGGGCAAAATCAATTTTCGGACGGCTGGTATACAGGCCGTGAGCGGTACCGATAGCCACCGCCAGGCTGTCGATGCCGGTCAGTTGTGCAAAACGGCGCGCTTCATCCGGGGAGGTCAGAAAGGCACTTTCCGCATCCACATCCATATCATCCTCAACGCCGCCGAGACGGCCGAGTTCCGCTTCCACGCTGCAATCCTGACTGTGGCAGAAATCCACTACAGATTTGACCAGCGCGACATTCTCCTCAAACGGAAAATGACTGCCGTCGATCATGGCACTGCGCACACCCTGACCGACTTTGGTGCGGATATCGTCAAGAGTTTCGTGGTGGTCAAGATGCAGCGCGACCGGCATGGAAAACGAGCGGGAATAGGCGTCACACAGTGCATAAATTTCCGGGAAGCTGATGTGTTTAAAGGTGCCCGGCGTGCCCGCCAGAATCACCGGTGCGCGCAGTTCCGCACAGGCTTCCAGAATGGCCTGAATAGTTTCGGCGTTATGGATATTAAACGCCGGAACCGCATAGCCATTGACCTGTGCATGTGTGAGCAGATATTTGGTTGAGATGATCCCCATGATTACGCTCCTGTGTTCTGGTTATTGAAGGGGTGAATAATCACGCCCTGAACAACGCGGTTAACGGTGCCGCTGGCAGACGGGGTATCCGGTGTGATCCCGGTTCTGACAGACTGACTGAGGGCAAATAATTGAGCATACGGCAGGAAACAGAACAGCAGTTCTGTGTCGCTGAGGGCGTCACCGGCAGGCAGATAGCAGTGTGTCCCGGCGCTGATGGCGTCATCCGGCAGATCGGCTATTGCGACCACCTGTTTGGCAATCCGGTCGCGGCGTAGTTCGGCCAGCAAATCCAAATCATACTGACGGGTGTAAGGCTGGTTTGAGATGTACACAACCACCAGGGTGTCGCCGTCGACCAGAGATTTCGGGCCGTGGCGGAAGCCGGTTGGCGTGTCATAAAAGGCGGCGATTTGCCCGGCGGTCAGTTCCAGCAGTTTGAGAGCGGATTCCCGCGCCAGTCCCTGAAAGCTGCCGCTGCCGAGGTAAACCACGCGTTTAAACGGATCATTACCCGGCAGAATTTGTCCGCTGCTTCCATGGGTGGCGAGAATATCCCGCGCCCGCTGTGCCACAACGGCAAAGCGTTCTGTGCTGAACGTCTGCGGGGCGAGGGCGGCGAGACAGCTGCACATCATTGAAGTGATGCTGCTGGTCATGGCAAAGGCTTTGTCATTGGTCTGCGGCGGCATCAGCAGAGCAAAACCATTATCACTGCCCTGTACACGCTGATACAGATGTCCCTCTTTATTACAGGTGATCACCAGATGAGAGCAGCGGGCAACACACTGGTTGGCAAGATCAAACGCGGCCACGCTTTCCGGGCTGTTACCGGAGCGGGCAAAGGAGACCAGCAGCACCGGTTGTTGTTCAGGCAGATAATCCGCCGGATTGGTGACGATATCGGTTGTCGGGATCGCAGTGACGCTTTTGCCGGTCAGGCGGCGCAGTACGGGAGAAATCATCTCACCGATAAAGGCGGAAGTCCCGGCACCGGTCAGAATGATGCGCAGGTTATCCTGAGCCAGCAGCGGCGCGAGAAAGGCATCCAGCTGTGCGCGTTGTGAGTCGATTGAGTGTAATGCACTCATCCAGCAATCAGGTTGCTGGCGGATCTCCGTTTCCGTCCAGGTGGAATAGCGGGGTGTGGCAGAAAGAGGGTCGTGCATAGCTTCATCCTTTACATGACGTTCAGCCGAAAGTGAAATGAATCAAAAGATCACCCGATTCGTCATTACCTTTCGGTTGGTTTCGTTTTGAGGTTTCATTTCAATTTACAGGAAGGAAAACGAAGGATCAATGTAGTAATGAAAAGAAAACGAAAAGTGTGATTTACACCACAAGTGAAATGATTAAGCTATTGTTTATTAGTTAGTTATATAAAAATCCCAGGTAGATAAACATAAGGAAAAGAAAGGTGCGGAGAGTTCCGCACCTCAAAATGAAAGGAAATCAGCGTACCGGCTGCCCGTGGATCCAGGTTTGTGTTACCCGCCAGTCACTGTTCAGGTCATTGAAATGTGCCCGTTTTCCCGCAGAGATACTGCCGTGTGTCGCGGTGATCCCCAGCAGTTGTGCCGGTTGCAGGGAAGCCATGCGGATGGCGGTTTCCGGCAGCGTGCCGGTATCACTAATCATCCGGCTGACGGCGTCATCCAGTGCCAGGGTGCTGCCCGCGAGGCCACCGGAGGCGGTCCGGACAATACCTGCTTTCATCGTGACATCATGGCCGCAGATATCATAAATGCCGTCCGGCTGCCCGGCTGCCCGCATGGCATCGGTGATCAGCACCGTGCGGTGTGCGGCGCACTGACAGACAATCCGCATCACAGCCGGGTGGACATGATGCCCGTCAGCGATAAGCTCCAGCCAGGCGCGCGGATCGGATAATCCTGCTCCCGCCATGCCCGGCTCGCGGTGATGCAGGCCGGTCATGCCGTTGAAACAGTGAACCAGCCCGTCAGCTCCGGCATCGAGAGCCGCCAGAGTCTGCTCATAGGTGGCGGCACTGTGGCCTAGCATCACATTCAGCCCGCGCCGTTTCAGGTGGCGGATGGCATTCAGCGCCTCCGGTTTTTCCGGTGCCAGTGCAACCACTTTCAGTGTGCCTGCCGCATCGGTAATCAGCGTGTCCAGCTCACTGATTTGTAATTCACGGAACAGCTCCGGTGAGTGTGCTCCTTTGTTCTGCGGCGTGAAATACGGCCCTTCCAGATAACTGCCGAGCACTTCCGCCACCGGCTCAGTGGTGGTCTGCTGCTGACAGTAACGGGCGATCCGCCCGAGGGTGCTGCGCAGATCCGGCAGCGGGGCGGTCACCGTGGTGGCGAGCCACGCGGCGACCCCGTGTTGTGCTTTGAAAGCGGCAATGGTTTTCAGCGCCTGCAGATTATCATCCATCACATCCATACCCTGTCCGCCGTGAACATGGGTGTCAATGTAAGCCGGGCAGAGTTGCTCCGCATCAAACTGTGTTTCTTTTGCCGCCAGCGGCGTGATGGCGGTAATGATACCGTCTGATACCGTCACCGCCTGATTTTCCCGCCAGCCGTATTCTGTCAGCACACGGCGGGCGCGGATTTGCTGAATCATATGCCTTCGTCCTCAGTTTCACAGCAGCGTTCGCGCTGTAACTCGTCTGTCAGGCTGGTTAATCCGCGGTGACCGCAGGCCAGTGCTTCGCGGCGGAAATCAGCCGGTGAGAGCGAATCCCGCTCCAGTGCCATTTCCAGCAGCAACTGCAGATTGGTGCCGGTGATCACTTCGCGGTCTTCCCGGCCTTGTGACAGCGTAGCCGCCACGCGGAACGGCGTACCGCCGAGAATATCGGTCAGAAAAATCACACTGTCGCAGTGTGACATCAGCGCCAGTGCGGCTTCCAGTTCCTGTGTCAGGCGGGCGGTGGTGGATTCCGCCGGAAAATCAACGGCCGCGAAATCCTCCTGCTCCCCGATAATCTGTAACATGGCTTTTTCCAGTCCGGAGGCAAAGCCCCCGTGACCACATAAAATAATTCCCGGCATCAGTTACTCCTTTTATCACAGGAAATGGGCGAATTTACCGATAATACCCAGCGCCACGGTCAGTACAATCAGGCGCAGCGGGCTCCAGCCACGTCGTACCAGCCAGAACATTGACAGGGTGTATACCAGCGGCAGGAAAGCAGGCATCAGCTTATCAATCACATCACTCTGTAATTTCACCACCGCATCACCGGCGGTGATTTCCAGTGTGGTTGAGAGCCGTACATAAGTGGCCACCAGCGCGCCGATCACGGTCATCCCGACAATCGAGGCCGCATGGCCGACTTTTTTGGTATTGGCTTTGATAAGCGGAATGGCGGCAACCCCCATCCGGTAAGCATAGTGCGCCAGGCCGAAACGCAGTCCGAAATGGACAACGTTAAACATCACCAGGAACACCACAGCACCGAGAATCGAGCCCTGCAATGCGAGGCTGGCACCGATACCGCCGCAGATAGGCAGCAGGGTCAGCCAGAACATGGCGTCGCCGATCCCGCCCAGCGGCGCACCCACCGCAATTTTGGTGCTCTGGATGCTGTTTACATCCTGCTTGGAGCGTTCCATTGCCAGGATGATGCCGATAACAAAGGTCACCAGGAAAGGGTGGGTATTGAAGAATCCCATATGGCCTTTCATGGAGCGCGCCAGATCACGCGGATTGGTGTGGATTTTTTTCAGTGCGGGCAGCAGACCGTACAGCCAGCCCGCCGCCTGCATCCGTTCATAGTTAAAGGAGGCCTGTAACAGCAGGGAGCGCCACGCGACCCGGTTGATATCTTTGCGGGTCAGTTCCGCGCCGGTGCTCTGATCTTCATACACGTTCTGGTTACAGTCTGCCGGCAGTAAGGTTTCCGCTTCTGCGGCAGATGAATGATTTTTTTCAGATGCCATCTTCAAATTCCTCGTGTGACGGTTGTGCCGGTTCGCTTTCTGCCGGTTTGCGGACAAAATCGATCATTGCCATCGCCAGTGCGGCGGCGGCGATTGCCAGAACCGGCAGCTGAAGCCAGGCGGCGCCGACAAATCCCAGAATGAAATAAGGAATGTAGGCATTTTTCATCATGATTTTCAGCAGAACGGCAAACCCGATGGCAGGCATAATGCCGCCCGCGACACCCAGTCCGTCAATTAAGCGGGCAGGGAGTACATCAATCAGGGTTTTGGCGTGATCCGCCCCGAAATAGATCGGCAGGAAGGCACAGAGAAAATAGAACGTACCGAGCGCCAGCAGTGCGAGGTAGTTGATGCGCTCAATCCCCCGGGTATCCGCATTGGCAGCCATTTTGTCACAGCGCGACATCACACCGGACATGACCGAGAACAGGAAGGTGATCCCCATCTGCACTGCCACGGCAAACGGCACCGCAACGCCGACCGCCACTTCCGGTTTGACCCCGGTGGAGATAGCAAAGGCAGTCCCGACAATGGTACCGATAATCACGTTCGGCGGCTGGGCCCCGGCCAGCGGCGCGAGTCCCATCCAGACCAGTTCCAGTGTCCCGCCGGTCAGGATCCCGGTATTGAGATCACCGAGGATCAGACCAACCACCGGCCCCAGCACCACCGGACGGTGAATGTGGGTGAGCCCGTTAAACAGATCCAATCCGGCAATAAAGGCTACCAGCCCGAGAGCGATAGCTTGTAACAGACTGATTTCCATACATGTATCCTCAGAGCAGTTTAAACAGATCCTGCGCCGGTTCTGTCGGTACGCCCTGGATATAACAGGCGACACCGGCCTCGTTAAGTCCGCGGAATGCGGCGATATCCGCCTCATCCACAGACACAGTTTTGGCAATCTGACGCTTGCCTTCGGTATAGTGAATATTGCCGACGTTAATGCGTTCCACCGGAACGCCGCCTTTCACCAGAGTCAGAAAATCTGCCGGGGTTTTGCAGACCAGCAGAATTTTCTGGCGGTCAGCAGCTTTATGAATATTGTCGATCACCTTCTGCAGCGGCCAGAAACGCACGGCAATCCCTTCCGTCAGCACCATTTCCATCAGGTTCTGCTGCAGCGGATCTTCCGCCACCTCATCATTGGCGACCAGCACCAGATTGGCACCGGCAAATCCCACCCACTGGACACCAACCTGTCCGTGGATTAACCGTTCATCAATACGACTTAACACAATATTTGGCATGGCTGTTTCTCGCTCTTATCGGCAGGCATGGTTTTACAGGCATCGTGATAGTGACGCAGCACAGTCTGAATGTGTGCGATGATTAATTCTTCCGGTGCGGCGGAAATCGTTCCGGCACGTACCAGCGGATACTGTAACGGCAGATACTGGCTGATCAGCGGCAGCGGGATCGCCGTTTCTGTCAGGTTTTCCAGCAGACGGGTCACTGCCGCGCTGATGGTCTCATCCGGCCAGTAATAGCGGATGCGATCGGAATAGCTGTAGCTGCGGGCAAGGCGGCGGGTCTGCTCATCACCGGTGTAATAACTCTGCCAGTAGCCCGGTTGTTTCAGCATGACATCTTCCAGCACCTGACGCAGCCCGGAACGTGCCGCCGGAGCAACCAGCTCATCTTCAATCCCGGCGAGGGCATACAGCGCTTCACGCAGGGCGAAGGTCAGACCGGGACCGACTTTCAGAATCGCAAAGTGATCGTCAACTAATTGACTGAGTGCATGCGGGGTCTGGTAATCCGTGGAGTGCGCCTCGTACACCAGATGGTCATGATGTGTGACCATCTCACTCAGGGCACGGGCTTTTTCCGGACGGTAATCAATAACATTATTATGATCAAATTCCACCCCCGGCTGTACCACCAGCCCGGTAATGCGCGGCCAGATATCCGTGAGCTGATGCCGCGCAAATGCGTCCTGATGTGCGGCGATAGTGGCAGATGCGGCCTGCGGTGTGGTGACCGCCAGCTCATTCAGCTCTTCGTGAGCGCCACCCGGCACCGGCACTTCTGTACCAATCACATACACCAGGTCGCGGATGCCGAAATGTTTTTCACAGGTTTCCTCGGCAATCACCGCCAGGCGGGCAGCGCGCTGTGCGACGATTTCATCCGTCAGCGGCACCGGATCACCGGCACAGGACATACTGCAGTCAAGGTGAATCTTTTTGAACCCGGCGGCAACATAAGTGCGGATCAGCTCATCGGCTTTTGTCATGGCGTCTTCAGCCGGTTCATTCTGCCAGCGGTTCGGCCCGAGGTGGTCGCCGCCGAGGATCAGATTTTCACGGGGAAAGTGATGTTCATCGGCCAGCTTCCACATAAAATCACGGAAGTCCGCCGGGGTCATGCCGGTATAACCGCCGAACTGATCCACCTGATTGGAGGTTGCTTCAACCAGTAACGGCGTTTGTTGTTCACGGGCAAAACATACCGCTGCTTTCAGAACATACGGATGGGCGGAACAGACAGCATAAATCCCTGTTTTCTCACCCCGTTTGTGACGGGCAACGATATCAGTTAAAAGTTTCACTTTCCTCTCCTTACAGCCGGATTTGGTTTGTTTTTGTTTCGATGTCTGAATAACATACTGCTATACAGGAAAAAGAAAACAAAATGAAAGGTTATGAAATCCGGATCTTCATCACAAAAGAAATATAATGAAAGGATTAATTCCTGAGTCATCCGGTGTTCACCCTTTTTATGGGCTTGCATTCCGGACAAAGAAAAGCGTTAATATGCCAAACGAAATGAAACGAAAGATTTTTCAAATGAATGTAAGGATAAAATCATGAACAGTCCGGATGCCGGGACGGATAACCGGGTGATGGGAACGAGCGGGCGGCGTGAGCATATCATCCAGCTTTTGCGCACCCACGGCAGTGTTCAGGTGAATGAGCTGTCGCAGCAGTTTCATGTTTCCACAGTGACTATCCGCAATGACCTCGCTTTCCTCGAAAAACAGGGGATCGCGGTGCGTGCCTATGGCGGCGCACTGATTTGTGAGGGGGTTTCACCGGTCAGCGAGCCGTCACTGGAAGATAAAAGTACCCGCCACACCACTATCAAACGCAATATTGCGGCGGTAGCCGCCGACCTTATCCGGCCGGGGCTGCGTGTGATCCTGGACTCCGGTACCACGACGTATGAGATTGCCCGCCAGCTGCGTCACCATCAGGATACGATTGTGATGACCAACGGCATGAATGTGGCGAATGCCCTCCTGGAAGCACCGGGCGTGGAGCTGCTGATGACCGGTGGTCAGCTGCGGCGCCAGTCGCTCTCTTTTTATGGCGATCAGGCGGAGCAGTCATTGCAGAATTATCACTTTGATATGCTGTTTCTCGGGGTGGATGCGATTGATCTGGAGCGCGGCATCAGCACACATAATGAAGATGAGGCAAGGCTTAACCGGCGGATGTGTGAAGTGGCCGGACATATTGTGGTGGTGACGGATTCCAGTAAATTTAACAGTTCCAGTCTGCACAAAATAATCGATACTCAGCGTATTGATACCATTATTACTGATGACGGTATTCCTGAAGCGAGCCTGACCGGGCTGCGCCGGATTGGCACAGAAGTGATTCTGGTGAAGGGATAACAAAAAAAGAGTGTAAAACAGTACGGATACTGCGGAAATAAAAGAGATAATAAGCTATAAGTTTATTATGTTTATTTCCCGGTATCCGTGTGAATGGTAAAAATACTATTATCTGTCCTGCTGTTATTTTATCCGTTAATTTCACCGGCAGTATCAGATGAATGTCAGAATATTGCCCGTCGTGCCGGAAATCAGAGTGCAGGGAGTGAACGTCATATTTTCCGGTATCGTCTCCCGGTCGTGCCTATTTTTATTCCGCACCGGACAGCCGCTGTAAAAGTAAAAATAGTTTTCTGATTAAAGGTGATTCCGTTATCGGTTATCAGATCGCCGGAGATTATCTGTTTGGCGGTTATATTAATACCGAAGGTGAGCTGATTGACGGCTGGCTGTAATTATCCCAGCTGACGGAAACTAACCTCAGAATATCCCCGCTTGCGGAAGAGGTGGATTACGTAAACCGCAAGCCGAAAAAGAAAACGGATAATCCGTTGCCGGATGAGGATTATCAGCTGATGACCGGTAAGATGATACTCCGTCCCGGAGAGCCGGTAAGTCAGCTGCGCAGTGATATCCTGAAATATTATTCTCAGGAGCCTGAAACCGTATTTATCGGTTATAGTAAAAACGGACGGACACTGGGGGGGGCTATCCGGATCCGGTGGTTTCTGTTTATATATCAGACGGTGTAAATGATAACCTTGATGAAGAGGTTATCAGCCGGACGAGCAATGTAAAACAGATCGCTTTATTATCCGTGGTGACCATGTTTTGCAGTACCGCAAACAGGGTGATTTCGCCTATGTGAATTATATTAACAGCAAAAACAGAGTGGTTGAGGGCTGGATAAAACTGTCACTGCTGGAAAAATCGGATGAACAAAATAATGACCTTAATTATCAGGATTTCATTTGGTCATCGGATGACGGCGAGGCGGATTTACTGGGAAAACCACTGAGTGATAATACGGTTTCCCGCTGGCTGGAACAGCAGAAGAAAAAGGTCTCTGTAGCACCGCTGCATGATTTTATCCGTGAGTTTGAATTATGGCGTTATGATACCGGTGATACGATAATTACCGTCGCCGGTACCAATGTGATTATTGAAAAACGGACTGGGGGACGGGATAAGTATATTTCGGAAATAACCTTCAAAAACAATCGTTATAAAACCAGACGGGGAATTGCGGCAGGGGATTCATATCAGGATATGATTAAAGCCTACGGAAACCGTTATCAGATATCCCCGGGCGACAATTGTTACTATTATTCCTGGTTCGATCACCGGCTCGGTTTTTGTTTTGACGGAGACCGGGAAATTAAAGAAGTTATGTACAGAAACTATCCGGAATCAGATATCCGCTGATATATCCTGAATACCGGCAACGCATTATATGAGAAAAACGGGTTTTAATATCCGGATGCCGCCGGGGCTGCATCCGGATCACCGGTGAGTTAAAACGAGTACAGTGTTGCCACTGATTCACCGAGTTTTTTTGCCAGATCGGATGCGGCATAGCGCTCTGTGATGATTTCAATATACGCGGCACGGTCACCGGTTTCCGCTTCCCGGATTGCCTCATCCAGCTCTGTGCAGGTGGTGACGCGGCGGCAATACCAGTTATCGCATCCCAGCGCCTGCGGCAGTTGCGCGTAACGCCACTGCGCCAGATCGTTATAAACGGCTTCCGGGTCTTTGCACAGCAGGCGCTCAATGAGATAGCCGTCATTATTCAGCACGAAAATAAGCGGTTTCAGACCAAAACGGCCAAACTGACTGATTTCCTGGGCGGTCAGCTGGTGTGAGCCTTCCCCGGTAATCAGAATCACTCTGCGATCAGGCGCGGCGATGGCGGCTCCAACGGCCGCAGGTGTTGCCCAGCCGATTGATCCCCATAACGTCTGGTTATGGAATTGCGCCCCATCCGGCAGCAGTGCAAAGCCAAGTCCCATAGAAACGGTGCCGGTTTCGGCGATGATAATGTCGTCTTTTCTGAACAATTGCTCAAAACGCGGATACAGATACGGCGGGGTAATATTACCGGAAGCGTCAGCCACCGGTTTACCGAGCCCGGTGGCTGCCGGAATATGGCATTCCCGGTGCGGAAGTCCGGCGGTCAGGGCAGGCAGCAGATCGCGCATATACACATTCTGCCAGGTTTTTGCGCCGACCCGGACATGATCCGCCATAATGCTGATCAGCTTTTCCGGGGCGATATCAGCGGTAAAACTGCCGGTGTTAAAGTCCGTCATCACCGCTCCGATACCCAGCACGCAGTCACTGTTTTCAACAAACTCCCTGACCTGCGGATTCATCAGCTGACCGTTATACATCCCGGCGTAATGCGGGTCGGACTCACTGATGATGGCTTTATCCATAAACATGGTGGCGTAAGGCAGCCCGGTCCGGTGGATCAGCGCCTGTACGTCATCAATCAGTCCGGAACGTGCGGCCAGCATGCCCGGCAGGATACAGGCGGACGGGCTGTCCGCGAGTTTTGCTCTGATCGCGGCAACCGCTTCAGTGAGCGCGGTTTTGTCACTGACCGGTTGTGCCGGTGCGGTAAGGTGTTCCGGCATCTGAACCGGCTGTGTCGCGTAATCAAACGGGAAGCCCATATAGACCGGACGGCGCTCGCGCAGCGCGGCAGCAATCAGGCGTTCCGTCTCCGCCACACAGTTCTCCGGGGTCATTATGGCGTAGGCACAGGAAAGGCGCTGCCCCAGTTCACAGAACAGGCTGAAATTACCATCGCCCAGGGTGTGATGCACCAGGCGGCCACTCTTCTGCACACCACTGGCAGGCATGCCGACCAGATGAAAAACCGGCAGGTTTTCCGCATACGAACCGGCAATACCGTTGATCGCGCTTAATTCACCCACGCCGAACGTGGTGGAAAGCGCCGCGGCGCCCTTGATACGCGCGTAGCCATCTGCAGCATAGGCGGCGTTCAGTTCGTTACAGTTACCAATCCAGCGCTGTGTGTTACCGTCGCAGACCGCATCTTCAATGGGGAATGCAAAATCCCCCGCGACACCGAAAATATCGGTGATGCCTAAATCTGCCAGACGGCTTAAAACATGCTCAATTACACTTTTTGTCATTGTTATCTTCTCCGATCACACCGTTTATTCAGAACGAACCACGTGTTATGACGATCATTTCTAGTGGTTCTGCGGTATAAATGGAAATGGTATATAATCATCAGTGTGATAACTTTTTGTTATAGGGCAGCAAAAACATGGATATACGCGCACTCCGCTACTTTACAGAGGTGGTTCAGTACAAAGGATTCAGCCGGGCGGCAGAGGCGTTGTTTGTCACGCAACCCGCCATCAGCCGCAGTATTCAGAAGCTGGAGCATGAACTGGGATTTCCGTTACTGGTCCGTGATACCGGCGGGGTGACGCTGACCGATGAAGGGGCGATTCTGTATGAGCACGCGCGACGGATTCTGGTGCAGTTTCAGTGTATGAACAAAGCATTACAGGATAAATCCGGCCCGCTGACCGGCACACTGAATGTGGGATTACCGCCGGTTATCGCCTCGACCTGGTTTGCCGGGATTATCATGGCGTTTACGTCCCGCCATCCGCAGGTGGAACTGAAGATTTTTGAACTGGGCACGAAACAGATGGCCGAAGCGATGACCGACGGTACGGTGGAAACCGCTGCGGTGATGCTGCCGTTTGATGAGCAGCTGTTTGATCTGCACCGCTTTGCCACCGACCGGCTGATGCTGCTGGTGAATCATCAGCACCCGCTGGCGGCAAAAAAACAGGTAAGCTTTGCGGAGATTATCCGCGAGCCGTTTGTGTTTTTCTCCGAAGCATTCCGGATAAACGACCTGGTGCGCAGTGCGTGCGGGATTTACAGCACGGAACCGGTGGTGGCAGGACGGAGCAATCACCTCGATCTGATCCTGGCGATGGTCAGGGCGGGGGTGGGGATCACACTGCTGCCGGACAGCATGTGGCGTGAACGCACGGCGGATGGTCTGGTGCTGCTCCCGGTAACCGATCCGGTGCTCTCCTACGATCTGGCGCTGGCCGGTGTGCGCGGCGGGTATCAGAGCCGCAGCTGCCGTGCGTGGAATGCACTGGCGATGGAAATACTCGGTATTCCGTATGTAACCGGTGCCGGCCATTTACTGTAAATACAGTATATAAACCACAAATAACAGCAGCATAATGAAAATCAGCACCGGGCCTATGAAGTGTAATCTGACGGGGTGCAGCTCCTCTCCCGGCGGACGGTGCGGCTGAGCCGGGAGCTCCGGCGGTACAGGCGGAGTGACGGTTTCAGGTTCAGGGCAGGGTGCGGGCGGCGTTACGGGATATTCAGCGGTTTATAGCGCTTTCCGGACATGACTTTTTTGAATTGTGTATAAAACCGCCTGAACAGGGGAAGTTGCGGATAAAAAAACGCCGCCTTCATAAGAAGACGGCGGGAGTGTATTTATTTACGGGCGTCCAGTAACTGCTGCGCGTTTTCTTTGGTGACCTGAGTCCACGGAATCGCGTAACGTTTGTCTTTACCGTCATTCCATTTCAGCTGGTCAGCATACTGAACCCAGATTTTGGACTGCGGCTCATATTTGTCACCTTTGACCGCTTTCATCGCCAGGTCGATAGAACCCTGCATCTGTGCATTTGCGTCCTGGAGGATGGAGACCATTTCGCCTTCCTGAACAGAGCGGATAGCATCAGACACGCCATCAACACCGGCAATGGAGAAATCATTCACATTCAGACCGGCAGATTTGATTGCTTCAATCGCACCCAGTGCCATTTCGTCGTTCTGTGCAATAACACCACCGATTTTACCACGGTGTTTCTGTAACCAGTTTTCCATCAGCGGCATCGCTTCCGCGCGTGACCAGTTAGCCGTTTTGCGCTCCAGCACTTTCACTTTACCCGGACCACATTCCGCGATCGCTTTGTCATTACCTTCGCCGCGCTGAATTTCACCGCTGCCGCCTTTCGGCCCTTCGATAATAACCACGTTACCTTCGCAGTTCATTTTTTCCAGAACCGCTTTGGCTTCCATATAACCGCCGAGGACGTCATCAGACACCACTTCTGCGGTCATTTTGTCGGTGTTCAGACGGGCGTTGGTGACGATAACCGGGATTTTGGCGTCATTTGCCATGGTGACCACGTCGATATTCGCTTCATAATCCATCGGGTTGATGATGATAGCGTCGGCTTTGGTCTGGATTGCGGTTTCCGCCTGGTTGTTCTGAACCATCGGATCATAACGGCCATCATAAACTGTGATGATCGCTTCACCGTTTTTCACAGCCGGATGCTCTTTTGCGGATTTTTCCATTAACTGGACAAATTCAGCTTTCATGCCGTACATCAGAACGGCAATTTTCACCGGATTGTCCTGTGCCGCAAATGCCTGTCCGCCCATCATCAGGGCTGTCAGTGCAGCGATTTTGGTCAGTTTTTTCATGGTCATTCCTTCATTGTGTAGGGTAGTTTTGCTTTTGTTTTTTGCTGTTTTCGTCTTTTTTACGCTTCATCCTTCAGCCTGTGGCAGACTGAAAGAATCCGCGTGGTGCTGCCATCAGTCACGGCGTTGCTTACGTGACGGATCCAAAAGTACGGCGATAACAATTAATGCGCCTTTGATAATCTGCTGGTAATACGACTGCACGCCCAGCAGGTCGAGACCGTTATTCATCACACCGATAATTAACACGCCGAACAGGGTGCCGACTAACGTCCCCACACCACCGGCCATACTGGTACCGCCGATAACCACCGCAGCGATTGCATCCAGCTCGTAGGCGCTGCCTGCACTGGTCTGTGCTGACCCGGTACGGGCAGTCAGAATCAGCCCGGCAATACCGGCTAACGCGCCACACAGGGTATAAACCAGCACTTTAATTTTAATCACGCTGATACCGGAGGTTCTGGCGCTTTTCGGGTTGCCGCCGACGGCATACACATAACGGCCGAAGGTGGTTTTATTGAGTAAAATCCAGGCCAGAATAAAGATAACCGCCAGGATCACCACCGGTACCGGGATATCCAGGATATAGCCGTTACCCAGCCAGCGGAAATCACTGTTGAGCTGGGAAACCGGGTTACCGTCAGTGGTCAGCAGAGTCAGACCGCGTGCCGCAGACAGCATCCCCATGGTGACGATAAACGGCTGAAGGTTGAATTTCGCCAGGATAGTCCCGTTGAGCAGACCACAAATGATACCGATGCCGAGTGCGATAATCATCGGGATCATCACGGCATTCGCGGTATCACCGATAGCCAGGCCGGTGTTGCTGGTGGCAAAACGCGCCGCCACAATCCCGCTCAGTGCCAGCACCGAACCGACAGAGAGGTCAACACCGGCGGTGATGATGACGAAGGTCATCCCGATGGCGAGAATACCGTTGATGGAAATCTGACGCAGGATAATCAGCATGTTGTCCTGACTCAGAAAATAGTTATTGGTCCATTCGCCGCGGGCGACCTGAACTTCACCGACAACCGCCACAATCAGACACAGCACAAAGAACGCCAGAATGATGCCGTATTTGTGCATGTTTTTCTTGTTACGGGCGATAAATGAGACCCCTGGTGCGGGTGCAGTATTTGTTGTAGTCATGGTCACTTCTCTTTATTCATGCATACGTTGGCGGGTGAGATCACACCGCAAGTTTCATTAAATCAGTCTGGGTGGCAGTGGCGGCGGTCAGCTCTCCGGCGATCCGTCCGTCACGGAAAACAATAATCCTGTCACTCATCCCGATAATCTCCGACAGCTCAGAAGAGACCATCACAATGCCTTTGCCCTGTAAGGCGAACTCAGACATAAACTTATAAATTTCTTTCTTGGCACCGACATCCACGCCGCGTGTCGGCTCATCGAGCAGCATCACATCCGGCTCGATTAGCGCCCAGCGCCCGAGAACCACTTTCTGCTGGTTACCGCCGCTGAGGTTCCCGACCAGCTGATCCGCATCCGGGGTTTTGACATTGAACAGTGTGATCATGTCGTCTGCACGGGCACGCTCTTTGCGGTCATGAATAAAGCCGCCGGTACTGATGGCACCAAATGAGGCGATATTGATATTTTCATTGATGGAGCGGCCCAGCATCAGCCCGGTATCTTTGCGGTCTTCAGTGACATAGGCGATCCCGGCATTAATGGAATCTTTCGGTGTGTGTTTGTCGAGGAAGCGGTCACCAATTTTTATGGTGCCTTTATCGGCGTGTTCGATGCCGAAAATCAGGTCGAGGAACTCAGAACGGCCGGAACCGACCAGCCCGTAAATTCCCAGGATTTCGCCTTTTTTCAGCGTCAGGCTGATGTCCTGCACCTGGTCATCACGGGACAGTTCCCGGACTTCCATAATGGTTTCATCTGTCGGCTCGTTAAATTTGGCGAACTCATCTTTGATTTCACGGCCGATAATCAGCTCAATCAGCTTCTCGCGGGTGATATCCGCCAGCGGGCCGTCGGTGATAAAGGTACCGTCACGGAAAATGGTGAAGGTATCGGCTATCTGAAAAATCTCGGACAGGCGGTGTGAGACATAAATAATGCCTTTACCTTTTTCCGTCAGGCGGGTGATGACATCGAAAATCTTCTGCGCATCTTCCTCGCCGATGGCGGAGGTCGGTTCATCCATAATGATGATATCCGCATCCGCGTGAGAGAGGGCTTTGGCGATTTCGACCAGTTGCTGTTCCGCCACACTCAGGTTGCGCATTTTTTCTGACGGGGATATATCAAAATGCAGGTCGGTCAGCAATTCAGTAGTCTGCCGGTTGAGCTGTTTAAAATCGACAAACCCGAAACGGCGCGGCTCACGCCCCAGCCAGATATTTTCCGCCACGGTCAGGTCAGGAATGGAACTCAGCTCCTGCTGAACAATGGCGATACCGGCGTGCAGGGCTTCGATCGGCTGATGAAACTCACAGCGTTTGCCTTTGACATAGATTTCACCGGCATCCGGACGGATAAAACCCATCAGGATGCTCAGGAACGTGGATTTACCGGCACCATTCCCGCCGCACAGGGCGTGAATGGAACCTCTCTTCAGTGAAAACTGCGCGTTCTTCAGTGCAACAACCTGACCAAAGGCTTTGCGTACCCCTTCAACCCGCAGTAATTCCTCATTGTCAGCGACAGTGGCTGTCATACGGTGACCTCCGGGTATTCTGATGTCAGTAAAGCAAGGTAGTTCTGATACAGGGACTCATAAACCGCCACGTTCGCCGGATCCGGCTGTGTACGGCTGCTGTCATCCAGTTGCACAAAGCGGTCGCAGAGAGCGGCCAGCTGTGCTTCCGGTGCGCTGTCTGCGCTGAGGGTGTCACACCAGATAGCCTGAACCGCCGCACCCAGTGCTGCCGCTTCCTGGTTGGTGACGCACACCACTGGTGCCGCCATGATATCCGCAACAATCTGCCGCCATTTCACGCTGCGGGCACCGCCGCCGGTCAGACGGATCTCACTGGTGGTAATTCCCTGCTGACGGAACAGATCAATACCGAAGCGCAGCCCGTAAGTGGCACTTTCCACCACGGCCAGGCTCAGGTTCTGCGGAGTCAGGTTGCTGCCGTCCATATTGTGAAGGCTGGCGCGGGCTTCGGGTAACTGAGGTACGCGCTCACCATTAAAGAACGGCAGCATAATAAGACCGCCCGCACCGGGCTGACTGCTGTTCAGAGCATCATTAAATGCCTGAATATCCATACCTAATAATGACTGAACCGTGGTGGTGGCGGAGGTGACATTCATGGTGCAAATTAGTGGCAGCCAGCCATTGCTGGAGGAGCAGAACCCGGCGATCATCGCGGAATCCGCCACAACCGGTTGTTCCGCAAAGGTAAACAGCGTACCGGAGGTACCCAGGCTCATGGTGGTGATGCCCGGACGGATATTTCCGGTGCCGATGGCGGCCATCATGTTATCGCCGCCGCCGGATGCCACACGGGTGTCCGGAGAAATGCCGAGCTTATCTGCGATTTCCGGACGAACCGTGCCGATGATTTGCTCTGCGCGCACCAGCGGCGGCAGCGCCTGCCATAAACGACCTTCCGGATCGATAAGATCAGCAGCGGCCTGATCCCACTCACGGCTGCGGATATTGAGCAGCCCGGTCCCGGAGGCATCGCCGTACTCGGCACAGGCCTGCCCGGTGAGCCAGAAATTCAGGTAATCGTGCGGCAGCAGCACATAACGCAGCTGTTTCCACAGTTCCGGGTGCTGCTGTTTAAAGCGGATAATTTTTGACACGGTATAGCCGGTCTGCGGTAACACACCCAGACGGTCAAGTGCGGCCTGTTCACCGCCCAGTGCATCAATAAACCACTGATTCTCCGCACTGGTCGAGGTATCACACCACAGTTTGGCAGGCGCAAGTACCGTACCGTCATGACTGACCGGCACAAAACCGTGCTGCTGGCCGGAAACAGCGAGGGCGCGGATATCCCGCCCGTCAATTCCGGCGTTTTTAATCGCCTGAGCAAACGCGGTTTGCAGCGCATCAGTCCACCAGACAGCTTCCTGTTCACGGCTTCCGTCTGATTCGCTGATCATCGGGTGAGGGGCTGAGCCCTCACCCAGAATACGCGCGGTCCGGTTATCGGCAATAATGACCTTGGTGCTTTGTGTTCCGCAGTCAATACCGGCATAGAGCGTCATGGTTTACTCCATTTCCAGCACAATTTTCACATCAGTCGCACGGCCTTCGGCTGCACGCTCATAGGCTTCGACACTGTCTTTGAACTTGTAGGTTGCGGACAGCAGCGGTGCCACATTCAGTTTGCCGGAGCTCAGCAGACGGATGGTGCGCGGATACATATTGGCGTAGCGGAAAATAGTTTTGAAGGTCACTTCTTTCGCCTGTGCCGCCACGATATCCAGCGGTGCCGGGTCGATTGGCATGCCGACGAGGACTGCGGTGCCGCCCGGGGCGATATGATCAGAGATGGAGGCAATAACCGGTTTCGCGCCGCTGCACTCAAACAGGACGTTCACGCCTTCGCCGCCGGTCAGCTCACGGACTTTATCCGCCAGTGCCTGCTGGTCTTTGCTGTTTACTGCGTGCAGACCCTGATATTTCTCAGCCACCTTCAGTTTTTCATCAAACACATCACAGATGATGACATCGGAACAGCCGCCGGCCAGTGCGCACAGCGCGGTAATGATACCGATTGTCCCGGCACCGATAACCAGACCGATATCGCCCGGTTTGATCCCGGCTTTGGTCGCGGACTGCATACCGATTGCCAGCGGCTCAACCATTGCGCCCTGGGCAAAGGAAACGTTATCAGGCAGTTTAAAGGTGAAGGCGGCAGGGTGGATCACGCTTTCACGCAGGCAGCCGTCGATTGGCGGGGTCGCCCAGAAACGAACAGCAGGATCAAGGTTATAGATACCGGCACGGGATTGCGGGGACTGCAGATCCGGAATGCCCGGTTCCATGCACACGCGATCGCCGACTTTCAGGTGCTTCACATTTTTACCGGCTGCGGTGATCACACCGGACGCTTCGTGACCCAGCACCATCGGTGCCTCAACCACGAACGGCCCGATACGGCCATGCTGATAATAGTGAACATCGCTGCCGCAGATACCGACGGTGTGGATTTTAATCTCAACATCGTCATCGCCAAGTACTTCATTACTCTGCCAATCCTGAATGGCGATTTTCCCTGCTTTCTCTAATACTAATGCCTTCATGATCATTTCCTTTCATTAAAATGATATCGATATCATTACTATGATGCGGATAATAGAGCAATGTTTATTATAATTATGTGATGATGGTTAAACTTTTATTAAATAAAGTCTGATCTACTCATGTAGTATTCGGCAAAGGGTCTTCCGGGTCACATCTTTGCTATCTGTGACAAGGCTATAATGATAACGATATCATTCAGGAGAGAGGCAGATGAATAAACAGCCGTATATCGCGGAATCACTGGCGGTTCTGGAACAGGCACATATCATTCTGACAGAAGCGGAACAGCAGCATATTGAAATTGCTCACTTTAATCTGCCGGATTATCCCCGCTCGGGCCTGCAACTGCTCACGTACTGCAACAGCCCGCTGTACTGCGCCAAAGAGCTGGTTCTCTTTGCTGACCAGACCTGTCCGGAGCACCGCCATCCGCCGTACAAAGACCGGCCGGGCAAGCAGGAAACCTTCCGCTGCCGCTGGGGTGAGGTGTATCTGTTTGTGGATGATCCGGCGCTGACGCTGAATCAGGATGCACAGGGCAATCCGGTTTGCCGTCCGCCGCAGGGGGATGAGGAATGGTACACCTGTGACCGCTTTATTCTGCTGCGCCCGGGAGAGCAGTACACCATCATGCCGGACACCCGTCACTGGTTTAAAGCCGGGCCGCAGGGCGCGGTGGTGTCGGAGTTCTCCACAGAAAATACCGATGAATACGACATTTTTACCGATCCGCGGATAAAAAGACTCGAGTGTTAAAAAGTTGTTAGTGTCGGTTTAAGTAATAAAAAGCGTGTTTTTCACGTGACTGAATCGATTTAGATGATATTATAATGGTATAAAATGATACGTTGCTGCTAAGGAGAGAAAATTGGCGGAACCCCGGACACAGAAAGTCACACTGGAAAATGTGGCCGCTATTGCGAATGTCAGTAAGATCACCGCATCCCGCGCATTTTCGCAGCCGGATAAGGTTCACCCGGAAACTCTCAGGCGTATTCTCGATGCCGCAGATAAAATCGGTTATGTGGTGAATGCGGCGGCACGCAGCCTGCGCGCGAAATCCTCCCGTACCATCGGTATTGTCAGTCCTGACATGAGCAACCCGTTTTTCGGCGGGCTGGCCAAGCGCATCACCCTGGAAGCCTATAACGCCGGGTATGACACGCTGATGTTTGACTCTTATGAATCACGTGAAAATGAAGCGCGTATCATTGATAAGCTGATTGGTTACAACGTGGATGCCATCATTCTGTCCGTTGTCTCCGCCGAACGGGTTTACCGCCCGGCGTATATGAAACAGCTGGAACTGCTCAATATTCCGGTGATCCTGGTTGACCGCGAGTTGGATGCCAAGGCATGCAGCGGCGTTTACATCGATAACCTCGACTGCGGATTGCAGGCAGGGCGCTATCTGCTGTCACAAAAAGCGGATAACGTGGTGATTGTATCCGGCCCGGAAGATTCCAATGTGGCCCAGGATCGCGTAACCGGCATGGTGGCCGGTCTGCACGGCCAGGTCAGCAGCGTCAATGTGCTGCATGCGGACTTCCTGATGGATGAAGCCTTTAAAGTCACCGACCATTACCTGAAATACCATCCCGCGCCGGATTATTTTGTCGGCTGCAATAACCAGATCTCACTCGGGATTATCAAAGCCTGTATCCGCCACAATCTGATCCCGCAAAAAGATGTCTCGCTGTTCAGCATCGATGAAGTCTCTCATGCCGATATTTACGGATTCAATTTCCCGTGCATTTCTCATGATTTACAGGAAATTGCCTGGCAGGCCATTAACATGGCAGTACGGCGGGCGACGGATCGCAGCGCCCCGGCGAGCAAGGTGGTTGTGCGCGGTCTCCTCAAATCTTAATCCGCGTCATCCTCCTGTCTGTGGCTGTGTTGGCCGCACTCAGAATTCCGGGTCACATACTGGTGTATGTTCCCCGGAATTCTTCCTTTGCCGGTTATCCCGCCGCCCGGGTTTGAAAGAAGATGGTTTTATTCTTTCCGGCGGCGGCTGCACTTTGCCGGCACTCAATGTTGGCAGCAATACCCCGCCGCTATGCCATCGCACTGATGGTTTTGCGGAAGCGCAGCAAAGCCGCACCAAAAAATGCCCCGCCGATAATGATCAGATAAATAAACTGCGGCCAGACTATCAGGAAATCCGCGCCCCGGTAGAGAATAGCCTGTGCCAGGCTGACAAAGTGTGTCGTCGGCATGGTCTGCATAATATCCTGCACAAACTGCGGCATACTTTCCCGCGAGGTCATCCCGCCTGATAACATATTCAGCGGCAGCAGCACCATAATCATCAGCAGCCCGAACTGCGGCATCGAACGGGCGAGCGTCCCCATAAAAATTCCGATGGAGGTGGTGGCAAACAGACTCAGCGCCACCCCGCACATAAACAGCGTAATTGAACCCTCTATCGGCACCTGCAGCAGAAAGCGGACAATCAGCAGCAGCGAGCCGAGCGAGGCGAGCAGTACCACCAGTCCCATTGACCAGACTTTGGACATCATGATCTCAAACGGCGTCACCGGCATCACCAGCAGATGCTCAATTGTGCCGTGCTCCCGCTCGCGGATCAGTGCCGCCCCGGTCAGGACAATCGACAGCATCGTGATATTGTTGATAATTGCCATCACCGACCCGAACCACATCTGATTCAGGTTCGGGTTAAAACGGGCGCGGATATCCAGATCCACCGGCAGCACCGTGTTTTGCCGGTTTTTAGCCAGAAAAGTATTCACCTCCCCGGTGACAATATTCTGAATATAACTGTTACCGAGAAACGCCTGACTCATGCGGGTGGCATCAACGTTCAGCTGAATGGCGGGGCGGCGTCCGGCCAGCACATCACGCTGAAAATTTGGCGGAATATCCATGGTGAAAGTGTAGGTGCCGCTGTCCATCAGGCCGTCCATCTGACTGATATCAATATCCGCCGGGGCCAGGAAATAGGGCTCGTAAAAGCTGTTGATAATACGCTCACTGAGCTGGGAGCGATCCTGGTCCGCAATGGCAATCGGTGCCAGATGCAGCGAACCGGATGTCACCGTCGCCGAGGAATAGATTGATACCGTGAATGCAAACACGATCAGTGCCAGCATTGCTTTATCCCGAATCAGGCTGCGCAGCTCTTTCATGCCGAGATAGATAATATTCTTCAGTGTCCGCATGTTATCCCTCCTGCTTTTTCAGGAAAAAGATGCTGCACCCGAGAACAACCGGAATAGTGATCAGCAGCGGAATAAAGGCCTGATACAGATCGATAAGCCCCAGCCCTTTGGAGAAAGTTCCCCGGGTGATGGTCAGGAAATGAGCGGTCGGGTAGATGTGTCCTATCCAGTAACCCATACCTTCCAGTGATGAAACCGGGTCAATCATGCCGGAAAATTGGGTGGCCGGGATCAGAGTGATAATCGCGGTTCCGAAAATTGCGGCAATCTGGCTTTTCATAAAGCAGGAAATCAGCAGCCCCATGCTGGTGGCAATGGTGATATAGCAGAATGCGGCGAGTGTCACCGTCAGCAGACTGCCCTTGAACGGCACTCCGAATACCCAGACGGAGAGGGCGCAGAGCAGGAAAAAGTTAAACATCCCCAGCACGATATAAGGTACCTGTTTGCCGATTAAAAACTCCGTTTTGGTTACCGGCGTGACATAAAGATTGATAATCGACCCCAGTTCTTTCTCCCGCACCACACTCAGGGCGCTGAGCATTGCCGGTATCATCATCAGCAGCAGCGGGATCACCGCCGGAACGATAGCAGGCAGACTTTTCACATCCGGGTTATAACGGTAACGGGTTTCGATATCGATGGCAGAGTGCAGCGGGTTTGCCACCGGCTGTTTTGACGCCATGCGGGTCAGCCAGTTGAGATGCATAGCCTGAACATAACCGCGCACCGTTTCTGCCCGGTTCGGCATCGCACCGTCCACCCAGACACCCAGTTTCACATCATGGCCTTTGGCGATATCACGGGCAAAATCCGGCGGAATTTCAATCGCCACCGCGATTTCTCCGGCACGCATCCGGCGCTCCATATCGTCATAATTTTGCAGCGGCGGCTGTTCGATAAAGTAGCGTGAACCGGAGAGATCCTGCACATAGTTCTGGCTGGTGGTGGTCTGGTCGCGGTCGAGCACAGCAAAACGCAGATTTTCCACATCCATACTGATGCCGTAGCCCATAATAAACATCAGGATCACGGTGCCGAGCAGCGCCAGTGTCAGACGTACCGGGTCACGGCGCAGCTCCAGCCCTTCACGCAGACTGTAACTGAACAGACGGCGCAGACTGAAACGGCGCTTCAGCGCGGTGGCGGCAGCTTCGCCGCTGTCGGCAGGCAGCTCCGGTGCTTCCGGCGACGGGGCATCATCCTCAATCCCCGAGGCTTTTTTCAGATAATCAATAAAGACGGCTTCGAGGGTGTCAAATTGGCTGTTGGCGACCAGATTCTCCGGGGTATCCGTCACCAGTACTTTCCCGGCGTGCATCAGCGACATGCGGTCGCAGCGGGCGGCCTCATTCATAAAGTGGGTGGATATAAAAATCGTCACGCCGTCTTTGCGTGATAAATCCACCATCAGATCCCAGAACATATCGCGGGCAATCGGGTCAACGCCGGATGTCGGCTCATCGAGGATCAGCATTTCCGGGCGGTGAATAACCGCCACGGCCAGCGATAAACGCTGGCGTATCCCGAGCGGTAACCCCTCCGGCATGGCATCGGCAACATCCGTCAGTTTAAAGCGCGTCATCATTTCATCAACGCGGTCATCAATTTCGTTTTCCGGCACATGGAATAATTTGGCGTGCAGCACCAGGTTCTGTAAAACCGTCAGCTCACTGTAGAGGGAGAACGCCTGCGACATATAACCGACCCGCATCCGCGTATTCAAATCTTTCGGATCGACCTCCTGACCAAACAGCCACGCCTTGCCTTCCGTGGCCTGCAACAGCCCGGTGAGCATTTTCATGGTGGTGGATTTACCGCAGCCGTTGGAGCCGAGGAAACCAAAGATCTCTCCTTTCGGGATGCGGAAACTGACGTGGTCAACGGCGGTGAAACTGCCGAAGCGCATGGTCAGATCCTGTGCCTCGATAGCAATCTCTTCATTGTCCTGCGCCTTGCGCGGCGGGATCACCACCGCTTTGTGATCTTTGCGTTTTTCTTCCGGCAGCAGAGCGATAAAGGCGGCTTCCAGCTCATTAGTCTGTGTCTGCGCTTTCAGTTCACGGGCGTGTCCTGTCGCCAGGACTTTGCCGTCGTCCATTGCGACCAGGTGATCAAATCGTTCCGCCTCTTCCATATAGGCTGTCGCCACCAGCACACTCATATTTTGCTGGCGTTCGCGGATGCGGTCGATAAGCTCCCAGAACTGGGCGCGGGAGAGGGGGTCAACGCCGGTGGTTGGTTCGTCGAGGATCAATAGTTCCGGGTCATGGATCAGGGCACAGCATAATCCGAGTTTCTGCTTCATCCCGCCGGAGAGTTTTCCCGCCGGGCGGTCGCGGAACGGGGCGAGCCCGGTGCTGGCGAGGAGGTCGTCAATCCGCAGACGGCGTTCTTCCTCAGACTGGCCGAACAGCCGCCCGAAAAAATCCACGTTTTCAAACACCGACAGGGTGTGATACAGGTTTTTCCCCAGTCCCTGCGGCATATAAGCAATACGCGGACACACCGCGCGACGGTGCTCTTCTTCGCGGATATCACCGCTCAGCACAATCACATTACCCTGCTGCACTTTACGGGCACCGGCAATCAGGGAAATCAGGGTGGATTTCCCGACACCGTCCGGCCCGATCAGCCCCACCATCTGCCGGGCGGGGATGTTCAGCGTGATATCATCAAGGGCGCACACATCACCGTAATGATGCGTAACCTGTTCCAGGGTGACGATTGCGGTGTCGGAATGCTGTTTTGATGATGTCATTGAGGTAATTTCACCTCCAGGTCAGCCGGCCAGTCCTGCTTCGGGTCAAGCCGGATATAAGCGCGTCCCGGCAGACCGGTTTTCACATATTCCAGATGTTTTTCCAGCAGTTCGGGGGCGATACGCGCACGAACGCGGAACATCAGTTTCTGGCGCTCATTATCCGTTTCCACCGTTTTCGGGGTAAACTGCGCGACACTGGCGACATACGAGGTTTTCGCCGGGATCACCAGGTCCGGGGCGGCATCAAGAATAATATGCACATCACTGCCGATGCCCGCCTGTCCGGCCTGTTCGGTCGGCAGGAAGAAAGTCATATAAACATCGCTGAGATCGACCATGTTCACCACGCGGCCACCGGCACCGAGCACTTCACCCGGTTCGGCAACGCGATACTGAACACGGCCGTTGCGCGGGGCTTTCAGCTGACTGTCATCCAGATCCGCTTCAATCCGGTGTTGTGTCGCCAGAGCGGCATCCACTTTGGTCTGTGCCTGGATAATACCGGACTGTGCGGCATCAATCGCCGCAGAAGCCGCTGCCACCTGAGCTTTCGCCGCTTCCACGGCAGCACGGGCACCCTGGACAACAGCAAGGTCATCATCCACCTGCTGAACAGATACCGCGTTGGTTCTCACCAGTGCCTGTGAACGCGTCAGACGCTTCTGCGCGGCAGTCAGTTCTGCGGTGCGCTGACGTACCATCGCCTCTGCGGCGGCTTTCTCACTTTTCCGCTGAGCCAGTGCCGAGCGCGAGGAAATCACATTACTGTCCGCCTGGCGGTACTGTGCCTGAGCTTCACTCAGCTGCGCCTCCAGTGTCCGGGTATCCATCTGCGCCAGCACATCCCCGGCGCGGACAAAATCCCCCTCTCTGACATTGATGGTACTGATGCGTCCGGCGGTTTTGGTTGAGATATCAATTTCCGTTGCCTCGATCCGTCCGTTGCTCTGAGCAAAGCCCTCAGGCAGCCCGGGGCTTTGCAGCATGTGGTACAGATAGCCGCCGCCGGCAAGGACAATGATCAGGATGAGATAAAAAATCCACGTTTTACGTTTTGATTTTTGCATAGATACCGTGATTACCCTTCTTATGGAAAATAATGAGATAAGCACAACAGCAGCATTTCAATATCAGGCTCGCAAATAATGATGCTTTTAATTTTCAGAACGATGACATTAAATGCTGACAAGGAAAGCATAACCGGATCAGCAGGATAAAGCTGCCGTGTATATCACATTCACTGTAAACGGCAGAATACAGCGCCGGGGGATTGCACGAATTGCACTGGTTTTTTATCTGACACTGGGATTTTTTACGCCGGAGGCTATCAGTCAGGGGAGTTTGTTTGCTAAAATTTGTCTCTTTCCTTTCCGATAATGACTAATATCTGCGGGATGCAGCCGGAAATATCCTGCTGCATCCTGCTCTTTTGAGTAAATGAGCTTATGTCGCAAAATACCAACACAGTGCCGAAAGTCGGTTTCGTTTCTTTAGGCTGCCCGAAAAACCTGGTGGATTCCGAGCGGATTCTGACTGAACTGCGCACGGACGGCTATCAGGTTGTGCCGAGCTATGATGATGCCGATGTGGTGATCGTCAATACCTGCGGTTTCATTGACAGTGCTGTGCAGGAGTCCCTGGAAGCTATCGGCGAGGCACTGGCGGAAAACGGTAAAGTGATCGTGACCGGGTGTCTGGGTGCGAAAGAAGACCAGATCCGTGAAGTGCACCCGAAGGTGCTGGAAATCACCGGTCCGCACAGCTATGAGCAGGTGCTGGCGAATGTCCGCAAATATGTGCCGAAACCGGCGCATGATCCGTTCACCAGCCTGGTGCCGGAGCAGGGCGTGAAACTGACACCGCGCCATTACGCGTATCTGAAAATTTCTGAAGGTTGTAATCACCGCTGCACATTCTGCATTATCCCGTCCATGCGCGGCGATCTGGACAGCCGTCCTGTCGGTGAGGTGCTGAGTGAAGCGCAGCGCCTGGTTGAAGCCGGTGTGAAAGAGCTGCTGGTGATCTCCCAGGATACCTCTGCCTATGGCGCGGATATCAAACACCGCACCGGTTTCCGCGATGGTTTGCCGGTGAAAACCAGCATGATCGGTCTGTGTGAGCAGTTATCTCAGCTCGGTGTGTGGGTACGTCTGCATTACGTGTATCCGTATCCGCATGTGGATGATGTGATCCCGCTGATGGCGGAAGGCAAAATCCTGCCGTATCTGGATATTCCGTTACAGCATGCCAGCCCGCGTATTCTGAAACTGATGAAACGCCCGGGTGCCGTTGAGCGCACACTGGAGCGCATCAAACGCTGGCGCGAAATCTGTCCGGAACTGACACTGCGTTCCACCTTTATTGTCGGCTTCCCGGGTGAAACCGAAGAAGACTTTCAGATGCTGCTGGACTTCCTGACAGAAGCCCGTCTGGATCGCGTCGGCTGCTTTAAATACAGTCCGGTGGAAGGGGCGCATGCCAACGAATTACCGGATCAGGTGCCGGAAGAGATCAAAGAAGAGCGCTATCACCGCTTTATGCAGTTACAGCAGCAGATCTCCGCAGAGCGTCTGGCTGAAAAAATCGGCCGCACACTGCCGGTGATCATTGATGAAGTTGATGACGAAGAGGGCGCTGTCGGCCGCAGTATGGCGGATGCGCCGGAAATCGACGGTATGGTATATCTCAACGGTGAATTTGATGTGCAGCCGGGGGATATTGTGATGGTGAATATTGAACATGCCGATGAGTATGATCTCTGGGGCAGCGTGGTGCGCGAAGCATGACAAACAGTGACAACCGCCTGACCGGACGCCTGATGTTCGGTAATGACCCGGTTCTGCAGGCCGCATGGCTCTATTATCAGTCCGGTCTCAGTCAGACGGAAGTGGCTGATGTGATGGGGATTTCCCGCGTGACAGTGGTGAAATACCTGCAGACGGCCCGGGAAAACGGTGTGGTGCATATCAGCCTGGATATGGCGCGTTACAGCCGCATCGATATGGCGTTGTCACTGAAAAAAAAGTTCAATCTGACCAATGTGCTGGTGGTGCCGGACAGCCCGGTTGCGGAGGCGGCGGCAGATTCCGCCCGCCGCCGGGAAAACATGGCACAGGCGGCCGGGGTGTATCTCAGTCAGGTGATTGAAGACGGGGATGTGCTCGGCGTGGCCTGGGGACGGACAATTCACCATATGGCGAAGTGTCTGACACCGAAAATCATCCGCAATATGACGGTATTACAGATGCTCGGCTCCGTGCCGTCGCAGCCGGATTTCACCACCGTGGAATCGTCTTCGCTGATCGCCGGAAAGTTCGGCGGTGAGTGTGCGTATCTGCATGTGCCTGCGATCGTCAGCTCGGCGGAACTGGCTGATGCACTGCGCCGTGAGCCTATCATTCAGGCAAACTTTGCTCAGCTGGATCGCTGCACCAAAGCGCTGTTCGTGGCCGGAAATGTCACGGAAGAGAACCCGCTGATCCGTGCCGGCGTGATTACGGCGGAGGAAATGACAGACTTTCACCGCAAAGGCGCTGTCGGGGTTATCTGCGGGCGCTTTTATGATCAGGCGGGTGAGCCGCTGGATACGCATACGGATGCCCGCATTCTGGGTATCCGTCTGCCGCAGCTGCGCAACATTGCGCGGCGGATTTTTATCGCAACCGGTGAACAAAATATCGCCGCCACCCTCGGGGCACTGCGTGGCGGATATGTTTCTGATTTAATTGTTGATCCGCTGATTGCGGCACATTTGTTGTCAGATAAATAAGTGCAAAAACCGCCTGAAGGGGGTTTTTTTACACCAGAGCATCAATATCGCCGGTTACTGTTTTTCTGCCGCCGCTTTTTCTTCCGGTGTGCGGGTATCTCCCTTACCGTTATTCAGCAGCTGAATAGCACAGTCCATATATTTATCCGCACCGGCCTGAATCAGCTCGTGGTTAAATGCAACAGCGGGTGCGCTGTCCTGTAATGCGGTCACATTAATATCACCGTTAAACTGCTTGTTTAAATCCACTTCGCCTTCAATCGTTACATAGTAAGCAATGCCGTCCGGCAGATAGCGGCCGCACTCTTCAATGCTTTTTTCGCTGAATTGCGGGGATTTTTTTGTGGCGGCACATCCGGACAGGAGAAGAGCGGCAGAAGCAAACGCAGCGTAACAAATGACTTTTTTCATAAAAACCTTAAATAACAGATACATTAAGGTTTTTATTATATTGCAAATGATTATCATTTAAAATAATTAATTACGTAAGGTGACAAAAAACGACGCATTGCGCCGTTTTCTGCCGCCGGTAATCACTATTTTCCGGTTTTCAGTCCGTAAGTTTTGAATTTTCCCAGAACCCGCTGCATCTCTTCTGTGCTCAGTACCGGCACATCCGGCGTGATGGCGCGGACTTTCAGATACAGCGCGGAGAGCACTTCAACCTCATGCGCCAGCCACAGCGCTTTTTCCAGGTTTATTTCCATTGCCAGCATACCGTGATGCTGCATAATCAGGGCCTTACTGGTTTTAATTCCTTCCGCAACGATACCGGCCAGTTCATGCGTACCGAAAGTGGCATACGGTACACAGGGGACATGGTCGGTTCCGGTGACGGCGACCATATAGTGGATCGCCGGAATGGATTCATTGAGAATGGATACCGCCGCCGTATTCAGGGCGTGATTATGTACTACTGCATTCAGCTCAGGGCGTGCCTGATAGCAGCTCAGGTGAAAGTGCCATTCACTCGACGGGATCTTATCCGCCTCGGCCTGTCCGGTACTGTCCATATACACAATGCTGTCCGGGGTCAGTTTTTCATAGGGCACACCGCTCGGGGTGATCAGCATTCCGTCCTGCCAGCGGGCGCTGACGTTGCCGGAGGTCCCCTGGTTGAGCCCGCTTGCGTTCATCTTCAGACAGGTATCGATAATCTGTTGTGCCAGTTCAGTACGGGTCATAATCACACCTCATACTCAGACGGCCACATCTCCGGGAACATGGCTTTCAGCCCGGCCGGGGAGGCATCACAAATACCGCGTTCGGTGATAAGCCCGGTGACATACTCCGCCGGGGTGACATCAAAGGCATAGTTGCCGCAGCGTGTTCCGGCCGGAGCCGTGTTAACCCAGCTGCGGGTGCCTTCCGGTGTGATGCCGAAAACATGTGACTGTTCTTCACCGGCACGCTGTTCAATCGGGATCTCTTTTACGCCATCCCACACAGTAAAATCGAGGGTCGGTGACGGCAGCGCCACATAGAACGGCACATTGTTCGCTTTGGCCGCCAGTGCTTTCAGGTAAGTACCGATTTTATTGCAGACATCCCCGCGTGCGGTGGTGCGGTCAGTGCCGACAATACACATATCCACTTCACCGTGCTGCATCAGGTGCCCCCCGGCGTTATCGGCAATCAGGGTATGCGGCACACCGTGCGAGCCCAGCTCAAAGGCAGTCAGTCCGCCCTGGTTGCGCGGACGGGTTTCATCCACCCAGACGTGAATATTTATACCTTCATCATAAGCCTGGTAAATCGGTGACAGTGCCGTGCCCCAGTCAACGGTAGCCAGCCAGCCTGCATTACAATGGGTCAGGATATTCACCGGCTCGCCCGGTTTCTTGCGGGCGGCGATGTCGCGGATAATCGTCAGGCCATGTTCGCCGATGCGGTGACAGATTTCCGCATCTTCATCAGCGATTTCTGCGGCAATACGGTAAGCGGCGTCACGGCGCTCAGCTGCGGGAAGTGGTGTCAGGGCACCGCAGATTCTGTCCAGCGCCCATTTCAGGTTGATGGCAGTCGGGCGGGTGGCAACCAGCACGTCATACGCTTTTTTCAGGGCAGCGTCATTGCTGTCGCGGTGCATCGCCAGCGCCACGCCGTAAGCGGCCACGGCACCAATCAGCGGTGCACCGCGTACCCACATATCTTTGATGGAGGTTGCGGCTTCCTCCATAGTCGTCAGTGTGATGATACTGACTTCAAAAGGCAGTTTTGTCTGATCAAAAATACAGACATGAATACCATTATCTGCGGGCCAGACGGAACGGTAATGTTTTCCGTTAATTTTCATTATATAACCTCGTGTGCAGGTGACGCTTAACAATAAGAAAGAAAGGCTTCGACATCGGCAAAGCTGTGATAATGGCGCGCGTTGACAATCAGTTCCCGCGCCAGTTTCAGTGCTTTGCGCTCAAGTGCCGCGCGTTTGTCTGCATCAGCAATGGTTTTGAAATCAGCAACACCGGCAAACCCGAGCAGGCGGCGGTTGATCTCCAGCCCCGCATTGACCAGAGTGTCCTGAAACAGCTCTGCAAAGAAACTGTCCTGTGCGGCTTTCAGGAATTTGTCATCAAACATGCCGTCCTGATACAGCTCACGCGGCCAGGCATCGCCCTGTGATTTTTCTGTCCACAGACGGCGGAATTCAGTCTCAAATGTATTCCAGGTCTGGCTTATCTGCGACAGCAGCCATTGCTGATAGCGTGCGGTCTCTTCCTCTGTCTCCCGGTGTCCGGGCTGGGAAAACCAGGCCATATATAAGTTACCGGCGTAGTTGCCGGTATCAAACGCCATCGGCCCCATAAAACTGAACTCAGGATCAATGACCTGAACAGAGTCAGTGCCGATCATCACGGAGCCGGAGTGCAAATCCCCGTGCAGCAGCGCCTGTGACTGTGTCATAAATTTGTATTTATAGCGCATCGCGACCTGCACCATTTCCCTGTCCAGCATCACGGCTTTTGCATCGCGATCGAGCTGCGGAGAGGTGTGATTATTGCGCGGCGCCGGGAAGTAAGGCTCGGTAAAAATCAGATCTTCGGTAATTTTGCACAATTCATGGTTGGCGGAGAACTGTGCGGTCAAAGCTTTTTTCTCCTGTGCCGCCATGCCGATATCCGAGGTATGGAACAGTGTCTGCGCCATAAACCGGCCGATTTTTTCCGCCAGCTGAGGGACATATTCTCCTGCGATCAGCGCTTTACGCAGAATGACATGATCAGCGAGGTATTCCATGGCAAACAGCGCCATGGTTTCGTCATAGAAATAGACATCCGGCACACTGTCAGGTGCGAAGCGCTTTTCCTGTGATAACGCATGGTATTCGAAATAATTACGCTGCAAAGAGAGTTTCCAGGATTCACCGGCCGCACGGACATACGGCAGTGATTGCTTGACCACCAGGATCCGTTGACTGCCTCTGACAATAAATACCAGATTGAGATTACCGTCACCGACTTCCTCTGTCTGCCAGGATTCCGGCGTACCGCCGGGTAGAATATCATCCGGTAAATGTGCGGACAGGTAAGCGGGAAGGGTGCCACAGGTTAGCGGGGTATATCCGGCAGGGGGGTGTTGCGTCATAAGATAACCTCAGAAACAGAGATAAATGGCTACATATGTAAATTATAACTATACATATGTATTTTTTCTGTGATGCAACTAACACATAGCCGGAAATGGCCTTTCTTAAGCAGGTGATAAGGAAAAAATGTAAGTATTTCTTAAGTATTTTCACGCAATTATTTTTATGAAATACCGGGGTATATTATTAACTGATATTCCGATATCGGTTTTTTCAGAATTAATTTTAATCTTATTAAGACCTGATTCTGATATTAATTGTGATCGGGTAGGTGTTATCATATTAAACAGACGTATTGATATTGCAAAGAATACACCTATAAGGTTAAATCCCGATTACTAAGACTGAAGATGCCGGTTATTCATAGCTGTTGATTTTTATTTTTTATATTTCATGTTGTTATGATGTTATTGAGCCGCTGGTAAGTAAGCGGATGGCAGACTCTGAAAAACGGAATTTTTTGTTATCACGTTGTCAATATAAGTGAAGGAGAATCTTATGGAGACGGAATCTATATATTCCTGTGTCGGAACACGTATTAAAGAAAAGCGAAAATACTTAGGATTAAGTGTCGTGCGGTTAGCGGAAGATATGGGAATAACGCAGCAGCAATTTAACCGTTATGAACGTGGAATAAGCCGGATTAGTATACATTATCTGATGTATCTGGCAGAAATGTTCCATGTTCCGGTGGATTACTTTTTCGATCGGGAATAGTTTATCCCCGCAAAGTAGTGACACTGTACCGCCTGTATGTGAGAATAGCCGGCAATTAACATCGCACTGGTTGCTAATTGTCGGCCGGTCATTTGTGGTAACAGGGTCACAGGTATAATGTCACGCGAATTCTTCCGAAAAGTTGCGGATAAGCAACATATAAAACTTACTTACATCACTCATTTCTATTGCAATCAGCAAGATATTTCTGAAGTTATCAATCTGCTTCGTGAATATGAAAGCATGCCGGCATCCGTGCTGGACTATGTTCAGTTTGTCATTGTTGATGATTGCTCTCCGCTTGAGTATGAAATTCCTGAATTTGATTTAAATCTGACATGGCTGCGGATAACAACCGATATTCCGTGGAACCAGGGCGGTTCCCGTAATCTGGGTGTGACCTATGCGGCGTCAGACAAAATTCTGATGACCGACCTGGATCATATCCTGCCGGTTTCGACGTTCACTTATCTGATTAATGCGGCAAACCCGGGCCGGACATTCTATAAACTCTACCGCCGGGGTGAGCAGGGGAATCTCCGTAAAGGGCACTCCAATCTGTTCTTTATGTCCCGCGCCCGCTTTTTCCGTTTTTATGGTTATGATGAAGAGTTTTGCGGTCATTACGGCGCGGAAGATTACCGTTTTGTGAAACTGCAGAAATATCACGGCTCCCGCCAGCGTTATCTGCCGAAATCGGTGTATGCCATAGAGCGGATTGTGGATCGTGATAAGTCTTATCATACGCTGGACAGAAGTCTGGAATACAACACACCGGTTGATAAACGCAAGCATGAGGAAGTCTGCACGTATGGTGCGGAATCCGGTCATTCCCGGTTGTTCCTGGATTTTGAATGGAAAATTCTGCGGTCGGTCTGCCGTACGTCACCGGTAGTCAGGGAGAAAAATCCGGGCTGGAAAATCCGCTGGTGGTTGCGCTGGTTATTTGCGCCGCTGGCAAAATAAAGCAGCATAAAAAAAGCGCCCATCGGGCGCTTCTTTGTATCTGTCTGATTTATCAAAATGCTTTGCTGTTTTTAGCAATGATAGCAGCAGCACGGGTCAGATAAGAAAAGAAAGTTTTGATGCTTTTCATAATAAACTCCTGCTTTTGAGTAGGTGATTAAGCCTGTTTGGCTTTGATGGCGCTACTATACCATTTTTGTGATGAATGTCAAACTTTACATAAACTTTATTTTAAGATATTAAAATTATTTTTAATGGCGGCAGAACTCATGATACCGGTGATCTGCAGACATAAAAAAAGCGCCCATCGGGCGCTTTTTTTATATCTGTCTGATTTTAATCAGAATGCTTTGCTGTATTTTGCAATGATAGCAGCAGCACGGGTCAGATTGGAAAAGAAAGTTTTGATGCTTTTCATAATGAACTCCTGCTTTTGAATTAGGTTGGTAAGCTGTTTTGCTTCGATGGATGTATCATAGCATTTATGTGATGTTCGTCAATCTTTTTATCAAAAATATTTTTAAATATTAAAATTATTTTTTGGTGGTATCCGCCTGATTACGGATTTTCCTGCATTCTGGTTATAACTCAGTCCGATTCAGTCTTACAAAATCCCGCTATATAAGATTTTTCTGGTTTAATATTTTTTATCGTTATAAAAATGACAGTTAAATTAATAAGTTATTGACTTAATTTGATTAACTTAAACAAAATATTTGTCCGATATGGCCGGAAAATTCACGTAAAGTATCCTGCTGTTACTGAAATGTTATCCGTATGGAACAGAAAGGGTATTTATCAATGCAATGGAAAAATAGTGCGCAACGGTACGGACACCTCTCCGTTCTGCTTCACTGGGGCGTGGCAATCACCGTTTACGGGATGTTTGCACTGGGGCTGTGGATGGTTTCGCTGGGTTACTATGATGTCTGGTATCACCGCGCACCGGAGATCCATAAGAGTATCGGGATCCTGCTGTTTATTGTGCTGGCTGTCCGCATGATCTGGCGCTGGTTTTCCCCGCCGCCGCCGGCATTATCCACTTACAGCCGGTTTACCCGCATCAGTGCTGCGCTGGCACACTGGCTGCTGTACGGTATTTTGTTTGCCATTCTGATCACCGGCTATTTTATCTCAACGGCAAATGGTCAGGCGATATCGGTTTTCGGCTGGTTTGATGTACCGGCCACAGTGACAGACGGCGCAGAGCAGGCGGATACCGCCGGTACGGTTCACCTGTACCTTGCCTGGTCGGTTGTTGTGTTATCGGCGCTGCACGCGCTGGCGGCACTGAAACATCATTTCTTTGATAAAGACGCCACATTAAAACGCATGCTGGGCATGAAACCCTGAACGGGCTGCCCGTAATTTTATTATGACGGAGTGAATATGATGCTGAAGAAAGCACTGGTTGGTTTAAGCGCAGGTATGATGCTGCTGGGTTCCGGTGCGGCAATGGCCGACACCTATAAGATAGACAAAGAAGGGCAGCACGCCTTTGTGCAGTTCCGTATTCAGCACCTGGGTTACAGCTGGCTGTACGGGACATTTAAGGATTTTGACGGTACATTTACCTTTGATAAGGCCGACCCGGCAAAGGATAGCGTGGATGTGACCATCAAAACCGGCAGCCTGGATACCAACCATGCTGAGCGTGACAAACATCTGCGCGGCGGGGATTTTCTGAATACAGAGAAAAATCCGGAAGCAAAATTTGTTTCAACCAAAGTAGAAAAGAAAGGCGATGACTTTATTATCACCGGTGATCTGACGCTGAACGGCGTGACCAATCCGGTTACTCTGGATGCAAAACTGACCGGTGAAGGCAAAGATCCGTGGGGTGGTTACCGCGCCGGTTTTGAGGCAACGGGGAAAGTTTCACTGAAAAGCTTTAATATCAAAGCCGATCTGGGTCCGAAGTCTCAGGATGCTGAACTGATTATTTCCGTTGAAGGCGTAAAAATCTGATTATTTTTACAATCTGAACAATTATCGGGGCCTGCAATAGCAGGCCTTATTAATTTGTGTCACTATCACTTTCAGTGATAACTCAGCGTATCAGAGGAAAGTGCGTGAATAAAAAACTCAGCTTATTATTGGTTCTTATTGTTGCCGTGGTCTTTGCCGGTGCCGGTTATTATATGGGTAAGCGGGATAATGTTTTTTCTGTCACCGCCGTCAGTAAAGACGGAGCGGCAACACAAAAATCACTTGAAGCGGAGATGATGTCTGAATCGATGCAGTTTGTTGAAGTGGTCGGCAAAATTTCCCCGGAAAAATATAAGGGCCTGAAGAGTAATATCAGGAACTATGACACCATGACCCGCGATCAGAAAGTGGCATGGATGAATGATATCGCCGGGATGACGGCAGTGTTATTAATTGACCGGATCCCGTATGCCTCTGATGATGCCCTGAATGCCTTCGCCGGGGCAGTAAAAGAGCAGGCGGAAGGTTATCTGGTAAAAGATCCGTCCGGACAGCAGTGCTTTAATAACTTTTTTCCGGCGCTGAATAAATTCCCGCAGAATAAAGCGCAGTTTACCTATAATGAAGCTGATATCCGGATGCTGAAAACGGTGAATCTGATCCTGACATCATCACTGGAAGACCGGAATACCGGTAATGTCCCGGCACAGGAAGCTTATAAGGTATTAGGGGATGTTTATCAGAAACTGTCAGAAAAATACGGTGATAAAGTGATGTTGCTGAGTGACCTGAATAAAGGCGCGGAAGACCCGGTCACCACCTGTCTGATTGTCGGCGATTTTTATGACTTATTCACGAAAGAACCGAATAAAGCGGCTACCGCTGAGGCACTGCGTCTGATTTTGTCCCAGTAAATATCTCAGGGTAACGGATAATAACCGCAGCGTTTATGACTCTGCGGTTTTTTATGTCCGGCGGACAGAAGCGGAAATGTGCAAATCGTGCTGTTTTCTGTGTCCGGATAAAAAACAAACACATTTCAGTAAAACACGATACTTTGTTTAAGAATCGGGAAAGGTAAACAGAAAATACTCTGATACCCGAAAATGAACCGGGCAGACGAATAATCTGGGGGGGGATGTCACTGAGAGTGCAGAAATAAGTATCAAAATATGCAGCGGATATTACTTAAATATCTGCATATTTCCATATATTCATTTGCTGTTCATCATAATCCGATAAATAAGTTACATATTTTATTGTGTTCAGCAGATGTTTCGTTTCTGTTTATACTGTTTTCGGTTTTCCCCTGTAATATTTCACTTACCGTTACTTTTATAGTGATTCAGGCTATTCTGTGCGCAATATTTTTGGCTTAACTTTATTACCGGGGTATTTTGATGGACAACACATCAGCGCAGTCTTCTGCTGCCCAGCCTTCTGACAAAAAAACATCGTCATCCAATCCTGCCAGACGAAAAATCTGGCTTGCGGGAACGTCACTCCTCTTTATTGTGCTGCTCGCCGGTTATCTTATTTACTGGTTCATGGTGCTGCGTTATCAGGAATATACCGATGACGCCTACGTGGTGGGCCTTCAGGTACCGATCGTCGCACAAACCACCGGTAATGTGACACAGGTGAATTTTGAGAATACCGATCTGGTGCATGCCGGGGATGTGCTGGTGGTGCTGGATAAAACCAATGCTGAACTGGCTTACGCGCAGGCCCGTCATGATCTCGCGGCTACGGTGCGGCAGACTCAGGAGCTCTATTTTAACCGCGACCAGCTCGGTGCGGTTATCGCTCAGAAACAAGTGATGCTGAATCAGGCGCAGAATGACTATGCCCGCCGCAGTGTGTTAGGACAGCGCGGAACTATTTCCAAAGAAGATTTACAGCATTCACGGGAAGCGGTTGAAGAGGCACAGGCATCTCTGAATGCGTCTGTGCAGCAACTGAATGCCACCAAAGCATTACTGAAAAATACCGCGCTGGCGGATCAGCCTGCGGTGTTGCAGGCGGCGGATAAAGTCCGTGATGCCTGGATTAACTTACAGCGCACGGAAATCCGCAGTCCGTTTACCGGGTATGTCTCCCGCCGCAATGTGCAGGTCGGGGCTCAGGTCAGCCCGAATGCCTCGCTGATGGCGATTGTGCCGGTCGAGCCGGTCTGGATTGACGCCAACTTTAAGGAAACGCAGCTCAGCAGTGTGCGCATCGGGCAGCCGGTCACCATTACCAGTGATTTTTACGGCGACAAAGTGACCTTTAACGGCACGGTAGCCGGGCTGGATATGGGTACCGGCAGTGCCTTCTCTCTGCTGCCTGCGCAGAACGCCACCGGGAACTGGATCAAAGTGGTGCAGCGTCTGCCGGTCCGGGTAGAGCTGGATCCGCAGCAGGTTGCCAGATATCCGCTGCGTATCGGTCTGTCGATGAACGTGACTATCGAAACCAAAAATACCGATGGCCCGGTACTGGCCAATGTCCAGCGTGATACCCCGGCCTTTAAGAGTGATGTGCTGATCCCGGATCTGGCACCGGTCAATGCGGTGATTGCACAAATCATTACCGATAACGCCAGTTAATCAGCGCGGGGCTTTATTGTGGCTAATCAACCATTAACAGGCATGAAACTGGTCTGGGCGACCATCGCGCTGTCGATGGCCACCTTTATGCAGGTGCTGGACTCCACTATTGCCAACGTGGCGATCCCGACTATTTCCGGTGATCTCGGTGCCTCTGTCTCTCAGGGCACCTGGGTTATTACCTCGTTCGGGGTATCCAACGCGATTTCCATCGCGATTACCGGGTTTCTGGCCAAGCGCTTCGGGGAAGTGCGGGTATTTATCTGGTCCACCGGGCTGTTTACCCTGACGTCACTGCTGTGCGGGTTATCAGAAAGCCTGGAAATGCTGATTTTCTTCCGCGTGTTACAGGGCGGGGTAGCCGGTCCGATAATTCCGCTCTCACAAAGCCTGCTGCTGAAAAGTTATCCGCCCGCCAAACAGAATACCGCGCTGGCACTCTGGTCGATGACCATCATTCTGGCGCCGGTGTTCGGGCCGATTATGGGCGGCTATATCAGTGATAACTTCCACTGGGGCTGGATTTTCTTTATCAACGTGCCTATCGGCATTGCGGTGGTGCTGGTCAGTCTGATTCTGCTGCGCGGTATGGAATCGAAGGTGACAAAGGTTCCGCTCAATGTGATTGGGTTGTCGCTGCTGGTGGTCGGGATCGGCTGTCTGCAAATCCTGCTGGATAAAGGGAAAGATCTCGGCTGGCTGGAGTCAGATGAAATTGTCGCACTGGCCATTATTGCCGCCGTTGCACTGGTCTTCCTGGTGATCTGGGAACTGACGGACAAAAACCCGATTGTCGAGTTGTCGCTGTTTAAGTCGCGTAACTTTACCATCGGCACACTGTCGGTCAGTCTGGCGTATATGGTCTATTTCGGCGCGATTGTACTGCTGCCGCAGCTGCTCCAGGAGGTGTACGGCTATACGGCTGAATGGGCGGGGCTGGCGCTGGCGCCTATCGGGCTGGTGCCGATACTGATCTCCGCGTTTGTCGGTAAAATTTCCAATGTGGTGGATTTGCGCTGGATTGTAACCTTTAGTTTCGTGGTGTATTCCGTCTGCTTCTACTGGCGCGCTTATACTTTTGAGCCGCAGATGGGGTTCTATGCCTCGGTCTGGCCGCAGCTGGTGCAGGGTTTTGCAGTGGCCTGTTTCTTTATGCCGCTCACCACCATCACGCTTTCCGGTCTGCCGCCGGAGAAACTGGCCTCGGCCTCCGCGCTGGCTAACTTCTTCCGGACACTGGCGGGATCTATCGGTACATCGATCACCACCACGCTGTGGAGCCGTCGCGAATCGTTACATCATTCTCAGCTGACAGAATCCATCACCGCGTATAATCCGGAATCGGTACAGATGTATCAGGAGATGGCGCAGCACGGGTTATCAGAAGCACAGACCTCCGCCTATCTGGCGAAGGAGATTACCGCTCAGGGGCTGATTATCAGTGCCAATGAGATTTTCTGGCTCTCCGGCGGCATCTTTATCGGATTGATTGTTCTTATCTGGTTTGCCCGGCCGCCGTTTGCCACAAAATCCTGATAAGGACTACAGTAATAAGGAAGTGTAACCGGTAAGCTGCCGGTTGCCGGACGCAATGAAAAGGGGTTTTTCATGACATTTAAGCGAATTATACTTGCCGGTGCGGTCGCGTCGGCCACATTACTGGCTGCCCAGATTGCTTCCGCCTGCACCCGGCTGGTGTATCTCGGGGATGATGCTCAGGTGATCACCGCCCGGTCAATGGACTGGAAAAGTGATGTCGGTACCAATTTATGGATCTTCCCGCAGGGGATGGAACGCGATGGTGCCGCCGGGCCGAACTCCGTGAAATGGGTGTCCAAATACGGCAGCGTGGTAGCTTCCGGCTATGATGTTTCCACCACCGACGGCATTAATGAAAAAGGATTGTCCGCAAACCTGCTGTGGCTGGTCGAATCTGTGTATCCGACACCTGAAAGCAACAAACCGACCCTGAGTATTTCGGCCTGGGCACAGTATGTGCTGGATAACTACGCGACCGTTGAAGAAGCGGTTACCGCGCTGGAAAAAGAGCCGTTTGCGGTGATCACCGATAAAGTCCCGGGTGAAGAGCGCCTGGCGACACTGCACCTTTCATTATCCGATGCCTCCGGTGACAGCGCCATTATTGAATATATTGATGGTAAGCAGGTGATTCATCACAGCCGTAAATATCAGGTAATGACCAACTCTCCGGTGTTCAGCGAGCAGCTGGCACTGGACAGCTACTGGCAGCAAATCAACGGCACCGTGATGCTGCCGGGCACCAACCGCTCCGCTGATCGTTTTGCCCGCGGGTCTTTCTATATTAATGCGATTCCGAAAGCGACCACGCCGAATAAAGCGGTGGCGTCTGTGTTCAGCGTGATCCGCAATGTGTCTGTGCCGTTCGGGCTGAATACCGAAGAAGAGCCGAATATCTCCTCCACCCGCTGGCGTACGGTGGTGGATCACAAACGTCAGATTTATTTCTTTGAATCGGCGCTGACACCTAATATCTTCTGGGTTGACCTGAAGAAAGTGGATTTCAGCAAAGAAAACGGCAAAGTGAAGAAACTGGATTTGGGTCCTGAACAGCAAAACATTTATTCCGGTGATGTGGCAAAGGATTTCACCGATGCTAAACCGTTTGTCTTTCAGGGGATAAACGAAGTTATCGCCCGTCAGAAATAAAAACCATTTACGCCTCACCGGAAAGGATATAAGATGTATTTAAAATACATCTTTAAGGTGAGGCGTAAAATGGAAAACTTAGTCTGTTATAAAACCCTGCCGGTCTGGCAAAAAACCACTATCCCGATGGCGTTTATGGATCGCCATAATACGGCGGAAGGTACGTGGGCGCAGCTGACGGTTCTGGCGGGGGAGATGGATTTTGTTGTTTTCGGTGAAAACGGCGAAGAGACCCGCTACCACTTTGATACCGCGCATCAGCCACCGCGTCTTGACCCGCAGGTATGGCACAAAATTGAATCCGTCAGTGATGATATTTCCTGTCAGCTTGCCTTCTGGTGTCAGCCTGAAGATGAATTCTATAAAATCCACGGACTGACCCGTCCGCACTCCGAAGTCCGTGAACTGGTAACAATGACAAAACCGGGTAAAACACTCGATTTAGGATCCGGGCGCGGGCGTAACAGCTTTTTCCTGGCGCAGCGCGGTTATGATGTGACGGCCGTGGATATCAATCCGCAGCATATTCAGGCGATTGAGGATGTGAAAGCCGCTGCGGGGATCAGCAATATCCGTACGCAGGTGTATGACATCAACCAGCATGCGTTGCAGGATGATTACGACATCATTATCTCCACTGTAGTGCTGATGTTCCTGAAAAGAGAGAATATTGCCGCGATCATCGCCGATATGCAGGCGCATACCCGCCCGGACGGGTATAACCTGATTGTCTGCCCGGTGGAAACTGAGAATATGCCGTATGATGAACTGCCGTTTGACTGCTTCCTGAAACCGGGCGAGTTATCCGGCTATTATGCGGACTGGGACATTCTGAAATACAACGAAAACCCGGGACATCTGCACCGCACTGATGCGGCAGGTAACCGGATCCGATTGAATTTCGCCACCCTGATTGCCCGCAAAAAAGCCTGATTATTACCCTCGCGGCGCGTCACCGGTTTTTTCCGGCGGTGTGCCGTTCTGCATCAGGATCCGCTCCAGCAGTACCGAATACAGCGGACGCCCGCCCAGATACTGCGCCAGCAGTGTTGCCCCCAGACATGTGATAATCATCGGCAGGATCAGCTGATAGTTATCTGTCATCTCCAGTACCAGCACAATACCGGTCAGCGGCGCACGGACGGTGGCGGCAAAGAGAGCTCCCATCCCCGCAATGGCGAAGGTCGCCGGTTCAATCTGATACTGCGGAAACAGCAGCATGGCGGCATAGCCGAAGAAACTGCCGAATAGTGTGCCGAGTGCGAGTGTCGGTGCGAAGATCCCGCCCGGCGCACCGGAACTGAAGCAGATAACCGTGGTGAGCACACGGAACAGGAAGATCATCAGAATACCGGTCAGGGAGTAGTGCAGTGCGGCGACATCCGGGATCACCGCGAATCCGCCGCCGGTTACCTGCGGCCAGTACAGCCCGGCAATACCGCATAGTCCGCCAATCAGACCGCCGGTAGCAACAAAACGGGATGTTTTATCCTGATAAAAACGGTGGAATTGTGTCTGCATGGTGAGCAGAAAGCGGTTAAACATCACACCAATCACACCGAAAACCATTCCCAGCACCAGATAGAGCCAGAGAGTATTCAGCGGGGCGGCATGGTATTTGCCGATATCCAGAATCGGCGCGCCGCTATTAAAGGTCTGAAAAACAATGCTCGACATGATCACGCCGATAAAAACGGCTTTGATGGAAATCAGGCTGTAACGGAACTGCGGACGCATTTCCTCGATGATAAACAGGATCCCCGCGAGCGGCGCGTTAAAAGCGGCGGTCAGACCGGCGGCGGCACCGGTGGCCAGCAATGTGTGGCGCGATTCCTGGTTTTTCACCCCGGTCAGCGCACTGACCAGCCCGCTGATATTTGCCCCTAACTGCACGGTCGGGCCTTCACGTCCCAGCACCATACCGGAGCCGAGAGTACCCAGCCCGCCGATAAATTTCACCGGCAGCACCCGCCACCAGCGTACCGGGCGGACATCCTGTAATGCCCCTTCAATTTCCGGGATCCCCGATCCACCGGATTCCGGCGAAAAACGCCGCACCAGCCAGTAGCCTGACATGGCCAGCAGGGCGGAAACAATAAACATCAGAGGGATAAGTATTTCTTTATTATCTGTCAGTGAAGACAGAGAGCTGACCCGGTATTCACCAACCCAATTGACCCCGCGTTCAAACAGCACACCGGTAAAACCGGCTAGTGCGCCGACGGCAGCCGCCAGCAGCAGGACGGTAACAGGGGCGAGGTTGCGTTCTTTAAGGCGTTTGAGCACACGATAACGGCGTTTAAGCGTGGCTGTCGTATGCGGTAAAGCATCTGACATGGCTGAATATGATCCATTCTAAATAAAAATTAATCACTATTTTAATTCAATTTGTGGCAAGTGACACCCTTCACAGATTCAAAAATCCAACGCAAATCCGGACATTTTTTGTTCGCATTCCCGGCGTTTTTCCGCTTTATTAATAAATGATAAATAAATGTTATTTATATGTAATATATGAAATGAAAAAGTAACGGACCGGTCAGGAGGGGTGAATGGATTTGATAACAGAGTGGCTGGGCGCGCTGAACGGCGTGGTATGGGGTGTGCCGATGCTGGTGGGAATACTGGGTGTCGGCTTATATATGCAGATTCGGCTGGGTTTTTTGCCGATTCGTAAACTGGGAACCGGGTTCAGATTATTATTTCAGCGCAATGAATCACGCGGGGAAGGGCAGATCTCCCCGTTTAACGCGCTGATGACGGCATTATCCGCCACTATCGGCACCGGCAATATTGCCGGTGTGGCAACAGCAGTGGTGATGGGCGGGCCGGGGGCGCTGTTCTGGATGTGGATGACGGCACTGGTGGGTATGGCGACAAAATACTCAGAAGCTGTGCTGGCGGTCCGTTATCGTGAAGTGGATAAATACGGACAGTATGTCGGCGGCCCGATGTATTACATCAAAAACGGCCTCGGCCCGAAATGGGTCTGGCTGGGGACACTGTTTGCGGTATTTGGTGCCTGTGCCGGGTTCGGTATCGGGAACACTGTTCAGGCCAACTCCGTGGCGGATGTGCTGGAGAGTAACTTCGGCATCAACAAATGGGTGACCAGCGTGGCGCTGGTGCTGCTGGTAGGCGCGGTACTGATAGGCGGGATCCGCCGTATTTCAGACGTGGCCGGTAAGCTGGTGCCGTTTATGACCGTCGGCTACTTTGGTGCCGGTCTTGTGGTGCTGGCGCTGAATATCAGTGAAATTCCGGCGGCGTTCTCCCTCATTATCACCTCTGCCTTTACACCGGTGGCGGCACAGGGCGGGTTTGCCGGGGCAACAGTCTGGGCGGCTATCCGTTTCGGGGTGGCGCGCGGCGTGTTCTCCAACGAAGCGGGGCTGGGCAGTGCGCCGATAGCGCATGCTGCCGCGAAAACCCAGAACCCGATCCGTCAGGGGCTTATTGCTATGCTTGGTACCTTTATTGACACCATTATTGTCTGCTCGGTGACCGGGCTGACCATTGTCATTATGGGCGGCTGGCTGACAGCGGAAACCGGTGCCACACTGACCGCTTCCTCTTTCAAAGCGGCGATTCCGGGCGGAAACTATATTGTGGCGATTGCACTGACAATTTTTGCCTTCACCACAATCCTCGGCTGGAGTTTTTACGGTGAAAAGTGTGTTCAGTATCTGTTCGGCGTGAAGGCGATTAAGGTTTTCCGTGTGCTGTGGCTGATTGCGCTACCGATTGGTGCCACACAGTCGCTGGAGTTTGTCTGGCTGCTGGCGGATACCCTGAATGCCATGATGGCGATCCCGAACCTGATCGCACTGATCTTATTAAGCCCGGTGGTATATCGTCTGACGCGTGACCACATCCGGGATGTTAATGCGGACAGTATTGATATGGCGAATGAGTTATATCAGAAGAAATAGTGGCCGGAAATGTAACTAACGGGCAGAAAACTGCCCGTTAGTTTCCGGTTGCAGCAACTGATGTGATGATCAGGGTTGCAGCCAGAACAGGCCGCTGCCGTCCAGAGCGGTAAAGGTTTTATGCAGCATCAGGCTGTCCGCCTGCGGATCGAGCCCGGGAAACAGTGCCGGATGCAGCATTTTGGCGATAGCTTCCACCGCAATAATATTGAACGGGGTGTCATAGTATTGCTGATACAGTGCCAGTACCTGTTTCTGCTGATACGCCGTGAGATACTGCAGTTTCGGCCGTGCCATCAGTTTTTCCAGTGCCGGTACAGCTCGCTCCTCAGAGCCGGTATAGCCGAGCGGTACTGAAGCACTGCCTTTGCGGGTATTTTCCCAGTCGGCGACGGTCATCAGATAAAACTGCGGGTCAGCGGCAATAATCTGTTCTTCACTCACCTCACCGCCCATACCGTTTTTAAACCAGTCTGCACCGAGGTTATGACCTCCCGCAGCGGCAACAAACTCCCCGAAGTTACCGTTACCAAAGGTTTTACAACAGCTGTTTTCCCCGGCAAGACCCGCCGCTCGTTCAATAAAGACTGTGGGCTTTTTGTCTTCCGGAATATTTTCAACCCGGGAGCGGATAAGATCCAGACGCTGGCGGTAAAAATCATTAAATGCTGCCGCCTGTTTTTCCTGCCCGAAGACCTGCCCCAAAAGCGTCATGCTTGGCATGGTGTTTTGCAGCGGATACTGACGGAAATCGATAAATATCACCGGAATACCGCTTTTCTCCAGCAAATCCAGGGTGCCGCTTTCGGTCAGTTTACTTTGCAGTCCGGTATCAAAAATCACCAAATCCGGCTGATAAGTCAGCGCTTTTTCGACACTGAAATCCGATGTGTAAGGGTTCGGAAATACCGGAATATCTTTCAGCTGCGGAAATTGTTTTTCATAAGCAATGCGCAGATCCGGTGCTTTTTTGGTCAGTGCATCATCCCATGCCGCAATACCTTTCAGCGGTTCAGACGGATGCAGAATATTCAGTGCAACCAGTACCCGGCTGTCTGCCAGCATGATACGGGATACAGGAGCATTGACGGTGACTGTCCGTCCGGCGATATCCGTCACCGTAACTGGTGTTGCCGCTGAACTGAGCGGCAACAGTGCTGCGAGTGCGGCACAGAGAGTGATGATAAGGGCCGGAAAACGTCCGGCGGCGTGGAATATACGTTTCATTATATGAATGACCTTTAAAACTTCACGGAAGCCTGCGCAAAGAAGGTGCGCGGCTGCCCGGCGTAAATGCCGTAGTTATTATCTGTTGAACGGGTAAAGCTGGCCTGATCAAACAGGTTTTTCACCCCGGCGGCAAGTGTCAGATCTGACCATTGCGGGCCGAAATGATACTCCGCACGCGCATCCCACATCATATAGCCCGGAATAATGCCGTAACGTCCGTCTGCACTGCCTTCGGTAATGTAATTTTTCCCGGTTCCCGGTGACTGCTGTTTTGACTGCGCATAGGTGTTGAGATTCCACACCCAGTTTCCGGTTTCATAGCGGGCACCGGCAGTAAAGAGCTGACGGGAGTAGAATGGCAGATCTTTATCCGCAAAGTTACCGCGTTTGCTGACTGCTTTTGTGTAGGTATAAGTGCTGTAGATACTGGCGCCGTCGAGCCATTTCGCGGTTTCACTCAGATCATAGTTCAGTGCCAGTTCCACACCCTGATGAGTGGTTGCACCAAGGTTGGTCCAGCCGGTCGAGTTTTCAATATATTGCAGCTGATCATTGAAATCGATATAGAACAGGGTCATTTCCGCAGAAAGCAGACCATCATCAAACCGTGTACCGGCTTCATAGTTATGGGCTTTTTCCGCACTCAGACCGTTTGCCGGATCATTACCCGCACCGCCGGTATTGAGCTGGAAATATTGCAGGCTGCCGAATGAACTACCCGCGTTGGCAAATAGTTTCCACTGATCATCAATATGATAAATCACCGACAGTGCCGGTAACGGTTCGCTGTAACTCTTGCTGCGGTACTGGTTGCGGAAACCGTCATCGAGATGGATTTTTATATTTTCATAACGCAGGCCGGGAATAACCGTCCAGTTACCGAAATTGATGGTGTCATCGATATAGATGGCATGAGCTTCTGTGCCGCCGGAGGTGTGCTGATAATAGCTGTCGGTCTGAGGGCGTGAGCTTTGTGAACCTGTCGGATACCAGCCGGAACGGTAGGCTTTTTCATCGGCCGTTTCATTCAGATAGCGGTAACCCAGGGTGATTTCGTGGGACTGGTTATCAAAACGGAACAGCTGTGAATAGCTTGGCTCAATGGCGTAAGCGGTGTAGTGACGCGGATAGGAAACGAGGCGGCTCTTACCGGCACTCGCATTTGTTCCCTCGCTTTCAATATAACTGCCCCGGTAGCTTTTGCTGAACCAGGTCAGTAATTCAAATTGTTTATCATCTTCCTGATGGCGGTATTTAAAGGACATATCCTGACGGTTGCCTTCAAAGCGGTCAAACGGACGGACTGACTGGTAAGGATCGGCTTTGTACTGTGCTTCCGACAGGCCGCCCGGCATCCCGGATTGCGCATGATAATAGTGGAAGTTTGCCAGCAGCTCATCAGTGTCACTGAAAGCGTAGCGGGTTTTCAGGATAATGTCATCAATATCGGTATTGTCATTGTTTTTGCGGTAGCCCTGGCCGTGCAGGCCGGAATAGAGCAGCAGCGCACCCGCTGACCCGTCTTCTTTTGAGCCGCCGACAGAGGCATCGGTCAGGGTTTTCAGTCCGCCGGTGCGTGCACCCTGTGTTTTGACGGACGCGGAACCGCCGAAGGTTTCCGGAATAGGTTTAGTGACAAAGTTAATCACGCCGCCGACGTTTTGCGGCCCGTAGCGGACAGAGGTGGCACCACGCATCACATCAATGCTGCTGATTGAGCCTAATGAGAGTGGTGACATCGATAACTGCGGCTGCCCGTAGGGGGCAGCGGCCAGCGGAATACCGTCGAGCAGAATGGTAGAGCGCGGGGATAACCGTGCCGGAAGCCCGCGGATACCGACATTGAGTGAAACGTCACTGCCGCCGGTACCGTTACTGTCCCGCACCTGAACACCCGGAATACCACGCAGGGCGTCCGCTATGGTTTCTGCCCCTGACTCATCGATTTGTTTTTTGGTTTTGATGGTCCGTGCGCCGCCGTGGTTCAGCAGCGTATCGCTGTTATCAGTGTTATCCAGCCAGTTGCCGACAACCACAACCGGGTCTTCGGTATCTGCGGTGGCGGCGATACTGCCGCCGCTGATAACAGCGAGCGCCAGTGCCAGCGGCGTGAGGCGGGCAGGTCGGCAGGATGCGTTACAGGAATCAGTCATCACTCAGTTTTCCGTGAGAATTTAAGAAGGCAAATGATAATAATAACTATTACCCGTGCGCAATAATTTTTTAACGGAAAGTTACTAATATGCTGATTTTTTGGTTCGGAATTCGGGGGTTAAATGATAGTCGTGAGAATTATTTTTGGTGTGAATGTGATCTTGCTGTTTTAGCGGGGAAAGGGCGGTTTTATGGATTAATCCGCCTGTTTTATTCTTTCGTTCCACATCTGGATGCAAGTGCATTTATCCATCCTCTGGTCAGTTGCCTTACCGGTTTATATCACGCCACCTTACCCCAAAATACCGGATAATTCCTTACTCCATATTGCATCTGTAAATAATGTAAATGTTAATCATTCGCGATAGTGATGTATCGTGCCGGTTAATTTTTGCTTTAGATCAAGCAAAGGAATGATAGTCAGGAAAACCCCTTTTCACAGGTCTGAAATGGCGTATTCTTATGTTGCATATAAAATACAACTTATAAGGAAGCAAGAGCATGTACTGTGTGCAATGTGAACAAACGATGCGTACACCGGTGGGTAATGGCTGTGCCTATGCCCAGGGCATGTGCGGTAAAACTGCAGAAACATCTGACTTACAGGATCTGCTGGTGGCAGTACTGGAAAGTCTTTCAGCGTGGGCGGTTGCTGCGCGTGAATCAGGTATCATCGATCACGACACAGACAGCTTTGCGCCGCGTGCATTTTTCTCCACATTAACCAACGTTAACTTCGATTCTGAGCGCATCATCGGTTATGCGCAGGAAGCGATTGTGATGCGTGACAGCCTGATGAAACGCTGCCTGGCGAAGAATCCGGCACTGGTTCTGAATCACCCGTTAGCAAACCTGCAACTGAAGGGCACGGATATTGCGTCACTGGTGAAACAGGCGGAAGAATTTGCCCTGAATAAAGATAAGCAGGCTATCGGTGATGATATTCATGGTCTGCGTATGCTCTGCCTGTACGGCCTGAAAGGGGCGGCGGCATATATGGAGCACGCCCATGTGCTGGGCAAATACAGTGATGAGATTTACGGTCAGTACCATGAAATCATGGCGTGGCTCGGTACTGATCCGTCTGATATGGGTGAGCTGCTCAATCAGTCCATGGCGATTGGTATGATGAATTTTAAAATCATGGAAATGCTGGATGCCGGTGAAACCGAAGCTTACGGTCACCCGACGCCATCTTCCGTGAACGTCCGTCCGGTGGCAGGTAAAGCGATTCTGATCTCCGGTCATGACCTCAAAGATCTGCATATGCTGCTGCAACAGACAGAAGGCACCGGTGTGAATGTTTACACCCACGGTGAAATGCTGCCTGCACACGGCTATCCGGAACTGAAAAAATACAAACATCTGGTCGGTAACTACGGCAGTGGCTGGCAGAACCAGCAGACTGAGTTTGCCAAATTCCCGGGCCCGATTCTGATGACCTCCAACTGTATTCTGGATCCGAATCCGGGCAGTTATACCGACCGTATCTGGACCCGCAGTATCGTTGGCTGGCCGGGTGCGAAACACCTGAACGGTGATGATTTCAGCGATATTATCGCGCAGGCTCAGGCGATGGACGGCTTCCCGTACAGCGAAATCGAGCACCTGATCACCGTCGGTTTCGGCCGTGAAACTCTGCTCAATGCAGCGGATACCGTGATTGATCTGGTGGCGACCGGCAAACTGCGTCATGTATTCCTCGTCGGCGGATGCGACGGCAGCCGCGGTGAGCGCAGCTACTACACCGATTTTGCCCGTCAGGTGCCTCAGGACTGCCTGATTATGACCCTGGCCTGCGGTAAATACCGTTTCAACAAACTGGATTTCGGTACCCTGGAAGGATTACCGCGCCTGCTTGATGTCGGTCAGTGCAACGATGCGTACTCCGCGATTATGCTGGCGGTGAAACTGGCTGAGAAACTGGGCTGCGGCGTCAATGATCTGCCGCTGACACTGGTGCTCTCCTGGTTTGAACAGAAAGCGATTGTGATTCTGCTGACCCTGCTGGCGCTGGGTGTGAAGGATATCTTCACCGGCCCGACTGCTCCGGCATTCCTGACTGACAATCTGCTGAATGTACTGAATGAAAAATTCGGTATGCGTCCGATTACCACTGTTGAAAATGATTTACACGCTGTGTTAGGCGCGTAATTGCTGTAACTGTTAGCACCGGAGAGGGCGGTCACGCCTTCTCCGGCACGGAGTCAGGAGAGCCCGATGACAATGCCGACGTCTTTATGTCCGAACCGCATGCAGGTCCATTCTGTCAGGCAGGAAACCCCGGATGTGTGGACTATCAATCTGATTAACCACGATTTTTATCAGTATCACGCAGGGCAGTACGCGCTGGTGAGTATCCGCAACAGTGATGAGACACTGCGTGCTTATACCTTATCCTCCACGCCGGGACTGAGCCCGTTCCTGAGCCTGACGGTGCGCCGTCTGGATGACGGACAGGGTTCCGGCTGGCTGACCGGCGAGGTGAGACCGGGTGATTACCTGTGGCTGTCTGATGCTCAGGGCGAGTTTACCTGTGATGCCCGTCCGGCGGAGCGCTATCTGATGCTGGCCGCCGGTTGCGGTGTGACACCGGTGATGTCGATGACCCGCTGGATCCTGCACCGTCAGCCGGAAAGTCAGGTGACGGTGATTTTCAACGTGCGTGATAAACAACAGGTGATTTTTGCTCAGGAATGGCAGCAGTTGCTGACTGCATTCCCGGCCCGTCTGCGCCTGACCCTGATGGCGGAAAACAGTGATGAGACGGATGAATTGTTATCCGGCCGCCTGTCAGAGGAAAAACTGAAGGTGCTGATCCCGGATATCGCGCAGCATACCGTGATGACCTGTGGTCCGGCGCCATATATGAAGAATGTGCAGACATTCTGTCAGGCACTGAATGTGGATCCGGGTAACTTCTTTATGGAGCGTTTCGGGCCGGAGCCGGAAGCAGAAGCCGGAGAGCAGATGGTCACCATGACCATTCAGTCCCCGCTGCGTCAGGTGAAAGTGCCTGTCGGTATGACCCTGCTGGCGGCGATGGAAGCTAACAGTGTGCCGGTGATGGCGGCATGCCGCGCCGGTGTCTGCGGCAGCTGTAAAACCCGCGTCCGCAGCGGTGAATACACCACCACCAGCACCATGACGCTGACCCCGGAAGAGATTGAACAGGGTTATGTTCTGGCGTGCAGCTGTCAGATTCAGGGCAATGTTGAATTAGCCTGATTGAGAATCATTCTGTATAATTGCAAAAAAGCGCCGTTTTCAGCGGCGCTTTTTCTGTTTCCGGCAGAAAATTGACCGGTTTCCGCTATGCTGTAAATGTGATCATAATAAAAAAGGATTTTCAGCAATGAATAAGACAGAGTTTGTAACCCGCGCCCTGACTGACGTTCTCGGTGAACATATCGGTGATGAATCCCTGGTTGAACAGTATTTTTCCCGTGATTATGTTCAGGTGGTGAATGGTCAGACAATTGAGTTTCCCGCATTTCTTGCTCATCTTAATGCCCTGAAAATGGCAACCCGCAGTATTACCATAGAGATTAAATCCATCGCAGAAGGCGGATCCTGTGTGCACACTCAGCATATCGCTAAGGCAGAAAAAGTCAGTGGTGAGCATGCCGCCTTTGAGGTTTTCGCCTGTTTCCGTCTGGCAGACGGTAAAATTGTCCGCTGTGAGGAAGTGACACGGCAGCTGACCGGTGATGAGAGCGATAATGATCTGGGTTCCCGGACCTGATTTGTAACCTCAATGGTTTCTAAACGAAATAGTAATAGTCCTCGCCATATAATTTCTGAGAGTTATAATTCGCGCCGCATTTAAGGTGCAGTATCTCGTTAGGCGAGGCTCCTATACAAACAAAGGTTGCTGATCTGACGACGTCGAGAGACGCCCAAGATTAGGACAGGTTATATCGAACAGAAGGTATAACCCGAAGTAACTTCCCGCAGTCTGCGGGATACGTTGTATAGTGCTAAAACCGAGACGTGAGATAGCCTACGCATTCTCTCATCTGGTTTCGCCCCTATTGGAGTGCTGTTTGAAGTCCATAACAGACATAGGGTCACACATCATGAAGTTAACCAACTACGAAAAAGCGGACGCGCTGGTCATTTCCGCGCCATCCGTTAATCCGCCACACCATACCGATCGTCCGCAGCGTAATGATGAAGACGCAGTCAGTGCTTACATGAGTCAGGCGTATATCCGCGTGACCGTGTCAGACACGATTGCTGCCGTCAAACTCACCCTGCGTGAGGAACTGGAAGGTGAGCAGATCCCCACTTATTTATATGTACTGGATGAGGATAATTACCTGAATGGTATCCTGCCGGTCAAAGCCCTGCTGACCGCAGCGGAAGATATGTTTGTCGCCGATGTGATGCGCCAGACGTATTTCTCGGTGTCACCGGAGCAGTCCCGGCACGAGGTGTACGAGCTTATCAACAACAGCGGGATTGATACTGTGCCGGTGGTGCAGTTCGGCAAGCTGGCAGGTATCCTGCGTCCGCAGGATATCGCGGAGCTGATTGAGGATGAAAACACCCAGGATGCGGCATTACAGGGCGGCTCCCAGCCGCTGGATGAGCCTTATCTGAGCACCAGCCCGTTCACGCTGTGGCGCAAGCGCGCAGTCTGGCTGCTGATGCTGTTTGTGGCGGAAGCCTATACCGGTACGGTACTCAAGGCATTTGAGGAGCAACTGGAAGCGGCTATCTCGCTGGCTTTCTTTATCCCGTTGCTGATCGGCACCGGCGGTAACAGCGGTACTCAGATCACCTCAACCCTCGTCCGTGCCATGGCACTCGGGGAAGTGAGTCTGCGCAATATCGGTGCGGTGCTGCGCAAAGAGCTGTCCACGTCACTGCTGGTCGCCTTTACCATGGGATGTGCGGGGATGATCCGCGCATGGTTCCTGGGGGTCGGGCCGGAAGTGATGATGGTGGTCAGTCTGACACTGGTGTGTATCACAGTCTGGAGTGCGGTGGTGTCTTCCATTATCCCGATGGTGCTCAAGCGTCTGAAAGTGGATCCGGCAGTGGTTTCCGCGCCGTTTATTGCCACACTGATTGACGGTACCGGGCTGATTATCTACTTCGAGATGGCCAAACTGATTATGACTGATCTGGTGTAAGGTCGCAGGGGGATGATATTGCAGCCGCACTGTTATCCCACACCAGCGTACTTTTACAGTGACGGCACAGGTACTGACTTTCCCCGCGCAATACTTTGTTATGGCGGCGGACAGTCAGTTCATGTGCCGTTTTGCATTGGCAGCGGTAGGTGAATGTCCGGGAGCGGACAGACGTCACATCAAAGCGGTGTGTGCGGACGGCCGGAACACCCAGCACCTCTGTCATCATCCACTGCCATTCCCGCCCGTGCGGCGCCACGCGTCCGAAACGGCGGTAAACCAGCAGATGCGCCAGCTCGTGAGGAACCACATCCTGTATAAATCCGGGGCCGTTTTCTGTCAGTAACACCGGATTGAGGCGGATTTCCCATGTTTGCAGGCAGGCGCTGCCGGCAGTGGTGCCGCGCTGACGATAGTTCAGTTCAGGCTCCGGATAATCCGTCTTCAGCACCCGGCAGGCGCGGGCCAGATAATCACGCAGGGTCTGCATGCAGGCCTGCTGTAATGCGGTGGGGACTCGGGTCGGTTTCATAGCCGGAAGCTTAGCGATACTGACGTAAAGCTGCAACCGTTATCAGCATGTTGTATATATTGCAAAATAATATTATATTTAATTATATAATGTCGTAAGGAATAAATTCATGACACCAACACAGCTTACCGATATGCAGGAAGCCGCCACCGGCGTTGCTGCCCTGCTGAAAACACTGGGGAATCCGGATCGTCTGCTGCTGCTCTGTCAGCTGAGTCAGGGGGAGTGCAATGTCAGTGAACTGGAGGAGCGGACCGGCATCAATCAGCCGACGCTGTCACAGCAACTGACGGTTTTGCGCAATGAAGGACTGGTGAATACCCGGCGTGAGGGAAAACGCATCTATTATTCCGTGGCAGATGAAAAAGTCCTGATATTGCTCACCACGTTATATCAGCTTTATTGTCCTGAAAAACAAGGAAAATAATATGGTTATTGATAGCGCGGCCTTTACGCCGGTCAGTGCGGCACTGGGCGGACTGATGATCGGCATCGCGGTTGCTGTGCTGCTGCTGTTTAACGGGCGGATTGCCGGGATCAGCGGGATTTTCGCCAATATGTTCACAAAGCAGAGCGGCTGGCGGATAGCGTTTATTGCCGGGCTGGCAGGGGCACCGTGGATTTACAGGTTGTTTGCCGGTCAGCCGGATGTGGTGATCGCTGCGGATTATCCGCTGCTGATCGCGGCCGGTCTGCTGGCCGGTTTCGGCACGCGGCTGGGTAACGGCTGTACCAGCGGACACGGTATCTGCGGTATGGCGCGGTTATCAAAACGATCATTTGCTGCCGTGGCGGTGTTTATGGTCAGTGCTTTTCTGACTGTCTGGCTGATGAAATAAGGACGCGCTATGCCTGTTATCACTGCATTAATCAGCGGGATTTTGTTCGGCCTTGGTTTGCTGGTGGCCGGGATGGGTAATCCGCAGAAAATTCTGGCGTTTCTGGATATTACCGGCAACTGGGATCCTTCACTGCTGATCACCATGGCGGTAGCGATGGCGGTCAGTATGGTTGCCTTTACGGTGGCTAAAAAACGTAAAAAGACCGTATGCGGCACGTCGCTTGAGTTACCGGCGAACAGTAAAATTGATAAACGGCTGCTGACCGGCGCACTGCTGTTTGGTATCGGCTGGGGGCTGGCGGGGATCTGTCCCGGACCGGCTATTGTATTATCCGGGATGCTCAGTATCAAAGGGCTGGTATTTACTGCGTCAATGATTGCCGGGATGGTGATTTTTGCACTGTATTCATCACGGCAGTGCAGTAAATCATAATGTATTTACGGATTCAGAACATAAAAAAACCGGCTGAAAAGCCGGTTTTTTGTGCCTGTTAATATAACAGGGAATTATTTCAGACCAGCGGCTTCGCGCAGCTGCTCTGCTTTGTCGGTTTTTTCCCACGGGAACTGAGGGCGCCCGAAGTGACCGTATGCTGCGGTTTCCTGATAAATCGGGTGCAGCAGATCCAGCATCTGAATCAGACCGTACGGACGCAGGTCGAAGAACTCGCGCACCAGCAGCGTCAGTTGCTGGTTGGAGACTTTACCGGTACCGAAGGTTTCCACCATAATGGACGTCGGCTCTGCCACGCCAATCGCGTAGGAGACCTGGATTTCACAGCGGTCAGCAAGACCGGCAGCGACAATATTTTTTGCCACATAACGGGCCGCATAGGCTGCGGAACGGTCAACTTTTGACGGATCCTTACCGGAGAATGCGCCGCCGCCGTGACGTGCCATGCCGCCGTAGGTATCGACGATGATTTTACGGCCGGTCAGACCGCAGTCACCCATTGGTCCGCCGATAACAAAACGGCCGGTCGGGTTGATGAAATATTTGGTGGTCGGATCCAGCCACTCAACCGGCAGAACCGGTTTGATGATCTCTTCCATCACCGCTTCATGCAGATCTTTCTGTGAGATGTCTTCAGAGTGCTGGGTTGACAGCACAACCGCATCAATCCCGGCGATTTTGTTGTCATCGTAACGGAAGGTGATCTGGCTTTTCGCATCCGGACGCAGCCACGGCAGCGTACCGCTTTTACGCACCTGAGCCTGACGTTCGACCAGACGGTGAGCATAGGTGATTGGTGCCGGCATCAGCACGTCAGTTTCGTTTGAGGCATAACCAAACATCAGACCCTGGTCACCGGCACCCTGCTCAAGCGGGTCAGCGCGGTCAACGCCCTGGTTGATGTCGGCAGATTGTTTGCCGATAGCACTGATTACCGCACAGGAATCAGCATCAAAGCCCATGGATGAGCTGGTATAGCCAATCTCACGGACAGTACGGCGCGTGATTTCCTCAATATCAACCCATGCCCTGGTGGTGATTTCACCGCCGACCAGAACCATACCGGTTTTGACATAGGTTTCGCAGGCAACACGCGCTTTGGGATCTTGTTCTAAAATCGCATCAAGGACTGCATCCGAAATTTGGTCGGCAATTTTATCCGGGTGTCCTTCAGATACGGACTCAGAAGTGAAAAGATGTGTAGTCATTATTTTTCTCTACCTTAAGTGAAGTGAACTTTCGGTACATTGATGGATGTATTAACTTCTAGACGGCTATTCTAATGTATAATCGGCAGTGGTTCCAGAAATTTTATAGTGCCCCCGGTTTTTCCGCTGGTTTTTTTCACTTTTCAGAATGTGTTACGTGACTGTTTTTATTTTTTACACTTATCCGTCATTTTGATTTTGCATTTTTGTGTCATAACCGGTATAAACTGCGGCCAGTAGCTGTGAATTTTTCTTCAGTTATAAACGGCAGAAACTCAGGTTTTCTGTATGATTCAGGCGGGGGTTACGTTGTGTAATCCTGTGTGGGGGTAAATGGGTTAATGAACCATTATCTGCTGCTTGTTGACGTTCAACAGCCACGTGCTTTACGGCATGTGTCCGCGTCTTTTTCTGTTCTCTCTTCCTCTCTGACTGACACGTGCTCTGCACGGTGTTTTCCGTATCCGTTACACTCAAACAGACCGGATAACGCAAGCAGGCGGGTCACTCTGCGGTAAGCCCGTAAATCTGTGTCCGGTTTTTGCCGGATGATGTAATCCATTTTGAATTTTTACTTGTCAACAGGACAGATTTATCCCACGGTGAAGGGGGATAGGCGTATGTCAGCCATACAGGTAAGTTTCACTCCAGAATCAGGAGATGACTAATGAATGATAATATCGCGCTGAAGATGCAGCAGACCTATAACATCGCATACTGGGGCGGCAGCTATTACGGTGTGAATGACCTCGGTCATGTCACCGTCTGCCCGAATCCGGAGATGCCGCAGGCCGCCGTTGATCTGGCTGAGCTGGTCAACCGTGTGCAGAAAGAGCGGGAACACATCCGTCTGCCTGCATTATTCTGCTTTCCGCAGATTTTGCAGCATCGTCTGCGTTCGATTAATGCCGCGTTCCGCCGTGCCCGCGAATCCTATGGTTACAAAGGTGATTATTTTCTGGTTTACCCGATTAAGGTCAACCAGCAGCGGCGCGTGATTGAAACCCTGGTCAATGCCGGGGAGCCGCTGGGACTGGAAGCCGGTTCCAAAGCAGAGTTGATGGCGGTACTGGCGCACGCCGGTATGACCCGCAGTGTAATCGTCTGCAACGGCTATAAAGACCGCGAGTATATCCGTCTTGCCCTGATGGGCGAGAAACTCGGTCACAAAGTGTATCTTGTGATTGAAAAAATGTCTGAAATCGCGGTGGTGCTCGAAGAAGCAAAAAATCTGGATGTGGTACCGCGCCTGGGCGTGCGGGCGCGTCTGGCGTCTCAGGGTTCCGGTAAATGGCAGGCCAGCGGCGGCGAGAAATCCAAGTTTGGTCTGGCAGCCACCCAGGTACTGCAGCTGATTGATATGCTGCGTCAGGCAGACAGCCTGGAGAGCCTGCAGCTGCTGCACTTCCACCTCGGTTCGCAGATGGCGAATATCCGCGATATCGCGACCGGTGTCCGTGAATCCGCCCGTTTCTATGTCGAACTGCATCAGTTGGGTGTCAATATTCAGTGTTTTGATGTCGGCGGCGGCCTCGGGGTGGATTATGAAGGCACCCGTTCGCAATCTGACTGCTCCGTGAACTACGGACTGAATGAGTATGCCAATAATGTGATCTGGGCTATCGGCGACGCCTGTGAAGAGCACGGTCTGCCGCACCCGACAGTCATTACCGAATCCGGCCGCGCCCTGACGGCGCATCATACCGTGCTGGTTTCCAATGTGATCGGTGTGGAGCGTAACGAGTTCTCCCCGGTGGAAGCGCCTGCTGAAGACGCACCGCGTCCGGTTGCCAGCCTGTGGGAAACCTGGGAAGAGATGCAGACCAAAGGCAATGCCCGCTCTCTGCGCGAATGGCTGCACGACAGCCAGCTCGACCTGCATGATATCCACACCCAGTACGCGCAGGGCATGCTGTCCCTGACCGAACGCGCCTGGGCGGAAGGGCTGTATCTGAATATCTGCCGCCGTATCCAGCAGGATCTGGATCCGGGTAACCGCGCACACCGCCCGATTATCGATGAACTGCAGGAACGTATGGCGGATAAATTCTATGTGAATTTCTCGTTGTTCCAGTCACTGCCGGATGCGTGGGGGATCGATCAGCTGTTCCCGGTACTGCCGATTGAAGGGCTGGATAAGCCGCTGGATCGCCGCGCGGTACTGCTGGATATCACCTGTGACTCTGACGGTATTATCGACCACTATGTGGACGGCGACGGGGTGGCGACCACCATGCCGATGCCGTCTTATGATCCGGAAAATCCGCCGATGATGGGCTTTTTCATGATTGGTGCCTATCAGGAGATTCTCGGCAATATGCATAACCTGTTCGGTGATACCGCAGCACTGGATGTGTATGTCGGCGAAAACGGTCAGGTGCGCTATCTGGAAAGTGAAGAGGGCGATTCCGTGGCGGATATGCTTCAGTATGTGAAGCTGGATCCGAAAATTCTGCTCGAACGCTTCCGTGATCAGGTGAAAATCTCTGATCTGGATGAAGAGGAGCAAAAGGCCTTTACCGAAGAGTTCGAGAGCGGCCTGTACGGTTACACCTATTTAGAAGATGAATAATACCCGGCGGGATATTTATTATGTCCGGCTTTGTGTCAGTAAGACATTGATAAAGGAATCATTATGATTAACAGCACATTAGGCAATCAGACCGATAACTCACTGGTCTCTAATGCGTTTGGTTTTCTCCGCCTGCCGCTGAATTTCCAGCCGTACACCAGTGACGCTGACTGGGTGATCACCGGTGTTCCGTTTGATATGGCGACCTCCGGCCGTGCCGGTTCCCGCCACGGACCGGCAGCCATCCGCCAGATTTCAACCAATCTGGCCTGGGAAGGTAACCGCTGGCCGTGGACATTCGATATGCGCGAGCGCCTGAATGTGGTGGATTGCGGTGATCTGGTATTCGCGTTCGGTGATGCACAGGATATGAGTGATAAGTTACAGGCGCACACAGAAAAAGTGCTGGCGTCCGGTAAAAAATGTCTCTCTTTCGGGGGCGATCACTTTGTGACTCTGCCGCTGCTGCGCGCGCATGCCAAACATTTCGGTAAGATGGCGCTGGTGCATTTCGATGCTCATACCGACACTTACGGCAACGGCAGCAAATTTGACCACGGCACCATGTTCTATCACGCCCCGAATGAGGGACTGATTGACCCGGCGCATTCCGTGCAGATTGGTATCCGTACCGAGCATGAAACAGATAACGGTTTCACCGTGATTGATGCCGCGCAGGTCAATGACCGCACCGTGGATGATGTGATTGCTCAGGTGAAAGCGATTGTCGGTGATATGCCGGTTTATCTGACCTTCGATATCGACTGTCTGGACCCGGCATTTGCCCCGGGGACCGGCACACCGGTTATCGGCGGGCTGACAACAGATCGTGCGCTGAAACTGCTGCGCGGCCTTCAGCCGCTCAATATCGTCGGCATGGATCTGGTGGAAGTGGCACCGGCGTATGATCAGTCCGATATTACGGCACTGGCCGGCGCAACCATCGCACTGGAAATGCTCTATCTCCAGGCCGCGAAGAAAGGCTGAAACCGGTTTCACTACCGTTAAAACAAAAGACCCGCATTGGCGGGTCTTTTTGCATTTCTGCGGGATTATTTTTTCTTCGCGTATTTCAGTGAATCCAGCGCGACGGCAAAAATAATGATGCTGCCCTTGATAATGTACTGCCAGTACGGGTTGATGCCGATATAGGTCAGGCCGTAGTTTATCAGGGTAAAAATCAGCACCCCGGTCACCACGCCCAGCACGGTGCCGACCCCGCCGGAGAAGGACACGCCGCCCACCACACAGGCCGCGATGGCATCCAGCTCATACATAAAGCCGAGGTTGTTGGTCGCACTGCCGATACGTCCGGCTTCCAGCAGGCCGCCGAAGGCATAGAACACGCCGGATAAGGCGTAAATCATAATCAGGTTCAGGCCGACATTCACACCGGACACTTTAGCCGCTTCCGGGTTACCGCCGATGGCAAAAATGTTTTTGCCGAAGCGGGTTTTATTCCACAGGATCCAGACAAAGAAAACGGCTATTGCGGCATAGAACGTAATATATGACAGCTTAAAATCACCGAAACGGATAAATCCCTGGGCAAATTCAGAGAATTTCGGATCAAACCCCGCCACCGGTGAGGCACCGACAGAGTCGTAATACAGGGAGTTGATTCCGTAGACGATGATCATGGTACCGAGTGTGGTAATAAACGGCGTGACGTTGAGATAGGCAATAATCAGGCCGTTAACCAGACCGATAACTGCTCCGACCGCGCACACCAGCAGGATCACCATCGGGATAGACCAGGTTTCCATCTGCGGGAAAACTTTGTTCACGTTTTCCATAGATTGCAGCAATGTTGCTGCAATTACCGCCGCCAGCCCGACCTGACGGCCGGCGGATAAATCCGTACCCTGGGTGACAATCAGCCCTGCGACACCCAGCGCGATAATAATCCGCACCGAGGATTGGGTGAGGATATTACTCAGGTTCATCAGGCTGAGGAATGTCGGATCCTGAATAATAATGATCGCCAGTAAGACCAGCAGAACCACATAAATCCCCCCGTCTTTCAGATAGGACAGGAAGCTTTTTTTATTTAATGCTGCGCTCATTGTTAATATCCTTAAAGGTGAAGGGAGGCGAGACGTAAAATCTCACTCTGCGAAGTGTCACGGGTGTTGACGATACCGGCGACCTCACCGTTGCTCATCACCAGAATCCGGTCTGTGATCCCCAGCAGTTCCGGCATTTCGGAGGAAACGATAATGATCCCTTTTCCTTTTTTGGCCAGTTCAGTAATTAGCTGATAAATTTCAAATTTTGCCCCGACATCAATACCCCGTGTCGGTTCATCCAGCATTAACACTTCCGGTTGTGTCAGCAGCCAGCGGCCGATAATCACCTTCTGCTGATTCCCGCCGGACAGCGAGCCTATCTGGGTGTGATGGCCGGGGGTTTTCACCCGCATGGCATCAATTACCCACTGGGTATCACTTTTCATTTTGCTGTTATCCAGCAGACCCAGTTTATTTTTATATTTGCCCATGTTTGAAATCAGCGAGTTAAAGCTGATATTCAGCCAGGCATAGATTCCCGTGGCGCGGCGCTCTTCGGTGACCAGTGCGAAACCGTGATTAATGGCTTCATTCGCACTGTTGTTCTTAATGGTTTTCCCTCTCAGTGTGATGGTGCCGGAGGATTTCTCGCGGATCCCGAACAGGGTTTCGAGAATATCCGTCCGTTTTGCACCGACCAGACCGGCGATACCGAGGATTTCCCCCTGATGCAGATCGAAACTGATATCGCGGATAGACGGCTGGCGCAGAGACGTCAGGTTTCTGACTTCCAGCATGACATCCCCCGGTGTGCTCTGTTTTTCCGGGAAACGCTGGCTGAGTGTGCGCCCGACCATGGCGGCAATAATGTTATCCATCGTCAGCCCTTCGAGGGGCTGTGTGGAGATCCACTGGCCGTCACGCAGAATGGTTATCTCATCACAGAGACGGAAAATTTCTTCCATTTTGTGGGAGATATAGACGATGCCGCAGCCGCGATCTTTCAGCTTGCGGATAATGGTAAACAGATGATTGACTTCTTTTTCGGTCAGGGAGGAGGTCGGCTCATCCATGATCACAATTTTGGCGTTATAGGAAAACGCCTTGGCGATTTCGATCATCTGCATTTGTGAAACAGATAAATTGCGGACTTTTTCCCGCGGATCGATATCGATATCCAGTTCATCAAAGATGGCCTGTGTGTCTTTCAGCATCTTGTTCTGATCGACAAAAAAACCTTTGGCGGGATAGCGTCCCAGCCACATGTTGTCCATCACTGAGCGCTGAAGCACCAGGTTCAGCTCCTGATGCACCATGGATACGCCGTGTTCCAGCGCCTCTTTTGAGCCTTTAAAATCGATTTCCTGTCCCTGAAACAGGATGCTGCCGCTGTCTTTTTTATAAATTCCGAAAAGGCATTTTAATAATGTGGATTTACCGGCACCGTTTTCGCCCATCAGGGCATGAACGGAGTGTGGTCGTACCCGTAAATTGACATTATCGAGTGCCTTAACGCCGGGAAATGACTTATTGATATGCGTCATTTCCAGCAGATATTCGCCTGAGCTGTCGGCCATACATACACCTGGCTAATGTTATCGTTCCGGACACGCCCGCAGCACGAATGCTGCGGGCGGAAAGAATCACCGCTTATTTTATAAACTGTGACAGGTTCTCTTTATCCACGCCGACATACGGCACACGGATAACATTGTTCTCAATTTTGTAGCTGGTTCCTTCGGCTGCCGGTTTGCCTTCCGCCAGGTTTTTGGTGATAGCCATGGTGGCTTTCGCCTGGTTTTCCGCGTCATTCAGCACCGTACCGGCCATTGCCCCGGATTTCACCATTGAGAGAGCTTCCGGCAGCGCATCCACACCAAAGACCGGGATATTGGTCTTGTTGTGTGCTTTCAGGGCTTCAACCGCACCCATTGCCATCGCGTCATTGTTGGCAATGACCACTTCGATTTTGTCTGCATTCGGGCCGGAGAGCCATGCATCCATTTTATCTTTGGCCTGTGCGGTATCCCACATCGCGGTATCGAGCTGAAGCTGCTCTGTCGGGATGCCTTTCTCATTCAGGGTTTTGACCGAATAGGTGGTGCGGGCTTCCGCATCCGGGTGACCCGGCTCGCCTTTGATCAGCACATACTGAATTTTGCCGTCTTTGTTCAGATCCCACGCCGGGTTAGCCGCCCAGTGTTTGGCAATCAGTTCACCCTGGATAACCCCGGATTCTTTAGAGTCAGTACCGACAAACCAGGCCTTATCGTAGCTGTCGAGGGCTTTGCGGGAAGGCTCTTTGTTGAAGAATACGACCGGAATATCATTGGATTTTGCTTTGTCGATGATCACCGGGGCGGCGGCAGGGTCAACCAGGTTGATCGCCAGTGCTTTAACGCCTTTGGCCAGCAGCACATCAATCTGATCATTCTGTTTGGACTGGTCGTTTTGTGAATCATTCATCAGAAGGGTGATTTCCGGTGAATTCTTTGCATCTTTTTCAAGGGCTTTACGGACGATAGACATAAAGTTGTCATCGTATTTGTAGATGGTCACACCAATACGGGTATCAGCCTGTGCTTGTGCCGCAGCACCAAACAGCATGGCGGCGGCAACGCCTGCCAGGACAAAATGCTTCTTCATTCTCTGCCTCCGGGTCGGGGGATGGGGTACAGTTTTTATTTATGACGCCACCTGTTATTCAGAGGAAAGGCAGGGGCGGTGTTTATCATTCTTCCGGCAAATGATAATAATAATTTATAAATAAAACGGCATGCCGGTAAGAAGATGGCAGAACCTGGGACATGACGATAACGTCAGGAAACGGCCGGATCATAAAATGAGAGTTGTTATCCGTCTGTGAATAGACTCACAGATTGAAAACGTTTACATAGAGAAAGATCACCGGTAGGCAGAAGAGTGACGGATAACCAGGGTTGGCATAAACACATGCGGCTCCGGCGGGGGTAACGTTCCGGCGGCACCCGCTAAGGCGAGTTCTGTCGCCAGCATGGCCATGGAGACCACCGGATAGCGTACTGTGGTCAGCTTCGGTGTGGTGAAACGGGCGGCGGGAATATCATCAAACCCGATCAGGGAAAACTGCTGCGGCACACGGATACCGTTTTCATTCAGCACTGACATAGCTCCGGCTGCCATGGCATCGTTGTAGGCAAATACGGCGGAGAGTGCCTGATTACGGCCCAGCAGCTCTATCATGGCAGCTTCGCCGCCGTCAGAATCCGGCGAGCCGGCGGCATACCAGGCTGCACCGGCGGTCAGTCCGGCGGCTTTCATGGCGCGGGTATAACCCTGATAACGCAGGGTATTATCTTCTATTTCATGGGTGGAACCGAGATAACCGATGCGCTGATGCCCCTGAGAGATCAGCAGACGGGTCGCCATTTCCCCGCCGGAAAGGTTATCCAGCCCGACACAGCGGTGCTCAAAACCGGGAATAACGCGGTTAATAACGGTCATGCCGGGCACCTGACGGAGAAAATCACTCAGCTCCGCGTCACTGAGCGCTTTGGAATGCACCACCAGGGCGTTGCAGCGCTGGCGGATCAGAACCTCTATTGCATGGCGCTCCTGCCCGGCCTGATGGTAGCCGTTGCCGATCAGCACATGCTTGCTGTGCTGCTGGGCGACAGTATCCACCGCTTTGACCAGCGCGCCGAAAAACGGGTCGGCCACATCCATCACCACCACGCCGAGAATATCACTGCTCTGGCTGGCCAGTGCCTGTGCATTGGCGTTTGGCCGGTAATCCAGCTCAGTCACGGCGTTCATCACCAGTTCCCGGGTCTCTGAGCGGGTGGCCGCCGTATTGTTCAGCACACGGGATACCGTGGCAACGGAGACACCGGCGCGTTTTGCAACATCACGGATAGTTACGGGGTGTATAGATGTCATCAGAAATTACAGGTCAGAGGTAATGAAACATGTTGCCATCTTAACCCGGAGTGCGTGATGACCGTGTGATTCATCTCACAGCAAAAGAAAGCGTTTACATTGATTTTTTCGGATTATCCGCCTGTAACGGGAAGCTGAATCCCTTCACCAGAGTCTGTAACAGCGTTTTGGGTTACATTCACTGAAATTATTAATATATAAATGATACTGATTGTTTTGTTTCCGGCGGGTGGGTTATGCAGGACAGGGAATGTTACGGAATGAGACTCCGATGAATTTTGTTACAGCGATGTGTTGTCACATGGCAGGACAGTTGCTCATTATGTGCTTACCGGCTTGCAACCCGGGTAAAAACGCGTATGTTTTTAAATGAGTATTAATATCATAACGAAATACCTCACTCATAAGGAGCACATCATGGCACTAACGGGTAAAGTGGTTCTGGTTACCGGCGCTGCACAGGGGATTGGTCGTGGTATTGCACTGCGCTTAGCCAAAGAAGGGGCGGATATCGCGCTGGTGGATCTGAAAGAAGAAGGGCTGGCGAAAGTCAAAAAAGAAGTGGAAGCCCTGGGCCGCAAAGCGGCGGTATTCACCGCAGATATCAGTCAGCGCGATCAGGTTTTTGCGGTTGTTGATAAAGCAGAACAAGCATTGGGCGGTTTTGATGTTATCGTCAATAACGCCGGTATTGCACAGGTTAAAGCCATTGAAGATGTGCTGCCGGAGGATATGGATCGTATTTTCCGCATTAACGTCGATGGCACGATGTGGGGAATTCAGGCCGCAGCGGCCAAATTCAAAGCACGCGGACAGAAAGGGAAAATCATTAACGCCTCATCCATTGCCGGACATGATGGTTTTGCCTTACTCGGCGTCTATTCCGCCACTAAATTTGCGGTCCGCGCACTGACACAGGCGGCGGCCAAAGAATTTGCCAGCAGCGGGATCACCGTGAATGCTTACTGTCCGGGGATTGTCGGTACGGATATGTGGGTGGAAATTGATGAGCGTTTCTCTGAAATCACCGGCGCACCGAAAGGGGAAACCTACAAAAAATATGTCGATGGTATTGCGCTGGGCCGCGCCCAGACTCCGGATGACGTGGCGGCACTGGTTGCCTTCCTGGCAAGCGATGACTCGGATTACATCACCGGCCAGGCGATTCTGACCGACGGCGGTATTGTTTACCGCTAACTTATTGCGTTTATATTCACAGACATCCGCCGCATGCTGAATGCGGCGGATTTTTTTATGTATACTGATCCGCAGGATAACGCTGCGGGTGACAGGCATGAAATACGATCTGAATGACCTTTATTATTTTGTGAAAGTGGTAGAATACGGCGGATTTTCCCCGGCGGGTGAGGCGCTGGGTATTCCGAAATCCCGGCTCAGCCGCCGCATTGCTGACCTGGAGCAGAAGCTGAATATTTCACTGATCTACCGCTCCACCCGGCAGTTTCATGTCACTGAGATCGGCCAGACCTTCTACCAGCAGTGTAAAAATGTGATTGATGAGGCGGAGATCGCCGAAGAGATTATCTGCTCGGTACAGGGGCATCCGCGCGGCAGCGTGAAGTTTTCCTGTCCGGTCGCGCTGTTACAGGCTTATCTTCAGGATCTGCTGACAGATTTTATGGTGAAATACCCCGATATTGATGTGCAGATCCTGGCAGTTAACCGTCCGGTGGATGTGATCAGCGAAGGGTTTGATCTCGCACTGCGGGTGCGCTCCCTCCCGCTGGATGATTCCGGCCTGACCATGAAAGTGCTGGGGTATTCGCGGCGTATCCTGGTTGCTTCGCCGCTGTTATTTACCGGAAAAGCGGCACCGCAGCATCCGGATGAACTGACAGAATTCCCGATCCTCGCCAACAGCGAACAAAAACAGAACTACACGCTGACACTGACCGGCGAAGACGGCAGCAGTATCACCAAACACCTCACGGCACGCCTCGCCACCACTGATGTCATGACACTGCACCGCGCGGCATGCAAAGGGCTGGGCATTGCCCGTCTGCCGGAAGGTGTGGTTCTCAATGATTTGACTGCCGGACGGCTTGTCCGTGTTCTGCCGGGCTGGCAGTTCCCGCAGGATGTGATCCACGCAGTTTTCCCGTCCCGCAAAGGGCTGTTACCCGCCGTGCAGGCACTGCTGAATTATCTGGCGGAACATGTGCCGCAGACGGCGGCGTTTTCGGGGCAGGAGTAAATTATTCGGCTGATTAACAGCAATAAAAAAGCCACATAAAAATGTGGCTTTCTGAATCAGGTTTTTACAACTTTTTCTGTTGGGGAATGTCGCTGCCATTCTCCGGGTGATTATTTTGCTCTTACAGACCGGACCATCACCGAAGGTGCCTGCGCGAACCCGCATTCCTGACGAAATGCTTCATATTTACCGAGCCGGGGGCGTATGCCGGCTCCCGCAGAAATCACTCTCTGACCCGCTTACTGTAGCGCACTTTTTTTCATGCATCAAGTTGCTATAAATTACTCAGTAAACAGATAGCTGTAGTACAGGAAAGACCGGCATTCCGGAGTTCTGCGGAGGCTGATATCAGTGTTGTGCCGGTTGATAACAGGTCATCAACTAAAATGACAACGCGATTGTTGTCAATTGTATAATTAAAGTCCGGATTTAATTTCCATGGCGGAAAATAGTGTCTTATTTTATTGGGAACATGCTTCATCGAAAAAACAGTATTAGGGGCTGATTTTCTCAGTTCAGCTAATATTCTGAAAACCATTTTTTTGTGGGAGTCTGCAATATCCGGGGAAGTCGTATCATAGTATGCAAGTACATCACGGGCAGTCCGTTTGATAACGAAATGAGTATGCATTGTTATACCAAACAGGCGGGAAATTCTTCTGGCGAGGATGCAGGAAACATTTGATGATGATGGCATTGCAAATAAGGCACACGGTTTTTCCGGTATTCTTTGCCTTATTTTATTCAGGATAGTGGTAAAAGAAGGTTTGAACTTACAGAGTTCTTCGTTTGTGATCCTGTAGTTATAAATACCTTTTAATGAATATATTAACGGGTTTCCGTCACGGTCAGTGTCACCAAATTTAGTTCGCCGGTAAATACTGTAAACGGTTATCTTTTCAGCATTACCTATAGCTGTTATTTTCGGTTTTTTTCCTGTGGCGGTGATGACTCTGTGTTCATGATCAGGATTAAAGCTAACCCTTTTATCTGCTGAAATATCAATGCCCAATGGTATGGCTTCCCTTTAATATCAGTGATATTTGAACGGTAACACAGCATGGGTAGCCAATATTTAAACGACAGTGATATTGAAGACAATTCACGGAAACGAAAACAATGAGGCAAATAATCCCGTTATTCGCCTCATTTTGTGAGGCAAATAATGGTCGTATTCGCCTCATCTGTCTTACTCAGCGGGGATATGTCCGAAACGGCCGCTGTTGAAATCCTCAATGGCTTCGCGGATTTCCCGTTCGCTGTTCATCACAAACGGGCCGTAACCGACAACCGGCTCATCAATCGGCTCGCCGCTGAGGAACAGAACAACCGCATCTTCGGTGGCTTCCAGCAGAATAGTGCCGTCAGTGCCGTCCAGAATCATCAGCTCGCCGGTGTGCAGCGGTGCGCGGCTGTCAACATAAATACTGCCGTGCAGAACGATCAGTCCGGCGTTGCGGCTGGCTTTTGCCGCCAGTCCGGTGACTTTTCCGGTTTTCAGGCGCAGATCCCACACATCCATTTCCGTGAAGGTCCGGGCCGGACCGCGTGCCCCGGCATATTCCCCGGCGATCACCCGTAATGTCCCGGCGTCATTCGGCAGTGCCACTGCCGGAATGGCGTTATTTCCCAGTAACTGATAACCCGGTGCGGCGGATTTTGCGGAAGCAGGCAGATTCACCCACAACTGCACCATATCCAGTGTGCCGCCTTCCCGCATAAAACGGTCAGAATGGTATTCCTGATGCAGAATACCGGATGCTGCGGTCATCCACTGCACATCCCCTTTACCGATCACACCGCCCTGACCGGTGGAGTCATGGTGAGCCACCTCGCCGTCATAGACGATAGTTACGGTTTCAAAGCCGCGGTGCGGGTGCTCACCAACTCCCCGGTTGGCGCCCTCTGATGGCGGGAAATCCGCCGGACCGGCACGATCGAGCAGGATAAACGGGTTCAGATGTTTGCCGTGATTGCTGTAGGAAAACATCTGGCTGACCGGAAATCCGTCGCCGACCCAATGGCCTTTCGGTGCGCGGTAGGTGCCGATAATGTTTCTCATGATGTCTCTCCTGATAATTATGTATAAACAGATAATAAGGGCGTGAACTATCAGGGAGTAGTCATGAAAACGGGTTTCACTGTTGCAGAAACAGAACAGTCAGCCCCGGGGTTATCCGGTGTGTAATGATTCCCGGCACCACTGAGCCAGCCGGGCGATCGCATCCTCCACGTCCTTATCACAGCCGAACCCGGCGTTGAGCCGGAAGCAGCGGTCATAGCGGCTGTCGGTGGCAAAGATATGTCCCGGCGCAATGCCGATCCCCTCCGCGCGGGCATTGAGAAACAGTTCCCGCACATTCAGGCTGCCTTCCGGCATGGTGACCCACAGAACATAGCCGCCTTCCGGTTCGGTCACTGTGGTGCCCGGCGGGAACTCCCGCAGCACAACACGGCGGATGTTTTGCACCTGTGCCGCCAGTTCCCTGCGCAGGCGGCGCAGATGGGCGTCATAGCCGCCGTTGCTCAGCAGTTCGCTGATAGCTGCCTGCGGCAGTACCTGAGAGCCCATCGAGGAGGTGTATTTGAGGGAGGTGATTTTGCGCATGTAATGCTGACTGTGAACCCAGCCGATACGCACGCCGGGCGCGATGGTTTTGGAAAATCCGCTGCACAGAATGACATTGTGACTGAATGCCCGCATCGGGAACGGGCGTTGCCCGCCGAACGCTGCGTCACCGAAAGTATCATCTTCAATAATGATCACGCCGTTTTCATCCGCCTGACGGGTTATCTCCGCTTTGACTTCATCCGGAATCGTTTTGCCCAGCGGATTATTGACGTTGGCGAGTGTCACAAAGGCTTTCACTGCTTTGCGGCGGAACAGGGCGGTGAGTTTATCGCAATCCACATAACCGTCTTCACAGGCATCCACTTCGGTCAGCCGCAGATTGAGATTACGCAGCATCTGTAACAGTACAAAGTAACAGGGGGATTCCACTGCCACCGCATCCCCGGGGCTGAGCGTGGCGCGCAGTGCCAGTGATAAGGCTTCAATACAGCCGTTGGTGATAAGCAGGGTTTCCGGTGTGATATGGCAACCGTAACTGACTGCGCGGCGGGCTATTTCTTCTTTCAGCGGGGCATATCCGGTGCCTTTGACCGAATCCCCCAGCAGGAACGGCTTGCTGTAACTGAGCTGACGCATGATAAGACTCAGCTTTCTGACCGGATAAAGTTCCCGCCGCCCGTTAGCCAGATCGAGCCGGACACGGCACTCTTCGCCGACCATCGACATATGCAGTTCCGTCTGTTCATCCAGCGGGGCAAAATCGGCGGTGTGTGTCTCTGTACTGCGGCTTTCAGCAGCGGCGGGCTGAACCGGGGCGACAAAAAAGCCGGATTTCGGCCGCGCCACGGCAACATGCTCATCTTCCAGCGTGCGCAGCACTTTCAGGGCGGTGGTCAGGCTGACATTGTACTGTGCGGCCAGAACACGGACTGACGGCAGACGGCTGTCCGGCGGTAAAACGCCTTCGCGGACGGCCTGTTTTATCTGATCGGCCATCTGCCGGTAGCGCGGAAGCTGTACCATCTGTTCTGCCTCATTCTTACGGGTTCTGTGTGTTTCTGTAAGAGTACGTTGAGAGTAAATTATGACGCAAGGGTTTCTCCGGCTGACTGTGAGGTTTATATGACAACATTTGACAAAATCACCCGTTTACTGGATTCACGGGCGGTTTCCTTTGAGGTGATCGAACATCCGGCGGAAGGCCGTTCTGATGCGATAAGCAAAATCCGGGGAAATAAACTGAGCCAGGCGGCGAAAGCCATGGTGTTGCAGGTCACCGGCAGCACACCGGACATCCGCTATGTGCTGGCGATTGTCCCTGGCGACTGCAAAGTCAATTTTAAAAATGCCGCGAAACTGGCGGGCGGAAAAAAAGCCTCATTTGCCGCGCCGGAAACAGCACAGGCGCTGACCGGCTGCCCGATGGGCGCGGTTCCGCCGTTCAGCTTTAATGACGAACTGACGCTCTATGTTGATAAACGTCTGACCGATGCCGGGCGGGTATTTTTTAACGCCGGTGAACTGGTGAGATCGGTGTCTCTGGCAGCGGATGACTATTTCAGTGTGATCGGTCATGATCGCATTGCGGATATTGCGGTACCTCCCGCCGCAGAATAACAATGATAACGGAGAATAACGATGGAATATTGTGTTGCTGAACTGACGGATATGGATCAGGTAAAAGCCTTATTAAAGCGTTATCATCTGACCACCATCAGTGATGAAGACAAGCCGGACGGTTTTGTCACCACGCAGATGAGTGATGAACAGATGGTTGATCTGATTGAAAACGAGCAGGGATTATTTGTCGCCAAACAGGACGGAAAGGTGGTGGCGTTTGTGATGGCGGCATCCTGGCAGTACTGGTCACCGTGGCCGTTGTTTGCCCATATGATTGATAAACTGGGTGATTATGAGTTTGCCGGTCAGACGCTGACCACAGAAAACTCGTATCAGTACGGCCCGGTCTGTATTGATGCATCACTGCGCGGGCAGGGCGTGCTGGAAGGGCTGTTTGCTTTTGCGCTGGAAAAAATGTCGCAGCGGTTTGATATCCTGGTGACCTTTATCAACAAGGTTAACCCGCGCTCTTATGCCGCGCACACCCGTAAGCTCGGGCTGACGGTGCTGGATGAGTTCGGATTCAATAATAACCATTATTACTGGCTGGTCTGCGAAACCCGCTGAACAGTCCGGAAAAATAAGAAACCCGCCGCAGCCGCTGAATAATCAGGGCTGCGGCGGGCTTTTCAGCGATGATTACACTAATTCTTTCACGTCGAAGTTAACTTCACCGCTTAAATCAGCATCATAATCAACGCCGTCCAGACCAAAGCCGAATAAACGGAGGAATTCCGCTTTATAGCCCTGATAGTCGGTTAAATCGTTGATGTTATCATCTGTCAGTTGCTGCCAGATTTCACGGCAGGTGTTCTGCACATCATTGCGTAATTCCCAGTCATCCAGGCGCAGACGCTGTTTTTCATCGGTTTCCGGCGCGGAACCGTTAAACAGTTTAGTAGCAAATAAGCGCTGAGTCTGTTCAATACAACCTTCGTGAATACCTTTCTCTTTCATGATCTTAAACACGATAGAGATATATAACGGCATTACCGGAATGGCGGAAGACGCCTGAGTAACGACAGATTTCAGAACGGCAACATACGCCGCGCCGCCTTTGGCCTGCAGTTTCTGATTAATCGCTGCTGCTGCGCGATCCAAATCTTCTTTTGCTTTACCTAACGTACCGTGCCAGTAAATCGGCCAGGTTAAATCGGTACCGATATAGGAGTAGGCAACAGACTGTGCATTATCCGCCAGAACACCGGCTTCCTCTAATGCATTCATCCACAGTTCCCAGTCCTGGCCGCCCATGACTTTAACGGTGTCTGCGATTTCCTGCTCATTGGCCGGTTCAACAACGGCTTCGATCAGTACGTCTTTGTTGGTATCGAGCGCGACAGATTTGTACGGTTCGCCGATAGGTTTCAGGGCAGAACGGACAATTTCACCGGTTTCCGGCATTTTGCGGACCGGAGATGCCAGAGAATAAACAACCAGATCGATCTGACCCAGATCCTGTTTAATTAAATCAATAACGTTCTGACGGCATTCATCAGAGAAGGCGTCACCGTTAATGCTTTTTGCATACAGGCCTTCTTCTTTGGCGGCTTTATCAAAAGCGGCTGCGTTGTACCAGCCGGCAGAACCGGTTTTGTTTTCACTGCCCGGCTTTTCAAAAAATACACCGATAGTCGCTGCACCGCTGCCGAAAGCGGCATTGATACGGGAAGCCAGACCGTAACCGGTGGATGCACCAATCACCAGAACCTTTTTAGGCCCGTTTTTCAGTTCGCCGCAGGATTTCACACGGGCGATTTGCTCACGAACATGGGCTTCACAGCCCGCCGGGTGAGCGGTAGTGCAGATAAAACCACGAATTTTAGGTTTGATAATCATAGTTATTTTTTCTTGGTAGCCAACAATCAGGGGGTAATATACCTGATCTTCTCAGTTTACTTAAGACAATGCAGCGATAAACCCGCAGAGCAGACCAGTTAATTCCCGCTTTGTTATCCGCAACAGGGTGTATTTTATTATTGTGACGGACTGATCCATTTTCTGCCGGATAGCCTCCGGTATTTCCGCTATGATAGCCGTCATCATAACGGACAACCCGTCAGCGGAGTTACTGTGGCATTTGACATTTTCCGGAATATCCTGCATTACGGCTGCCATTTTCTGGTACCGGTTCTGTTTGCCCGGCTGTTCTGGCGGCAGCACTGGAAAGCGGCGGCGATGATTATGATTGCCACTATGGTGATGGATGCGGATCACCTGCTGGCAGATCCTGTCTTTGATCCGGACAGGTGCAGTGTCGGTTTTCATCCGCTGCATACCGTATGGGCGGCGATTGTGTATCTTATTCTGCTGCTGATCCCGTCATGGAAAGTGCGGGCGGTGGCAGTTGGTTGCCTGTTTCATCTGTTTACCGACGGGATGGATTGTTACATGGGCAGCCTGAAACAGGGCACAGAATATGCGGCGGTTCAGGCATTAAAAAATCCGCCGGGGGCGGGTTTTTGTGCGGCTGAGATCATCAGAACGGATTTTTCAGTGCAGGGACCGGGACTTCCGCTCCCGGTAAACTGACTGCCGGGGCTTTGATATCTGCCGCTGACGTTATCTCTTTTTTCACGGATGACATCCGGCTGTTTTCAGCCTGCGGGCGTGCCGGAGGCACTTTCCCGTTACGATCAGAGGAAACCGGTGTGCTTTGTTGTCCCTGCGGGGCGGTTTGTCCGCTCTGTCCCCCGGCGACCGGTTGTGCATCCGGTCTGCGCATCTGACCGTTATCCGGCCTGAACTGTTCCGCACCGGTCTCTTTATTCACCATTGTGCCGTCAGACGGTGCACCGGAAACCATCCCCGGGTCACTGTGCGGCTGCCGTTGCGCGACACTTTCGAGGCTCAGCAGGTACGGCTTACAGTGCCTTAATCTATTAGTGTTATCCGAAGCGTGACAGGGATAGAAATAAAAAGCCCGGCAAAGGTGCGCCGGGCAGGAATATGAACATAAAATGTTTATTCGGATAAACTGTCTTTCATTACTTTTTGGAAAGTTTCCCATCCGCAATAGCCGTTTTTATCAACCGGACAATTTTTCAGTTCCAGTGTGACTTTTTGCGGCGGTGTTTTTAAGGACAGATAACTGTTATTCCGCAGCTGATCAGATGACTGGTAAATATAATCAATCTTCACATAGGATTTATTATCTGCTTTATTTGTCCAGCGCTGGAACACTAATTTGCCGCCGATTGGCGTATGTTCATACTGTTCCGGCAACTGATACGGTTTAAATTCCAGGGCGGAGAGCAGGGAGGCGATATTGGAATCATGTCCGGCCAGGAAGGTAAATTTCGCTTCACTACCCGGCGCGGCAGCGGCAAAGTGCTGATTAATGTAGTTCAGCAGCGGATGTGCCACGTTTTTCGCGATAATACGCGGGGTAAACAGAGATTCCTGATAGCCGTTTTTCAGGGTATTCAGCGCTGTCCACTGCTCCGGTGTGGTGACTTCGCCCCAGGCGACCTGGTCTGCCGGGAAACCTTCATAATATTGCAGGTCGATGGCATCCACTGCGGAGTTTGCCATTTTCAGCGGACCTTTCACGCCCGGCTCTTTGCCGGCTTCAATAATAAAGCTGTTTTTACCGTCGGCCAGTGAACAGAGTTTATTGGTTTTGCACTGTTCTGAGTCTTTGATATTCAGCACCTTATTCAGTGCCTGGTAACCCGGTGTCAGATCCAGCCCTTTATAATGACTCTCCATTGCAGCGAGGGCAGTCTGTTTAAACTCTGCGCTGTCATTGGTAATGATCGGGTTAAACACCGGATCCATAGTACCGATTTCCGGCTGGTGGTTCACGGTGACGGTACAGCCGGGGAAAGCACCGGCGGTAAAGAACTGCGCGGTGGCAATCGTGCGCTGAAGGCTGTTTGCGTAGACATTCAGCTCTTTTTCACCGGTCGGGCACAGGGTGTCCGGCAGCAGTTTGTTCTCATCCAGCCACTCGCGGAAATAGTGCCCCATATAAACTTCCAGTGCGCCGCCTTTGGTGGTCAGATAACCGCTCTGCGCATCCCACGCAGGCCAGGTTTTATCGGTGATTTCGGTCAGAATACCGGTATTCACAATCGGCGTGCGCAGGTTGTGGCGGCTCATCACCAAAACCTGTTCCAGTGTCATATCAGCGGAGGATGTATCAGCAAAAGCGGGCAGGGCGGGAGTCAGTAATGCGGCTGCAAGTGAAAGCGTCAGTAAGGTTTTTTTCATCCGGAACACTCCTGTTGTCATTATTTTCGAACCGATATTAATGACTGAAGCGATTCATATTTACCGGGAGCAAACTCCCAAAACAGTGATCAGCACCGGAAATAGCGCTTAAGCAGAGGTGCGGTGAAATTTTTCTTCAGATAAAAGCCTCTGGGCAGTGTTTGTATCGGTTGCCCGTGCGGACCGATAGCTTCTGTGAGTGCCCGGCTGTTGGCCGCTTTCGGGCGGATCTGCATCACCTGACCATGACGGGCGGTGATCTGCTCCACTTTCCCCAGCACAATCATATCCATCAGCTCTTCCCAGTCCGCGCGCAGCAGGCGTTCCTCCTCCTCCGACGGCGACCACAGCAGCGGTGAACCGACACGGCGCTCTGCCAGCGGGATATGACGTGCACCTTCCACCGGCACCCACAGCACGCGGGAGAGCTTATGACGCACATGACACTCCGCCCAGGTAACGCCGCTGTTGCCGGCCAGCGGAGCGACACAGACAAAGGTGGTTTCCAGCGGCACGCCGGATTCATCCACCGGAATGGTTTTCAGCTCCACCCCGAGGTGAGCAAAATCCTGTTCAGCCTTGCTGCCCGCGTCCGCGCCCAGCCAGTATTCCAGCAGCATGCCGACCCAGCCTTTATCACGGCGCAGATCCGGCGGCACCGGTATACCGGCACAGCCCGCCAGCTCACCGAAGGTGGCACCGGCAAGGGATTGGGCGCGGCTGAGCAGCTCAGACTCGCTGGCCGGGGGTAACGGCGGCTGAAAAAGTTGTGTCATGTTATATGCTTAAAAGTTGAACAGTGTTATCCGGTAAAATAATACATAGGCATGAATGAAAAATAAATATTATCTAATTTATTGATATATAGCTATTAATTTTCGCCGCCGCAACAAGTACAGAAGGTTGTGCACCAGCATCCTCAGGCAATAAACAGGATCTTACACTGAGTTATCCACAGCTTTATGGGATAAGTGGAAAACAGCCTCACTACTGGTTTGATTTACAGGCTTGACTTCCGCCTGTTTTCGCGTTTCAGCAGGGGTTTTGCTCACGGATAAGTCACAATCTGTGGATAACACCGGGTGTGGTTATTTTTTGTGCTGCGTAAGTCTGTGAAAAAAAATGCCGGTGATTTTTTCAGATGATTCTCTTTTTTTATTTCCGTACTGATATGATTTAACAGCGTTTATTTGACGGTCGTGATTTTATCAACAGAGGGCAGTTAAAAACTATACCCCCATTACCCTTGCGTTTTTCACAACTATATCCACAGAAAACGTGAATAAAAGCCGGTTTTTTATCAGAGGGTGTTTATAACTTTACCTTTTTCTGTGAATTAACTTTCCGGGGGGATAAACCAGGCGGATTTAAAATCAAACCAGCCGAAGGTATTCATTTTGACTCCCCGCATACTGCGCTGCCCCTGTAATTCAAGCCAGTGATGGAACAGCGGGAACAGCATCTGCCTGTCAATGATCTGCTCACACCATGCCGCCAGAGACAGAGAACGCTGCCGCCATTGCTTCAGCGGTGCACGCAGATCATCGCCCAGACAGCGGCGCAGCAGCGGCAGCTCGTACAGGGTGGCGAAAACCGAAAAATCCAGCGGCTTATAAAAGTTGGCGGTCGCCAGCCAGAAATCACTGTCACAATCGCCGTTAAACCAGGTGTCATAATCAGTGATGTTAATCGTCAGTTTTACGCCCTGTTCTGCCAGTAACTGCTGCAATAATTTGCCGATAGCATGGTATTCGTGATGATCCTGATAATAGGTCAGTGTCAGTTCTGTCAGGTCAGCCGGTTTTTCACAGGGCGGGATAAGTTTGCTGTGATGCCAGCGCAGCAACAGCCCGTAAGCGGGCCACCAGTGGCGCTGATACAGGGGTTCGCAGTGATAGAGCAGATTGACCGGGGTCATCAGGCTGTTGAGCCAGCGGCGGATATCTTCCCGCTCTCCTTTTGCCGAACGGGTGTCATGCAGCAGGAAATAGCAGCCTTCCTCCATCCGGCTGTCGAGAGAATCCCGCTCCGGCCCGTCCGCGCCGATATGCAGGGTGGTGCAGACCATTTTTTCTTCCAGCTCCGGCACCACCAGCACAGAAACTTCGTCCAGCAGAGCGCGGAAGCCGTAATAATGGTCAAAGGCACGGATTGTCAGTTTACGGTCATTATTACAGATCACCTGATAGGGGCCGGTGCCGACAGGGCGGCGGGCGAAATCCGGCAGTTCCTGCCACTCATGGGGCAGAATGGCGGCGTGCGGGCTGCCGGTCAGTACCGGGAACCAGCTGTCGGCTTCATTCAGTGTGATATCAATAATGTAAGGCATATCGGAACGGACAGTGCGGATATGGCTGAACAGCGGGTGTGTGTCACGCAGGCGCTCAAAAGAGGAAATGATATCCACCATCTGCAATTCACGGCCGTGATGGAAAAATATCGCCGGACGCAGCCAGAAACGCCACTGTTTGTCGCCGGTCTGCTGCCAGTGATGCGCCAGCGCCGGGACCGCTTCCCCGTTTTCCTCATTTATTGCCGTCAGTCCGTTAAAAATCTGGCTCAGCAGATGGACTTCCGAGCGGCGCAGCGGCGAACCGGGCAGCAGATTATAAAAAGGGCGGTAATAGACAATACGCAGCAGGCTTTTCCCCTGCCGGAAGCTGCGCTCCAGCTGGGATAATACCATTTGGCGCATCGCGTCCTTATCATTGACCATCGCCACCAGTTTTTCGATATTGTCCTGCTCGATCAGCTGTTCGGCACGGGCGTGCTGTAAATCTCGTCCGCTCTGCAGGAAACAGAGACGTGAGCGCTTACCCCGTCCGGTTTCCGCCTGCCAGCTGAGCCAGCCTGCCGTCTGCATACTGCTGAGCAGAGAGCGGACATGACGGCGCGAGCAGTGCAGGATATCAGCGATCTCCTGAAGCGTGGTATCGGTCTCCTGTCCCTGATGATGCTGCCACAGGCGGATAAACTGGTGCTGGAGGCGTGGTGTGCTCATAAAAGAGGAACTCCGGTCGGTTTTCTGTCCATTTTTATTTCCGTATATTACGTCCATACTCAATGTCATTAAAGCAGCTCATGACGTCAGTGTGATACCTGACTCACTCCCGATTCTTGAGTAATGGTGACTTTTACCGCCAGCCGAAAGGCTGGTTTTTTTCTGTCCGGTGATCCGGAAAAAGAGGCGGGGAAAAACGGGGAAAAAGCTGCCATCACAAAAGGGGGGATGGCAGGGGTTCAATGGTGGAAATGGATCCGGTTATCAGTTCATAAATGCAGGCAGTTTTTCCTCATAACGGGAAATCATGTCATTGTGCTGTAAGGTGAGGCCAATACTGTCGAGGCCGTTCATCATGCAGTGACGGCGGAAGGTATCAACACTGAACGGATATTCCAGCTCACCGGCGATCACTTTCTGGTTCTCCAGATCAACAATAATCTGTGCACCTTCTGTTTTCTGTACCCAGTCAAAGAGCGCATCAATCGCGTCTTCGGGTAATTTCACTGGCAATAATTGGTTGTTGAATGAGTTGCCGTAAAAAATATCCGCAAAGCTTGGCGCAATCACCACTCTGAAGCCGTAATCTGTTAAGGCCCACGGCGCGTGCTCACGGGAGGAGCCGCAGCCGAAGTTTTCACGGGCCAGCAGAATAGACGCACCCTGATAACGCGGGGCGTTGAGGACAAAATCCGGGTTCGGCACTTGTCCGTCATCATCGAGAAAACGCCAGTCATTGAATAAATGCTGCCCGAAACCGGTGCGGGTCACTTTCTGCAAAAACTGTTTCGGGATAATGGCATCGGTATCCACGTTGGCGGCATCCAGCGGTGCGGCAATGCCCTGATGTACAATAAATTTTTCCATGACTCTTTCCCTCAGCGCATCTCAATGGTACGGATATCGGCGAAACTGCCGGTGACAGCGGCCGCAGCGGCCATGGCCGGGCTGACCAGATGTGTGCGTCCGCCGCGCCCCTGGCGTCCTTCAAAGTTGCGGTTGCTGGTGGAGGCACAGCGCTCCCCCGGTGCCAGACGGTCATTGTTCATCGCCAGACACATCGAGCAGCCCGGTAAACGCCATTCAAACCCGGCATCGGTGAAGATTTTATCCAGACCTTCCGCTTCCGCCTGAGATTTCACCGGCCCGGAGCCCGGAACCACTATTGCCTGCACACCCGGCGCGACTTTGCGCCCTTTGGCGACCGCAGCAGCTGCACGTAAATCCTCAATCCGTGAGTTGGTGCAGGAGCCGATAAACACCTTGTCGATTTTCACATCGGTTAATTTTTTGCCCGGCGTTAAATCCATATACGCCAGTGCTTTTTCTGCCGAGGCTCTTTCCACCGGGTCGGTAAAGCTCTCCGGTGCGGGAATGGCACGGCTGATATCAATCACCTGACCGGGATTGGTGCCCCAGGTGACCTGCGGGGCGATATCGGCGGCATTGATAATAATTTCCGCGTCATATTTTGCATCCGGATCACTTTTCAGGGTCTGCCAGTAAGCCACAGCTGCATCCCAGTCCGCGCCCTGCGGGGAGAACTGACGGCCTTTCAGATAATCAAAGGTGGTCTGATCCGGCGCAATCATTCCGCCTTTGGCACCCATTTCGATCGCCATATTACAGACGGTCATCCGGCCTTCCATGGAGAGTGCCTCAATGGCGTCCCCGCAGAATTCCGCGATGTAACCGGTGCCGCCCGCGCTGCCGGTATGGCCGATAATCGCCAGCACAATATCTTTGGCGGTGATACCGGGAGCCACTTTGCCGCGCACTTCAATTTTCAGGGTTTTGGCACGCGCCTGTTTCAGTGTCTGGGTGGCTAACACATGTTCCACCTCGGAGGTGCCGATACCAAAAGCCAGCGAGCCGAATGCACCGTGGGTGGCGGTGTGGGAGTCACCGCAGACAATGGTCATACCCGGCAGGGTGATGCCCTGTTCCGGCCCCATCACATGCACAATGCCCTGAAACGGATGGTTCAGATCATAGAGACGGACACCAAAAGCCTCACAATTTTTGATCAGCTCCTGCATCTGGTTACGGGCCATTTCACCACAGGCATTGATATCTTTGGTCTGCGTGGAAACGTTGTGATCCATGGTGGCGAAGGTTTTCTCCGGTCGGCGTACCGGGCGGTTTTTTGCCCGTAATCCGTCAAACGCCTGCGGCGAGGTCACCTCATGCACCAGGTGGCGGTCGATATACAGGATCGGCGTTTCGTTTGCTTCTTCACGAACCACATGGGCATCATATAATTTCTGATATAAAGTTTTTCCTGTGCTCATCTTAAGCCCCTTCTGTAATCAAACGCGCGATAATGTCGCCCATCTCATCTGTGGTCACACTCTTGCTGTTTCCGGCCACATCCCGGGTGCGGTATCCGGCATTCAGTGCCTGATTGACCGCATTTTCGATGCTGTCCGCCGCTGCATCCTGCCCGCAGCTGAAGCGCAGCATCATGGCAGCGGATAAAATCTGAGCCACCGGATTGGCAATATTTTGTCCGGCGATATCCGGTGCGGAACCGCCAGCCGGTTCATACAGACCAAATTTTTTCTCATTCAGGCTGGCGGACGGCAGCATGCCCATGGAACCGGTGATCATGGCGCATTCGTCAGAAATAATGTCGCCGAACAGGTTGGAGCAGAGGATCACATCAAACTGCGACGGATCTTTGACCATCTGCATGGCGGCGTTGTCTATATACATGTGCGACAGCGCGACATCCGGATACTCTTTGGCGATTTCTGTTACCACTTCGCGCCATAATACGGAACTTTGCAGCACGTTGGCCTTATCAATCGATGTTACCTGACCACGGCGTTTTTGGGCGGAGGTAAAGGCGATACGGGCAATACGCTCGATTTCAAAGCGGTGATACACCTCGGTATCATAAGCACGCTCATATTTACCTTCGCCTTCACGGCCTTTTGGCTGCCCGAAATAGATCCCGCCGGTCAGCTCGCGGACACACAGGATATCGAATCCGCGTGCGGCGATATCACTACGCAGCGGACAGAGCGCTTCCAGTGCCGGATAGAGCCGTGCCGGGCGCAGGTTACTGAATAATTTGAAATGTGCCCGCAGCGGGAGCAGGGCGCCGCGCTCCGGTTGGGAGTCCGGCGGCAGTTTTTCCCATTTCGGGCCGCCGACAGAGCCGAACAGCACCGCATCGGCCTGCCCGCAGCCTTTCAGTGTGGCAGGCGGCAGCGGGTGGCCGTGGTTGTCGATGGCAATGCCGCCGACATCATATTCACTGGTGATGATGGTCAGGTTAAAGCGGGTGCGCACTGCATCCAGCACTTTAATCGCCTGCGCCATAATTTCAGGGCCGATTCCGTCGCCCGGTAAAACTGCAATATGAAATTGTTCCGACATAATTACACCGCTTCCTTTGTATCTGTATTGTTGTTATGAGTATCGTTATGAGTGTCGTTGTGCATGTTGTTATCTGACTGCATACGCCGTTTTTCTTCTTTTACCTGTCCGGCGCGCCAGATGCTGTTGATAGCGTGGATCATGGCCTGGGCGGAGGATTCAACAATATCGGTCGCCAGCCCCATGCCGTGGAATTTGCGGCCTTCATACTCCACCACGATATTCACCTGACCCAGTGCATCCGTTCCCTGACCTTTGGCGGTCAGCTGATAGGCGGCGAGGGTCAGCGGGTAACCCGCGATACGGCGGATGGCCTCATAAGCCGCATCCACCGGGCCGTTCCCCTGGGCGGATTCCGAGATAATGTCATCCCCGGCCTGCATTCTGACCATCGCGGAGGCTTTGACGCCGGTACCGGACTGCGTATTGAGGAATGCCAGCGAGAAGTGCTCCGGCTCCTGGTGCTGCTGCTTCATAAACACCAGTGCTTCCAGGTCGTAATCGAAGACCTGACCTTTTTTGTCCGCCAGTTGCAGGAAGTCGGCGTATAATTCATCCAGGTTATAGTCACCTTCCTGATAACCCATTTCCGCCATCCGGTGTTTTACCGCCGCGCGGCCGGAACGGGAGGTCAGGTTGATTAAGTTATCTTTCAGGCCGATGCTGTCCGGCGTCATGATTTCGTAGGTTTCGCGGTTTTTAATCACGCCGTCCTGGTGAATACCGGAGGAGTGGGAGAAGGCATTGCTGCCGACCACGGCCTTGTTCGGCGGCACGGGAGTGTTGCATAACTGACTGACCAGCTGGCTGGTGCGGTAAATCTCTTTGTGATTGATCCCGGTGCGCACACCCAGCATTTTTTCCCGCACTTTAATCGCCATAATCACTTCTTCCAGCGCACAGTTCCCGGCGCGTTCGCCTAACCCGTTGATCGTACCTTCAATCTGGCGGGCACCGGCCTGTACGGCGGTGATGGAGTTGGCAACGGACATGCCCAGATCGTCATGGCAGTGGACAGAAATGATGGTTTTGTCGATATTCGGCACACGGTTGAATAATTCGCTGATAATGCCGCCGAACTGGTACGGTGTGGTGTAACCGACGGTGTCCGGAATATTGACCGTGGTGGCACCGGCGTTGATCGCGGCTTCCACTATGCGGCATAAATCATCGATATCGGTGCGCCCTGCATCTTCGCAGGAAAACTCAACGTCATCGGTAAAGCGGCGGGCATGTTTAATCGAGCCGACCGCCATATCGATGATGTCAGCAAAGGTCTTGCGCAACTTGGTTTTAACGTGAATACCGGAGGTGGCGAGCACCATATGTAACCGGAAGGCCTCCGCGACTTTCAGGGATTCCGCTGCGGCATCAATATCGCCGATCACGCAGCGGGATAATGCTGCGATACGGCTGTTTTTGATTTCGCGGGCGATAGTCTGCACCGACTGAAAATCACCGGGAGAGGAGACAGGGAAACCGGCCTCAATAATATCAACCCCCATGCGTTCGAGCTGGAAAGCAATCTGTAACTTCTCTTTGACACTGAGACTGGCCTGTAATGCCTGCTCCCCGTCACGCAGTGTGGTATCAAAAATGATGACGTTATCGCTCATGTTGTGATCCTCTCGGTTATTTCTTGTTCTGTTTTCCGGTTTGCAGGTATAAAAAAACCCGCGACATTGCGCGGGTTTTTCAGGTCTCAGGGAGAAAGTTATGAGGAACTTCCGGCCACGAACCCGCCACGCGCAGTTAAGGCGATAATTAGCAGGCTGTTTAGGCGGAAAGTGAAAGACATAGTAATAACCTTCTCAGTAAATTCAGTGGCACGGAGCACAGGGCTTATCCGTGACGATGTATTATTGATACTGAATATAAAATGCCCTGTCAACTCACGTGGTTCGCCGGAGATCCCGGCCAAAGGATAAAAAAAGCACAAAAGGCAGATAAACTGACTAATTTATAAAAATTAATCAGCGTTTTCATCTATAAGCCAGCTCAATAATTGGGCTAATATTTTTACAGATTTTTTTTACGGAGAATGCAAATCAGCTGAGTAGGCGGGTAACAGGGTGTCCGGCGGTCAGACAGCCACCGGTAACCGGTGAGATATTCATTGAACGGTTTATTCTTTCTGTTATGTCAGCAAAAAAAATCGGATTTTTTATGCTGACAGAAGACAATTTTATTATGAATAAACACAATCTTTGTTTTATTATCTCACTGCATGGAAACTAAATGAATAAAGCGGTATTGATTTATTACTGGCATGAATAATTTACTGACTTTAAATATTTAAATAGTATGCATTGTGATGATGATGCGCACCCGCGTATTCAGAACCATACAAGGAAGAGACTCAATTATTAATTAGATAATCAATTGAGATAATAGATTTCAATTTTGTATTGATCTGCCGTTTCATCATGGCGGCAGGTGGCTTATTGAAGTCATTATAATCATTTATTGGAGTTTAAGATGACTGAATACACCTCAGTGGCAGATGTAAAAAAAGAATCCGGTGAAACACAGCTGCGCAATGTGGATCTTAATCTGCTGACCGTTTTTGATGCGGTTATGCAGATGCAGAATGTGACCCGCGCTGCTGAACTTTTAGGTATGTCGCAACCGGCTGTCAGCAATGCGGTGTCAAGACTTAAGGTTATGTTTAATGATGAATTATTTGTCCGTTTCGGACGGGGGATTCAGCCGACAGCACGCGCCAAACAGCTGTTCGGACCGGTCAGGCAGGCATTGCAGCTGGTGCATAATGAGCTGCCGGGTGCCGGTTTTGAACCGGGCAGCAGCGAGCGGACATTTAATCTGGCTATCTCCAGTCCGCTGGATATCCGCCTGACAGACAAAATAATCGAACAGGTTAAACTTCACAGTGAAAATATCGATGTCAATATTCAGTCTTATATGAATTCACATATCGAGAATAACCTGAAATATCAGGAAACTGATTTTGCTGTCAGTTATAATCGTTTCGATAAACCGGATTACAGTCATCACTTATTATTTAATGATCAGTTATCACTGGTCGCCGCCCGTAACCATCCGCGTATACAATATACAGTAACAGAGAAACAAATATTTACCGAACAGCATGCTGTCGTGTCACTGGATTTAATTGATTCATTCAGTTCACCGTATTATGAAAATAATGAATTACTCCGGGCTATTGTTTATCAGGGAACCAATTTAGTCAGTGTACTGAATATTGTCTCTAAAACAGAGCTGGTGGCGATTGCACCGAAATGGCTGATTCAGCTCTATTCTCATGTGCTGCCGATTCAGGAAGTGCAGCTGCCGTGGGATAAAGTCAGCCGTCCGGCGTTTCTGATCTGGCACGAGGCGTGTACCCGCGATAAAGGGCATCAGTGGATGAAGGCACTGCTGTCGCAGTTCACACATCATATGTAATCGGTCATTTAATTTATTTCCCGCCCCGTCAGGCAAATGTACCTGCCGGGGCTTTTTTGTGATCCCGTCATTGCAAAGATAACTAAATTTGCTTTTGTTCCCGGAGACAACAGGCTACACTTGCGGAAAAATTTAAGCGTACAACTGTAAGCTGAAAAATTATTACATAACGTGAAACCGTACAGTCTGACGGCTCAGTAAAGGAAACGCGTGTGACAACAACAAATTTGCATCACTATCATTTAGTGACGCGGCTGCAACAGCAAAAACAGCGCCGGGGTGACAAAATCGCACTGCGACAGTGGTGTGAACAAGGTCAGCATATCGATTTTACCTGGCAGCAGGCCGGGGCGTTCAGTGAAAACCTGGCGGAAGCCCTGCTGGCAGAAGGGGTTGAAGTGCAGGAAAATGTCGCCATTTTCTCGCATAACAGCGCTCTGTGGACATTAACCGACCTGGCGATTCTTCAGTGCCGTGCCATTGTGGTGCCGCTCTATGCCACCAGCAGTGATGACCAGGCGGCCTATATTCTTAATGATGCGCAGGTGCGCATTCTGTTTGTGGACGGTCAGAAGCAGGCGGAAATTGCCCTGTCACTGCTCTCTCTCTGCCCGTCGCTGCAAAAAATCATCATAATGAACCCGGAAAACACGGCAATCCCGTCGCATCCTGCGGTCTGCACACTGCGTCAGTTTATGAACGGCCACGATGGCAGTTACGCCGCAGAGCTGCGTCAGCGCATCGCTGATTGTTCCCTTGATGATCTTTTCACCCTGATTTACACCTCCGGGACCACCGGCGAGCCGAAAGGCGTGATGCTGGATTACCGCAACATGGCCGCCCAGCTTTATCTGCATGATGAGCGGCTGACACTGACTGAAGATGATGTCTCACTCTGCTTCCTGCCGCTGACGCACGTTTTTGAGCGCGCCTGGAGTTTCTATGTGATGCACACCGGCGCACTGAATGTCTATCTCAGTGATACCAACCTGGTGCGCAAAGCGATGGTATCGGTGAAACCGACCGTGATGTGTGCGGTGCCGCGTTTCTATGAAAAAGTATTCAGCGGTATTTACGAAAAAGTGGCACAGGCGCCGTGGTATAAACGGGCGTTATTCCACTGGGCGGTACGGACCGGTAAAAAGACTCTCGATGCACAACAGCGCGGTGAAAAACAGTCATGGCTGGCCGCGCGGTGTGATCAGTTCGCACAGAAAAAAGTGCTCGGTAAACTGCGTGATGTGCTCGGCGGCAATGTCCGTTTCTTACCGGCGGCGGGGGCGCGGCTGGATGATGAAATTATCCGCTTTTTCCTCGCCATCGGCATTAACATCAAATACGGCTACGGCATGACAGAAACCTGTGCCACGGTATCCTGCTGGGAAAACAGCGGTTATCAGCTCGGCTCTATCGGTGTGCCGCTGCCGGATGTGGAAGTGCGTATCGGTGAGGAAAATGAGATTCAGGTACGCGGGCCGGTGGTGATGCGCGGCTATTACAATAAGCCGGAAGAGACCCGTCAGGCCTTTACGGCTGATGGCTGGCTGCGGACCGGCGACGCCGGTGCGCTGGATGAGCAGGGCAATCTGTTTATCACCGAACGCCTGAAAGATCTGATGAAAACCTCGAACGGCAAATATATTGCGCCGCAGATGCTGGAAGGCACACTGGGTCAGGATCGCTTTATCGAACATATCGCCGTGGTGGCGGATGCGCGTAAGTTTGTCTCCGCACTGATTGTGCCGTGTTTTGACACTCTGGAAGAGCACGCGCGGGCACTGAATCTGAAATACCATGACCGGATGGAACTGCTGAAAAACAGCCAGATTGTGGCGTTGTTTGAAAGCCGTCTGAAAGAGTTGCAGAAAAATATCGCGGCCTTTCATCAGGTTAAGCGTTTCACACTGCTGCCGCAGAATTTCTCCATGGAGCTCGGCGAACTGACACCGACCCTGAAACTGCGCCGTAAAGTGATCGCCCAGCGCTATCAGCGCGAAATTGAGTCGATGTATACGGACTGATTGCTGTCTCTGACGGCACTGCCTGTTTCCTGTGCAGTGCCGTTTTTATATCCCGCCGGTTTTTCCCCCGCTCTCAGTGAACTCTGCTTTGTGATTTGCCGCCGCAGGTATGATCGTCTGCGGATCCTGACATTTCCTTTATTCCTGTGGTTTTCCGCTTTTTGCGTCCCGAAAAACGCATTTGCCAGCACTGTCATTTTATCGTTATGTTAATCCTCAGATAACTAAAAACAGACAAACACATCACTTGCAGTTACAACCCGCAATCACGGGCAGGAGAGCATTTATGGAGAGGTTGACAGGGGCAGAAATGATCGTGCGCTCCTTAATTGATGAGGGCGTGTCACACGTATTCGGCTATCCGGGCGGCGCTGTTCTGGATATTTATGATGCACTGCATACCGTGGGCGGTGTGGGGCACATTCTGGTGCGCCACGAGCAGGCCGCCGTGCATATGGCGGACGGCTATGCCCGCGCGACCGGTAAAACCGGCGTGGTGCTGGTCACTTCCGGACCGGGGGCGACTAACGCCATTACCGGTATCGCCACCGCGTATATGGATTCAGTGCCGCTGGTGGTGCTGTCCGGCCAGGTGGCGAGTGCGCTGATCGGCAACGATGCTTTCCAGGAAGTGGATATGGTGGGCATTTCCCGCCCGGTCGTGAAACACAGTTACCTGGTGCATGATGTCGCGGATATTCCGGCCACCATCAAAAAAGCATTCTATCTGGCACAGAGCGGCCGTCCGGGACCTGTGGTCATCGATTTTCCGAAAGACATTGTCCAGCAGCAGCACGAATACAGCTACCCGTCACGGGTCAGCCTGCGCTCCTATAACCCGACCGGAGCCGGTCATAAAGGGCAGATCAAACGCGCGCTGATCACGCTGATGCAGGCAAAACGCCCGGTAATGTATATCGGGGGCGGTGCTGTCAGTGCCGGATGCAGTCCGGAGATTTTCACCCTCGCGGATAAACTGCGTCTGCCGGTGGCGCTTTCCCTGATGGGGCTGGGCGCGTTTCCGGGCACTCATCCGCAGTGTGTCGGTATGCTGGGTATGCACGGGACGTATGAAGCAAACAATACCATGCATCACAGTGATGTGATTTTTGCCGTCGGCGTCCGTTTCGATGACCGGACCACCAATAACCTGGCGAAATACTGCCCGCAGGCAACCATCATTCATATCGATGTCGACCCGGCGTCTATCTCCAAAACCGTGGCGGCGGATATTCCGATTGTCGGTGATGCGAAACTGTGTCTCGCGCAGATGCTGTTACAGCTTGAATCCCTGACCGATGAACAGGATCCGGATGCATTATGCGACTGGTGGCGGCGCATTGATCAGTGGAAAGCGAAACAGTGTCTGGCTATTGATGAGAGCGGGGAGAAAATCAAACCGCAGACCGTGATCCGCACCCTGTGGGAACTGACGGAAGGGAAGGCGTATGTCACCTCGGATGTCGGTCAGCATCAGATGTTTGCCGCACTCTATTACCCGTTTGATGAACCGCGCCGCTGGATCAACTCCGGCGGGCTCGGCACGATGGGCTTCGGGTTACCGGCGGCACTGGGTGTCCGGCTGGCTAAACCGGATGATATGGTGGTGTGTGTCACCGGGGACGGCAGTATCCAGATGAATATTCAGGAGCTTTCCACGGCATTACAGTTCGGGCTGCCGGTGCTGGTGCTCAATCTGAATAACCGGTTCCTCGGTATGGTGAAGCAGTGGCAGGATATGGTTTATCACGGCCGTCACTCACATTCCTATATGGAATCGTTGCCTGATTTTGTCCGCCTGGCAGAGGCTTACGGGCATGTCGGCATCAGTATCAGTGATAAAGCCACGCTGCGTGAACAGCTCGCGGAGGCACTGCGCATTGTCCGCGAAGAGAAACGACTGGTATTCGCCGATGTAATGGTGGATGAGAAAGAGCATGTTTATCCGATGCAGATCCGCAACGGCGGAATGGATGAAATGTGGCTGAGCAAAACGGAGAGGACCTGATCATGCGCCGGATTCTGTCAATTTTATTAGAAAACGAAACAGGGGCGCTGTCCCGTGTGGCAGGGCTTTTTTCCCAGCGCGGGTATAATATCGAAAGTATCACCGCCGCCCCGACCGATGACCCGTCACTGTTCCGCCTGACCATCCAGACCAAAGGCGATGCGCGGGTGCTGGAGCAGATTGAGAAGCAGCTCAATAAGCTGGTGGATGTGTTCCGTGTCACAGAACTGACCTCTGCCACTCATATTGAGCGCGAGGTGATGCTGGTGAAATTACAGGCCAGCGGTTACGGGCGGGATGAGGTCAAACGCAGTACCGATATCTTCCGCGGACAGATTGTCGATGTGACCGCGACGCTCTATACCGTGCAACTGACCGGCACCAGCGAAAAGCTGGACGCCTTCCTGGATGCGGTGCGCGGCTTTGCGGAAATTGTGGAGATTGCCCGTTCCGGCATCGTCGGGATGTCGCGCGGCGATAAAATAATGCGGTGAAATATTCGCGGTGAAAGGGTAAACTGATCACTCTTCTTATTTGGCCCGTTGTTCGGGCCGTTTCCTGATTTGTAAGGGGTTAACGTGAAACTGGATGAAATCGCCCGCCTTGCCGGTGTGTCGCGCACGACGGCCAGTTATGTCATCAACGGAAAAGCAAAACAATATCGTGTGAGTGACAAAACTGTCGAAAAAGTGATGGCGGTGGTTCGTGAACATAATTACCATCCGAATGCGGTGGCTGCCGGTCTGCGTGCAGGCCGTACCCGCTCAATCGGACTGGTGATCCCGGATTTGGAGAACACCAGCTACACCCGCATCGCAAATTATCTGGAGCGCCAGGCGCGCAGCCGTGGTTATCAGTTGCTGATTGCCTGCTCCGAAGACCAGCCTGACAACGAAATCCGTTGTGTGGAACACCTGTTACAGCGTCAGGTGGATGCGATTATCGTTTCCACCGCACTGCCGCCGGAGCATCCGTTCTATCAGCGCTGGGCAAACCGCTCCCTGCCGATTGTCGCGCTTGACCGCGCACTGGAAAATGAGCACTTTATCAGTGTGGTCGGGGATGACTTTGAGGACGCCAAAATGCTGGCATCCGAATTGCGTCAGTTCCCGGCAGAATCGGTGGTATATCTCGGCGCGTTACCGGAACTTTCCGTCAGTTTCCTGCGTGAACAGGGATTCCGTGAAGCCTGGGAAGGGGATGCACGTAACGTGAATTTCCTCTATGCCGACAGCTATGAGCGTGATGCCGCCGCCAAAGCGTTTGATACCTGGCTGGAAAGCAATCCGATGCCGGATGCGCTGTTTACCACCTCATTTGCCCTGTTACAGGGGGTGATGGATGCCACGCTGGCCCGCAGCGGCCGTCTGCCGGGGCAACTGGTGATCGCGACCTTCGGTGATCATGAACTGCTTGATTTTCTTGAGTGCCCGGTACTGTCCGTGGCGCAGCGTCACCGTGATATTGCGGAGCGTGTGCTGGAGCTGGTACTGGCCAGTCTGGATGAAAAACAGAAACCGGCTGCGGGTATCACCCGGATCCGTCGTGATCTGTGCCGTCGCGGAAGTCTGAGCCGCCGGTAATATTCAGGCAGTAAAATAATTATTTTTACCGATACCTGTACGGAAACGTATAGGTATTTTTGTTTAGTTTGTCCGGAAACAGATGAAAAACCCTTTTTGAGAGGAATCCTAAGAATTTTTTTCAATTCTGCTGATTGACAGAAATTGACAATTTTCACACCACACCTTTCACTCCCCGGAAATTCACTTACTCCAATTAAGGGTATATGCCGCAGAATATCATTAGCCCGGTTTTATGACAGTTATGCTATTGATAAACTGAATATTAAATTTTCAAATATCAAATAATCACGCTGTGTAACAGAAAGTAACAGCACAGATGACCGGAACAAAAATCCCGGGGTCTTTGCTGTGATGGTGAATTTTTATCCTGAAAGTGAGGGACACCTCGCAAAAATGCATCTTTCTTTCGCCAGATTCGGTATAATTTGCCCCGGTTAGCCGAGTGCGTATTATGTGAATTTTTTTCTGATTTGAATCAGTGTGTTACCTCACTTCTGTTCCCTGAAGCAAAAAATCCCATATTTTCTCACCCCTTTATTCCCCGACAGCGGAAACGAAACCTTGTCAGCTCTGGCTTGACAAGCTTTTCCTACCATTCGTAAACTCTGTTGGTGGGGAATTGTGGGTGAAAGTGGTAATTCAGGGCAAAACTGAGCGGAGAAACGAATGTTTCGCGGGGCAACACTGGTTAATCTTGACAGCAAAGGGCGCATAACCGTACCGGCACGGTACCGGTCGCTGCTTGCTGAAAAGTCGGAAGGTCAGATGGTCTGCACTATCGATCTCCACCAGCCGTGCCTGCTGCTTTACACCTTACCGGAGTGGGAACTGATCGAACTGAAACTGGCACAATTGTCCACCATGGATCCCACGGAGCGCCGTGTTCAGCGCCTGTTGCTGGGCCATGCCACGGAATGTCAGATGGACAGTGCGGGACGTCTTTTGTTAGCCGGTACACTGCGCACACATGCGCGGTTAACCAAAGAAGTCATGCTGGTCGGGCAGTTCAACAAGTTTGAGCTGTGGGATGAGCAGACGTGGTATCAGCAGGTACAGGATGATATTGCTGCCGGGCAGACGGCATCCGGACCTTTATCCGCCCGGTTACAGGATTTATCACTTTAAATGGCAGAGAGTCAGTTTCAGCATACCAGTGTTTTACTGGATGAAGCCGTCAACGGATTACAGATCCGCGAAGACGGCATTTATATCGACGGCACATTCGGCCGCGGCGGGCACTCCCGCCTGATTTTATCAAAACTCGGTCCGCAGGGGCGTCTGATTGCCATTGACCGCGATCCGCAGGCGATTGCCGCTGCGGCACAGATTGACGACCCGCGTTTTTCCATTATTCACGGCCCGTTTTCCGGTATCGCCGGTTATGTGAATAATCTGGAGCTGGGCGGACAGATTAACGGTGTTCTGCTGGATCTGGGTGTGTCCTCCCCGCAGCTGGACGACGCGGAGCGCGGATTCTCCTTTATGCGTGACGGGCCGCTGGATATGCGGATGGATCCGACACGCGGGATCTCCGCTGCACAATGGCTGACCGAAGCCAAAGAAGAAGATATTGCGTGGGTGCTGAAAAATTTCGGCGAAGAGCGTTTTTCGAAACGGATTGCCCGCGCGATTGTTGAACGCAATAAAACCGAAGAGCCGCTGACGCGGACAAAACAGCTGGCGGATTTAATTGCCGCTGTGTCTCCGGTGAAAGAAAAACACAAGCATCCGGCGACCCGCAGCTTCCAGGCGATCCGCATCTATGTCAACAGCGAGCTGGATGAAATCCGCCAGGCGCTGACCGGCGCACTGGGCATTCTGGCTCAGGGCGGCCGTTTATCGGTTATCAGCTTCCACTCGCTGGAAGACCGGATTGTGAAGCAGTTTATGCGTGACGAAAGCCGCGGACCACAGGTACCGCACGGATTACCGCTGACGGAAGAACAACTGAAAGCGCACGGCACACCGGCACTGAAACTGGCCGGAAAAATGAAACCGTCAGAGCAGGAAATCAGTGTTAACCCGCGTGCCCGCAGTTCAGTACTGCGCTTTGCGGAGAAAGCATGACCACAGAACGGCACAATTTAGCCCGCGTTATTTGTCGTGACCTGCTGCGCCACGGATTTATCCCTGCGATTTTATTTATTGCAGTGATCGTCAGCGCGATTTTTGTGGTCATCACGGCACATAAAACACGTCTGCTGACCGCAGAGCGGGAACATCTTGTGCTGGAGCGTAACTCGCTGGATATCGAATGGCGTAACCTGATTCTGGAAGAGAACGCCCTGGGGGATCACAGCCGTGTCGAGCGCCTGTCCGTTGAGCGTCTCAGTATGCAGCATGTGGATCCGGCAAACGAAAAAATTGTCGTAACAAAATGACGAAGGCATGAAAAGCAGAAAAGCAACAGCCAAAACGCAGGGCGGTGCCCGTATCAAACGTCCGGAAGAAAAAGCCAGTTTTATCAGCTGGCGTTTTGCGTTGTTATGCGGCGGTATCGGGCTTGCCCTGGCCGCCCTGCTGATCCGGGTCGCGTATTTACAGATTATCAACCCGGACATGCTGGTCAAAGAGGGCGACATGCGCTCGCTGCGCGTCCAGGAGATCCCGACCGCGCGCGGTATGATCAGCGACCGTATGGGGCGTCCGCTGGCGGTCAGTGTGCCGGTAAACGCCGTCTGGGCTGATCCGAAAGAGTTAGCCGGCAAAGGCGGGGTAGGGGATGACACCCGCTGGCGTGCACTGTCCGAAGCGCTGAATATCCCGCTCGAACAGGTGAAAAGCAAAGTCACGGCGAACCCGAAAGGCCGCTTTGTCTATCTGGCGCGTCAGGTGAACTCGACCATCGGCGATTATGTGAAAAAACTGAATCTGCCGGGGATTTATTTACAGGCGGAATCAAAACGGTATTACCCGTCCGGCTCTGTGACTGCTCACATTATTGGTGTCACCAATATTGATGATGAAGGGATTGAAGGGGTCGAGAAAAGCTTTGACCGCTGGCTGACCGGGGTTCCGGGGCAGCGGACAGTCCGTAAAGATCGCGGCGGCCGCGTTATTGAAGATACTATCGCCCGCGAAAGTCAGGCCGGACACAACCTGACTCTCAGTATTGATGAGCGTTTACAGGCGCTGGTATACCGCGAAATCAGCAGTGCGGTGGCACTGAACAAAGCGGAATCCGGCACGGCGATTCTGGTGGATGTAAACACCGGGGAAATTCTGGCGATGGCGAACAGCCCGTCCTATAACCCGAACAACCTCCAGGGCACGCCGAAAGATGCCATGCGTAACCGCGCTATCACCGATATTTTTGAACCGGGCTCGACGGTAAAACCGTTGGTGGTGATGACAGCACTGCACAACAACATCATTAAACCGAACAGCGTGGTGAATACGTATCCGTACCGGATCAGTGGTCATGAAATCAAAGACGTGGCGCGTTATGCCGAACTGACCATCACCGGTATTTTACAGAAGTCGAGTAACGTAGGTGTCTCAAGACTTGCGTTAGCGATGCCCGCTCAGGAACTCGTGGACGTCTATTCGCGTTTCGGGCTGGGAAAACCGACCAATCTGGGGCTGGTCGGAGAAAGCAGTGGCATATACCCAAGTAAAAAAACACGGTGGTCTGAGCTTGAAAGGGCCACCTTTTCTTTTGGCTACGGGCTGATGGTAACACCGTTACAGTTAGCGCGGGCCTATGCAACAATCGGCAGTTTCGGGATTTACCGCCCGCTGTCCATCACAAAAGTGGATCCGCCGGTGCCGGGCACCCGCGTCTTCCCTGAGCCGGTGATGAAAACCGTGGTTCAGATGATGGAAAGTGTTGCGTTACCGGGCGGCGGCGGAACGCGCGCTGCGATCAAAGGGTACCGTGTGGCGATTAAAACCGGGACCGCGAAAAAAGTGGGCGATGACGGGAAATACGTGAACCGTTATATCGCTTACACCGCCGGGGTTGCACCGGCAAGCCGTCCGCGTTTTGCACTGGTTGTGATTATCAACGACCCGCAGGGCGGCAAGTATTACGGGGGTGCGATCTCCGCACCGGTATTCGGTGCCATCATGGGCGGTGTTCTGCGGACAATGAACGTGGAACCCGATGCGCTGACACCGGAAGAACAAACTAATGAAGTGGTTATTAATAAACCAAAAGAGGGTACAAGTGGCAGATCGTAATTTGCGCGATTTACTCGCGCCGCTCGGTGTTGATGCACCGGCTAAGGCGTTACGTGATATGACCCTGGACAGCCGCAAAGCGGCTGCCGGTGATCTGTTCCTGGCGGTTAAAGGCCACCAGTCCGACGGACGTCACTACATTCCTCAGGCCATTGCCCAGGGTGTGGCTGCCGTGGTCGCGGAAGCGGATGGTGCGGCGGAAGACGGCAGTGTGCAGGTTCTGCATGGTGTACCGGTGGTGTATCTCAGCCACCTGAATGAAAAATTATCCCGTCTGGCCGGTGAGTTTTATCACCACCCGGCGGAACGCCTGAAACTGATCGGCGTCACCGGCACTAACGGTAAAACCACCACCACCCAACTGCTGGCGCAGTGGACTCAGGCGATGGGCGAAACCAGTGCCGTGATGGGAACAGTGGGTAACGGGCTGCTCGGGCATGTGATCCCGACTGAAAACACCACCGGTTCAGCCGTTGATATCCAGCTCGAGCTGGACAAACTGGCGAAGAAAGGTGCCACAGTGGCGGCGATGGAAGTCTCCTCTCACGGACTGGTACAGAGCCGTGTGGCGGCACTGCCGTTCCGGGCTGCGGTCTTTACTAACTTAAGCCGTGATCACCTCGATTACCACGGTGATATGGCTAATTATGAAGCCGCCAAATGGCTGCTGTTCTCAACCCATCACAGCGAACAAAAAATTATTAATGCGGATGATGAGACAGGGCTGAAATGGCTGGCAAAACTGCCGGAAGCGGTCGCGGTCACGATGGATGACAATCTGCCGGCCGGCTGGCAGGGGCGTTTCCTGAAAGCCGTTTCTGTGGATTACCACGACAGCGGCGCCCACATCACCTTTACCTCAAGCTGGGGCAACGGTGAACTGGACAGCCCGCTGATGGGCGCCTTTAACGTCAGTAACCTGCTGGTGGCTGCGGCAACCCTGCTGGCACTGGGTTATGACCTGAATACACTGCTGCGCGCTGCAACCGCGTTAACACCGGTCTGCGGCCGGATGGAAGTCTTCACGGCGGATAACCGCCCGACGGTTGTTGTCGATTACGCTCACACCCCGGATGCGCTGGAAAAAGCACTGAGTGCGGCGCGTCTGCATACCAAAGGTAAACTGTGGTGTGTCTTCGGCTGCGGTGGTGATCGCGACAAAGGCAAACGTCCGCTGATGGGCGCAATTGCCGAGCAGGAATCCGATGTGGTGGTGATCACCGACGATAACCCGCGCAGCGAAGAGCCGCAGGCGATTATCAATGATATTATGGCCGGGCTGGTTGATACCTCCCGTGCACTGCCGATCCCGGGCCGTGCGGAAGCCGTCACCTTTGCGGTGATGCAGGCAAAACCGGATGACGTGGTGCTGGTGGCCGGAAAAGGGCATGAGGATTATCAGCTGGTCGGCAACCGCCGTCTGGACTATTCCGACCGCCTGACCGTCGCCCGCCTGCTGGGAGTAATGGCATGATCCCGTTCTCCCTCGCTGATATCGCACAACTGACCGCCGGGGAACTTATCCTCAGCGGCCATGCGGCATCAGAACGGATTGAGAGTGTCACCACGGACAGCCGCACTATCGGCGAACGTGCGTTATTTATCGCCCTGGCCGGTGAACGTTTTGATGCTCATGATTTTATTGCGGATGTGGCAGCGAAAGGTGTCGCTGCCGTCGTGGTGAACCGCCGGATGGACGTGAACTGTCCGCAGATTATTGTTAAAGATACCCGCCTTGCGCTGGGTGCAGTGGCGAAAGGCAACCGTGAGCGCAGTCAGGCGAAAGTGGTGGCGCTGACCGGTTCATCCGGCAAAACGTCTGTCAAAGAGATGACGGCGGCGATTTTACAGCAGGCAGGCGAAACCCTGTTTACCGCCGGTAACTTTAATAATGATATCGGCGTACCGCTGACATTGCTGCGCCTGACAGAAAAACATCAGTTTGCGGTGATTGAGCTGGGTGCCAACCACACCGGCGAAATCGCCTATACCGCCGCCATGACACACCCGCAGACCGCACTGGTCAATAATCTGTTTGCTGCCCATATCGGCGAGTTCGGTTCCGCAGAAGCTATCGCGCAGGCAAAAGGGGAAATTTTCACCGGCCTGACTGACGAAGGCACCGCCATCATCAATCTGGAAAGCAATGATGTCACTCACTGGCAGGCACATCTGACCCCGCGTCAGACCCGCTGGAGTTTCTCCGTTGATCCGCACCCGCAGGCCGATTTTTACGCGGCTGATGTGGTGATGAACCCGCTGACCACTGACTTTACCCTGCACACACCGGCAGGCAGCACCGCTGTCACCCTGCCTCTGCCGGGCCGTCACAATATTGCCAATGCTCTCGCGGCGGCGGCACTGGCACTGTCTGCCGGGGCGACACTGGCGGATATCCGCAGCGGCCTGGCACAAACCAGCGCTGTACCGGGACGGTTATACCCGGTTGAGCTGGCACCGGGTAAGCTGGTGATTGACGACACTTACAACGCCAATGACGGTTCGATGATTGCGGCAATCCGTGTGCTGGCACAACTGCCGGGTTACCGCGTGCTGGTAGCCGGGGATATCGGCGAGCAGGGCGGTTACGCCGAAGAGAGTCACCGCAGAGTCGGGCAGGCTGCCCGTGATGCCGGGCTGGATGCGGTGTTTACCGCAGGTCAGTTCAGTCATTTTATCAGTGATGAGTGTCAGGGACACCATTTCGCTGACAAAACAACCCTTATTGCTGCGCTGGCACCTCTGGTGGCACAGCATTCATCAATTTCAATTTTAGTTAAAGGTTCACGCAGCTCCGCAATGGAAGAAGTTGTGCACGCCTTGCAGGAGAATGTCCCATGCTGATTTGGCTGGCTGAGTATCTGGTGCAGTTTCATACCGCGTTTAACGTCTTCTCTTACCTGACGTTCCGCGCCATCGTCGGCCTGCTGACCTCGCTGATTATCGCATTATGGATGGGGCCGCATGTGATTGCGTATCTCCAGAGAATGCAGATTGGCCAGGTTGTCCGCAGCGAAGGGCCGGAATCGCACTTCAGCAAGCGCGGTACCCCGACCATGGGCGGCATGATGATCCTGTTCTCCATCGCCATTTCTGTTCTGCTGTGGGCGCGTCTGGACAACCCGTATGTCTGGTGTGTGCTGCTGGTGCTGATCGGCTACGGTATTGTCGGCTTTATCGATGACTACCGCAAAGTGGTGCGCAAAGATACCAAAGGGCTGATTGCCCGCTGGAAATATTTCTGGCAGTCCGTGCTGGCGCTGACTGTGGCATTCAGTATGTATGCTATCGGCAAAGACACCCCGGCGACACAGCTGGTGGTGCCGTTCTTTAAAGATGTGATGCCGCAGCTGGGGGTGCTGTATATCCTGCTGGCGTATTTCGTGATTGTCGGCACCAGTAACGCGGTGAACCTGACTGACGGCCTCGATGGTCTCGCGATTATGCCGACCGTCTTTGTGGCTGCCGGGTTTGCGCTGGTGGCGTGGGCGACCGGTAACGTGAATTTCGCCCATTATCTGCATATCCCGTATCTGCCGCATGCCGGGGAGCTGGTGATTGTCTGCACCGCGATTGTCGGGGCAGGGCTGGGCTTCCTGTGGTTTAACACCTATCCGGCACAGGTCTTTATGGGCGATGTCGGTTCGCTGGCACTCGGCGGCGCGCTGGGTACCATTGCGGTTCTGCTGCGCCAGGAATTCCTGCTGCTGATTATGGGCGGTGTGTTCGTGGTGGAAACTCTGTCGGTGATTTTACAGGTCGGATCCTTCAAATTACGCGGTCAGCGTATTTTCCGGATGGCACCTATTCATCACCATTATGAATTAAAAGGCTGGCCTGAGCCGCGGGTGATTGTCCGCTTCTGGATTATCTCCCTGATGTTAGTGCTGATCGGTCTGGCGACACTCAAGGTACGTTAATCATGACGAATTATCAGGGGAAAGACATTGTGATTGTCGGGCTCGGTTTAACCGGGCTTTCCTGTGTGGATTTTTTTCTGTCACGCGGCGTTACGCCGAAGGTGATGGATACCCGCACCTCCCCGCCCGGCATCGATAAGCTGCCGGACAGCGTTCAGTGTCATTGCGGTGGTTTTGAAGCGCAGTGGCTGCTGGATGCAGACCTGATTATCGCAAGCCCGGGAGTGGCGGTCAGTACTCCGCAATTGCAGGCAGCGGCGCAGGCTGGTGCGGAAATTATCGGCGATATCGAATTATTTGCCCGCGAAGTGACTGTCCCGGTTGTGGCGATCACCGGCTCAAACGGCAAAAGCACCGTGACCTCTCTGGTGGGGGAAATGGGGCGCTGTGCCGGTCTGCGTACCGGGGTCGGCGGTAATATCGGCCTGCCGGCGCTGGAACTGCTGAAAGATGATTATGACCTTTGCGTACTCGAGTTATCCAGTTTTCAGCTGGAAACCACATTCAGCCTGAAACCGGCGGCGGCCACTATTCTGAATGTCACTGAAGATCATATGGATCGCTATCCGCAGGGGCTGGAACAGTACCGTGCGGCAAAACTGCGTGTTTATCACGATGCGGCCGTCTGTGTGTATAACGCGGAAGATGCACTGACACAGCCCGGCTGTGATTGTGACCGCTCTGAATATGTCAGCTTCGGCGTTGAAACCGGGGATTACTGGCTGGATACCGATGAGCAGGCACTCTGCTTCTGCGGTGAAAAAATTATTAACTGTAGTGAGATGATCCTGCACGGTCAGCACAACTACTGTAATGCCCTGGCAGCCCTGGCACTGGCAGATGCGGTCAATATCCCGCGTGAAGGCGCACTGAAAGCACTGCGCACTTACAGCGGTCTGCCGCACCGTTTTCAGCTGGTGCATGAATCTGCCGGGATCCGCTGGATTGATGATTCCAAAGCCACCAACGTCGGCAGTACTGAAGCGGCGCTGAACGGCCTGCAGGTGGACGGTTGTCTGCATCTGCTGCTCGGCGGTGACGGTAAATCAGCGGATTTCTCTCCGCTGCTGCCGTACCTGAGCGGCGAAAAAATCCGTCTTTACTGCTTCGGGCGTGATGGCGAACAACTGGCGCAACTGCGTCCGGATGTCTCTCTGCTGACAGACACCATGGAGCAGGCAATGCGGGCGCTGGCACCGTCACTGGCCGCCGGGGATATGGTGCTGTTATCACCGGCCTGTGCGAGCCTGGATCAGTTCCGTAATTTTGAAGAGCGCGGGCGTGAGTTTGCCCGTCTGGCACGGGAGTTAGCAGCATGAGATTCCCCGGATCACAGCGTTTTAAAAACTGGATGATCGGCGAGCGTAACGGCGAGTTCAGTACGGTCGTGATGTATGACCGGACACTGCTGTGGTTTGCACTGGGACTGGCCGCGATTGGTTTTGTGATGGTGACTTCCGCCTCAATGCCTGTCGGGCAGCGTCTGGCGGATGATCCTTTCTATTTTGCCAAGCGTGACGGCGGCTTCTTAATTTTTGCTTTTATTATCGCTGCGGTAATTATGCGTTTCCCGCTGGAAATGTGGCAGCGCTACAGCACATTACTGCTGATTGGTACGATCGGCGGGCTGATTGTGGTACTCGGTGTGGGCAGCTCGGTTAACGGGGCATCGCGCTGGATAGCTATCGGGCCGATGCGTATTCAGCCTGCGGAAGTGTCGAAACTGGCACTGTTTGTTTATCTCGCGAGCTATCTGGTGCGCAAGGTGGATGAAGTCAGAAATAACTTCTGGGGATTCTGCAAGCCGATGGGCGTGATGTTTGTGCTGGCGGTGTTACTGCTGTTACAGCCGGACCTCGGTACCGTGGTGGTGCTGTTTGTCACCACACTGGCGCTGCTTTTTCTCGCCGGTGCCAAAATGTGGCAGTTTATCGCGATTATCGGCGGCGGTGTCGCGGCAGTGGTGCTGCTGATTATCGCCGAGCCTTACCGTATGCGGCGTGTCACCTCCTTCCTTGACCCGTGGGAAGATCCGTTCGGCAGCGGTTACCAGTTAACACAGTCACTGATGGCTTTCGGGCGCGGTGATTATCTCGGTCAGGGGCTGGGCAACTCCATTCAGAAAATGGAATACCTGCCGGAAGCCCACACCGACTTTATTTTTGCCATCCTCGGCGAGGAACTGGGGTATTTCGGTGTGATCCTGGTGCTGCTGATGGTCTTTTTTGTCGCTTTCCGCGCCATGGTTATCGGCCGCCGCGCACTGATGCTCGACCAGCGTTTTGCCGGTTTTCTGGCCTGTGCCATCGGCATCTGGTTCAGCTTCCAGGCTCTGGTTAACGTCGGCGCAGCCTCCGGTATGCTGCCGACCAAAGGGCTGACACTGCCGCTGATCAGTTACGGCGGTTCGAGTTTAGTGATTATGACCGTAGCCATTGCTTTGCTGCTGCGGATTGATTTTGAAACACGCCTGGCAAAAGCCCAGGCATTCTCAAGGAGAGCGCGATGAGTAATAAAGCCCCCCGTCTGATGGTGATGGCCGGTGGTAGTGGCGGACATGTCTTTCCGGGGCTTGCGGTTGCGCACTATTTACAGAGTCAGGGCTGGGAAATCCGCTGGCTGGGTACCCGTGACCGGATGGAAGCTCAGCTCGTGCCGAAACACGGCATTGATATCGACTTTATTGAGATTACCGGTCTGCGCGGCAAAGGCGTGAAAGCGCTGCTCACCGCGCCGTTCCGTATCGCGAAAGCGGTAAAACAGGCGAAAAAAATTATGCGTGACTACCAGCCTGATGCCGTGCTCGGCATGGGCGGGTTTGTTTCCGGTCCCGGCGGCGTGGCTGCCTGGCGCTGCGGTATTCCGGTGATCCTGCATGAGCAGAACGGTGTTGCCGGGCTGACCAACGGTTGGTTGTCGAAAATCGCCACCACGGTATTACAGGGATTCCCGGGCGCGTTCCCGCAGGCTCCGGTGGTCGGTAACCCGGTGCGGGAGGATATCCTCAATCTGCCGTCCCCGGCAGAACGCTTTGCCGGACGTGAAGGGCCAATCCGCATTCTGGTGATCGGCGGCAGTCAGGGCGCGCGTATCCTGAACCAGACCCTGCCGGAAGTGGCCGGGATTATGGGGGATGCTGTCTGTATCCGCCATCAGGCCGGCAAAGGCAGTGCGGAAAGCACACAGGCGCTGTATAACGCGCAGAATGCGTCAGACAGTGTGACTGTCACAGAATTTATTGATGACATGGTTGAAGCTTATACCTGGGCGGATGTGGTTATCTGCCGCTCTGGGGCGCTGACCGTCAGTGAGATCGCGGTGGTCGGGCTGGGCGCGATTTTTGTGCCGTTCCGGCATAAAGACCGCCAGCAATACTGGAATGCGCTGCCGCTGGAACAGGCGGGCGCTGCTGTTATCATGGAACAGCCGTCCTTTAACGCACAGGCAGTGGCAGAGCAGCTGCGCGAGTGGGACAGACCACGCCTGCTGACCATGGCGGAAAAAGCACGGAGTGTCGCAATTACCGATGCCACCAAGCGGGTGGCGGATGCAATTATTGCGGCAGCGAAGAAACACTAACGAATTGATATAGCGAAGAAATAACGTGAATACACAGCAATTGGCGAAATTACGATCCTTCATTCCGGAAATGAAACGTGTCCGGCACATTCACTTTGTCGGTATCGGCGGTGCCGGTATGGGCGGGATAGCGGAAGTGCTGGCGAACGAAGGTTATGAGATCAGCGGGTCTGATCTGGCGCCGAATGCAGTAACAAAACAGCTGACTAACCTGGGCGCGACGATTTATTTCAATCACCGTCCGGAAAATGTGGCAGACGCCAGTGTGGTGGTGGTATCCACCGCCATTTCAGCGGATAACCCGGAAATCGTTGCGGCGCGTGAAGCCCGTATTCCGGTGATCCGCCGCGCGGAAATGCTCGCGGAACTGATGCGCTTCCGCCACGGTGTGGCGATTGCCGGTACTCACGGCAAAACCACCACCACGGCGATGATTTCCGGTATCTACGGCCGCGGCGGTCTGGATCCGACCTTCGTCAACGGCGGGCTGGTCAAAGCTGCCGGTGTGCATGCGCGTCTCGGCTCAAGCCGTTACCTGATTGCGGAAGCGGATGAAAGTGACGCCTCTTTCCTGCACTTACAGCCGATGGTGGCCGTGGTCACCAATATCGAGCCGGACCACATGGATACTTATCACGGTGATTTTGAAACCCTGAAAGATACCTTTGTGAACTTCCTGCACAACCTGCCGTTCTATGGCCTGGCTGTGGTATGTATGGATGATGCGGTGATCCGCGAAATCGTGCCGCGTATCGGCCGTTATGTAATTACTTATGGTTTTCATGAAGATGCAGATGTCCGCATCACCGATTTTGAACAGCGCGGCTCACAGTGCTTCTTCACCGTTCACCGGGAGAATCTGCCGGATCTGACTGTGGAACTGAATGCACCGGGCCGTCACAACGTCCTGAATGCCACCGCGGCGATTGCGGTCGCGACAGAAGAAGGTATTCCGGATGAGGATATCCTGGCCTCTCTGCATGAATTCCAGGGCACCGGGCGCCGTTTTGATTTCCTCGGCAACTTCCCGCTGGAGCACGTCAACCAGAAAGAGGGCAGTGTGATGCTGGTGGACGATTACGGCCATCACCCGACCGAAGTGGATGCGACTATCAAAGCGGCAAGAGCAGGCTGGCCGGATAAGCGGATTGTGATGGTGTTTCAGCCGCACCGTTACACCCGTACCCGTGACCTGTATGATGATTTTGCCAACACGCTGGATCAGGTCGATATCCTGCTGATGCTGGATGTGTATGCTGCCGGTGAACCGGTCATTCCGGGGGCGGACAGCCGTTCGCTGTGCCGTACAATCCGCCAGCGCGGCAAACTGGATCCGATTCTGGTCACTGAACCCGGCAAAATTGCAGCGGTTCTGGCACAGGTTCTTGAAGATAATGATTTAATACTGGTTCAAGGCGCCGGAAATATCGGTAAAATAGCGCGTACATTGGCTGACACAAAATTACGGCCGGTTTTGAGTGAGGATAATTAAGAATGACTGAAAAAGTCGCGGTACTGATGGGCGGTACATCCGCAGAACGTGAAGTCTCCCTGGCTTCAGGTGCGGCGGTGCTCGCCGGTTTAAAAGAAGCCGGTATTAATGCATTCGGTGTGGATACCAAAGAGTATCCGGTTACCCGTCTGAAGGAAGACGGTTTTACCAAAGTCTTTATCGCGCTGCACGGCCGCGGCGGGGAAGACGGCACACTGCAGGGCTGCCTGGAGCAGATGGGACTGCCGTACACCGGAAGTGGTGTCATGGCCTCCGCACTCTCTATGGACAAGCTGCGCACCAAACAGCTGTGGGCGGGCGCAGGTCTGCCGATTGCGCCGTATTTCGCCATCAGTGCGACCCGTTTCGCGCACATCAGTGATGAAGAATTACAGCAGGGTGTGGCATCGCTGGGTTATCCGGTGATTGTCAAACCAAGCCTGGAAGGCTCAAGTGTCGGTATGTCCAAAGTGGATAACGCACAGGCACTGCGTCCGGCACTGGAAGAAGCGTTTAAACACGACAAAGACGTGCTGGTGGAAAAATGGCTGAGCGGCCCGGAATTCACCGTGGGCTTCCTCGGTGAGCAGATGCTGCCGTCTATCCGTATTCAGCCGGCGGCGGTGTTCTACGACTACGAAGCCAAATATGTTTCTGACGACACACAATATTTCTGCCCGGGCCTTGAAGGGGCACGTGAGACAGAAATCCGTGAGCTGGCAAAAGCCGCTTACAAAGCCGTGGGCTGTGAAGGCTGGGGCCGTGTGGATGTGATGCTCGACAGTGACGGGCAGTTCTACCTGCTGGAAGTGAACACCTCCCCGGGTATGACCAACCACAGTCTGGTGCCGCAGGCGGCGCGTCAGGCAGGCATGAGCTTCTCCGCTTTTGTGGCGGACGTTCTGGCACTGGCGGACTGATATGTCACAGGCTGCACTGAATATGCGCGGACCGGATCCGGATACGGATTATGAAGGTTCACGTCCCAGTAACGGCACATACCTTGCCGGACTGCTGTTTTTCCTGATGGTGCTGGGAACGCTGGTCTGGGGGGGGCTGATGGTGCTGAACTGGATGAAAGATGCAGACCGCCTGCCGATGTCAAAACTGGTATTAACCGGTGAGCGTCATTACACGACAAACGATAATGTACGCAAAGCGGTGTTATCCCTCGGGACACCCGGTACGTTTATGACACTGGATGTCAATGAAGTGCAGCAGCAGCTGGAACGGATCCCGTGGTTACGTCAGGTCACTGTGCGCAAGCAGTGGCCGGACGAATTAAAAATTCATCTGGTCGAGTATGTGCCGTATGCACGCTGGAATGACTCACAGATGGTTGATGACGCCGGGCGGGTTTTCAGTCTGCCGGCGGAACTGACAGAAAAAGATTCTTTCCCGATGCTCTACGGGGCGCAGGGCAGTGAACAGGATGTACTGAGCGGGTATCGTGAAATGGCGCAGCAGCTCAGCGGGGCGGGACTGAAAATCAAATCAGCCTCAATGTCACCGCGTCATGCCTGGCAGCTGGTGCTGGATAATGATGTCCGGGTTGAACTCGGACGGCTGGATACCAAAGGCCGGTTACAGCGTTTTATCGAACTGTATCCGACCCTGACGCAGGAACAGGACAAACGGGTTGATTATGTCGATCTCCGCTATGACAGCGGTGCTGCGGTCGGCTGGGCGCCATTGCAGATCGATCCTTTCGCAAACGGACATTAAGACATAACAGGTAAAGAAGGCGGGCAGAATAACAATGATCAAAGCAACGGATAGAAAATTAGTCGTCGGCCTCGAAATAGGCACCGCCAAAGTATCTGCGCTTGTTGGTGAAATTCTGCCGGACGGTGTGGTGAACATTATCGGTGCGGGTAACTGCCCGTCACGCGGAATGGACAAAGGCGGCGTCAATGATCTGGAGTCGGTGGTAAAATGCGTTCAGCGTGCCATCGACCAGGCGGAACTGATGGCGGACTGCCAGATTTCATCAGTCTATCTGGCGTTATCCGGCAAACACATCAGTTGCCAGAATGAAATCGGTATGGTGCCGATTTCAGAAGAAGAAGTGACCCAGGAAGATGTGGAAAATGTGGTGCATACGGCGAAATCTGTCCGTGTCCGCGACGAGCACCGCGTTCTGCATGTGATCCCGCAGGAATATGCCATCGATTACCAGGAAGGCATTAAAAATCCGGTGGGATTATCCGGTGTACGGATGCAGGCGAAAGTGCATCTGATCACCTGTCATAACGATATGGCAAAGAATATTGTCAAAGCCGTTGAGCGCTGCGGGCTGAAAGTGGACCAGCTGATTTTTGCCGGTCTGGCATCAAGCTTCGCGGTACTGACGGAAGATGAGCGTGAGCTGGGTGTCTGTGTCGTGGATATCGGCGGCGGCACCATGGATATGGCGATTTACACCGGCGGCGCACTGCGTCACACCCGTGTTATCCCGTATGCAGGGAATGTGGTGACCGGCGATATCGCGTACGCTTTCGGCACTCCGCCGAATGATGCGGAAGCGATTAAAGTCCGTCACGGCTGCGCGCTGGGGTCTCTGGTCAGCAAAGACGAAACCCTGGAAGTGCCGAGTGTCGGCGGGCGTCCGCCGCGCAGTTTACAGCGCCAGACATTAGCTGAAGTGATTGAGCCGCGTTACACCGAATTACTCAATCTGGTTAATGACGAAATTTTGAAAGTGCAGGAACAATTACGTCAGCAGGGTGTCAAACACCATTTGGCCGCTGGTATCGTGCTGACAGGTGGTGCGGCTCAGATCAACGGACTGGTTGAGTGCGCCCAGCGTGTTTTCCATACACAGGTTCGTATCGGACAACCGCTTAATATAACCGGCTTAACGGATTATGCGCAGGAACCGTATTACTCTACAGCGGTAGGGTTGCTGCATTACGGAAAAGAATCTCACCTGGTCGGCGATACCGAGACAGAAAAACGTGCCTCGGTGGGCAGTTGGTTTAAAAAATTAACTGGCTGGCTCAGAAAAGAATTTTAATTTGTATTAAGGCTGGCGATAATAGCCGCCATATAAGAAAGGCACAAAACGGAGAGAGATTATGTTTGAACCGATGGAATTGACCAACGACGCGGTGATTAAAGTCATCGGCGTCGGCGGGGGCGGCGGTAACGCTGTTGAGCATATGGTCCGTGAACGCATCGAAGGCGTTGAGTTCTTCGCTGTGAATACGGACGCTCAGGCGCTTCGTAAAACCGCCGTCGGCCAGACTATTCAGATTGGTAACGGAATCACCAAAGGCCTGGGTGCGGGTGCAAACCCGGAAGTGGGCCGTAACGCGGCGGAAGAAGATCGCGAAGCTCTGCGCAATGCACTCGACGGTGCGGACATGGTCTTTATCGCAGCCGGTATGGGCGGCGGTACAGGGACCGGTGCGGCACCTGTTGTTGCTGAAGTTGCCAAAGAGCTGGGCATCCTGACTGTTGCTGTGGTGACCAAGCCGTTCAACTTTGAAGGCAAAAAGCGCATGGCATTCGCCGAGCAGGGGATTACTGAGTTATCCAAGCATGTTGACTCACTGATCACCATCCCGAATGACAAACTGCTGAAAGTATTAGGCCGCGGAATCTCACTGCTGGATGCCTTCGGTGCTGCCAATGACGTGTTACGCGGCGCGGTCCAGGGTATCGCAGAACTGATCACCCGTCCGGGCCTGATGAACGTTGACTTCGCGGACGTCCGTACCGTGATGTCAGAAATGGGTTACGCGATGATGGGTTCCGGCGTGGCGCGCGGTGAAGACCGTGCGGAAGAAGCTGCCGAAATGGCGATTTCCAGCCCGCTGCTGGAAGATATCGACCTGTCAGGTGCGCGTGGTGTGCTGGTTAACATCACGGCGGGCTTTGACCTGCGTCTGGATGAGTTCGAAACCGTGGGTAACACTATCCGTGCATTTGCATCGGATAATGCGACCGTGGTTATCGGTACTTCCTTAGACCCTGAAATGAACGATGAGCTGCGTGTGACTGTGGTCGCGACCGGTATCGGCATGGACAAACGTCCTGAAATCACGCTGGTAACCAATAAAGCGGTGCAGACCAACAACATGGAACATCGTTATGCACAAATGCAAAACAGCATGACCAGCATGGATGAAAGCAAATCAGTGGCACAGGTTGTCAACGATTCTTCAGCCCAGAGCAATAAAGAACCGGATTATTTAGATATCCCGGCGTTCTTGCGCAAACAGGCTGATTAAACCGAAAAGATTTGCATCTCCGCTTTTTGTGCTAAACTATCTCCCTTGTCATTAGTTTATAATGACAGGGAGACAGTTAATCAAACGAGACAGAAACGATGATCAAACAAAGAACATTAAAGCGTATTGTTCAGGCTACGGGTGTAGGTTTACACACCGGCAAAAAAGTTACGCTGACAATGCGTCCGGCACCGGCCAATACCGGGATCATCTATCGCCGTACTGATCTTAATCCGCCTGTCGATTTTCCGGCAGATGCGAAATCCGTGCGTGATACGATGTTATGTACTTGTCTGGTAAATGAAGACAACGTACGTATTTCCACGGTTGAGCATTTGAACGCAGCACTGGCCGGACTCGGCATTGATAACCTGGTTATCGAAGTCGATGCCGCTGAAATCCCGATTATGGATGGCAGCGCAAGCCCGTTCGTATTCCTGTTACTGGATGCCGGTATTGAAGAACTGAGCAGCGCGAAGAAATTCCTGCGTCTGAAAGAGACCGTCCGTGTTGAAGATGGTGATAAGTGGGCTGAACTCTCTCCGTTTAACGGTTTCAGCTTAGATTTCACTATCGATTTCAATCATCCGGCGATCGATTCCAGTACTCAGCGCTACGCGATGAACTTCTCTGCGGAAAACTTTGTCCGGGATATCAGCCGTGCACGTACCTTCGGGTTCATGCGGGATATTGAATATCTCCAGTCCAAAGGCTTATGTTTAGGCGGAAGTTTTGACTGTGCCATCGTGGTGGATGATTACCGCGTGCTGAATGAAGATGGCCTGCGTTTTGAAGACGAATTTGTCCGTCACAAAATGCTGGATGCTATCGGTGACCTGTTTATGTGCGGCCACAATATCATTGGTGCCTTTACCGCATTCAAATCCGGTCACGCACTGAATAACAAGTTACTTCAGGCTGTTCTGGCTAAAGAGAGCGCCTGGGAACTCGTGACATTCGAGAACGAAGCACAGATGCCGGTTGCATTCCGTGCACCGTCAACCGTACTGGCGTAATCAGGTCATGGTACCACAGCTTGTTGCTCTGACCCTGACACTCCTGTCACTGACGTTATTTACCAAATAACCGTCTGCTTAATCTGCTGCACTGGTACTCTCTCCGGCCAGTGCAGCCAATTTCTCCAGCTTCTTCCTCAGTTTCTCCGGGCTTCTCTGCGCCAGCGCTTTCAGTGAATTGGCACTTTCAGCACTTAATTTCCGTCCCGGCTCTGCTGTTTTTTGCCCTCTGCTATCTGAGTTGCTGCTTTTATCACCACCCGGTAACCCGGTTGCTGATGATTTCATCAATGACGGATTGATTTTGATGTCGATGGCCGATAATGATGGTAAAATCTCCCGGCGCAGTGCAGAACGCAGTGCGGGAAGTTCGTAACGCAGCCGGGTCATCTGTGCCGCATTAGAGACTTCCAGAATTAACAGTTGTTTGCGATAATTAGCCACGCGGCAGTGTGGTTTGAGCATCGCGGGCAGCAGCGCCAGAACGGCGCGGTTGAGTTTAAGTAACACGACAGCACGCTGCTGAATACTTTTAAGGGTATTATTATCCTTAGTCCCGCTTTCCAGCAGGCTTTCAAGGGAAACTGGCTGACTGTCGCGCATCACATATACTCCGGATCTCGTGAGGGAAACACTATTTTAAATCTTTGGCGGCAATTTGGCAGGCGTTATTTCTGGTGCCATCTCTTTATCGGGATTGTGGCGACCGGTTTTGGCCTGCCTGCGGTACTGAACAGTGGTGATGTTACCACAGCCGGTGCCGGGACAACACAAAACCGCCAGAGTCAGGCATTATCCGCCTTTGACAGCCTGTTCCTGCAAAGCAGCCAGCCGGCGAGAACCTCACAGAACGTTAATTACTGGCAGCAGCATGCGGTCCGTAATGTTATCCGCCAGATTTCCTTTGCATTTTCCTGTCCGGAAGATGCCTCAAAAGATAATACCCCGGCAGAAGACCGGCATGATGCCTCCGCGCAAAATATGCTGGCGGCGCTGTATGCCATTCTGACCGACTCCCCGGCTCTGCCTGTTTATCATCCGGCAGTTCTGCCGCAGCGTATTGCTGCAGTTAACCCGTCTCCGTCTTTTTCGGTTCAGTGGATTGCCCGCACCGGCGGCATCCGTGCCGGTCCCGTAAAATCAGCGTAGTTCCCCAAAAAAATTATTAACACATTGATTATTAACAAGGCCTGATTGTGCCTGAACAGAGACGTTTATTATGCTGGTAAAATTACTGACCAAAATCTTCGGCAGCCGGAATGACCGTACTTTACGCCGCCTGCGTAAATCTGTGGAAGCTATCAACCGGATGGAACCTGAGTTCGAAAAACTCAGTGATGATGAATTAAAAGCCAAAACACAGGAATTCCGTGATCGCCTGGCAAAAGGCGAATCCGAGCAGGATATCTTACCGGAAGCGTTCGCCACGGTACGTGAAGCCAGTAAACGTGTATTTGGTATGCGCCACTTTGATGTCCAGCTGATCGGCGGCATGGTGCTGAACGAACGCTGCATCGCTGAGATGCGTACAGGTGAAGGTAAAACCCTGACCGCGACACTGCCTGCTTACCTCAACGCCCTGTCCGGCAAAGGGGTTCACGTGGTGACAGTGAACGACTACCTCGCCCAGCGTGACGCCGAAAACAACCGCCCGCTGTTTGAATTCCTCGGTATGACCGTTGGTATCAACCTGCCGGGCATGCCTGCACCGGCCAAACGCGAAGCGTACGCTGCGGATATCACTTACGGTACCAACAACGAATACGGTTTTGACTATCTGCGTGACAACATGGCGTTCAGCCCGGAAGAGCGTGTACAGCGCAAACTGCACTACGCGCTGGTGGATGAGGTTGACTCCATCTTAATCGATGAAGCCCGTACCCCGCTGATTATCTCCGGTCCGGCAGAAGACAGCTCTGAGCTGTACATGAAAGTGGATAAACTGATCCCGCGTCTGGTCCGCCAGGAAAAAGAAGATTCCGACACTTTCAAAGGTGAAGGTCACTTCTCTGTGGATGAGAAAACCCGCCAGGTCACACTGACCGAGCGTGGTCTGGTGCTGGTGGAAGAGCTGCTGTCTGAAGCGGGTCTGATGAATGAAGGTGAATCACTGTACTCACCATCCAATATCATGCTGATGCACCACGTTATGGCGGGTCTGCGCGCGCACTCCCTGTTTGTCCGTGATGTGGATTATATCGTCAGCGAAGGTGAGGTTATCATCGTCGATGAGCACACCGGCCGTACCATGCAGGGCCGCCGCTGGTCTGATGGTCTGCATCAGGCAGTGGAAGCCAAAGAAGGTGTGGAAATCCAGAATGAAAACCAGACTCTGGCCTCCATCACTTTCCAGAACTACTTCCGTTTATACACCAAACTGGCCGGGATGACCGGTACAGCGGACACGGAAGCGTTTGAATTCAGTTCAATTTATAAACTCGATACCATTGTTATCCCGACTAACCGTCCGATGATCCGTAAAGATTTACCGGATCTGGTTTATATGACAGAAGCTGATAAATTCAATGCCATCATTGAAGATATCCGCGAGCGTACCGCAGCCGGACAGCCGGTGCTGGTGGGGACTATCTCTATCGAGAAATCAGAGCTTATCTCCAACGCACTGAAAAAAGCCAAAATTGAACACAGCGTGCTGAACGCCAAATTCCACGCCATGGAAGCGGATATCGTTGAACAGGCGGGTCGTTCCGGTCACGTAACTATCGCCACCAACATGGCGGGTCGTGGTACGGATATCGTGCTGGGCGGCAGCTTACAGGCTGATCTGGCGGCGCTGGACGAGCCGACAGAAGAGAATATCGCTGCGGCAAAAGCTGCATGGCAGGAGCGTCACGATGCCGTTCTGGCGGCAGGCGGTCTGCATATCATCGGTACTGAGCGTCATGAATCCCGCCGTATCGATAACCAGTTACGCGGTCGTTCAGGTCGTCAGGGTGATGCTGGTTCTTCCCGCTTCTACCTGTCTATGGAAGATGCACTGATGCGTATTTTCGCCTCTGACCGTGTTACCGGCATGATGCGCAAACTGGGTATGAAAGAAGGTGAGGCGATTGAGCATCCGTGGGTAACCAAAGCGATTGCCAACGCACAGCGTAAAGTCGAAAGCCGTAACTTTGATATCCGTAAACAGCTGCTGGAATACGATGATGTGGCAAACGACCAGCGCCGTGCTATCTATACCCAGCGTAATGATCTGCTGGATAACGGGGATATCAGCGAAACTATCGACAGCATCCGTGGTGATGTATTCACAACAGTTATCGATGCACATATTCCGCCGCAGTCTCTGGAAGAAATGTGGGATATCCCGGGGCTGGAAAAACGTCTGGAACAGGATTTCGACTTACATCTGCCAATCAAAGAGTGGCTGGATAAAGAGCCTGAACTGCACGAAGAAACCCTGCGTGAGCGCATCCTTGACAAAGCGGTGGAAGTTTACAAAGCCAAAGAAGAGATTGTCGGCGCTGAAATGATGCGTCACTTCGAGAAAGGCGTGATGCTGCAAACTCTGGATACCCTGTGGAAAGAGCACCTGGCGGCAATGGATTATCTGCGTCAGGGGATCCATCTGCGCGGTTATGCACAGAAAGATCCGAAGCAGGAATACAAGCGTGAATCTTTCTCCATGTTTGCTAACATGCTGGAAGGCCTGAAATATGAAGTGGTCAGCACCATTTCCAAAGTTCAGGTCCGCATGCCGGAAGAAGTGGAAGCACTGGAGCAGCGTCGTCGTGAGGAAGCTGAACGTCTGGCACAGCGCCAGCAGCTCAGCCATGAAAATGACAATGCCGCACTGATGACCAAAACAGAAGCGGAAATGGCATCCGGTGTCCGCAAAGTCGGCCGTAACGATCCGTGCCCTTGCGGATCCGGTAAGAAATACAAGCAGTGCCACGGTGCACTGAAATAATCAGTCCTGACAGGCGATTAACATAAAAAAGTAAAAAGGCGGGGAAACCCGCCTTTCTTCTGTAAATAAAACGGACAGAACATGATGGAAAAAAAACACTTACGTATTGCCGCCGGCGTTATCCGTAATGCAGAAGGTGAGATATTTATTGCTCAGCGTCCGCTGAAATCACATATGGGCGGTTACTGGGAGTTTCCCGGCGGTAAGCTGGAAGCCGGAGAGTCACCGGAGCAGGCGCTGGTGCGGGAGCTGGAAGAAGAGCTGGGTATTGTGGCGGTTCCGGGCGAACTGTTGCAGACGGCAGAACATGAATTTCCGGATCGCCTGATCACCATTTATTTCTTCCTGGTCGAAGAGTGGCAGAATGCGCCATATGGCCGCGAAGGTCAGCCATCCCGCTGGGTAAAACAAACGGCACTGATTGCTGAGGAGTTCCCGCCGGTCAACCGGGGAATTGTGGCATTGCTGACCGAATAAGATTCTGAGGTACGGCGGCGGCTGTTTTGATTCAGCCACCGCCGGATTAATCAGTACGGTGAACTGTCTTCCGGTTCACTCCAGGCTTCACTGTCAGAAAGGTCACTCTGGCTGGCAATCCGTTTTTCTTCCGCAGCCCATTCCCCGAGATCAATCAACTGACAACGTTTACTGCAAAACGGGCGGTACGGACTTTCCGGCCCCCAGACAACCTCTTTTTTGCAATTCGGACAGTTAACGATAATAGCTTCTGACATAACATCCTCCCTGTTAGCAACAGGCAATTTCAAACGGTAAAGTAGCCGGTATTATACCGTGTTCGCTGTCAGTATGCAGGAAGCGTATGGCAAAACGTGTTTTATGGCCGGAGACCTGCGGGTAAATCTGAAAATCAACCGGCAGACGCAGGCGCAGTAAATCCGCACCTTCCGCGTTATCCTGATAAAAACCGTTGTGGCTTTCAGCTGCGACAAACGGCGCGGACTGACGCAGCAGAGTCAGCAGGCTGCCGAGTGCATTTTGCAGCGGCTGCAAACCTTCAATCCAGGCGGCCTGTGTGGTATCACGGACACTCTGCGGCAGATTCAGCCACAGATGAAGGTAGGGCAGATCAAACCCGCAGCATCCGCCCGGAATACTCAGCCGCTGACGGACGATAGCGATTATTTTATCTTCTTTCAGGTGCTGGGCGATGCGGGGTGCTTTGCTCAGTTCTGCGGCTTTTTGTTTCAGTTCGTCAGAAAACCCCCGGATCAGTGCCTGGTCAGCATTGGGGGCTTCTGCCCACATGGCCAGTTTCTTTTGCTGCTTTTCCAGCTCTTTTAAAATTTCCGAACGGACTTCACCGCGATCAATCACTTCAATAAATTCCGCGACAGACCTGAAGAATGCCAGGCTTGATGGCAGAGAGTCCAGCGGGGACAGCGTACTCATTTGCTGAAGTGATGTTTCAATGCGCAGCCATGAACGGGTTCGTTCGTTTAAAGGGTGTTCAAAAATTACAGACTGACGGATTTCGCTCATGGGTGTTCCTGTTTTGGCTGACGGGCCAATGCTGTATAAAGTTCGTGCAGTGCAAGGACGCGGGGCATCAGTGGCTCATCGTTATCATGATTTGTCAGGATATCATCGGCAACGGCCAGACGTTGTTCACGGGATGCCTGCGCCCGCAGAATATTTTCGGCATGCTCAGCGGATACGCCGTCACGGCGCATTGTCCGGGCGACCTGTTCGTGTGGATAAACATCCACAACCAGCACGCGATCCGCAAGGGAAGCAAGGTTGTTTTCGACCAGAAGAGGAACCACCCAAAGGGCATAAGGGGCAGTGATATTGTTCAGCTGGCGCCGGGTTTCCTGATGGATAAGCGGATGCAGTAACTGATTGAGCCAGGTTTTTTCCGCCGGGTCTGCAAAGATCTCCCGGCGCAGTGCTGCTCTGTCCAGTGTGCCGTCTGCAGTCAGAATCCGGGTACCGAAGTGATCGGCAATAGCCTGCAATGCGGGCGTTCCCGGTTCAACCACCTGACGGGCAATAATATCCGCATCTGTCACAGGGACCCCGAGACGGGCAAACATATCCGCAACGGTACTTTTTCCGCTGCCGATACCTCCGGTTAACGCAACAATATAAGCCATTGTATTTCTGTCCTGATCGAAACAACGGGTAAATTGTACCTGATGAAATTAATTTCGCCTATGGCAAATAAGCGGTGAATACAGAGATATTTCACAGGTTTGAATTTTTTTAATCTGTTTCTTTAAATTATGAATAGTTTTATCAGACTAAAACTTCACCGAGCCGGAATAAAGGTAAATACATTGCAATTAATAAAACAGCAACAAGAATTGCCAGCAGGATAAACAGTACCGGCTGGAGTATTTTAAAAAATGTCTGAATTTGGTTTAAGGCGAGAGATTTAAACCAGTCTGCGGTATAGAGAAAAAAGTGTCCGAATTGTCCGGTGGCTTCACCGGTGGTAATCAGCTCATGGCACAGAGATGGGAATAATCCAGATTGTTTAATTGATTCACTGAATGTTTTTCCGTGAAGCAAGTCCTCCCGTATCACAGTTAATGCCTCTTTATATAACGGATGTGTTGTTGTCATAATAAGTGTATTAATACCCGAAATAAGTGTAATGCCTGATTGTTGTGTTATTGCCAGTATCCGGAAAATATGAGAGACACAGCTGAAGATAATAATGTTTCCGATAAAAGGAATACGCAGAATACAGGTCGATTCTGTTTTTTTAATATCCGGATGTCTTCACCGAAATACATGATAAATAAATATAATTGCAGTCGTTATACCCATTGACGGGATTGTGTAACCGGTAATAACACCGGAAACCCGGATCAGCCATTGTGTCAGAGCGGGAAGTTCTGCACCGAATGAGGTATATATTTTTGCAAATTCAGGGATAACAAACAGAAACATTAATGTGGTCATCAGAAAGCAGATAACTAACAATGCAACGGGATAGCGGATTGATTTAATTAATGCAGCCCGGTGATCCCGGTTACTCTCAATATGCTGTGCAATCGTGTGAAGACACTCCGGTAATTTGCCGGTTTCCTCTCCGACTGTGGCCATCTGACAATAAAAGGAATCAAATAAACCGGGATACTGCATTATTCCCTGAGTAAATGTTTTTCCCTGCTGCAATTGCCTGATAAGAGCACGGATTACTTCTTCCCAGAGCGGGTGACTGCATTCACCCGCCAGCAGTGTGAGCGCTTTCAGTAACGGCAACCCCGACGTCAGTAATGTTGTCAGCTGCCGGGTAAAGTGCAGCAGATACTGTTTTTCTTTCTGTGAGCAGACCAGCCGTTTGCGGCAAAACAGCGATACAGGTGTGATGCTCTGCGAAATCAGCTGACTGACAGCATTATTCTCTGAAGGTGAAATAAGCGTTCCGGTCACCACCTTGTCAGCGGGTGTCAGACCGGACCAGTCATACAACCGGTAAATTTGCATGGCATCACTCCTGCTGGTCAGCGGATGTTAAATATCCTGCATATGGTAAATCTCACTGAGTGTGGTTACCCCTGATTCCGCCAGCGCGATACCGGCATCAAACAGTGAACCGGGTAACTCACCGGCAGCGGGAGGCTGAATGTGCTGCGGTGTGAGGAATGCAAAGCAGGCGGTACGCCCGTAATAGCCTGAAAAGCAGTGATCACAGCCGTTTGCCTGCCACGGGATGAACTGATGTGTTTTCCCGCTGCTCAGTATCACGGTTTCTGTCTTCTGTTTCTGCGTTTTGCAGCGCGGACACAACAGGCGGACCAGACGCTGCGCAATAATCAGTTTGATGCAGGTTTTCATGAAATATTCATCAATACCCAGTTGCCTCAGCCGTGAATATGTATCCTCCGCAGAGTTTGTATGCAGAGTGGACAGCACCAGGTGACCGGTATGAGCCGCTTTGATTGCCATCTCGGCGGTGGGTTTATCCCGGATTTCCCCCACCATAATGACATCCGGATCCTGACGCAGCAGGGCCCGCAGGATGGCGGCGAAGCCCAGCTCAATCTTCGGGTTTATCTGAGTCTGGGTGATCCCCCGCAGCGGGATTTCCACCGGATCCTCAACACTGCAGATATTCCGGTTATTCTGATTCAGATACTGCAGGCAGCCGTAGAGTGTGGCGGTTTTTCCGCTGCCGGTGGGACCGGTGAGTAAAATAATGCCGGTGGCACTGCCGAGCCCTGTATGCAGAGTTTCCAGCTGCCGGGCCGTCAGACCGGATTTTTCCAGCGCCAGATTCTGAGTGGTGCTCAGCAGGCGCAGCACGACTTTCTCACCATAAATTGTCGGCAGAGTGGCAACACGGACAGCATAGCGGGTGTTATTTTCCAGCCACTCAAATTGCCCGTCCTGGGGTAACCGTTTTTCGGCAATATCGAGGCCGGAAATGATTTTGATGCGGATAATTATCTCACTACTGATTTCTGGTGGCGGTGAATTCAGCGTATGCAGTTGCCCGTCGATTCTGGCACGGATCCGGTAACCCTGTTGTGCTGGCTCAATGTGAATATCGGAGGCCCGCTTGGCAATGGCTCCCGTAATCATCTGGTTAACAAACCGGACAGCGGCGGATTGCTGTTCTGCCGGCCAGGTATCGGTCTCAGGTGCCTGGCGGGGATCCTGTGCCGGAGGCGGAGCAGGCGGTGGCAGTGGGGAACCGGTGCCTGTACAGTTATTGCCGGTATCCGCAGAGACCGGCGTGTTTGTCTCCGGTGTTACACCGGGGAAAAGAACCGGCTCCGGCAGCGGGGTATTGCGGCGGCAGTAGGCCAGTTTTTCACTGTGCCACAATTCAATGTCCACCCGCTTACCGGCCAGAAAACGGATAGCAGACACAACATCTCTGCGCGGCTGCTGTGCGGCAGCAACTCTGACGGCATCGGGGTTATAGTCAATCAGCATTAGTTCATTGCGCTCACAAAGTGCATGAACTTCAGCCAGTAAGAGTTGTTCCTCCCCGCCGGTACGGGCGACAGGGGCGGGTGCAGTTGTTTGCATAATGAATTCCTTTTCAGGTCAGTAGTTACTTGATGACGTCAAGACAGATTTTTTTCAGTGCGTCTTCTTTGCTGTTGCAGTCGGTTGTCCAGACAGTAATACCGTTAAGCGGGTTTCTTACCGGGGTCGTGCTGACCGTCAGCGCAGCCAGTGAACTGTTCCCCTGCACAGTCACAACACCGTTTTCCGCTTTGACAGATTTGATATAGCGTCCCGGTGAATCAGCCGGAATGGTGCCCGACCCGCTGTTGCATCCTGCAAAAGAGGGATTATCAAAACTGCACAGTTCCACGCCGGTTTTAAACGCGGTAACCGTGCGCAGCACGTCAATCAGTGCTGCCTTACGGATATAGTTCTGATAGCCGGGAACCGCGATGGCACTGAGAACGGCCACAATGGCAACCACCACCATCACCTCGATTAATGTGAATCCGCGCTGGTTCATACAGATACTCCTTTTTGTGTCTGTGAAAGAGGTACTTATTTAGCGTGATGCACTTTATTCAATGACGGATCGGCAAAAAAGAGAGGTCTCCGGATTTCTCGGCACAGATGGAAAACTGCGGTGTAACATTTGAAAAATGCAGATTTTTTTTCGGTCTGACACGCAAAAATCTTCCGTGAAAAATCAGTACTCCCCGGAAAGGGGGGAAGACACGTATACTGTGCGGCACAAAATGATATTTGTTGTGTGATTGAATAACGGTTTTTTGCTCAGGAGAACGAATGGATATTCAGGATGGCTGGCTGACCACAGCGCACCGGGTGATTTCACCGCATCACGATACCCGGCCGGAACAGGTGACTCCCCGTTTACTGGTGATCCACAATATCAGTCTGCCGCCGGGACAGTTCGGTGGCCCGTATATTGACCAGCTTTTTCAGGGTACGCTGGACCCGGATGCGCATCCGTTTTTTGCTGAAATACAGGCGCTGCGGGTTTCCGCACATTGCCTGATCCGCCGGACCGGGGAAATTGTGCAGTATGTGCCTTTTGATGCACGGGCCTGGCATGCAGGGGTTTCCTGTTATCAGGGCACCGAAAAGTGTAATGATTTTTCCGTCGGTATTGAGCTGGAAGGCACGGATACCCGACCTTTTACGGATGAACAGTATCATGCACTGACTGCGGTGACACAGGTGCTTCTGGCGCACTATCCGCAAATGAACGGGCATATCACCGGACACAGTGATATTGCGCCGGGGCGCAAAACGGATCCCGGTCCCTGTTTCGACTGGAACCGATACAGGAATTCACTGAATCCGGCAGACATTCCGGCTGAATAATCAGTAAAATTGCGCAGATATGACTGACGTGAAATTTTCCTGTTTACCGGTTCCCTGCTAGAATTAGCATTCCGGTAACCTGTTACTGATTAAATGCGTCTGGTGAGTATCGTTACAGCGGAAACAATCTGGCCGGGCTCTGTAACGCGGAAAATCATCAATAAGATGCGGTGAAAATGCACAAAAAATGATTATTTATCCGTCGATCTGATCACTGTAACGGTTCAGTTTGCGTATTTATCTGAATTTTAAACGTTAAATCCTGTAACATTCACGATGCAGCATTTAAACGTATCAGTTATCAATTTATGCTAAAATTTAAAAAAAATTGTTAAAACTTGCTGGTTTTTATGATTTAGCTCAAGGTCTTTATAGACAGTTGGTGAATACTTTGTTACTTTAAGACCCTGTAAAAGAAATTGGTATTACCAATTGACTACAAAACCCATGAAGCAATATTTATCCATGTTGATGGTTCTGATGCAAATATGGCTTACAGCAAAATCCGCCAACCAAAATTAGCCGACGTGATCGAGCAGCGGCTGGAACACTTAATCCTCGACGGCACTCTGAGCCCGGGGGAGAAGCTGCCGCCTGAACGCGAGCTGGCCAAACAGTTCGACGTCTCACGTCCCTCACTGCGCGAAGCAATTCAAAAACTTGAAGCGAAAGGCTTTCTGCTGCGCAGACAAGGTGGCGGCACATTTGTACAGAGCAATCTCTGGCAAAGCTTCAGTGACCCGCTGGCCCAGCTGCTGGAAGGGCATCCCGAATCTCAGTTTGATCTGCTGGAAACCCGTCATGCCCTCGAGGGTATTGCTGCCTATTATGCCGCTCTGCGGGGAACCGAAGCGGATTTTGTCCGTATCACCAACAGCCATCAGGCGATTGCCGATGCCCGCGACGCCGGGGATGTGGAATCCGAATCTCAGGCTGTCCTGCAATATCAGCTGATTGTCACAGAAGCCGCACATAATGTGGTGCTGTTGCATCTGCTGCGCTGTATGGTGCCGATGCTGGAAAAAAATATCCGGCAGAACTTTGAATTCTTATATACCCGGAAAGAGATGCTGGCGATGGTCAGCGAGCACCGGGAACAGGTATTCCGGGCCATCATGAGCCGGTCGCCGGAGGTTGCGCGGGAAGCATCCCACCGCCATCTGGCATTCCTGGAAGACGTATTGCTGGATATGAGCCGTGAACACACCCGCCGGGAACGTTCACTGCGCCGTCTCCAGCAGTATACAGAATAAATCAGTAATGGTTTTGGGGCTTACAGATCCCTGAATGCTGCGTCTGTAAGCTGACCTATGCATCAGCGGCAATATATAGCCGGGCCTATCTTCACGTCGCCCGCCACCGTTAAGACGGGATACGTGAAGATAGGCTCCGAATATCATTAGAAACAGATAAACTATAAGGAATACACCATGTCAGACATTTTGAACAATGACGTGGATCCGATCGAAACCCGCGACTGGCTACAGGCGATCGAATCGGTCATCCGTGAAGAAGGTGTTGAGCGTGCACAGTTCCTGATTGATCAGGTTCTGAATACTGCCCGTCAGGGTGGTGTGAGTGTTGCAGCAGGTGCTGCGGCCCGTAATTACATCAACACCATTCCTGTTGAGGATGAACCTGCCTACCCGGGCAACCTGGAGCTGGAACGTCGTATCCGTTCTGCTATCCGCTGGAACGCTGTCATGATGGTTCTGCGCGCATCCAAGAAAGATCTGGATCTGGGCGGTCACATGGCATCTTACCAGTCTGCGGCTACCATGTATGAAGTGTGCTTCAACCACTTCTTCCGTGCGCAGAACGAAAAAGACGGCGGTGATGTTATTTATTTCCAGGGCCACTTAAGCCCGGGCTACTACGCACGCGCATTCATGGAAGGTCGTCTGACCGAAGAGCAGCTGAACAATTTCCGTCAGGAAATCGGCGGCAAAGGTCTGCCTTCTTATCCGCACCCTAAACTGATGCCTAACTTCTGGCAGTTCCCGACCGTTTCTATGGGTCTGGGGCCGCTGGCAGCTATCTATCAGGCTAAGTTCCTGAAATATCTGGAACACCGTGGTCTGAAAGATACTTCCGAGCAAACCGTTTATGCCTTCCTGGGTGATGGCGAGATGGATGAGCCGGAATCTAAAGGTGCAATCAATATCGCTGTCCGCGAAAGCCTGGACAACCTGATCTTCGTTATCAACTGTAACCTGCAGCGTCTTGACGGCCCTGTAAACGGTAACGGTAAAATCGTTAACGAAATGGAAGGTATGTTCGCAGGCGCCGGCTGGCAGGTAATCAAAGTCATGTGGGGCGGCCGCTGGGATGAACTGCTGAAGAAAGATACCAGCGGTAAACTGATCCAGCTGATGAACGAAACCGTTGACGGCGACTATCAGACATTCAAATCCAAAGACGGTGCTTACGTCCGTGAACACTTCTTCAACCGCTATCCGGAAACTGCTGCATTAGTCAAAGACTGGACTGATGAGCAGATCTTCGCACTGAACCGCGGTGGTCACGATCCGAAGAAAATGTTCGCTGCACTGAAAAAAGCGCATGACACCAAAGGCAAACCAACTCTGATCCTGGCCCAGACCGTTAAAGGTTATGGTATGGGTGATACCGCTGAAGGTAAAAACATCGCTCACCAGGTTAAGAAAATGAACATGGAAGGCGTGCGCCATCTCCGTGATCGTTTCAATATCGATGTGGCTGATGATCAACTGGAAAAACTGCCGTTCATCAAGTTTGACGAAAACTCTGAAGAGCAGAAATACATGATGGAACGCCGTGCGGCACTGCATGGTCCGGTTCCTTCACGCCGTTCTCATTTCGATGAGAAACTGGATATTCCTGCACTGAGCGATTTCAGCCAGTTACTGGAAGAGCAGAGCAAAGAAATCTCCACCACTATCGCGTTTGTGCGTGCACTGAACGTGATGCTGAAAAACAAATCCATCAAAGAACGCATCGTGCCAATCATTGCTGACGAAGCGCGTACATTCGGTATGGAAGGTCTGTTCCGTCAGATCGGTATCTACAACTCCAAAGGTCAGCTGTATACCCCGCAGGACCGTGAGCAGGTTGCTTACTACCGTGAAGATGTGAAAGGTCAGATCCTGCAGGAAGGTATCAACGAACTGGGTGCAGGCGCATCCTGGCTGGCAGCTGCGACCTCTTACAGCACCAACAACCTGCCGATGATTCCGTTCTACATCTACTACTCAATGTTCGGTTTCCAGCGTATCGGTGACCTGATGTGGATGGCAGGCGACCAGCAGGCACGCGGCTTCCTGATCGGCGGTACTTCAGGCCGTACCACCCTGAACGGTGAAGGTCTGCAGCACGAAGACGGCCACAGCCACATTCAGTCTCTGACTATCCCTAACTGCCTGTCTTATGACCCGTCATTCGCGTACGAAGTTGCGGTCATCATGCAGGATGGTCTGGAGCGTATGTATGGTGAAGCTCAGGAAAACATTTACTACTACATCACCACGCTGAACGAAAACTACCACATGCCTGCAATGCCGGAAGGTGTTGAGGAAGGTATCCGTAAAGGTATCTACAAGCTCGAAACCCTGACCGGTGATAAAGGCAAGGTACAGTTACTGGGTTCAGGTGCGATTCTGCGTCATGTGCGTGAAGCAGGTCAGATTCTGTCTTCTGAGTACGGTATCAGCTCTGATATCTACAGCGTAACCTCGTTCACCGAACTGGCCCGTGAAGGTCAGGATTGTGACCGCTGGAACATGCTGCATCCGTCAGAAACCCCGCGTGTGCCTTACATCACTCAGGTGATGAACGATGCACCTGCTGTGGCGTCCACTGACTGGATGAAACTGTTTGCAGAACAGGTTCGCGGTTATGTTCCTGCTGACCAGTACCGCGTACTGGGTACTGACGGTTACGGCCGTTCAGACAGCCGTGATAACCTGCGTCATCACTTCGAAATCGATGCCGGTTATGTTGTGGTTGCTGCTCTGGGTGAGCTGGCTAAACGTGGTGAAGTTGACGTGAAAGTGGTTGAAGAAGCCATTAAGAAATTCAGCATCAACCCTGAAAAAGTTAACCCGCGTGTGGCATAAGAGGTAAAAATTAATGTCTATTGAAATCCATGTGCCCGATATCGGTTCAGATGAAGTTGATGTAACAGAAATTCTGGTCAGTGTCGGCGATAAAGTAGAAGCAGAACAATCACTCATCACCGTTGAAGGTGACAAGGCGTCGATGGAAGTTCCGTCTCCGCAGGCAGGGGTTGTTAAAGAAATTAAAGTGGCTGTGGGCGACAAAGTCAGCACCGGCTCTTTCATCATGGTATTTGAAGCAGAGGCCGCAGCAGCGGCTCCTGCTCCGGCAGCTCAGGCTGCCGCACCGGCTGCTCCGGCGGCGGCTGCCGCATCCGCGCTGAAAGAAGTTCATGTGCCGGATATCGGCGGTGACGAAGTTGACGTGACTGAAATCATGGTCAGCGTCGGCGATACCGTGACTGAAGAACAGTCTCTGATCACCGTTGAAGGCGACAAAGCCTCAATGGAAGTTCCGTCTCCGATGGCGGGCGTGGTTAAAGAGATTAAAGTTGCTGTCGGCGATAAAGTCAGCACCGGTTCCCTGATCATGGTCTTTGAAGTTGCGGGCGCAGCACCGGCGGCACAGCCTGCCGCAGCCGCTCCGGCTCCTGCAGCAGCGGCACCTGCCGTGGCAGCAGACAAAGAAATCCATGTACCGGATATCGGCGGTGATGAAGTTGACGTGACTGAAATCATGGTCAGCGTCGGCGATACCGTAACTGAAGAACAGTCTCTGATCACCGTTGAAGGCGACAAAGCCTCAATGGAAGTCCCGTCTCCGATGGCCGGTAAAGTTAAAGAAATCAAAGTAGCCGTCGGCGATAAAGTCAAAACCGGCTCTCTGATCATGGTATTCGAAGTGGCGGGTGCAGCACCTGCTCCGGCAGCACAGCCAGCCGCCGCACCTGCGGCAGCAGCACCGGCATCTGCACCGGCAGCGAAAGCCGCTCCGGCAGCAGCGCCGGCTGCGGGTAATGACTTCGTTGAGAACGATGCTTACGTTCACGCAAGTCCGGTTATCCGCCGTCTGGCCCGTGAATTCGGTGTGAACCTGGCGAAAGTCAAAGGCACAGGCCGCAAAGGCCGTATCCTGCGCGAAGACGTTCAGGCTTATGTGAAAGATGCGGTGAAACGCGCTGAAGCGGCTCCGGCTGCAGCAGGCGGCGGTTTACCTGGCATGCTGCCATGGCCGAAAGTGGACTTCAGCAAATTCGGTGAAGTGGAAGAAGTTGAACTGAGCCGTATTCAGAAACTGTCCGGCGCTAACCTGAGCCGTAACTGGGTGATGATCCCGCATGTTACGCTGATGGACGAAGCGGATATCACTGATGTTGAAGAATTCCGCAAACAGCAGAACAAAGAAGCTGAGAAGAAACAGCTGGGCGTGAAAATCACTCCGCTGGTCTTTGTGATGAAAGCCGCTGCCAAAGCGCTGGTCGAAATGCCGCGTTTCAACAGCTCTATCACCGAAGATGCACAGCGTCTGATTCTGAAAAAATATGTCAATATCGGTATCGCGGTAGACACCCCGAACGGCCTGGTTGTTCCTGTCATTAAAGACGTGAACAAAAAAGGTATTCTGGAACTGTCTTACGAACTGGCTGAAATCTCCAAAAAAGCCCGTAACGGTAAGCTGACTTCTTCTGATATGCAGGGCGGATGTTTCACCATCTCCAGCCTGGGCGGTATCGGGACAACCGGTTTCGCTCCGATTGTTAACGCACCGGAAGTGGCTATCATGGGTCTGTCACGTTCATCCATGAAACCGGTATGGGACGGCAAACAGTTTGTTCCGCGTCTCATTCTGCCAATGTCACTCTCCTTCGACCACCGTGTGATCGATGGTGCTGACGGCGCCCGCTTCATCACGCTGATTAATCAGTACATGAGCGATTTACGCCGCCTGGCGATGTAAGCAATTACACTGAGACCGGTGCAGAGCCGGTCTCAGTGGCGCAGGCTGAAACGTGCTCATCCCGGATAACGGGAGTCAGGTCACAGAACTGCGCCTTTCCAGGTTGTTAACAATTTTGTAAACTGCTCTCAGTGTGTACGTCCCGGTGGAATATATGTCGTCTGACCCGCCGGACAAACAATTAAGAGGTCACGATGAGTACTGAAATTAAAGCCCAGGTCGTTGTACTTGGTGCGGGCCCTGCAGGGTATTCAGCGGCTTTCCGCTGTGCTGACTTAGGTCTGGAAACTGTCCTGATTGAACGCTATTCAACCTTAGGTGGTGTCTGCCTGAACGTGGGTTGTATCCCGTCTAAAGCATTACTGCATGTTGCTAAAGTGATCGAAGAAGCGAAAGCGCTGGCTTCTCACGGCATCGTGTTCGGCGAACCGCAGACCGATATCGATAAAGTCCGTCTGTGGAAAGAGAAAGTTATTTCTCAGTTAACCGGCGGTCTGGCCGGTATGGCGAAAGGCCGTAAAGTGACTGTTGTGAATGGTCTCGGCCAGTTCACCGGCGCAAATACTATCGAAGTCAACGGTGAGAAGGGTAAAACCACTATCACGTTTGACAACGCGATTATTGCTGCGGGCTCACGCCCGATCCAGCTGCCGTTTATCCCGCACGAAGATCCGCGTGTCTGGGATTCAACGGATGCACTGCAGCTGAAAACCGTCCCGGGCCGTCTGCTGGTCATGGGTGGTGGTATTATCGGTCTGGAAATGGGTACCGTATACCACGCGCTGGGTTCACAGATTGATGTTGTTGAAATGTTTGACCAGGTCATTCCTGCGGCAGACAAAGATATCGTTAAACTGTTCACCAAACGTATCAGCTCTAAGTTTAACCTGATGCTGGAAACCAAAGTGACTGCCGTTGAAGCCAAAGAAGACGGTATCTATGTCACAATGGAAGGCAAGAAAGGCCCTGCAGAACCACAGCGTTACGACGCAGTTCTGGTGGCTATCGGCCGTACCCCTAATGGTAAACTGCTGGCGGCTGATAAAGCAGGTGTTGAAGTTGACGACCGTGGTTTCATCCACGTTGACAAACAAATGCGCACCAACGTGCCGCACATCTTTGCTATCGGCGATATCGTCGGTCAGCCGATGCTGGCGCACAAAGGTGTTCACGAAGGTCACGTGGCAGCCGAAGTTATCTCCGGCCTGAAACACTACTTCGATCCGAAAGTGATCCCATCTATTGCCTACACCGAACCGGAAGTGGCATGGGTTGGTCTGACCGAGAAAGAAGCGAAAGAGAAGGGTATCAGCTACGAAACAGCAACCTTCCCGTGGGCAGCTTCCGGCCGTGCAATCGCGTCTGACTGCGCTGAAGGTATGACCAAACTGATTTTCGACAAAGAATCTCACCGTGTTATCGGTGGTGCGATTGTCGGTACTAACGGCGGCGAGCTGTTAGGTGAAATCGGTCTGGCTATCGAAATGGGTTGTGATGCGGAAGATCTGGCACTGACCATCCACGCTCACCCGACGCTGTACGAATCAATCGGTATGGCGGCTGAGATTTACGAAGGCAGCATCACCGACCTTCCGAATCCGAAAGCGAAAAAGAAAAAGTAATCAGCTGACCCGGTAACTGCACTGTTATCCGGCTGAAGATAAAAATCCGGCTGCCTCTGGCGCCGGATTTTTTTATTCCCCGCCATCAGCCCCGCCTGTGTATTCATAGACAAACCGGTATTATTCAGATATTAATAATTTCAGCGTGCTGACCGCCGTTCCCGGTGCAGCAGAACTACGCAAACGACCGTTTTTTGCATTTCCGGCGTAATCAATAATCGTGCAGATTCCTGTTTAAAACGGCATAACACTGGTGAAACGGATAAGCAGCAAGTTTAATTCACTAATGTTATTCAGCTCACAAATTGTTTATGTTGCTTTAATGTGAATGAATTAACAATGTGTTTAAATTTTGATATGCTGAAACCCCGTTGCCGGGCACTCATAAAAAACACAAAGCAAGGAGTACGTCGTGCTGGAAAATTACCGCAGGCACGTTGCCGAACGTGCAGCACAAGGGATCGCCCCTAAGCCATTGGAAGCCGCTCAGGTTGCTGAGTTAGTCGAATTACTGAAATCTCCGCCGGCAGGCGAAGAAGCGTTTCTTGTTGATCTGATTACCAACCGTGTACCGCCGGGTGTTGATGAAGCCGCGTATGTGAAAGCCGGTTTTCTGGCCGCTCTGGCAAAGGGTGAAGCGCATTCACCGCTGATCACCGCTGAAAAAGCCGTTGAATTACTGGGAACCATGCAGGGTGGTTACAATATTCACGCCCTGATTGAATCCCTCGATAACGAAAAACTGGCCCCTGTGGCCGCCAAAGCACTCTCTCATACCTTACTGATGTTTGATAATTTCTATGATGTGGAAGAAAAGGCGAAAGCCGGTAATTCCTATGCACAGAAAATTATTCAGTCCTGGGCTGATGCAGACTGGTTCCTGGAGCGTCCGCAACTGGCAGAAAAACTGACTGTCACCGTCTTTAAAGTCTCCGGTGAAACCAATACCGATGATCTGTCACCGGCACCGGATGCCTGGTCGCGTCCGGATATCCCGCTGCATGCACTCGCAATGCTGAAAAACCCGCGTGACGGAATTGATCCGGATGAGCCGGGCAATATCGGTCCGGTTAATCAGATTGATCTGCTCAGCAAAAAAGGGTTCCCGCTGGCCTATGTCGGTGATGTGGTCGGTACCGGCTCTTCCCGTAAATCCGCGACTAACTCCGTGCTGTGGTTTATGGGGGATGATATCCCGTATGTGCCGAACAAGCGCGGCGGCGGTATCGTGCTGGGCGGTAAAATTGCCCCGATTTTCTTCAACACGATGGAAGATGCGGGCGCGCTGCCGGTGGAAGTGGATGTCAGCAACCTGAATATGGGGGATGTGATCGACGTTTACCCGTATAAAGGTGAGATCCGCAATCATGACACCAATGAACTGCTGGCGACATTTGAACTGAAAACCGATGTGCTGCTGGATGAGGTCCGCGCCGGTGGCCGTATCCCGCTGATTATCGGCCGTGGTCTGACTGCCAAAGCACGCGAGTCTCTCGGTCTGCCGCATACGGATATTTTCCGTCAGGCGAAACCGGTTGAGAAAAGCAGCCGTGGTTTCTCGCTGGCTCAGAAGATGGTCGGCCGTGCCTGCGGCGTGGCAGGCGTTCGTCCGGGCGAGTACTGTGAGCCTAAGATGACCTCTGTCGGCTCTCAGGATACCACCGGGCCGATGACCCGTGATGAACTGAAAGACCTGGCGTGTCTTGGTTTCTCAGCGGATCTGGTGATGCAGTCTTTCTGCCACACAGCCGCTTATCCTAAACCGGTGGATGTAAACACTCACCACACGCTGCCTGATTTCATTATGAACCGTGGTGGTGTGTCGCTGCGTCCGGGGGACGGTATTATCCACTCCTGGCTGAACCGTATGCTGCTGCCGGATACCGTGGGTACCGGTGGTGACTCACACACCCGTTTCCCTATCGGGATTTCCTTCCCGGCCGGTTCCGGTCTGGTTGCTTTTGCAGCAGCGACCGGCGTGATGCCGCTGGATATGCCGGAATCTGTGCTGGTGCGCTTTAAAGGAAAAATGCAGCCGGGGATCACACTGCGTGACCTGGTGCATGCCATCCCGTATTACGCTATTCAGCAGGGCCTGCTGACGGTGGAGAAAAAAGGGAAGAAAAATATTTTCTCCGGGCGTATCCTGGAAATTGAAGGGCTGCCGACACTGAAAGTGGAACAGGCGTTTGAGCTGGCTGATGCCTCTGCCGAGCGTTCTGCCGCGGGTTGTACCATCAAACTGGATAAAGCGCCGATCACCGAATACCTCAATTCCAACATCGTTCTGCTGAAGTGGATGATTGCGGAAGGTTACGGTGATCGCCGTACCATTGAGCGCCGTATTCAGAGCATGGAAAAATGGCTGGCGGATCCGCAATTGCTGGAAGGTGATGCGGATGCGGATTACGCAGCAGTGATCGAAATCGACCTCAATGACATCAAAGAGCCGATTCTCTGTGCGCCGAATGACCCGGATGATGCACGTCTGCTGTCTGACGTGGCGGGCAGTAAAATTGATGAAGTCTTTATCGGCTCCTGCATGACCAACATCGGACACTTCCGCGCTGCGGGTAAACTGCTCGACAGTCATAAAGGCCAGCTGCCGACCCGCCTGTGGGTGGCACCGCCGACCAAGATGGATGCCGCACAGCTGACAGAAGAGGGCTATTACAGCATCTTCGGTAAGAGCGGTGCCCGTGTTGAGATCCCGGGCTGTTCACTGTGCATGGGTAACCAGGCGCGTGTGGCGGATAACTCAACCGTCGTGTCCACCTCCACCCGTAACTTCCCGAACCGTCTGGGTACCGGTGCCGATGTGTACCTGGCTTCTGCGGAACTGGCAGCGGTGGCTTCCCTGCTGGGGCGTTTACCGACACCGGCGGAGTATCAGACCTTTATGGATAAAGTGGATGAGACAGCGGAAGATACCTACCGTTACCTCAACTTTGACCAGTTGAATGAGTATACCAAAGTCGCGGATGGCGTGATTTTCCAGACTCAGGTGTGATAGTCAGCATCTGAGTCAGTCCGCAGTTTTATCACCGGCGGGAGACAGCAACCACTGTCTCCCGTTTTTTTATACCTGTTATCCGGTTAATTACGGTATCAATGTACCTGGAAACGGGATAACCCGCTAAAATAAGAGCAGGTGTTGCATACGTGACAGCGGTAAAGTGTTAACAAGAGGTGTACAGCGATGGATTATGAATTTTCCCTCGGGATCGACGGGAACGTGATAGTTAAGCTGTCAATGGATCACGAAGCGATCGGTCACTGGCTGAATGAAGAAGTGAAAGGGGATCTCTCGGTGATTGATGAGATAACCGTGGCATTTGACAGTATTAAAGGGCGGGAACAGCAGTGGCAGCGAGTGGGGCATGAATACACTTTGCTGATGGATGATGAGGAAATCATGATTAACGCGAATCAGATTACCTTTGAAACTGATGAGCCGGATGAAGGTATGAGTTATTACGATAATGAAAGTATTGCGTTCTGCGGCACAGCTGACTTTATGATTTTACTGGAAAATTATCGTAAATTTATTGTGACCGGCGGACAGGGCTGAGAATTTTTATTCTGAAATTTTCATTTGTTACGGTAATATAAACCAGTGGTTCTTTACCTGAGGCGATAATCGGCCGGTTATCGCAACAATATTGTTTTTCTTTATTTCCGGTAACTTATGAGGTGGATGAATGAATGAACAAATCCTGACGGACAGCCTGAATCAGGCAACCGGCTGGCTGGCAAATAATCAGGCATTACTGCTGGATTATGCGGTGAATATTGTGGCTGCCGTACTGACCCTGATTATTGGTCTGTTTGTGGCAAAAATGGCCGCTAAAGCGGTCTCCCGCCTGCTGGCAATGCGCGGTGTGGATGTGACAGTCTCTGATTTTCTGTCCGCGATGGTTCGCTATGCGGTTATTGCCTTCACACTGATTGCAGTGCTGGGACGTCTCGGCGTGCAGACTGCGTCCGTAATCGCGGTGCTCGGTGCGGCAGGTCTGGCCGTTGGTCTGGCATTGCAGGGCTCACTCTCTAACCTCGCGGCTGGCGTATTGCTGGTGGTTTTCCGTCCTATCCGTGCCGGAGAATATGTGGTTATCGGTGCGTCAGAAGGGACGGTTCAGAATGTGCAGATTTTTTCCACCACACTGCGCAGCGCGGATGACAAAATCATTGTGATCCCGAACGGCAAAGTAATTGCTGGCGATATTATTAACGTGACCCGTGAACCGGATCGCCGCCGTGACATTATTGTCGGTGTGGCGTACAACGCGGATATTGATCAGGTCAAAGAAATTCTGACAGAGATTGTCGCCGATGACCCTCGAGTGCAGAAAGAAAAAGGTATCGTGGTGCGTCTCAATGAAATGGCGCCATCTTCTCTGAATTTCGTTGTCCGCTACTGGACAAAAAACGGCGATTTCATGGATGTATACTGGGATCTGCTGGAAAACTTCAAGCGCGCACTCGATAAGCATAATATCGGCATTCCGTTCCCGCAGCTTGATGTGCATATGCATCAGAATAGTCAGCAAACACAGGCATAACAGGTGTATATTATCAGCGGTCCCCTTTCGGGTGCCGCTTTTTTTTGCCGTACTGTGAGAGATTATGATGAGCGAGCATTTACTTCATTTTATTCCTGAGACACTGAGTTATATCCCGGATGCGGAGCAGCAACAGGCTGCGGAGCAGTATCTGAGCGAGTGGATGGCGGCTGACGATATTATGCATAAGGCGGATCCGGATGTTATGTTCTGGTCCGGCAGTGAAAATTTTCGTTATCCGCTGTGTCCTGTCTGCCGTAAGCCGGTTTCCGGCGTCTGGTGGGGCGCTCAGATGAATGCGATTTTTGCGGTCACCGGACAGGCGCGAATTTCTGCGGCGCTGACACCACGCAATACCCCCTGCTGCGGGGCGCCGGTCGTTATTCCGGAGATGGATTACGATGAAACCGGTGGTTTCGCGTGTTACGGGCTGACAGTCCGTTATAACAACAGTTTTATTGTCTGCATGGATAACGGGCGTGACGAAATTATCCATCGTGTGAGTGAATGTCTCGGCACGCCGGTGCGTCTGGTCTGGGAGTGGATCTGACCATATTTCTCCGTATGTTATTAGCCGCAGTAATGGTCCATTAATTGTATTAATTTCACTAATACTGAAATCCCGGTAATATTCATTCCATCCGGCGTGGATTGAATAATTATCGGGATTTTTTGCATGTTATCGACTTATTTTCAGGGGTTATTACTCGGCGCGGCAATGATACTGCCGCTCGGGCCGCAAAACGTATTTGTATTACAGCAGGGAAGCCGTAAACAGTATCATCTGATGAGTGCATTTTTATGCACACTGAGTGATGTTTTACTGATCACGGCCGGGGTCTTCGGCGGCAGTGCGCTGCTGAGCCAGTCAGTGTGGCTGATGGCACTGGTTACCTGGGGCGGCGTGGCGTTTTTGCTGTGGTACGGCTGGGGGGCACTGCGGGCGGTCTTTACCGCTGATACCGCGCTGACCATGCAGGAGCAGGTGGTCCGCAGCCGCTGGCGGGTGATTATGACGCTGGTGGCCGTCACCTGGCTGAATCCGCATGTTTATCTGGATACCTTTGTGGTGCTGGGCAGCATCGGCGGACAGCTCGGTTCCGATATGCGGATCTGGTTCACAGCCGGTGCGGTCTGTGCATCAATATTGTGGTTCTTCGGCCTGGCGCTGCTGGCAGCCTGGTTCTCCCCGGTGCTGCAAAAACCGGTATCACAGCGGATTATCAATCTGTTTGTCGGTTCGGTGATGTGGTATATCGCGGTACAATTAGCTTTAAAAGGATTGAATATTTCTTATTAATCCGAAATATTGTTTCGTCAGAGTGTGGTAGTGTTACTAATTACGGCATAACATTCTGTTATGTGACCGGTTTAAAACAGAAGGAGGATATGTGAAACTGAAATCTCTTGCTCTTGCCGCTATGGTTGCCCTGGGTGGTTACGCGGCAGCTGCTCAGGCAGCGGAAACGCCGGCAGGCCCGCATATTTCAACCTCCGGCAGCGCCGTGATCCGGGCTGAGCCTGATATGGCGACACTGTCCATCAATGTGACAGTAAAGGAAAAAGATGCGTCAGCCGCCAAAGCACAGGCAGATAAACGTGTGGCGCAATATTTTGATTTCCTGAAAGCACAGGGAATTGAAAAGAAAGACATTAATGCGGCCAATATCAGCACCAGCCCGGACTATGTCTATGACAAAGAGAAAGAAGAGTCCGTTATCCGTGGTTATAACGCATCCCGTTCTGTGACGGTGAAAGTGCATGACCTGAACAAACTGAACACACTGCTCGACGGTGCGCTGAAAAGCGGCCTGAATGATATCAGTGCCGTTGAGTTCGGGGTGAATAATCCGGAGAAATACCGCGAAGAAGTACGCCAGAAAGCGATTTCTGATGCGATTTCACAAGCTAAATCGGTGGCAAAAGGCTTTGGTACTGAGCTGGGGGCCGTTTACAGCATCGGTTACAATGCACCACAGCCGGTTCCGGTAATGGCGCGTAATAAAATGATGCTGGCCGCCGGCGCACCGGCAGCAGTCTCTGCGGATGAAACCTATGAACAGCAGACTATCGATTTCCGCGACCAGGTGGATGTCGTGTTTGAACTGAAACGTTAAGCCGTTTCAGGCTGCTCCTGCCGTAAGGTCTGACGCCCGTGTTTCAGCAGGGCGTCAGTCACCCGGCGCATGGTGGCACTTTCCGGTGCAAACCGGTGCCAGTACAGCATCCGGCGCTGAAACAGCCCCGGTGTCAGATCCAGCAACTCTCCCCGCTCCAGTTCATCCGCAATCTGCAAATGCGGGATCATACAACAGGCTGAACTCTGTTTTGCCAGCTGCACAAAGGCTTCCGAGGAATTGAGTACGTGGCTCGGCACACTGCCGGGGGCGAGGTCAAAATTGGTCTGCAAAAAGGCCATGTGCATATCATCGAGATAATCAAACGCCACAGCCGGGGCTTTCAGCAGGGCACTGCGGCTGACACCGTCAGGAAAATAACGGGCGGCAAATTCCGGTGAGGCGACAAAGAGGTAATCCAGCGCGCCAAGCTGATCCGCCAGACAACCGGGCAGCGGACGCGGCTGAATACTGACCGCACCGACCACTTCCCCGCGCCGCAGGCGTTCATGTGTCCGCGATTCATCTTCCACCTGAATATTCAGACGGATAGAGAGATCCGCCAGAACAAGACGCAGTGCCGGGAGCAGCCAGGTCGCGAGGCTGTCGGCGTTGACCGCCAGTGAGATCAGCGGCGGCTCAATATTCCCGGCATCATCCCCCAGCCATTCAGCTTCGAGTAATTCCACCTGATGCAGCAGGCCGAGCAGCTTCTGGCCTTCTTCAGTCGGACGCGGCGGCACGGTACGTACCAGCAGCGGCTGTCCGAACAGATTTTCCAGCTGTTTGATACGCTGCGAAACGGCAGACTGGGTAATACAGAGTTTCTGTGCAGCCCGCTCAAAACCACGTTCACGGATAACAGCGTCCAGCGCCTGCAGGGCACGATAATCCGGTCGTCTCATGGCGGTTTTCTCCTCTTTTTTATAAGTCATTCACAATATGCCACAATTCGCATTCCGGGGGAGAAATAATTGCTATAATTATCGCGGACTATGCCGGTGGCATAGGATGACGACAAAAAGGCAATAACATGACTCAGGATGAATTAAAAAAAGCGGTTGGCTGGGCGGCATTAGAATTCGTGAAGCCGGGCACCATTGTCGGTGTGGGCACCGGTTCCACCGCATCTCACTTTATTGATGCACTGGCAACCATGAAAGGCCAGATTGACGGCGCGGTATCCAGCTCTGTGGTCTCAACCGAAAAACTGAAAAGCTACGGCATTCCTGTGCTGGACTGCAATGATGTGGACAGCCTGGACGTGTATGTCGACGGCGCGGATGAAATTGACCACCATATGAATATGATCAAAGGCGGTGGCGCAGCATTGACCCGCGAGAAAATCGTGGCGGCTATCGCGAAGAAATTCATTTGTATCGTGGATGAAAGCAAGCGTGTTGATATTCTGGGTAAATTCCCGCTTCCGGTGGAGGTGATCCCGATGGCGCGTTCTTATGTGGCGCGTGAACTGGTCAAACTCGGCGGTCAGCCGGAATACCGTCAGAATGTGGTAACAGATAACGGCAACGTGATTCTGGATGTCTACAACCTGGAAATCCTGAATCCGGTTGAGCTGGAAAATAAAATCAACGGTATCGCCGGAGTGGTGACTGTCGGTTTATTTGCCAACCGTGGTGCCGACGTGGTGCTGATGGGTACTCAGGATGGCGTAAAAACCATTAAATAAATCAGTACGATATCTGTCATATTCAGATGCTGCATAAGGAACCGGAAACGGTTCCTTTTTTTATTTTTTTAAAATCATAAATTTCGGTGATATATATCACAATTTTGTCTTTGATATGGCCAAAATATCAGCTCTCAGCGGCATTTTTTCATTTTCTCCTGTAAACCTGCCTTTTCCCTGTGACTTGTTCTGTGACTTGTACAGGAGCGTGTATTGCGGAGACGTTATTTTTTGTTATTTTGATGTGAGGACAGGACATTTCGGGAACTTAACAAAAGGCAGGGTCATGGTAAAAGTATCACTGGAAAAAGATAAAATTAAATTTCTGCTATTGGAAGGCGTACACCAAAGTGCGGTAGACAGTCTGAAAGCAGCGGGTTATTCAAATATTGAATATCATAAAGGCGCATTATCCACGGAAGAATTAAAAGAAGCGATCCGTGATGCACGCTTTATCGGTATCCGATCCCGTACCCAACTGACGGAAGAGATTTTTGCCTGTGCGGAAAAACTGGTCGCCGTCGGTTGTTTCTGTATCGGGACTAACCAGGTTGATCTTGATGCAGCGGCAAAACGCGGTATTCCGGTCTTTAACGCGCCATTCTCAAACACCCGTTCCGTGGCTGAGATGGTGCTGGGCCAGTTATTACTGCTGCTGCGCCGTATTCCGGAGGCGAATGCCAAAGCGCATCGCGGTATCTGGGATAAACAGGCGAAAGGCTGCTACGAGGCACGCGGTAAAAAGCTGGGGATTATCGGTTACGGTCATATCGGGACGCAATTGGGGATCCTGGCAGAATCCATCGGTATGGATGTCTATTTTTACGATATCGAAAACAAACTGCCGCTCGGTAATGCCACTCAGGTGCGCCATCTGTCTGAGCTGCTGAATATGAGTGATGTGGTCAGCCTGCATGTGCCGGAAACGGAATCCACCAAAAATATGATTGGTAAACATGAGTTTGAGCTGATGAAACCGGGGGCGATTTTTATTAACGCCTCACGCGGCACAGTAGTGGATATCCCGGCTCTGAGTCAGGCGCTGGCATCAAAACACCTGTCCGGCGCGGCAGTGGATGTGTTCCCGTCTGAACCGGCAGCCAACAATGACCCGGCGGATCCGTTTATTTCTGAGCTGATTGGGTTTGATAATGTCATTCTCACTCCGCATATCGGCGGCTCCACTCAGGAAGCTCAGGAAAATATCGGGTTTGAGGTCGGCGGTAAGCTGGCGAAATATTCTGATAACGGCTCGACGCTCTCTGCGGTCAACTTCCCGGAAGTGTCACTGCCGGTGCATGGCCAGAATGCCAACCGTCTGCTGCATATCCACGAAAACCGCCCGGGACTGCTGACCAGCATCAACCAGGTCTTTACTGATCGCGGTATTAATATCGCGGCGCAGTATCTGCGGACGGCGGGTGATCTGGGTTATGTGGTTATCGACATTGTGGCGAATAACAAAGATGAAGCTGACGACGTTCTGCTGCAGCTGAAAGCGCTGCCGGGAACGGTAAGGGCGCGTCTGTTGTTCTGAGAGCGGTGATTGCTCTGCGGATAACGGGCAAAAACGAAAAGTCGCGGTAAACACATCCATGTGCGCTCAGGCGCGTCATCCATGACGCGCATGCTTTTCGTTTCATTTGCCCGTTAACCGCTGTCGCTGTCAGCAGTAGATGAATTATTTATTTATCTGATTGTTTATACTGATTTATTTATGTTCCGGCCACAACCAGCGACGTGATGGCGTGATCACTTCCGGCAGCGGGACATCCCACTGTGCGGCAGGAAGTTCATCAACCTGCTGACAATCATGTGCCAGCCCTACCGGGTAAAACCCTTTCTTCTGCCAGCCCGCCAGTGTGCGGTCATAAAAACCGCCGCCCATCCCGAGACGCTCTCCTTTTTCATCAAACGCGACCAGCGGAATAAACATAATATCCAGTTCCTGCGGCGGTAATACCTGTGTGACATCCAACGCCGGTTCTGAAATTGAAAACTTGTTTTTAATCAGCGGTGTATCAGGGCGATAAGCGAGAAATAACAGATGATGGCGGCTGAACGGGTGAAGAACGGGTAAAAATACCTGTTTTCCCTGTGACCACAGCCACTCTGTCAGCGGACGGGTATCAATCTCACCATCAAAAGAGAGAAACAGGGCAATATTATTGGCGCGGTGTATATCAGGGTGATAAATGATTTGCTGAACAAGGTCTTGTGCGGCAGTGTTTTGCTGCTGAGGTGTCAGCGCACGGCGCTTATTGCGGATTAACTGACGCAGATGATGCCGCGCTTGTAACAACGGGTCATGAGTCATAGTGAAATCAGCGAAATATCAGGAGATAAAGAAGAGAGAGGTCTCCAAGATGCCGTCGCAGGCTGTAACCCTTGAACCCTTGGTTCAAGGTGAACGCGGTGTTGCTTCCATTAGGCTGCCTGAACGAATCAGGTATGCTCACCGGTGACAAATCACCACATTCTGTCTGTATCAATATCGGCTCAGGGGACTGACCCGCAGACAAACATCTCAGAGAATTTTGTGAACTTCGTGTAACGTTGTTCTTAAACTCATTGTATGAAATCGGGCAGATATTGCAACCTAATTTCTAAATTTTTTTTGTCTAGTGACTGATTTCTAAACAATTTTATTCAATAGGTGTTACCTGGCGCTCAGTGATTCGGGTTTGGTCATGCAGCGCCTGCTCGATAGTCTGCTGTAACAGTTTTATCTTCTGTTCCATGTTATAGGCATAATCGCGCGTTTTCAATTTTTCTTGTGCCAGTTCGTGACAGATGTTTAACGCGACGATAAAAACGAGCTGTTCTGTGTTGGACACCCGGCTGCGTTCTTTCAGGTCCTGTAACCGTTGTTCAAGCTCCGCAGCAGAAGCGAGCAGAGCTTCTCTTTGTTCCGGTGGACAATTAACGCGCATGGAACGCCCGAATATCTGGATATCAACGGGTTGTGCAGACATGAAATCTTCCTTTGGTTCTGCAACAGGATATTATCCTGTGTGACGTGAATTGTGTACGTTATAGCAGCAGGCCGCAGCCCTTATCTGGTACAGCGGCGCCTCTTGATGGTAGCATATCATGAACTGAAACCCGACTGGTGAGCAAAATAATGACCCCGGATAAAACACTGCCCGATTTTAAAACACTTGATGAACTTTTGCGTCAGCAGGCCGTCGCCATGACCGCGTCAGAGATGCACGGCCTGATCACGGGTCTGCTCTGCGGCGGTAACACAGATGACAGCTGGCTGGCACTGATCCACGACCTGACCAACGAAGGCATGGCGTTTTCGCAGGTTCTGGCACAGCCGCTGCGTGCTCTCTTTAATACCACATTTGAACTGCTTGATGATACCGAATGTCAGTTTAATTTACTGCTGCCGGATGATGAAGCGGGGGTGTTTGCCCGGGCTGATGAGCTGGCCGGCTGGGTCAATCACTTCTTATTAGGTCTGGGTGTGGCGGATCCGAAATTCAGTGATCGCAAGGAAGTAAAAGAAATTGTTACTGATCTGCGGGAAATCGGCATGCTGGGCTATGATGAGGCAGAAGATGCCGAAGAGCTGGATGACGCGCTGGAAGAGGTGATCGAGTATGTCCGAGTTGCGGTACAGCTGTGCTATATCTCGCTGGCGAAGCCGCGCAGCGCACAAAAGGCTGATGCGCCGGAACAGAAACCGACATTACACTGATATATCTGAATCTGTCCGCAGCAGATAATCTGCGGCACACTGAACCATCAGATTCCTGAATCATCACACAGTACAAGGAAAGAGGGTATGAATAAACAAGAATTTATCTCACGCCGTCAGGCATTGCTGGAAAAAATGGCACCGGCCAGCGCGGCGGTTTTCTTTGCGGCACCTCCGGCGCAGCGCAATGCGGACAGTGAGTATCCCTACCGCCAGCACAGTGATTTTCTCTACCTGACCGGTTTCAGTGAGCCGGAAGCCGTACTGGTACTGATTAAAAGTGATGAAACTCATAACCACAGTGTGTTGTTTAACCGGGTTCGTGATCTGACGGCGGAAATCTGGTTCGGCCGCCGTCTCGGCCAGGATGCTGCGCCGGAAAAACTGGGTGTTGACCGCGCACTGCCGTTTGATGAAATCAACGAGCAGCTCTGCCAGTTGCTTAACGGTCTTGACACCCTCTATTTCGCTCAGGGCGAAATGGCGTATGCCGATACCATTGTCTTTAATGCTCTCGATACACTGCGCCGCGGCAGCCGCCGTAACCTTTCCGCGCCGGGCACGATTATTGACTGGCGGCCGATTGTCCATGAAATGCGTCTGTTTAAATCCCCGGCGGAGCTGGACATCATGCGCCGTGCCGGGAAAGTCAGTGCACTGGCACACACCCGTGCGATGGAAAAATGCCGTCCGGGTATGTACGAATATCAGTTACAGGGCGAGATTGAACACGAGTTTGTCAGTAACGGCGCGCGTTTCCCGTCCTATAACACGATTGTCGGCAGCGGTGAGAACGGCTGCATTCTGCACTACACCGAAAACGAATGCCGGATGAAAGACGGCGATTTGGTGCTGATCGATGCCGGATGTGAAATTGAGGGTTATGCCGGGGATATTACCCGTACCTTCCCGGTGAACGGCAAATTCAGCAAAGAGCAGCGTGAAATCTATGATCTGGTGCTGGAAACCCTGGATGTCTCCCTTGAACTCTACCGCCCGGGGACTTCTATTGCAGAAGTGACAGATCGCGTGGTGGAAATCATGACGGAAGGGCTGGTAAAACTCGGCTTACTGACCGGGGATGTGCCGCATTTGATCGAGACCAAAGCATACCGTGCATTTTTCATGCATAGTCTCAGCCACTGGTTAGGACTGGATGTGCATGATGTCGGCCATTACGGCACAGAACGTGACCGCATCCTGGAGCCGGGTATGGTACTGACCATCGAACCGGGGCTGTATATTGCGCCGGATGCGGATGTGCCGGAGGCATATCGCGGCATTGGTGTCCGTATTGAGGACGATATTGTCATCACGGCGGACGGCAACGAAAACCTGACCGCGTCAGTGGTCAAAACCGCAGATGAAATTGAAGCGCTGATGGCGCAGGCAAAACAGGCTGAATAATTAATGAGTGTGATAATCACCGGGGGCGGAATGACCGGCGCAACACTGGCGCTGGCACTTTCCCGCCTCAGTCACGGCAGGCTTCCCGTTGCACTGGCGGAAGCCAGATTACCGGATGACCATCATCCGGGGTTTGATGCGCGGGCGATTGCCCTGGCGTACGGTACCTGTCAGCGGCTGGAGAAAATCGGGCTGTGGTCCGCCCTGAAAGCGCATGCGGCGCCGATTACCCGGGTGCATGTGTCTGATCAGGGGCATACCGGCTGTGTGAATATTACCGCCGGTGATTATGATATTGATGCGCTCGGACAGGTGATTGAGCTGTATGATGCCGGGCAAACCCTGTTTGCCGAACTGGCAAAAGCCGAAAATGTTACTCTGTATTGTCCGGACAGTGTAAAAAGCATTACCCGCACGATGGATTCAGTCAGTGTTCAGCTGGAGAGCGGCAAAACACTGAACGGCCAGGCTCTGATTGCGGCGGACGGCAGTCACTCTGCGGTCGCGCAACAATGCGGTATGCAGTGGAGTGACACCCCGTATGAGCAGGTGGCGGTGATCGCCAATGTGATGACAGAACTGGATCCGCAGGGGCGGGCGTTTGAGCGTTTCACCCCGCAGGGGCCGCTGGCCATGCTGCCGATGACAGAAGGGCGCAGCTCGCTGGTCTGGTGTCACAGTGCAGAGCATGCGGAAGCCGTGCGTGAATGGGATGATGAGACTTTCTGCCGCGAATTGCAGAAAGCCTTCGGCTGGCAGCTGGGCAAAATTGTCACTGCCGGTGCCCGTCACTGTTATCCGCTGACCCTGAGTGCCGCGCACTCTCAGATTTCCCACCGCCTGGCGCTGGTGGGTAACGCCTCGCAGACACTCCATCCGATCGCCGGTCAGGGTTTTAACCTGGGAATGCGTGATGTGATGGCATTAGCGGAGGTTATCAGTCAGGCGTTTTTATCACAGGAAGATATTGGTCAGTATCGTGTGCTGATGCAGTATCAGGCCGCCCGTGAGGCTGACCGGCAGGCGACAATGACCCTGACCGACAGCCTGGTGCGCCTTTTCTCCAACAGTTGCTTCCCGCTGGCCGCCGGACGGAATGCCGGTCTGATGGCAATGGAAATGCTGCCGTTTCTGCGCAACCGGCTGGCAAAACAGACTCTCGGCTGGGTCGCACAGCCGCTTAACACCGCCACGGAAAGAGGATAAACAATGCAGTCATATGATGTGGTAATTGCCGGTGGCGGCATGGTCGGGCTGGCACTGGCCTGTGGTCTGCATGGCTGCGGGCTGCGCATTGCCGTGATTGAAAAGCAGGCTCCGGATACCCGTTTTGATCCGCAGGCGCCGTTTGCTGTCCGGGTCTCCGCCATCAACAGTGCCAGTGAGCGTTTGCTGGGGCGGTTGGGTGTCTGGCAGGATATTCTGGCAAAACGCGCGGCACCGTATCAGGGCATGGAAGTGTGGGATAACGACAGCTTTGGTCGTATCGCGTTCAGCGCGGCGGAAGCTCATTGTGAACACCTCGGCCATATCATTGAGAACGATGTGATCCGCAACGCGCTCTGGGAGCGGGTGCAGATACTGTCTGATGTGACGCTGCTCACCGGTACGCAAATCCGTCAGGTGGTGTGGGGCGAAAACGATGCCTTTATCACCCTGGAAAATGACGACATGCTCACGACCCGCCTGGTGGCGGGGGCAGACGGGGCAAATTCCTGGCTGCGTCAGCATGCGGATATCCCGGTTTCGTTTTGGGATTATGAACACCACGCGCTGGTCGCCACTATCCGCACAGAACTGCCGCATGAGAATGTGGCGCGTCAGGTTTTCCACGGCGACGGCATTCTGGCATTTCTGCCGCTGCCGGACGCACATCACTGCTCGATTGTCTGGTCTCTGCCCGGACTGACAGCACAGCACTGTCTGGATCTGGATGAGGCTGCGTTTAACCATAAACTGGCAGCGGCGTTTGATCTGCGCCTCGGGCTGTGTGAAGTGGTCAGTGAGCGGCGGGCGATCCCGCTGACCGGCCGCTATGCCCGTCAGTTCGCTGCGCCGCGTCTGGCGCTGCTGGGCGATGCGGCTCACACCATTCATCCGCTGGCCGGACAGGGGGTTAACCTTGGTTTTATGGATGTGGCGGAGCTGATTGGCGAAATCCGCCGTCTGACTGCTGAAGGCAAAGATATCGGCAACTATTTCTGGCTGCGTCGTTTTGAGCGCCGCCGCAAGCAGAGTGCCGCAATGATGCTGGCCGGGATGCAGGGTTTCCGTGAACTGTTCGACGGCAGCAATCCGGTGAAAAAACTGGTCCGTGGTGTCGGTCTGGTGCTGGCAGACACACTGCCGGGCGTAAAACCGGTGCTGCTGCGCCATGCCCGCGGACTGAGTGATATGCCGGACTGGCTGCGTGAACCGAAGCCGGCATCAGCTGAAAAAATCTAATTTAAGGGCTTTTTTTACATTAGTTTTATTCATAATGCACTAAAAATTAACCGGTCGATCCGGCCGGTGTTTTAGTGCATTCCCGCCGCTTAATTCAAAACTATCACCTGTTAATGCTTTTTTGCGCCTCAGGGCTCAGAATGGCAGATGAAAAATCTGCATACTGACGGCTCGTATTTTTCCGTCCGCGTACACGGTCACAATTTTTTCTTATGGTTACGTTTGTGATTCGGTGATAACGTCAGGAAAAGGGTATCGTTTGCGCGGTACACGCTGCGCACTATGTCTGACTGAAAGGGGATAGAATGGCACAACACACACCACTGTCCGGTGAGCACGTTGCCTGCGGGGCAAAAATGGTGGATTTTCACGGCTGGATGATGCCGCTGCACTACGGCTCCCAGATCGAAGAGCACCACAATGTCCGCAATGACGCCGGTATGTTCGATGTTTCCCATATGACAATCGTGGACTTTCATGGTCCGGAATGTCAGCAGTTCCTCCGTTATCTTCTCGCCAATGATGTGGCAAAACTCACCGAAAAAGGTAAAGCACTGTATACCGGGATGCTCAATGCGTCCGGCGGTGTGATCGACGATCTTATCGTTTATTATTTTGCGGATGACTTTTACCGGCTGGTGGTGAACTCCGCCACCCGTGAAAAAGATCTGGCGTGGATTGACGAACATCGCAAAAACTTTGCGGCTGAGATGACAGTCCGTGATGATTTGGCGATGATTGCTGTTCAGGGGCCGCATGCCAAAGAAAAAGTCGCGACATTGCTGAGTGCGGAACAAAAAGCCGCCGTTGCCGGGATGAAACCGTTTTACGGCGTGCAGAGCGGTGATTATTTCATTGCCACCACCGGGTACACCGGCGAGGAAGGTTATGAAATCGCGCTGCCCGCAGAGCAGGCCGCTGACCTGTGGAAAAAACTGCTGGCCGCCGGAGTGAAACCTGCCGGGTTAGGGGCGCGGGATACCTTACGCCTCGAAGCTGGCATGAATCTTTACAGCCAGGAGATGGACGAAACCGTCAATCCGCTGGCGGCGAATATGGGCTGGACTATTGCCTGGCAGCCGGAAGACCGGAAATTTATCGGCCGTGAGGCACTGGAAAAATTCCGCCGCGACGGCACTGAAAAACAGGTCGGTCTGGTGATGCGCGAAAAAGGCGTACTGCGGGCCGGAATGGAAGTCCGCTTTACTGATGAGCTCGGCAAATTACAGACCGGCGTTATCACCAGCGGAACCTTCTCCCCGTCACTGGGATTCAGTATCGCGCTGGCCCGCGTCCCGCAGGGGATCGGCAATACTGCTATTGTACAGGTGCGTAACCGTGAAGTGCCTGTTGAGGTCGTGAAACCGGGGGTTGTCCGTAACGGCAAAGCACTGGTCTGAACATCCGTATTTTATTGTTAAATTTTGAGAAACCCGATAACAGGAGCCGTTGGCGATGAGTAATATACCTGAGAATCTGAAATATACAGAAGATCACGAGTGGGTTCGCCATGAGAGTGGTGATGAGTATGTGGCAGGGATCACTGACTACGCGCAGGAACTGCTGGGCGATGTGGTTTTTGTGGAATTACCGGAAGTGGGTGATGAAATCACGTTTGGTGAGGCATTCGGTACTGTTGAGTCGGTAAAAGCGGCATCTGACCTGTATGCGCCGGTGACCGGCACCGTTATCGCCGTGAACGAAGCACTGGAAGACAGCCCGGAACTGGTAAACAGCGAGCCGTATGAAGGCGGCTGGATGATCCGCATTAAAATCACGGATCCGGATGAGTTTGCCGGTCTGATGGATGCAGCCAAATATGCAGAACTGCAGGCTGAAGAAGAAGACTGACGGATTGCGGAACCCTGTTTGTAAGCAAACAGGGTTTTTTTTCGGGTTTTTATTGAATCAGACAATGTCAGGAACCGGAGAACAATGACTCAAACTTTAACGCAGCTTGAAAACCGGGGTGAATTTGTCCGCCGTCATATCGGCGCGTCCCCTGAGCAACAGCAGCATATGCTGAAAACGGTCGGTGCGGCATCACTTGAAGAGCTCACCCGCCATATTGTCCCGGATGATATTCAGCTGGATATCCCGCCTGCCGTGGGCGAAGGGGCAACCGAACAGGATGCGCTGGCAGAACTGAAAACCATTGCCGGGCTGAATCAGCAATTTACCTCTTACATCGGCCAGGGCTATACACCGACCATTCTGCCGCCGGTAATTTTACGCAATCTGCTGGAAAATCCGGGCTGGTATACCGCGTACACGCCGTATCAGCCGGAAATCTCCCAGGGCCGCCTGGAAGCACTGCTGAATTTCCAGCAGGTGACTATCGACCTGACCGGTCTGGAGCTGGCATCTGCCTCACTGCTGGATGAAGCGACCGCAGCGGCGGAAGCGATGGCGATGGCAAAACGCGTCAGCAAAAAGAAAAATGCTAACCGCTTTTTCATTGCGGATGACGTGCATCCGCAAACCCTGGATGTGATCCGCACCCGCGCTGAATATTTCGGTTTTGAACTGATAATCGACAGTGCGGAAAAAGCCCTTGATTACGATGATGTGTTTGGTGTGCTGTTGCAGCAGACCGGCACCGGCGGGCAGATCCATGATTACCGTGACTTACTGGCACAGTTACATCAGCGTCAGGTGATCACCAGTGTGGCAGCCGATATTATGGCGCTGGTCTTGCTGGAAGCACCGGGTAAACAGGGCGCGGATATCGTCTTCGGTTCTGCCCAGCGTTTTGGTGTGCCGATGGGCTACGGCGGCCCGCATGCTGCCTTCTTTGCCTGCCGTGATGCTTACAAACGTGCGATGCCGGGCCGCCTTATCGGGGTATCCATTGATGCCGCCGGTAACCGTGCTCTGCGTCTGGCGCTGCAAACCCGCGAACAGCATATCCGCCGTGAAAAAGCGAACTCCAACATCTGTACTTCTCAGGTTCTGCTGGCAAATATCGCCGGGATGTATGCGGTCTACCACGGGCCGGAAGGTCTGAAACGGATTGCCGGCCGCATTCACCGCCTGACCGATATTCTGGCGAAAGCGCTGACAGATGCGGGTCTGCGTCTGCGTAACACCACCTGGTTTGATACCCTGACGATTGAAGTGCAGGACAAACAGGCCGTTCTGGCCCGGGCCAAAGCAGCGCGTATCAACCTGCGTACCGATCTGCCGGGTGCCGTTGCGGTCACCCTGAGCGAAACCACGCAGCGTGAATGCCTGGAAAATCTGTACGCGGTACTGACCGGACAGGAAGCACAGTGGGATATCGATGCACTCGATGCACAGGTTGCCGCTTCTTCTGAATCCATTCCTGCCGCGCTGCGCCGCGAAGGGGAGATTCTGAAGCATCCGAACTTCCGCAGCTATCACAGCGAAACGGATATGATGCGCTATCTGCACAGCCTGGCCCGCAAAGACCTGGCGCTGGATCAGGCGATGATCCCGCTCGGCTCCTGCACCATGAAACTGAATGCGGCAGCGGAGATGATCCCGATCACCTGGCCGGAATTCGGTAATATGCATCCGTTCTGCCCGCCGGAGCAGGCTCAGGGCTATCATGTGATGATAGAACAGCTCTCCCGCTGGCTGGTGCTGCTGACCGGTTATGACGCCATGTGTATGCAGCCGAACTCCGGCGCACAAGGTGAATATGCCGGGCTGGTGACTATCCGCCGCTATCAGGAAAGTAAAGGCGAAGGGCACCGCACTATCTGTCTGATCCCGCAGTCTGCTCACGGCACTAACCCGGCCTCAGCCAATATGGCGGGGATGGAAGTCGTGGTGGTGGCCTGTGATGAAGACGGTAACATTGATCTGGCGGATTTACGGGCGAAAGCAGAACAGCACAGTGAAAATCTGTCCTGTGTGATGATCACCTATCCGTCCACCCACGGGGTGTATGAAGAGGGTGTGCGTGAAGTCTGTGATATCATTCATGAATTCGGCGGCCAGGTGTATCTGGACGGCGCGAACATGAATGCACAGGTCGGTGTGACCACGCCGGGCTTTATCGGCGCGGATGTTTCTCACCTTAACCTGCACAAGACCTTCAGTATTCCGCACGGCGGCGGCGGACCGGGCATGGGGCCGATTGGTGTGAAAAAACACCTCGCACCGTTTGTGCCGGGACACACCATCGTTACCTCTGAGCTGCTGACCTCTCAGGGCGCGGTATCCGCCGCACCGTTCGGCAGTGCCTCCATTCTGCCGATCAGCTGGATGTATATCCGCATGATGGGTGCGCAGGGGCTGCGTCAGGCCAGTCAGGTCGCGATCCTTAATGCCAACTATATCGCAGCACGGCTGAAATCCGCTTACGATGTGCTTTATACCGGCCGTAACGGCTATGTGGCGCATGAATGTATTCTGGATATCCGTCCGCTGAAAGCGAAGTTTGGTATTACGGAGATGGATATTGCCAAGCGTCTGATTGACTACGGTTTCCATGCACCGACTATGTCTTTCCCGGTCGGCGGCACACTGATGGTTGAGCCGACAGAGTCCGAAAGCCAGACGGAGCTGGATCGCTTTATTGATGCGATGCTGGGTATCCGTGCGGAAATGGAGCGGGTCGGCAGCGGCGAGTGGACAGCGGAAGATAACCCGCTGGTGAATGCCCCGCATATCCAGACTGAACTGGCAGCGGAGTGGTCACACCCGTACAGCCGTGAAGTGGCGGTATTCCCGACTCAGTCCACCCGTGACAATAAATACTGGCCGACAGTTAAACGGCTGGATGATGTTTACGGTGACCGTCACCTTCAGTGCTCCTGTGCACCGATGAGTGATTACGAGTAAACGGTAAACGATAAAGAAAAGGCCGGTTGTGGTAACACAACCGGCCTTTTTTATCAGCGCAGCCAGCCTTTCTGCTTCGCGGTATCCAGTTCGGCGCGTAACCACGCCCAGAATGCCGGATGCACATCCGCGATAAATTTCGTGCGGTCAATCACCTGTTCCAGTGAGATGTTATTTTCCACCCAGCTCTGACCGTTGTTGTGCAGATTCATCAGCACCGGCATCACGCGGTCGACCATATTGGCGATACGGGCTTCGCGGGTCTCTGCGGCGTCATACTCATTCCACAGTGCCAGAAACTCATCCGCCTGCGGCTGCGGCAGCAGGCCGAAAATCCGTTTTGCGGCAGCCACTTCTTTTTCCGCAATGGCTTCACGGGCGGCCAGATCAAAGACCAGCACGTCCCCGGCGTCAATTTCCACCACATCATGCAGCAGTGCCATTTTCAGGATCCGCAGCATATCCGCATCCTCAACATACGGCGCAAAAGCCATTGCTGTCATGGCAAAATGCCAGCTGTGTTCAGCGGAGTTTTCCTGACGTTCATTGTTCAGCAGGCGGGTTTTGCGGTAAACACTTTTGAGCTTATCCAGCTCCATAACAAAGGTGATTAACTGAGAAAAAGGAATGACTTCCTGTGCGGGAACAGCTGATGACATAACAACCTCAATACGGATTTATACAGAATACCTCCGGGCGCAGAGACAGGGTATCTCTGCGCCCGGGGATGACGGGAAATCAGGCTTCTTCAGTAAAGGAGTACGGCAGCGGGAAAAGGCTCAGGCGGCTTTCTTCGTCTTCACGGATACGGAAGACAGCATCTTCCTCCGTATCATTATTCATCACAATCTGCACCAGAACGCGCTCATCGCTCAGGCGGACAGCCGCGAGGATGGTACCGGTGCGGCGCCAGTTTTCACCCAGCTGACGCTCGGCATCATCACCGGCGACCGGCACATGGCGGCTGTGGCCGATAAGCGTGAACATCGCGCGTTTGTTGGCACCGCGGAATTTGGCACGGGCCACCATTTCCTGGCCGGTATAACAGCCTTTCTTAAAGCAGATACCCCGGGGAAGGGATTGCAGATTTGTTGCCTGCGGCAGAAATTCACTGACGGTTGCCGCATCAATCACGGCGTAACCGGCTTCAATATCCAGTGCCGTCCACTGAGTGTCAGACGCATCCGGCAGAGACAGGGCATCAGATAAGGCAGCGGCCTGCTCAGCGCTCTGGATCAGAATAAAACGCCCCTGCGGCAGCGGCAGGTACAGCAGTGTGGTGTCATTGCTGCTGACAACCTGAGTGTCCGCATCCGGAACTGTGCTGAAATGCGCCTGTAAGGCTTCTGCCGCACCGTGACCGGCGATCCCGGTCAGGACAGCACTATCATCAGCGGCAATCGTCACTTTGGAAAATACCGCGTATTTTTTCAGTTCCGCGAGCTGGGTATCGAGCGCACTGCGGCGGATAAGGTAGGCGTAACCGTCTTTATAATGAAACAGACGCAGATCACTCCACATCTTCCCTTTGGCATCACAATGGGCACACAGCACATGCTGATCATCAGCCATAGCGTCTATATCAGCGGTGACCTGTCCCTGAAGATACTTCTGACTGTCCGGGCCGGTGATGGTCACCAGCGCCAGATCGCTGAGGGAAATGCGTGTCAGAGGGAGAGAATCACTCAGTTGCGGGAGTAATGTATTTGTTTCTGTGTTCATGATGTTTTACCTGTCCGGAGAGCTGTGCAATGTATGGTAAAAGAGATAACAGACATTGCAAGAGAATATTATTGACCCTTTGTGTGATGCGGTGCGTGCGGAGTGACAATGAAACCGGCAGTTGCGGATTTCATTTATTTTTCCGCCTGAGACGCATTTTTCTCCGGCATGTGCGGCAGACGATTTTCTTTATTGTCAGGGCTTGGTAGGCTACGCTGGTATCATCAGTTATGTTTACCGGTCTGATAAACCGCTTCTTATAAAAAGGATATACCGGTGTTAGATATTGAAAATAAAGCCCGCATCCACTGGGCCTGCCGTCGCGGCATGCGGGAGCTGGATATTGCGATTATGCCGTTCTTTCAGCATGAATATGATACGCTGACCGATGCTCAGAAACAGGACTTTGTACAGTTGCTGAACTGCCCGGATCCGGATCTGTTTAACTGGCTGATGAATAAAGGCCGTCCGGATGATGAGGCACTGTATCAGATAATCCGCCTGATTCAGGAACGTAATCAGGCACGGATGGCAGCACAGAACGCAGCGTATTATCCGGACTGAGCGGCAGAGAAAGTCATAACCGGTCACAGTTATTTCATAGGAAACCGGGAAGGAATGCCGTATATTTTCCGGCTGACGGACGCGGGATAACCGGGTTCTCAGCCGGACAGCGGGTGCTGTCATTGTGTCAGGATACAGAGGGGACAGGCCGGTGGTTTTATGGAAATCAGTATTACGTGTCTCATTTAAGACTCAGGTCTTCTCAACACTGATTTACGGTGTGCTGGCGCTGAGTGTGTTATTTGCGCCCTGGCCCGGCAGAACCTCATTTATCTGGCTGCCGCTGACACTGCTGCTGATAGCGGGCTGGGGACGGACACAGTATAAAATCAGCAAACGCGCCGGTCCTGCCAGTTTGCAAAACCATAACCGGATTTTGTGGCGCAAAAGTGAATGGGAGATCACCAAACCGCCGTATATTACACGGCTTGGTATCCGTCTGCATCTGCGCTCACTGACATCCGGGCGGCAGAAATACCTGTGGATAGCCTCTGACAGTGTCCCGGCCGAGGCATGGAGCAGCCTTAATCAGCTGCTTTTGCAGTACCCGGATATCTGATCGGCCTACAGCAGTTCCTGAACTTCCTCAAGTACCTGCATGCACCATGTGGCGATGCGCTCTTCGCTTTCGTCATACTGATTGACGTCATCAAGTGCCAGACCGACAAAATGTTTGCCATCCGGGGTCAGAGCTTTCGGGCTGGTGAAGGTATAACCGTCCACCGGCCAGTAACCGGTAAATTTCACCCCGGATGATTGCAACTGCTGATGCAGATAGCCCAGGGCGTCCAGGAACCAGTCACTGTAATCCACCTGATCACCCATGCCGTACATGGCGACAATTTTTCCCGATAAATCAAGCTGCGGCAGTTGCTCCCACACCGCCAGCCAGTCTTCCTGGATTTCACCGAAATCCCAGGTCGGAATACCGAGGATCAGCACCGGGTAGCTTTCCATCAGTTGCAGATCTGTCTCTTTCACATCATGGAGTTCAACGAGATCATCACCTAAAATATCACGGATTTTTTCAGCTGCCATTTCGGTATAGCAGGTGCTGGAACCATAAAAAAGACCAATTTTCATCTGTTTATTCTGCTGTGTATCGGGTAAAAAATGAAAGCTCACCGCCTCTGCGCGCTGCTTTCATCACAGGATTACGGTATTGTAACAGAAGATAAGTTAATTCTGACACGGGAATTCAAACGGGAGGTCAGCGGTGAAGGACGCCGTACAACACAGCGAAAGTGATGCACTGACAGAGCAGTTTCTTGATACTATCTGGCTGGAACAGAATTTATCGGAAAACACCCTGGCATCCTACCGCCTGGATTTACAGGCACTGGCGGACTGGCTGGCACCGCAGGATCTGGACTGGTTATCACTGACCACCCTTGATTTGCAGGCTTTTCTGGCCGGCAGATTGGATCGCGGTTACAAAGCCACCAGTTCGGCGCGGATGCTCAGCTCGCTGCGCCGGTTTTTCCAGTATTGCTACCGTGAAAAACTGCGGACGGATGACCCGACCATTCAGCTGGCGGCACCCAAACTGCCAGCCCGGCTGCCGAAAGATTTGAGCGAAAGCCAGGTGGATGATCTGCTGGCGGCTCCGGATGTTACCGATCCGCTCGAACTGCGCGATAAAGCCATGCTGGAAGTGCTTTATGCCTGCGGACTGCGCGTGACAGAGCTGGTGTCACTGTCGCTGCCGGATGTCAGTCTGCGCCAGGGCGTGATCCGCGTGATCGGCAAAGGTAATAAAGAGCGCCTGGTGCCGATGGGGGAAGAAGCGGTGTACTGGCTGGAGGTTTATCTGGCACAGGCCAGGCCGTCACTGCTGAACGGACAGGCCGCGGACGTACTGTTTCCGAGTAAACTCGGGCGGCAGATGACACGGCAGACATTCTGGCACCGCATCAAACACTATGCGGTCGCCGCCGGGATTGCGACAGAAAAACTCTCGCCCCATGTGCTGCGCCATGCCTTTGCCACGCATCTGCTTAATCACGGGGCGGATCTGCGGGTGGTGCAGATGCTGCTGGGGCACAGTGATTTATCCACCACACAAATTTATACCCATGTCGCGACGGAGCGGTTACGCACGCTGCACCAGCAGCACCATCCGCGCGGCTGATAAGGAAACAGTATGCTGAAAATTGTATCATCCGCACTGGCGCTTCTGCTGGTGTTCAGCCACGGTGCAGTCGCCGGGGAAAGCGAAATTAAAGCGGCACTGGGCAAAATGGATATGACCGCCACCATGATCCGCCCGTCACCGGTGCCGGGTGTCTCGGCGGTAGCCACCCCGCAGGGTGTTTTTTATATCAGCGATGACGGCCGTTATCTGTTACAGGGGCCGATGTTTGATATGAGCGGCAAAACTCCGAAAAATATCACCAATAATGTGCTGCTGGATGAGCTGAACAGCCTGGAAAATGAGATGATCATTTATAAATCTCAGCGCGGCAGCCACGTTATTACGGTCTTTACGGATATCACCTGTCCGTACTGCCTGAAATTACATAATGAAAATAAAGCGCTGAATGATAAAGGCATTACGGTCCGTTATCTGGCGTTTCCGCGCAAAGGGCCGGAGTCTGCGGTAGGCCGGGAAATGCAGTCAGTCTGGTGTAACGCGTTCAAAACCAAAGCGCTGGACAATGCATTCCGTAATGAGCCGATCCCGCAGATAGACAGCTGTAACATTGATATCAGTAAACACTATAATCTCGGCCTGAAATTCGGCATCACCGGCACCCCGGCGATTGTCCTTGAGGACGGAACGCTGATTGCCGGTTACTTATCTGCAGATAAAATTGCTGAATTAGTAAATAAATAATTAATAGTATAATCAGGTTGTTATGATAAAAACAGAACTCCGCCGCCGTGATGCGGCGGATTACACAGCACTGCTTTCTCCCGATCGCCCCGAACTGTTATGCCGTCTGTATGCTGCCAGAGGAATTACCTCTGCGGAGCAACTGGAGCGCGGTGCACGCGGGCTGCTTAATTACGGTCAGCTTAATGGCATTGACCAGGCCGTTGTACTGCTGAAAGAAGCACTGCACCAGAATCAGCGGATTGTGATTGTCGGCGATTTTGATGCTGACGGCGCGACCAGTACGGCATTGTCTGTCCGCGCACTGCGCCGGATGGGATTCCGGCAGGTGGATTTCCTTGTCCCCAACCGTTTTGAGGACGGCTACGGGCTCAGCGCTCAGGTGACAGAGCAGGCCCGCCGCAAAGGGGCGGAGCTGATTATGACAGTGGATAACGGCATTTCCTCCCATGACGGCGTGGCTGCCGCTCATGCTGCCGGGATCCGTGTGATTGTGACTGACCACCATCTGCCTGGGGAGATTCTGCCGCCGGCGGAAGCGATTATTAACCCTAACCTGGCAGACTGCGGATTTCTCTCCAAATCCCTGGCCGGTGTCGGCGTAACCTTTTATCTGATGTCCGCGCTGCGGGCATCACTGCGGGCGGATGACTGGTTCGCGCAACAGAATATTGCCGAGCCGAACCTGGCTGAAATGCTCGACCTGGTCGCACTGGGTACGGTGGCGGACGTGGTGCCGCTTGATCAGAACAACCGCATCCTGGTGCATCAGGGGCTGAACCGCATCCGTGCCGGACGCTGCTGTGCCGGGATCACCGCACTGCTGGAAATCTCCAAACGGCAGGCTCCCGCACTGGTGGCGAGTGACCTGGGTTTTGCTCTCGGGCCTCGTCTGAATGCGGCGGGCAGACTGGATGATATGTCAGTCGGTGTTGAACTGCTGCTGACGGATGATATGGCGAAAGCACGCATGCTGGCGCATGAACTGGACGGCCTGAACCAGACCCGGCGCGAAATCGAGCAGGGGATGCAACAGGAAGCCCTGACACTGTTCAGCAAAATTGAGCACAGCACCACGGAAATGCCGTCAGGGATAGCTCTGTATCACCCTGAGTGGCATCAGGGCGTGGTCGGTATTCTCGCCTCACGCATCAAAGAGCGTTATCACCGTCCGGTGATTGCCTTTGCCCCCTGCGGCGATGGTCTGCTGAAAGGCTCCGGACGCTCGGTGAGCGGCCTGCATCTGCGGGATGTGCTTGAGCGGCTCGATACGCTCAATCCGGGAATGATGGCCGCATTCGGCGGGCATGCCATGGCGGCCGGGCTTTCTCTGCCGGAATCGTATTTTCCTGATTTTCAGCATAAATTTGCCGCGCTGGTGGACGATATGATCGACCCCGGGCTGCTGCACGGCGTTATCTGGAGTGACGGCGTGCTGTCACCGCAGGATATGACACTGGAAACCGCCGGATTGCTGCGCGAAGGCGGGCCGTGGGGGCAGGGGTTCCCGGAGCCGTTGTTTGACGGCACATTCCGGTTGCTGCAACAGCGTATCGTCGGTGAAAAGCACCTGAAAGTGATGATTGAACCGGAAGACGGCGGTCCGCTGCTCGATGGTATCGCCTTTAATGTTGATGTGAATTACTGGCCGGACAACAGTGTGCAGCGGGTTCGTCTCGCCTATAAACTGGATGTGAATGAGTTCCGCGGACAGCGCAGTGTGCAGTTACTGATAGAACATATCTGGCCGGATTAATTTTAGTCCGAAAGGGGGTTGCAGTGCTGTCATGATGAGCGGATTTTCGCTACAATATGCAGTTCTCACATTATTACCTGACAATCAACAAAAGATAAAAAGACATGTTTGAAATTAACCCGGTAAAAAATCAGATCCAGGATTTGACTGAGCGTACTTCGGTGCTTCGGGGGTATCTTTGACTACGATGCCAAGAAAGAGCGCTTAGAAGAAGTTAACGCCGAGCTGGAACAGCCTGACGTCTGGAACGAACCAGAACGTGCCCAGGCACTCGGTAAGGAACGCGCCTCTCTGGAAGCCATCGTGGAAACCATTGATGACCTTGACCAGGGGCTTGAGGATGTCAGCGGTCTGCTGGAACTCGCCGTCGAAGCCGATGACGAAGAGACCTTTAACGAAGCGGTTGAAGAGCTGAAGGGACTGGAAGATAAACTCGGTCAGCTGGAATTCCGCCGGATGTTCTCCGGTGAATATGACAGCGCTGACTGCTACCTTGATCTCCAGGCCGGTTCCGGTGGTACAGAAGCTCAGGACTGGGCAAGCATGCTGCTGCGTATGTATCTGCGCTGGGCAGAAAGCCGCGGCTTTAAAACCGAAATTATTGAAGAATCTGACGGCGACGTGGCCGGTCTGAAATCGGCGACGGTTAAGATCATGGGCGAATATGCCTACGGCTGGCTGCGCACCGAAACCGGCGTTCACCGCCTGGTGCGCAAGAGCCCGTTTGACTCCGGCGGCCGCCGCCATACCTCGTTCAGTTCCGCGTTTATCTATCCGGAAGTGGATGATGATATTGATATTGAAATCAATCCGGCGGATATCCGTATTGACGTTTACCGCGCTTCCGGTGCCGGTGGTCAGCACGTGAACAAAACGGAATCTGCGGTGCGTCTTACCCATATTCCGACCGGTATCGTCACACAATGTCAGAATGACCGCTCGCAGCATAAGAATAAAGATCAGGCTTTCCGTCAGATGAAAGCAAAACTTTATGAATATGAAATGCAGAAGAAAAACGCCGATAAACAAGAAATGGAAGATAACAAATCCGACATCGGCTGGGGCAGTCAGATCCGTTCTTATGTACTTGATGATTCCCGTATTAAAGATCTCCGTACCGGTGTGGAAACCCGTAATACGCAGGCTGTATTAGACGGTGATCTGGATAAATTTATTGAGGCCAGCTTAAAAGCGGGTTTATAAGGATTAAAAATGTCACAAGATCAACACAGTGCTGAGCAGGCACCTGATTTAAATAACGAATTAAAAACACGCCGTGAAAAACTGGCACAGTTGCGTGAGAAAGAAGCCGTTGCATTCCCGAATGATTTCCGCCGTGACGCGGTATCCGGTGAGCTGCATGAAAAATATGGCGAAAAAAGCGCGGAAGAGCTGGAAGCCCTGAATATCGAAGTGGCGATTGCCGGCCGTATGATGACCCGCCGTATCATGGGTAAAGCCTCTTTTGCCACCTTACAGGACACTGCGGGCCGTATTCAGATTTACGTTTCCCGTGATGACCTGGCTGAAGGCGTGTACAACGAATCCTTTAAAAAATGGGATCTGGGCGATATCCTCGCGGCGCGCGGTAAGTTATTTAAAACCAAAACCGGCGAACTGACTGTCCACTGTACTGAAGTCCGTCTGCTGACCAAAGCACTGCGTCCGTTACCGGATAAATTCCACGGTCTGAGTGACCAGGAAACCCGCTACCGCCAGCGTTATCTGGATCTGATCGCCAACGATGAATCCCGTCATACCTTTGCGGTGCGTTCACGTATTCTGGCTGAAATCCGTAAGTTCATGGTGAACAAAGGGTTTATGGAAGTAGAAACCCCGATGATGCAGGTGATCCCGGGCGGGGCAAGCGCGCGTCCGTTTGTTACCCATCATAATGCGCTGGATATCGATATGTATCTGCGTATTGCGCCGGAGCTGTATCTGAAGCGTCTGGTGGTCGGTGGTTTTGAGCGCGTGTTTGAAATCAACCGCAACTTCCGTAACGAAGGGGTTTCCCCGCGTCACAACCCGGAATTCACCATGATGGAACTTTATATGGCATATGCCGATTATAAAGACCTGATTGTACTGACCGAAGAGCTGTTCCGCACCATCGCGCAGGATGTGCTGGGTAACCCGGTCGTGAAATACGGTGACCAGGAATTCGATTTCGGCAAACCGTTTGCCAAACTCACCATGAAAGAAGCTATCTGCAAATATCGTCCGGAAACCAATATGGCGGATCTGGATGATATGGATAAAGCAGTTGCTATCGCGAAATCCCTGAATATCAAAATTGAAAAATCATGGGGTCTGGGCCGCGTACAGTGTGAAATCTTCGAGGAAGTGGCAGAAAGCCATCTGATCCAGCCGACATTCATCATTGAATATCCGGCAGAAGTCTCTCCGCTGGCGCGTCGTAATGACGACAATCCGTTTATTACTGACCGCTTTGAATTCTTTATCGGCGGGCGCGAAATCGGTAACGGTTTCTCCGAGCTGAACGATGCGGAAGATCAGGCAGAGCGTTTTGCCGAGCAGGTCCGCCAGAAAGATGCCGGTGACGACGAAGCGATGTTCTATGACGAAGACTATGTTGTCGCGCTGGAGCACGGTCTGCCGCCGACAGCGGGTCTGGGTATCGGGATCGACCGCATGGTTATGCTGTTTACTGACAGCCACACCATCCGTGACGTTATCCTGTTCCCTGCGATGCGTCCGGGCAAATAATTGCTGCGGTAAATGAACACGGAGCCTCACAAATTTGTGGGGCTTTTTTTTCACTATCCTCTTGATAAACAAGATGACAGGCGTATAATCTCACACATCCTGACGCGGGCGTAGTTCAATGGCAGAACGAGAGCTTCCCAAGCTCTATACGAGGGTTCGATTCCCTTCGCCCGCTCCAGTTTTCTTCGTTAACTCCCGGTCTTATCTAATCTTTCAGCAACTGAGTTTCTCCGGTGTATCTCATTCCGCATGTCTGAAACTCTGATTCAGTCACATATGTGTCTGTGTCAGCATAATGGTGCCCGTCATTGCAGGCTCCGGCTTCGTACGGTTTTATATATTTAACCGGCCCGGAGAAATATTTTTATTAGAATGAATAATTATTCAGAAATAATACTTTATTAATTTTACGAGTTTCCCGGTCATAAAATAGTATTTTTTATAATTTACTGTTATTACACCTTAATTTAAAATTAAGCTATTAGTGCGATTTGATTAAATATATATGTCGTGATTGTATTTCATTATCTTATAAATAATGATTATAGACCAGGTCACTATATTATCAGAGGATTAGTTATTATCTATAATATAGACGTAGTAACTATATTAAATATGTATTTGTTTTTTTAATTTGCGCCAATAATATACACAACACAGTATTAACAAAATGTATTTTTATACTAACTAATATTGGTTAAATATATTTTTAGGATTATTATTTTGATGTATGTCACGGTATAGTATTTATACTTGGTTATATTAATAATTGTTCGTCAGATAGTCTTAATTTTAAACAGGTGCAAAAATGGAAAACAATAACCGATTTTGGCCGCATATAAGACGTGTTACACACCTTATGATGTTCTCACATCGTTCGTGTTTTGATTTTAATCGTTTTAATGCACAAAGGTAGTCCCTCTACTGACATCCATGACGTTGTCTGCATATTGCCATCGTATGGATCGTCGACCTCTTTCTCATTATATCCCGCATTTATGTGTGGATATGCTGAATTCTGATTGATAATTCATACTCTGGCTTTCATGCATATCAATGTACAGGTAAACAGCTTTCGTCATTCCCGGCTGCGGCAAAAAAGCCCTTGCTGAGATAGTGAAAGCCGTCAGTCCTGAACATTGTTTTGGCATACGTAATGGCATAAAGAGAAATGTGATTTTTTAACTCAATATTATATTGAGGGAACAAACTCGCATTTATGAAAATAAATAACTGAAATATTTTTTCTGAGTATTTCAGCGGGAATTTTTTGCCAAAAATAAAAGGTATGAAAATGAAAAGTTATAAAATCGCTGTCAGCTATGATATGTCTGACTATATTTCAACACACCGGGAATGTGTGGATATCCTGAATACAGATTTTACTGATGTTGCTGTCATCGTTATTTCACTTGATGATATCCGCGACGGAAAGCTGGATTTTATTGAGCAGCACAGTTTTGAACAGCCGGTTTTTGCTGTAATCAGTGATCACGAAGTCATTCCGGCAGATGTCATTACACGGTTAACCGGCGTGATTGATTTAAATAAAAAGAACGGTGAATTATACAGTAAGCAACTGGAAACAGCGGCGCTGAAATATGAAGAAAGTCTGTTACCGCCATTTTTCGGCAGTATGAAAAAATATGTTGAGCAGGGCAATTCAGCTTTTGATTGTCCCGGACATCAGGGCGGGGAGTTTTTCCGCCGTCACCCGCTGGGTAACCAGTTTGCTGAATATTTCGGCGAAAATTTATTCCGTTCTGATTTATGTAACGCGGATGTCTCCATGGGGGATCTACTGATTCATGAAGGGGCTCCGTGCGCGGCACAGCAGCATGCGGCGAAAGTCTTTAATGCGGATAAAACCTATTTTGTCCTTAATGGTACGTCGTCTTCAAATAAAGTGGTGCTCAATGCCTTACTGGCACCGGGCGACCTGGTATTATTCGATCGTAACAACCACAAATCAAACCATCACGGCGCATTAATACAGGCGGGGGCAACACCGGTTTATCTGGAAGCGGCGCGCAACCCGTTCGGATTTATCGGCGGGATTGATGCTCACTGTTTTGAGGAAAATTATCTTCGCGGTTTAATTAAAGAAGTCGCACCTGAACGGACAGGCGAAAAACGTCCGTTCCGCCTGGCCGTTATTCAGCTGGGCACATATGACGGAACAATTTATAACGCACGCCAGGTTGTCGATAAAATCGGTCATTTATGTGACTACATTTTATTTGATTCTGCCTGGGTTGGTTATGAACAGTTTATTCCGATGATGAAAGATTGTTCTCCGCTTTTGCTGGAGCTGAATGAAAATGATCCCGGAATTCTGGTCACACAATCAGTCCATAAACAACAGGCCGGTTTCTCTCAGACATCCCAGATCCATAAAAAAGACAGCCATATTAAAGGCCAGAGCCGTTATGTGAATCATAAGCGTCTGAACAATGCCTTTATGATGCATGCCTCCACCAGCCCGTTCTATCCGCTGTTTGCCGCTCTGGATGTGAACGCCAAAATGCATGAAGGGAAATCAGGTAAGCGTTTATGGATGGATTGCGTGAAAACCGGGATTGAAACCCGTAAGTTGCTGCTGAAATCCTGTCAGCATATCCGCCCGTTCATTCCGGAAACTATTGATGGCCGTTCATGGGGTGATTTTGAGACTGATGTGATTGCCAATGATCTCCGGTTCTTCAATTTTGTGCCGGGTGAGCGCTGGCATGCCTTTGAGGGATATGAAGAAAATCAGTATTTTGTTGACCCGTGCAAATTACTGCTGACAACACCGGGTATTGATGCCAAAACCGGTAATTATGAAGCGTTCGGTGTGCCGGCAACGATTCTGGCTAACTATCTGCGTGAAAATAATATCATTCCTGAAAAATGCGATCTCAACTCCATTCTGTTCCTGCTGACACCTGCTGAAAGCATGGCAAAAATGCAGCATCTGGTGGCTCAGATTGCCCGTTTTGAGCAATTACTGGAACAGGATGCTCCGCTGAAAGAGGTACTGCCGTCTGTATATCATGCGCATGAAGCCCGTTATCAGGGGTATACCATCCGTCAGTTATGTCAGGAAATGCATGATATGTATGTGAAATTTAATGTGAAACAACTCCAGAAAGAGATGTTCCGCAAATCACATTTTCCGCAGGTCAGCATGTTACCGCAGGCCGCGAATATTGCGTTTGTACGCGGTAATGCGGAACTGGTTGCGGTGGATCAGATTGAAGGTCGTATTGCGGCTGAAGGTGCTCTGCCTTATCCGCCGGGGGTTCTGTGTGTGGTTCCGGGGGAAATCTGGGGCGGCTCCGTGCAGCAATATTTTCTGGCGCTCGAGGAGGGGATTAACCTCTTCCCGGGATTCTCACCGGAATTACAGGGTGTGTATATCCGCTGTGATGAAGATGGCCGTCAGCGGGCATACGGCTATGTAATTAAACACTGAGTTCGTTAATTCGTGCATGACGGAGCGCGGATGAGCGTGCTCCGTCAGCCGGGGAGAAATATGATGAGTGCTTCAAAAAATAAAATGAGCGTATTACAGCTCACTATATTAACCGCAGTGAATATGATGGGATCCGGCATCATTATGCTGCCGACAAAACTGGCGGAAGTGGGGACGGTTTCTATTCTGTCCTGGGTTGTGACCGCTGTCGGCTCTATGGCACTGGCTTATGCATTTGCCAAGTGCGGTATGTACAGCCGCCGCAGCGGCGGGATGGGAGGTTACGCGGAATACGCATTCGGTAAATCCGGTAACTTTATGGCGAATTATACCTATGGTGTTTCTCTGCTGATTGCAAACGTTGCGATCGCGATTTCAGCCGTCGGTTATGGTGCTGAACTGATGGATGCGGCGATGACGCCGCTGGGTATCTGTATTGCCACAATTGTTGTGTTGTGGATTTGTACGGTGGCAAACTTCGGCGGTGCACGGATCACCGGACGGATCAGCAGTGTGACTGTCTGGGGGGTCATTATTCCGGTTGTCGGTATTTCGGTTATCGGTTGGTGGTGGTTCAGCCCTGAACTGTATGTTAATTCCTGGAACCCGCATAATTTTCCGCTTTTTGAGGCGGTCGGTTCCTCTATTGCGATGACATTATGGGCATTTTTAGGAATGGAGTCAGCCTGTGCTAACAGTGAGGCGGTTGATAATCCTGAGAAAAATGTGCCGATAGCAGTATTGGGCGGAACATTAGGCGCAGCGGTTATTTATATCGTATCAACAAACGTCATTGCCGGTATTGTACCGAATATGGATCTGGCAAACTCTACTGCACCGTTTGGCCTGGCATTCTCACAAATGTTTACGCCGGGTGTGGGTAAGGTTGTTATGGCGCTGATGATTATGTCTTGCTGCGGTTCATTGTTAGGCTGGCAGTTCACCATTGCGCAGGTATTTAAATCATCATCTGATTCCGGTTATTTCCCGAAAATCTTTTCTGCCGTTACCAAAGCGGATGCCCCGGTAAAAGGTATGCTGGTTATTGTTATTATTCAGTCTGCACTGTCGCTGATGACCATCAGCCCGTCACTGAATAAACAGTTCAATGTGCTGGTTAACCTGGCGGTTGTTACCAATATTATCCCTTATATCCTTTCCATGGCTGCCATGATTATTCTGCAGAAAGTCGCCAATGTGGATCCTAAGAAAGCACGGACAGGCAATGTGATTGCATTTATCGGTTCTGTTTATAGCTTCTATGCGCTGTATTCATCCGGTGAAGATGCTGTGATGTGGGGGGCGCTTGCCACCTTCCTCGGCTGGACACTGTATGGTTTTGTTTCCCCGCGGTTTGAAATGAAACAAAACCAGGACGTAATGATGAAATAACGAACACTCTCCGGTGGGTTCCTCCCGTGCAGTTACGGCGGGAGGATTTTTTCCTGCAGCGAAACAGCCGGAATGTATACGAACAGCAATCTGTATATTCCGCATAACAGAGATAAAACGTAATGACAGTAATAATGACAAAGCCGAAACGGGGACGACCGCCGAAAAACCATGACGCAGGTACCGATGTAAAAGAAATATTGATCCGCAGCGGTACGGAGGTATTTACCGAAACAGGATATATGACGTCGGATATCAGCGGAATATTAACAAAAGCGGGTATTCCGAAGGGATCTTTTTATTATTACTTTGGCAGTAAAGAAAATTTTGGTGTGAAAGTGATACGTCATTATGACAGCTGTTTTTCTCATCTGCTGGATAAGTGTCTGTCTGATACCACATTGCCGCCACCGGAAAGATTACTGACATTTTGCAGGATTACCAAATCCGGAATGGAAAAATACCACTGGCAGCGCGGGTGTCTGGTCGGTAATCTCGGGCAGGAAGTTGTCAGTCTGCCGGCAGGGTATTGCGAATTACTTAATGACATTATTACCGGCTGGCAAAAGAAAGTGGAGAATTGTCTTCTGGAAGCACAGGCGCAAAATCTTATTTCCGGAAATACTGACTGCAGGCAGATGGCGGCTTTTTTCTGGGCGGGCTGGGAAGGGGCGGTCATGCGTGCCAAACTGACCCGTAACGGTGAACCGCTGGATCTGTTTATTACAATTTTTATGAAGCAGATACTGGTATAACAGCCGGAAAAGATGATAATTCCGGGCTGAAAAATGGTTTTCTCTGATAGCAGACGGCAATGCTTTCGGATACTATTCCCATCCTATGAAAGCCCGCAAACGCCTTGTTCTTATCATTATGTCCGGCATTATGCTGGTCTCCGTCCTGTTTATATCCGGGGTCATTCTGGCCATGGATAAAACACCGTATTACGATATTGACCGGAACGGGAAATCATTCGGGCACTCCGTTTTTACATTGTATGACGGCCGGGTGTATGCCGCTGTTCCGTCTGACGGGTATTTTTTAATCCCCGGCGCGGACCCGGATAGTTTCAGATTATTGCCTGGCAATAACAACCACAATGGCCGGCAATTTGCAGCCGATAAATATCACGCCTGGTGCGGTAATCTTCCCGTTGCGGATTTTAATCCTCAGACGGCGGTTACTATCGGGAATGGCTATTTTACCGATGGTAAAAATACGGTTTTCTGTGCCCCTTATACGCGGATAAATAATGAACTGACCGGCCTGCAAAAGCTGTATCAGCAATGGCGTTACGGCTGGGGACTGAGTGATAAGCCTCTGACTTACTATTATCCGCAGCAACAGTTGCCACCGTCTGCCACACCTTACCGGATATCAGCGGATTCCGGGCTTGTCAGTAACGGAGAACAGGTTTTCTTTGACGGTAAATTAATGCCGGCGGCAAACCCGGAGACATTGCGTCCTGTGGCTGTCCGGCAGAATGATAAATCAGTGCGTGAGAGCAGGGTGTTTTATCACGACGGGGAACATGTTTATTATCAGCACCATTTATTACCGCTGAAAGATACAGAATCACTGTATGGTTTTTACCTCGGTAATTTATTTCAGGAAGCCTATTTATTTGATCCGCAAACCGGTCAGGCGGCCATGAATAATGTCATGTTCCCGCCGGAATATGCGCCTTACCGCGTGATCAGTTACTATGGTCAGCATGTAAATCAGGGATTGTTTTTATCCCGGAATGGCGTTTACTTTTATGACCGGAAAAAAGAAAAAATCCGCCGCGCCGGTGATAATCCGCCATTGCAGGATAGTTGCCGGGAAATATCACCGCTGATTTTCACCTGCGGCAATGAAACCCGGTATTTGCAGGGTTCAGAATCATGGGGCGGCCGGAAATCACCGGGTCTTATTTCCCGCAGTACGATACTTTATCGTCTCGGTGATAATACAACGGATAACTGGGAAAAAATCGGCGATATTACTTCTCACCATTACGGGGAGGTCTGGCAGAAAGGCGGACAATATTATTATTTTGACCGGCTGGGCGCATCACAGCTTATGCGCGGACCGATCTATTTAATTCCGGATAATACGACTGTACGCGCGTTACTGAGTGATGACCTACGGGTGGATGACCTCCGTAAAATGGCGCATGACGGGAGTTTACAGGAGGTTTCCGGTACAGAAATGCTGAAGGCCACCACCCGTTATAAAGAGAGCATGTTCAGTTTCCTCAATTTTTCTGATGATGACTGAATAACAGATATTAATTTTTCTTGTTGAGAATAAATTGCATTTGACAAATGCATTCAGATTCATAGAATAGCGCCATCAAAGGTCAATTCTCTGACCCGTAAGCGTTTACGTTAATCAACGCATGTAACTTTGTGCATTACAACAGTTATGTGTTGTTGTGTCGTACTATACGGAGTCGTCTATGTCTTTTCAGGACAAAAATTATATTTTAGGTTTTCCGAAGCTGCCTCAGCGCGCGTTAATCTTCCTGGTGCCTTTTTTCTTATCGCTGGTTATGAGTGGTATTGTTTCGTTTATCAGTACCGTCAAAGCGCTGGGATTCTCCTGGCTGCTGGTTTCCCCGTGGCTGTCATCATGGGGCATATCCTGGGCCATTGCATTCCCGACCGTCTTATTTGTTCTGCCGTTTGCCCGTAAATTATCGTTATTACTGGTCAGAAGTTCATAATTACGGGATCTGAATCCCTAACCATTGCCGGAATTGTTTTTTCCCTTTTCCGGTAATTGTCACTTCACGGTACCCGGGTGTGCGGGTCAGCCAGCCCTGTTGCTCACAGTGAGTGAAGAGGGCGGCACCCAGATAGCCGCCGAGATGAAACCGGCGTTCACTCCAGTCCAGACAGCCGCAGCAGAAAACCCGTTTTACCGTGTGAGCGGCAGGCAGCCCGAGTGCGGTCAGCGCAGATTCTCCCGCCGTTGTCAGCGTGGTGCCGTCAGCGGTTATCCAGCCTTTTTCCTGCATCGCATCATACACAGCCACCGCCGTTTCCCCGGCCAGATGGTCATAACAGGTTCTGGCCTGCCGTAAATGCGGCGGGGCGGAGGATTTGCGGATGGCGGCTGTTACCGGAATACCGGTGAGATTCATCATTTTTTCGATGATTTCGGCCACGTTTAATCCGGCCAGCTGATAATAGCGGTGACGCCCCTGCGGAATACAGATAATCAGCTTTCCGGCGACCAGTTTTGCCAGATGGGCGCTGGCGGTGGAGGCACTAATATCCGCGGCAATGCTCAGTTCAGTTGCTGTCCAGGCTCTGCCGTCCATCAGGGCGCAGAGTATGCGGATACGGGACGGGTCAGCCAGTGCGGCAGCCACACCGGCAAGCGCGGTTTCTAACTCAGGTGCGTGTTCTTCTGACATATCAGCTCCGCCGGTTATTCCTGCCCGAAGTCATACTCACGGGTGATTTCAGCAATACGGATGCGGTAAAAAGAGAAAATATCCGCTTTACCTTCTTCCTGAGCCTGCCGGTGCTGCAGGTTTTGTTTCCATTTCAGCAGAGAGGCTTCGTCTTCCCATAATGAGAGCGACAATAATTTACCCGGTGTGCTCAGGCTGGCAAAACGTTCAATAGAGATAAAGCCCTCAGCATCACTGAGCAGCGGGCGTAACCCGGCAGCGATATCCAGGTAACGTGATTGCTTGTCTTCCGGCATAGTCACTTCAAAAATTACAGCAAACATGGGATTCTCCTTATGCAGTCCGGCTAATCATAACGGAAGCACAGAGAAAACACTTCGCTGGGTAACGAAATAAGAAAAATTACTTCCGGTAGCGGACAGCGATAGCCAGCAGGATTAAGATGACACCGGTTATCTGCATCAGCAGATGTGACGGCATGCCGTGCTGTATGATATCGATAATAAAGCCGGATAATACCTGGCCGCAGATAGCCAGAATGGTGGTCAGTGTGGCGCCGAGCAGCGGCAGAATATAACTATTTATCACCACGAAACAGGCACCGATAATGCCGCCGGTGAATGCAATCAGCGGAATACTGTTCAGTGTGACGGGGAACGGCGGCAGGTAAAACAGTACAACCACGCTCAGAAAGATAAAACCGGCAATATGATTAACCAGCGAGGCATAAAACGCATTGCTGCTCTGAGATAATCTGCCGTTAATACTGCGGCTGAAAATAATACAAATGCCATTTGTCAGCGCGATAGTAATATAAAACAGTAACATCATTATTTTCCTGCAATGATCAAAATACAGCCGCTGAATAACAGCAGCAGTGTCAGCCCGTCGCGGCTTGTCACTTTGCGCCGTGTCAGTCCCATCAGACCAAAATGGTCGATAATCAGCCCGGTCACTATCTGCCCCGCAAGCATCAGTACAATCGAGCCGGAGAGTGACAGCGGACTGTTAACGGTGATCGCCGCCAGCAGTACGGTAAACGCACCGGGTATCCCGCCGAGATAGCACCACAGCGGCATTTTTGTACCGGCGCGGCGTGGCGGCAGGTGCTTTTTCACTGTCAGCCAGATAATCAGGGCAACAATGGCACCGATACCGTGTGTCAGCCAGGAGGCGTGCAGCGGAGAAGTAAAGGTGGATAAATAGCTGTTGCTCATAATCATCAGGGTGAGTAATACCCCGGAAAGTAAGGCTATCAGCGGTAACAGGATCTCTTTTTTCATCGTTATTTTCACTTTATTGCGGACGGAGAGAGTATAGAGATTGCCGGTGTCCGGAATAAACGCTATAAAAAGAAAAACAGAGTTTCCTGTTAGTTGACAATAAAGAGGCTGAGATGGATTTTTCGCTTTTACCGGTGTTTATTGCTATCACCGAGCAGGGGAGCCTGACAAAAGCAGCAGAGTATCTGCACATGACCAAATCGGCGGTCAGCAAAAAACTGTCGGCGCTGGAAACCCAAACCGGCATCCGGCTGGTCACCCGTTCCACGCGCCATCTGCAGCTGACTGAAGCCGGACAGCTTTATTACACCTATCTGAAAAAAGCCCATCAGGCTGTGCTGGACGGGCAGGATGCGTTGTCATATTACAGCCGTGAGGTTGACGGCACACTGAAAATCAGTGCCCCGGCGGTGTTCGGCAGTCTGCATCTGGCCAAATTAATGCCTGAATTTTTACAGCGCTGGCCGTCATTACAGGCGGAAATGGTATTTGATGACAAACTGACGGATCTGGTCGGTGAAGGGTTTGATCTGGCTGTCAGGATCGGTGAATTGCAGGATTCCTCACTGATTGCCCGCGTGTTATCTCCCTGCCGCAGTGTGCTCTGTGCGTCTCCCGCCTATCTGGCACAACATGGTACACCTCAGAATCTGACGGACCTGAAATCTCATAATTGCCTGTTTTACAGCTATTTTCAGGCCGGTCAGTCATGGACATTTCTGCACCGGGGAGACGTGGTGCGTTTTACCCCGCAGGGCACTCTGCGTGCCAACAACAGTCTGGCGCTGCATCAGGCTGTTTTACAGGGAACGGGGATCTGTCAGCTGCCGCAGTTTATCGCGGCACCGGATATCCGCGCCGGGCGGCTGATCCCTCTGCTGCCGGAATACATGCTGCCATTGCATCATATCTATGCGGTTTATCCGGATCGTGAATATCTGCCGAAAAAAGTCTCCGCATTTTTACATTTTTTGCAGGATGCGCTGGGCACGGAAGGGCACTATCAGAAAGAATATGAACAGGATTTATCCTTTTTTAAGGCAGCGGAATAAAAACCGGATACCTTGAGTAAGGCAATCAACCTTCTGTTTATATCATTTATTTTAATTTTACTGAGAGGGGTTATATGTCTCTGCAATTATGGATCGCCAATAAAAATTACTCTTCCTGGTCGCTGAGACCCTGGTTTTTACTGAAAGCCCTGAATATTCCGTTCGATGAACAGCTTGCCACCTTTGTGCCGGGTGGCAGCAGTTATGAGAAATTTCTCCGCTTTTCCCCGTCCGGGCTGGTGCCGTGCCTGGTGACAGCGGATACCACGGTCTGGGATTCTCTGGCAATCTGTGAATATATTGCGGAGGATTATCCGCATGTCTGGCCGCAGGAAAAAATCGCCCGTGCCTGGGCGCGCTCTGCCGCGGCAGAAATGCATTCCGGATTTACCACGCTGCGCCGTGAGTGCCCGCTGAACTGCACGGAAAGCCGCCAGGCCGCAGAGATGACACCGGAATTACAGAAAGAGTGTCAGCGTCTGGATAAGATCTGGTGTGAGGGATTAACCGGGTTTGGCGGCCCGTGGCTGGCAGGGAAAAATATCAGTGCGGCGGATGCTTTTTATGTGCCGGTGGCTCTGCGGGCACGGACTTATCAGCTGCCGTTTTCAGCGGCGGCACAGGCATGGATTGACCGGATCCTGGCGCATCCTGCCATTATTGAGTGGTGTGAGGCGGCAGCGAAAGAAGCGAAAATCGACCACGACTGAATCAGGAAGGGCGGGGATACCCGCCCTGATTATTACTTAACGGCGCTGTCCATCAGGATAAAACGCGGTTCGGCACGCTGATATTTATTAATGGCGGGTACCAGGCGACGGAAGTGCTCACTGGCACAATGGGTATCCAGCGCGGCCTGATCCGGCCAGGTTTCGATAAAAACAAAATGCCCCGGGTCTTTCTGATCGACAAACAGATCATAACTGATACACAGCGGCTCACGGCGGGTGGCGGCAACCAGTTCTTCATACATCGGCATCAGGATCTCAACGGCATCCGGCTGCATAAAATCTTCAGCAATCACTTTTAACATTGTGTTCCCCTTGTCCGGTGCGGACAACAACATGAAATATCTGCAAATGACTTCCCCGGCAAGCCGTGTAAATTCTGACTGATAACCAGAGCATAAATCACAACAACTACCGGTATAACATTGAGGGGGCAGAATGTCATTATCATTAACTGAAGCCGTGAATCTGTTGAAATCCAAAAAATGGATTGACCTGACACACGCATTTAATGCGGATTCACCGCACTTTTTTATGTTTGAACCGGCGGAGTTTAAAACACTGTTTGATTACCGCGATGGCTTTTTTGCCCAGCAGTTTACGTTTCCCGGCCAGTACGGCACCCATATTGATGCGCCGTGCCATTTTGTACAGGGGCGGCGCTTTGTGCATGAGCTGGAACTGAAAGAGCTGGTGTTGCCGCTGGTGGTGATTGATCAGTCCGCCAGAGCACAGCAGGATGCGGATTTTGCGTTATCCGCAGAAGATGTGCTGGCTTTTGAACAGATTCACGGACGTATTGAAAGCGGCAGTTTCGTGGCATTGCGCACGGACTGGAGCAAACGCTGGCCGTCACAGGCACTGATGGATAATAAAGATGCGGAAGGCAACAACCATATTCCGGGCTGGGGAATGGATGCTCTGGAATTTCTGTTTCGTGAGCGCGGGATCAGCGCCGTGGGACATGAAACCTTTGATACCGACTCGGCGCAGGATTTCCGCAAAAACAGTGCATTGCTGGCGGAATATTTTGTACTGGATCAGGATGCATACCAGATAGAGCTGCTGACCAATCTCGATAAAGTCCCGGCCAAAGGCGCGGTAATTTTTAATATCGTGGCAAAGCCGGACAATGCGGGCGGATTCCCTGTCCGGTCATTTGCTATTTTGCCGGATTAATGCGGCATATCAGCGGAGATTAAACTGAGAGAAAGTCAGCTGGTTATTCACATAGAGCAACTGATTGAGTTCGGTGGCAATCAGTGATTTCAGGTCACTGTCAGATAATGACTCCGGCAGTGACTGCCACAGCCGGGATAAAATAAATTCCTGCTGTTCGCCGTATTCATCATAGTGCGACAGGGTCTGTAATAGTGAGTCTCTGGTTATCTGCCCGGTATATTTTATTTTTTTCAGGTCACAAATTACCGGCGCCAGTAAGCTCCCGCAGATATCCCGGTATTCCTGACTTTCTGCAGGGAATGTCTCCAGTGTCTGCCATAACAACCGGCGTTTACCGGTAAATACAGGTGTGGCAGTAATAGTTTCAGTGTGACGGTACATAAATATCAATCCTCTTGAGGTTATCAGGCAAATGCCGTTGGTGTGTTATTTCCGTCGTAATCACTATTTTATTTTTATGTATTATCGTTTTGTGCAGTCAGATAAAAGGGATATTGCTATCCCTTTATCCGCTATATTTACCGGTGCTGTCAGCACCAGTGTATTTTATCTGTCGTCAGACAGATATTGCGGCTGTTCAGCCACTGATACAGCCGGTCGTCATCATTGTTGTTTTTCAGCTGCAAAATCAGCTGTACGGCAGTGCGGAAATAGTCCGGAATGTGGTTGTCCTGCAAGGACTTATGATGATAAATCACATCACGGAACAGGTTAACAAAATGACGCAGCGTGAACGGAATTTCCCTCCGGAGAGTGTGAATATTATGCTCTGTCCGGGAAAGATCCTGTGCGGACCCCGCGAGACTGTTTTTGATATCTGACAGCTCCGCCTGCGGATAATATGCACTGTACAGTGTATACAGGGCAGCCAGCTGACGGTTTATTATTCTGCTCTGATTATATTCTTCTTCCAGATCCCACAGCTCACGGTGTGTATCTTTTATCCAGTATTCATACGTTTCATTTAATAACCCGTCAATCCAGTAACGGGATGCGGATAATATAATGGTGTCAGACAAACGGGCATCCCAGTTATCAGGGTAAGCCTGTATTGTCTGTCTGATCATGGTCAGGTCACGGTACTGAAAAGGAATATTCCATTTCTTTCTGCGGAGGAACCAATCAGTTGTTTTTAAATTATCTGTCTGCTGACGTGTAAGATATTCAGATAATAAATCATTCTCTTTACAGGTGTCTTCTGAGTTATATATTCGATCATCTGGCAGATAAAGATGATAAGTTGTTTTATTAAGCATGAATCCCTCTGATGAATAAAAGTAAAGCAAAGGAACGCAGCTTAACAGACCCGTTTTTTTCCGGTATTATTTTTGTTTTCTGTTTTTATCACAATTCGTCAGTTTATATGATTACCCCGGGCTTTACTGGGCGTAAATCCGAAACGCTTACGGTAGCTCTGGGTAAAATACGACTGACTTGAGAACCCTGCTTCCATTGAGACATCAACGATACTCATCTGGGTATTAAGCAGAAGCTGGTGGGAGAATAATAACCGCCGTTCGCTTATCCATGCCCGCGGAGATGTTCCGTATACCGAACCGAACAGCTCTTTGAATGTTGTCAGGCCCATACCAAATTCTCTGGAAAATTCATTTAACTTCCAGTCCTTCAGATAGTGCTTTTCCATGAAGCTCTGCAAACGTTCTGCCTGGCGGTTACTCAGCTGACGTAATACCGACATCAGACGTGTGCCTTCTTCACTCAGGACGATAATTAGTAATAACTCCTCCAGCTTCAGCTTTATCAGCGGTGATGGCGCATTATTACAGTAAGCATCATAAAACCCGCTGATACTGTTTTTCAGCATGGCGGACTGCGGGAAATAAATGAGTCCGGATGTCGGATCAGCAACGCGGTGAAGATGGCTGAGAGTATCTGAGAAACGGTGAAGAAAATCACGCAGAAAATGGTTGTTCAGCGGAACCCATAATAAATTAATTTCACCGGAAATATGCTGGTATGCATAGCTTCCCTGATTAGAGAAAATAACTTCATTATCATTAAGTGTGTATGAGTTTATGCAATCCTGCCATTTCATTTTTCCGGACATCAGAAGGTAAAGACCTTTTTCCTGTTGTTCGGTAATATTAAAAATATCGGGCTCAACAATAACAGACTGTATCTCTTTATTATTGTCAGATGTCAAAGTACATGAGTTCATGGGCATCTCAGAGTGAACAATATGGTTTAATTTTCGTAAATTAAATAACAGGGACAGTGTTAACCAATCCAATATAAATAATTATATAACTAATGTCGGACTTTTCTACTTGATCATTAGTTTTTATGACATTAACGGCTTTATTTATTGGTTTGGGTGCTATTTTATTTACATGGTGAATAACTTCACTGAATAACAAGTAATGTCATTATGAATTATGTTTCTAAAATGATGCTGTTTTGTTGTTGTTGTGTTTTTATAGGTGGGATGTATATACAGTTCATTATCATTGAATCTGTTTTATTGATGGATATATTGAGCGGAAATTAATTAATGCTGCTGTTACCGGCGAATGACAGAATATTACTCTGCAAAAATGTAATGATTGTTTCTGTTATGATGATTGATGTTATCACTTTTAATTTTATGTTTTTATTATGCTGCATATAGCTGACTTGAATTTTTTGGGTGAATGTTAATTGTTATATTATTTATGTAATGGATTATTTGCGCCAGGTAACGCCACCTGACATGACAGATGATACGCCGTTTCGTGATGACTGTCCCTTGCACCACTCACCGTTTTTAATCATTATATAAAAAAATATATAACGAGTGAGGTTACTATGTCGTCCCGTCGTCTGATGCTCTCCGCATTACTGTTCTGTTGTTCCGTACCGGCTGCGGTGGCCGCTGAGTTACATATGTATGCCGGCGCCGGTCTGCGCCCGCCGATCGAAAAGGTGATCAGTCAGTTTGAAAAAGAGACCGGTAATACGGTAACGGTGGAATATGGTGGTTCCGGACAGATCCTGACCCGGTTTGAACTGACAAAGCAGGGCGATCTGTTTTTCCCGGGATCGGCGGATTATGTGGAAAAGCTGCAGAAAGAAAAACAGGTGACAGACAGTTATCCGATCGTCCGGCATATTCCGGTGATTGCGGTACGCAAAGATAAAGCAGACGGAATTAACAGCATTGCAGATCTTGCCGCAAGCAATCTGCGTATCGGCATGGGGGACCCGAAAGCCATTGCGCTGGGCCGCAGCGGTGAAGTTTTACTGGATGCCAGCGGTTACGGTGATGCACTGCGGGAAAAAGTTATTGTCCGGGCGGCAACGATTAAACACCTGTCGATGTATCTGCTTAACGGTGAGGTGGATGCTGCGGTTATCGGCCGCGCCGATGCCATGAAAAACCGCGATAAACTGATTATTCTGCCGTCACCGGAAGGCAGCCCGGAAGAGGTGGCTACGCTGGCGGTACTCAGCACCAGTGCATCCCCGGCAGAAGCAAAACAACTGGCGGAGTATTTTTCCTCTCCGGAAGGGATCAAAGCCTTCACCGATTATGGTTTTCTGCCGGTCAGACCGGCTGATGCACACTGATTCCGGTATTACCGATGTATCCGGTGATGAAATGGGCGCTGGTGCCCCTGTTACTGTTGTTGTGTCTGATTACCGGGTCTCTGCTGGCGTTACTGTTTCAGGTAACGCCGGCATTGCTGACTCAGCTGATTACCGACCCTGAATTTCATTTTGCGGTGCTGATGTCGCTGGCGACCTCACTGACATCGCTGGTGCTGGCATTTCTGATCGCGGTACCGGCAGCCTGGGTGATGGTGCGGGGGGATTTCCCCGGCAAGCGGGTGACGGATGCGCTGTTTGATATCCCGCTGGTCACGCCGCCGCTGGTGATTGGTATCGGGTTGTTGCTGCTGCTTGGCAGTCAGGGCCCGCTGGCCGGAATTTTCCCGCAGTTGGGGCGCTGGCTGTTTTCCCCGGTGGGTGTGATTATCGCCCAGACCTATGTCGCGTCAGCGGTCCTGTACCGTTCGGCGCAGGGGGCGTTTGCCTCGGTGGATCCGGCATATGTCCGCACAGCAATGAATCTCGGGCTGACCCCCGGAAAAACCCTGCTGCTGGCGGAAATTCCGTTGTGTCTGCAGGGATTGCTGAGCGGCGGGATCCTCGCCTACTCCCGGGCGCTGGGGGAGTTCGGTGCCACACTGATGCTGGCCGGTGCCACCCGCTTTAAAACCGAAACCCTGCCAATGGCGATTTATCTTAATATTGCCAGCGGTGATTTTTCACTCGCGCTCGGCTGCGCACTGATCCTGATGGCTCTGGCGATTGTTCTGCTGGTCGCATTGCACCGGCTGAAAAGGCAACCTTCACATGCTGCACGTTGAACATCTGAGTGCGGGGATCCTGCAGGATCTCTCGCTGACACTGCCGCGCGCACAATGTACCGCGATCTGCGGCCCTTCCGGCAGCGGAAAAACCACATTACTGAACTGCATTGCCGGTTATCTGCCTTATCAGGGCACCATACGGCTCGGAGATGTCCCTCTGGATCCGCTGCCGGTCTGGAAACGTCCCTGCCGTTATCTTAACCAGCGGTTGTGGCTGTTTCCGTGGCTGACGGTTCTGGGCAATTTACGGCTGGCGCAGTATGCCGCCGGGTTAAAGCGCGATAAATCACAGGCGCTGGCACTGCTGGATAAAATGCAGGTGGCACATCTGGCGGCACGTTTTCCGCATCAGATTTCCGGCGGGGAACAACAGCGGGTGGCACTGGCCCGCGCACTGATCTCACCACCGGCACTGCTGTTGCTCGACGAACCGTTTTCCGGGCTGGATTGGGCGACCCGCAGGCAGTTATGGCCGCAGATTAATCTGCTGAAAGAAGAAGGGATCACCACGATTCTGGTCACGCATGAACCTGAAGAGGCAGAAGCGCTGGCACAATACCGCTTAGCGGCAGAAGGCGGAAAAATCCGGGGGACGACAAGGGCTTGAGAGGGATAAAATCCTGACGTAATTGTGATATTTTTATTCTGCCCTCTTCAGTTAAGGTAGACACCTGAGAGGGCGGTGACGGATTGTAATGAAGGGATGCTGTCACAGGGTACACGGAGTGTATCCGGCTATAGTCACCGCTTTCTCTATTTCCCTGATTACATACTGATACTGCTCTTAATCCGCCCTTTACCGGTGCGGCGGCTGCGTACAATATGCAAAAGTATCTTCCGTAACGTAAAAATACCATCACAAAGGTCTGCCATGCTTAATATTATGCTGACATCCCTTTGGTTTTTATGGGGATTGTTACTGTATGCAGTGATAGCCGGGCACGCATCGTGGCCTGTTTATTTAACAGGTATCGCCGCCGTTATCTGTGCTATTACGATTCTCCCGGAAAGGAAAAGGAAAAACGTCATGTTCGGTAAGAAAAAACAAGCAGATATCCCTGAAACGGAGCCGGTTGCGGCACCGTTGCAAAAAACCAGAGAAGAAAGAGAAGAAGAGGAACGAAAAGCGGCTGAACTCAGTGCTCAGGCAAATGAAATTACCCAGTTGCTGTCAGCACGCGGTGAAGAGAAACAGCGCCCGCTGGCATCTCTTGAATCCCGCCAGCCGACGGTGATCAGCAAAGAGACCCGCCTGACCGGTGATGTTGAAATCAGCGGTAATCTGCAAATCTGGGGTAAAATAAAGGGACAAATCAAAGCCCGTTCCGGCTCGGTCAGCATTATGCAGTCCGGTGTGGTGGAAGGGGATATTTTTGCCGAAACCCTGCTGATTGACGGCGTACTGACCGGCACCTGTACCACCGAACAGCTGGAAATTCTTGAGCACGGCGAGCTTAACGGCGTCTGCCGTGCCTCTAATTTCTCTATCCGCAAAGGCGGTACCTTTATCGGCCAGTCAGAGCCGCATGCCCCTGCCGGTAAAGCGGCTGCCGCAGCACAGGCACCGCAGTCCCGCCCGGAAAATAATAAACCGGCAGCGGTGACTGAGCTGAAACAGTCTGAAAAAGCAGACGCAGCGGCGGAGAAGTCACAGGAATCCGCGCCGAAATCGTCGTCACAGAATGGTAACGGAAAAAACAAAGAGCCGCAGAAAGTCCCGTCTGTCTTTAAGCGCGTGTAACCGCGCCGCTCTCACGTAAATCCGTTATACTCCTCCGGTATATTTCATGACTGAATGAACCGGAGGATTATATGCTTACTCTTGATACCCCGCGTCTGCACCTGCGTCCCTGGACACCGGATGATTATGCACCGTTCCGCACGCTGAATGCGGATCCGGATGTTATGCGCTTTTTTCCGGCCTGCCTGAGCGCGGCAGAAAGTGATGCGATGGCGGATGAAATTATCCGTCGTTTTGAACGGCAGAAAGCATTCGGATTGTGGGTGGCAGAAGAAAAAAGCAGCGGGGAATTTACCGGATTTGTTGGTCTTAATATCCCGTCCGCACCGTTTGATTTCAGTCCGTGTACTGAAATCGGCTGGCGTCTGGCGAAACGCTTCCACGGTAAAGGTTATGCAACCGAAGCGGCAAATGCGGTGCTGCACCATGCCTTTATGACGCTGAATATGCCGGAGATTGTCGCGTTTACCGCGAAGGTGAATCTGCCTTCTGAACGAGTGATGGTGAAAACGGGAATGCAGTATCAGCGGGAGTTTTTGCATCCGTCACTGGAACAGGGGCATCCGTTACAGACGCATGTGCTGTATAAGATCACACAGGCAGATTACCGCGCGCGTCAGTCCTGATTATTGCGGGGTGTGCGGCGGCGCTGAGGCAGAGGTGGCACCGGCTTTTTGTCATCAATAAGGTGACGGACAGCCAGGATCGGATGATGCCACAGCATACGCGGCCCGGCCCAGCGCATAATCACTTTCATCTCTTCCCGTGGTTTTGGCTGATAACAGTGCACCGGGCACTGTTTGCAGGCCGGTTTGTCTTCACCGTAACGGCATTTTTCCAGCCGTTTCACTGCATACGCCAGCAGATCGCGGTAATGTTCCGGAGCATCTGCCGGTGCCGGATGGCGCTGTTCATACAGTTCCACCATACGGGTAACGGTTTTGATTTCCCGTAAAATACGTTTGCCGGCCATCGGAAACTCCTCTTTCATGCAGTAAAGCCCATAAATTTAAATACTGTGCTTAAAATTTGCTTTCTTTTTATTTAAAAATAAAATACTGTATATGCATACAGTTCACGGAGAGCAACACCATGCGTATTGAAATTCTGTTAGATAAACGAAATGCAGTGCCTGCGCATCTTATTCAGTCCCTTGAAGTCCAGTTAAAACGCCGGATCCTGCCGTTATATCCGGATATGCAGTTCCGTATTGCGCAAAGCAGCCAGACCACGATTAATATTTCCGGCGTGAAATCCCCCGACGATAAACAGTCGCTGATGGATACCATTCAGACCATCTGGGAAGATGACAGCTGGATGGATGATGACTACGCGCAATCATGATTTTCTTCCTGTTACAGGAAACGCTATCTCCCGGTTTTTGTGCCTTCAGGGGAGATAGCGGTCTTTTTTCGCTGTTCAGTGATTGCAGATTTTTTCAGCCGATGTGCTGAATCCCTCTTCAGTACCGGTAAACTTCCCGCGAGCCGCCAGAAAACTGACCAGCGCTTTTGCATCCATATTCTCTGCCGAGCAGGTATGGAAACGGGTATCTTCGCCGAACGTGGCGTGAATATCCGCGATAAGTGATTCTGTGGTGTAATTTTTCCCGCTTTCAATAATCATATTCATGACCTCGTGGCCATGGACAGAGGCTTTCTCTGACATAATAACGCTCTCCGGATAATAAAGATGTAATTATTATGCATCTTTTGATGTGCAATAGATTGCGTCAGGTCAGATTATGGTGCGAAAGGGAAGGAGACATAAGATAACGCCCGCAAAAGGGCGTTATCTGACAGGGGAGAAACTTACTGACACTCCGCTAAAATGCGCTGCATCTCATCTTTTACGTGCAGTTTTTCTTTTTTCAGCCGGACGACATTGTCGTTATAGCCTGCGCCGTTCGGGCCTTCAAGCTCGGCAATTTCATTATTTAACTGATGATGTTTCAGATACAGTGCGGCAAAACGAGGATTTGAATCTTTAAGCTGTGCTATAAGGGCTTGCTGATCAAGTGGCATAGAACCTCCTGTTTGACGGGGAATACAGCTTTCTCAGTATAACAAACGTACACCGGAATGCATGGGCCGTATCGTTATATCCGTGATCAGAATGGCATAAATGCATTATAATTTATTGATGGCGCCAATGGTGTCCGGCCGGAGTATTGGTTTAATAAACTGGTTGAAGCAAATTAGCTGAAATTATCCGCCATTTTATAAGAATAATCTGTGTTTTAGTCTGGCGATGAACTAAATATTATTATAATGTTCTTAATTGTCAGCATGAAGATTATGAGACGATTTCATAATTAAATGTACTTATAAAAAACAAGGTAATTATTTAATGAAAAAATTGATCCTTCCTGTTATGGCTATGTTCGCCGCCGCAGGCGCTTATGCTGAAGAAGCAAAAACCGTTGCTGCGACACCACTCACGGTGGTAAAAACAGCAGAGGCTGTTAAAGCAGAACCTCTGAAGATTATGAAAACTGATAATGGTATGAGTGAGCTGAAACACTTCCCGCAGGCTGCGTCAGATCAGGTTCGTCATGTGATTGCTGTAGAGCCGAAAGCCGATGAAGGGCAGTACAAAATTGAACTGGTGATCGGTAAAAAACAGGTGGTGGACTGTAACCACCAGTGGTTCGGCGGTAAGCTGACACAGAAAACTGTTGATGGTTTCGGTTATGACTATTATGAGGCCGGTGACTTAACCGGGCCGATGTCCACGATGATGGGCTGCCTCAATAATGAAAAACACGAAGCGTTTGTCAGCGCTAACCTGGGTGACGAAGCATTCGTCCGTTACAACAGCCGCCTGCCGGTTGTGGTGTACGCCCCGAAAGACGTGGAAGTAAAATACCGTATCTGGAGTACGGATAATCAACTGCTGGATGCACCGGCAAAATAATCCGTTAATATCTGATACATAAAACACGGCGCCTGCCGTGTTTTTTTATTCGGTTCTGTCATCATTTCGTCGTACACTTAAACCCATACTGTTTACAGGCGTAACTGTCATTTATTACTGAGGCTATTGATTATGGAATTTCAGCCATCCCGCCAGATAGCAACCGTTCTGCAATGGATTCTGAATATTGCGCTGCTGATTTTAGGTGTGCTGCTGATTGTGTTTATGGGAAAAGAAACACTGACACTGATTAATCTGCTCTTTTCCGGACAGGAGAAAACGACCTATCTGTTATTAGACAGTATCGTGACTTATTTCCTCTATTTTGAATTTATTGCCTTAATTGTGAAATATTTTTCGTCGGGCTATCATTTCCCGCTGCGCTATTTTATCTACATCGGCATTACGGCGATGGTGCGCTTAATTATTGTCGATCATTCAGATGCTAATGCGACATTTCTGCATACCCTGTCAATACTGGCGCTGACTGTGGCGTTATATCTGGCAAATACCGATAAGCTTAAACGCAGCTGAAATAACATGCCCCGCAGTGACGCGGGGCAGAATAAACAGACTGACGGGATCAGCGGATAACCATCACCGAGGTTTTGGCGTGACGGACAATCGTTGCTGCGGTAGAGCCGAGCAGGAATGTTGCCGCACCCGGGCGGTGAGAGCCCATCAGGATCAGGTCGGCGTTAATATCTTTGGCATAGGAGAGAATTTCGTTTTTGGCTGATCCGATAGCCGCGTGCAGGGTGTACTGACTTTCCGGCACGGCAATTCCTTTAATAATTTCTTTCAGTGCGGCAAGCGCCAGTTCAATGCGCTCTCCGGATTCCCGCATACTGACCGGCATTGAGGCGTATTCCACTCCAAAGAACATTTCCACGTTAGGGATAACAGTAAAGAAGTGGATCTTCGGATTATCAATTTTCGCCAGTGCTTCCACATGGGGCAGCATTTTGTCTGTCAGGTCATCTTCAAGAATATCAATCGGAACCAGAATCGTGTTGTACATACAGCCTCCTGTTAACTGAGATCAGTTACATTATGACAAAAAATGACAGCGTGTGCTGTGATCATGACGGCAGCTTATTTAATTTGTGAAATGAAAATAACTATCGTTTATTTTTATTATTAACAATAATAAAAAAGAGGGAATGAATTAAATAGAATAATGATAACGTCATCAGTGACGGGGAATGAAAGAAGCCGTTTTAAAAGCGATAAGAATAATGATTCTCAGTTATAAAAATCAAATAAAATCATAAAATTGGAGACGTGAAAAAAATATTGTGGCATACTGCAGACGCTGAATTAATATTCTGATTTAACCTTATTAATTGTGATTCTTTATTTCCCGTTCAGAAAGAACGGCATTAATCCGTTTGCTGAACTATAATGATCACGATCCACAGCAAGTATTTGCTTTGTATTAACCACAAAAATAATGTGGAATTAAATTATGTCCAATATACCTGCACAGGCGGATGAAACCGCAGAAAACAGCGCGGATATCAGCCGTGAGATAAAATTCGCGGCCGCGAAAAAAAGTACCTGGGTCAGTGTCTGGGTGAATACCCTGTTGTCTGCATGGCAGATAGTGGCGGGTATTTTCTCGCACTCACAAGGTCTGATTGCTGACGGGATTCATACATTGTCTGACCTTATCGCTGATTTTGTGGTGCTGATTGCCAATCGCGGCAGCCGTAAAGCGCCGGATGAGGAACACCCCTACGGCCATTTCCGCTATGAGAATGTGGCCTCGCTGGTTCTTGGCGTGCTGCTGCTGGTGGTCAGTTGCGGTATGCTGTGGACCGCCGGTTCACGGATTATGTCGCCGGAAACGATTCCCGAAGTGCACTCGCTGGCGCTGTATGTCGCGCTGCTGGCACTGCTGGCGAAAGAGGGCCTGTTCCGCTATATGCTGCATGTGGCGCGCAAAGTGAAATCCAATATGCTGGAGGCCAATGCCTGGCATGCCCGTTCGGATGCGGCATCATCACTGGTGGTGGCCATCGGTATTACCGGCAGTCTGATGGGATATAAAATCCTGGACCCGATTGCGGCATTGGTGGTCGGGCTGTTTATTCTGCGCATGGGGGTGAAATTTACCCTGCAATCACTTCAGGATTTAATGGATCGCGGTGCGGATGAAGAAACCATCGCCAAAATCACGCAGTCTGTGATGGATACCCCGGGGGTGGAAGGGGTTCATGATCTGAAAACCCGTAAGTCCGGCGATTATCTGCTGGTGGATGTCCATATTGAAATTGATGAAAATCTGACGGTCAAAGAAGGGCATGATATCGCTATTGCAGCGGAAATGAATATCCGCCGTGACCCGCAGGTGCTGAGTGTGATGACGCATATTGATCCCGCCCAGTCCGTCCGGGCCGGGCTGACAACCTGATTATTATCTTCTGACAGAATCACCTTGGCAGGGATGAACCCGCCACGGTGGTTCTGTTATTAGTTGCACCTGCACCCGGTTTAATTAGAATAGCGGACATAATTACATTAATGGTCAGAACACTGCGGGTATGATGAAATTCCGGGGATGGGAAAAATGCAGCTTCAGTGACTATGAAGCCTGCTGTGAAAAGTTCGGTTATAATGCGGAAACCTCACCGCACTATATTAAGTTCGCCATGGAGCAGGGTGTTGAACCGGATTTTTATGCCTATACAAAAAAAGGCGTTATTGAAGGTGCCGTCTGCACAGATAACGGCTGGCTGGCAAATGACGATAAAAACCCGGAAAACAGTCTGAAATGGATGTATTTCCCCCGTTATTCCATCCTGCTGCCATTTAATAAAAACGTTAAATGTTTTCTGCCGTTTAAAACCAAATCCCTGAGTACGGAATGCCGTCAGTTTTATAACAGCTCATTTTCACTGTTTTCCCGGCGTCATGTGGCCGTTTCAAAAGATCTTTCTGCTTTTTCTTCCAAAACCAGAGCCACCCGGAAAAAAGAGATCCGTAAATTTATGGCCGACGGCGGGACATTTGAAAATGTCAGTACCGTCGGGCCGGATTTTTTATTTGAAACCTACTTCCGGTTATATGCTGACCGGCGGGGGTATGTGGTGGAGAATAATCCGGTTATCCGCGCACTTTTTCATCATTTCTATAATAACTTTTTCGGGGAAATTGCGTTTTTTGACGGTAAAGCTGTGGGTATTCAGTTATTGCTTTCCACACCGTCAAAGCGGGGAACATTTATTGATTTTCTGAACATCGGCTACGATATGAATTTACGCAAATATTCCATCGGCACGATGCTGATGTGGCGCAATCTCTGCCTGACAGCAGAACTGCCTGCACCGGTGACCTATTCTTACGGCATGATGTCCGGGGAGTATAAAGCCCGCTGGTGTGACCCGGTCAGCATTGGTCGTTCCGTTACATTCTGACGGAAAATACAGGCGGCTCTGTATACCGCATACCGCCTGTATTTTTCCTGAATATCCGTATGCCGGAATAGTGTGCTACAGATCAAACTATATCAGCGATGAATGCTATCGTATTTATCTGATAATTATGGAAATTAATATTTATCCGGGAGGGGCGGAAATAGCAGGGGCAGCAGATTATCCGTCAGAGATAACCTGCTGTGTGCAGACGGGACAGTTACTGTTGCTGAGCCTGCGGATTGACACAATTCTGACTGACATCCCCTTTCAGGGCACGCAGAACATTATCCGCGGCGCAGGCGGCCATCGCATAGCGGGTTTCATGGGTAGCGGAGCCGATATGCGGCATCAGTACCACATTATCCAGCGACAGCAGCGGTGAATCCGGCGGCAGCGGCTCCTGTTCAAAAACATCCAGACCGGCGGCGAGAATCGTTTTATCTTTCAGTGCCTGTGCCAGTGCGGCTTCGTCGATCACGGCACCGCGCCCGATATTGACCAGAATGGCACTGCGTTTCATTTTTTCAAACTGTTCGCGGCCGAATAAATGGCGGGTTTCCGCCGTCAGCGGCAGAGTGATACAGACAAAATCTGACTCTGCCAGCAGAGCATCCGGGGAACGGTATTCCGCCTGATACGCTTTTTCGGTTTTTTCATGGCGGGAGCGGGCATTGTAGAGCACTTTCATGCCGAATCCGCAGTGTGCCCGGCGTGCCAGTGCATCACCGATGCGGCCCATTCCGGCTATTCCCATTGTTTTATGGTGGACGTCACAGCCGTACCAGTCGGGCGTGATACTTTCTGTCCACTCGCCGCGTTTCACCCGCTCTGAACTGATGATCATTTTTCGTGCGGTCGCCAGCACCAGTGCCATCGTGGCATCGGCAACGGTTTCGGTCAGGACATCCGGGGTATGCATCAGTACCACATTCCGTGCACTGAGGGCAGAGACATCAAAATTGTCATAACCGACGGTAATGGTGGAAGCCACCCGCAGTTTCGGGGCCATCGCCAGAAAACGGGCATCAATTTTCCCGCCGGAGCCGAGGATAGCATCCGCCCCGGCCAGCAGCGGTTTTACTGACGGGTCAATGTCCGGATCAATTTCAGCCACGCGGTGAACATCACATTCAGCGGACAAACGGGTGAGGATATCGTCAGGAATATCGCGGTAAACAAGAACGGATGGTTTCATCATGACCTCTCTGAGTGAAAAACTCACAAAATAATCTCTCTTTGATAGTATGATCATTATCACTATATTAAAAATAAATCTGACACTGCATCCAAAAGGCGTTACCCCATGATAAAAATGCAAAAAAGCCACTGGCTGTCCGGCTTTCAGTGGTATTTCTTTATTTTCTGCAATACGGTGCTGATCCCGCCGACACTGCAATCTGCGTTTCATCTTTCTGACGCCGCCACACTGACTATCACACAATACAGTTTTATCGCCACCGCGCTCGGCAGTCTGGTACAAGTGTTTACCGGCCACCAGCGTGCGATTATGGAAGGGCCGACCGGCCTGTGGTGGGCCACCATTCTGGGGATCGCGGTGGCGGAAGCCTCTTTCGGCACTTCTGCGGGCGTGACCGGCGCAAACCTGGCTATCGGGATTGCCTGTGCGGGACTTATCACGCTGGTGATTGGTTTTACCGGCGCAGGAGCCCGTATCGCCAGGATTTTTAACCCGGCGGTGATGGCGGTGTTTATGTTTATGATAGGGGCGCAACTGGTTTCCATTTTCCTGAAAGGGATGCTGGGACTGCCGTTCGGTATTATGCCGCCGGATGCCACCGTGAATTATCCGGTCTTTTTTCTCGCGCTGGCAACGCTGATCCTGGTGCTGGGCGTGATTGTGTATGCCCCGGTATCCGTGGCCAAATATGCGCTGCTGATAGGTGTGTTGCTGGGCTGGGGAGCTTACGTACTGCTGTTTTCCCCGCCGGGACGGGATGTGGCATCCGCATCATGGGAATTTTTGCCGCTCGGCAGCACTGACGGGTTTGAATTCCGCTGGGGCGTGATTATTACCTGTATCCTGACCGGGCTTCTGAATATCAGTAATACCTTCGGTGCCATCCGTTCGACGGATGTGTTTTACATGGATAAATTACAGGAAAATAACGTCCTGTTCCGGCGCAGTTTTATTGTCACCGGCTCGGTAACGCTGCTTACCGCGCCGCTGGCGGTGGTGCCGTTTGCACCGTTTGTCTCCTCGGTGGGATTAATCACCCAGACCAATGACAGCAGCCGGACATCCCTGGTGGTCGGCAGTGTGCTGTTTCTGCTGATGGGGCTGATCCCGCCGGTGACACTTTTCTTCAGCGGATTGCCGCTCGCCATCGGCAGTGCCGTGATGCTGGCAACTTACCTGCCGTTGATGTTTTCCTCGCTGGCTTTCGTGGATAAAATTTCCCTGAATGCCCGTAATATTTACCGGCTGGCGATCCCGCTGTTTGTCGGTATTTTCCTGATCAATCCGCCTGCCGTTTTTATCAGCGACCTGCCGGTGCTGCTGCGCCCGATGCTGGGGAACGGCATGCTGGTGGCAATTTTGCTGGCGGTGTTGTCAGAAAGTCTGGTGCGCTGGGATAAGGTAAAGTAGGGCATTCTGCGGCATTTTTCCGGATGCGCGGGAAACTGTGATAGACTTTGTGTCTGTTCCGGCTCCGGAAAATGCACTGACAAAAGGATATTTATGACGCACAAACTCTGGCTGGCAACCGCACTGCTCCCGATTTTGCTCAGCGGTTGTGCCGCGCCTCTGCCACCGGCGCAGACGCAGGAAAACTGCCCGGATTTCACCGGTGTTTATCAGCTGCCGCTGCAGGGGGAATCACAGAGTATTGCTCTGACGCTGCTGGATAAATCCACCAATCAGTATGGTGTGGGCGTGAAGGACAAAAACGGCGTTGACCACTTCACCTCACGTCCGTATCAGGGCGATATGGTGCGGATGGATAAAAAAGAGATGAACGGTCAGCTGGCATGCAGTGTGATGATTGACCAGGTGGGGCTGATTAAGCAGGTTGAAAAAGGCGGCCCGATGCCGGGCTTCCCGGGGATTGCCCGCAACGATGATATTAAAATGGCCACCGGCTATGCGTTGTTTATTTTCAGCCCGCAGGGAATCGATTTTATTAATCTGATCAAAACTTCCGACACAGTACCGATGGAGTTGCAGCCGCCGCGTTACTGAGCTGGTTTTAATGTAAAAGGGGGGTAACCGGCAGAGAAATGAAAAGCATGCGAGCCATGGATGGCGAGCCTGAGCGTACAGGAACCGTATTTACAGCGACTTTTCATTTTTGCCGGTTACCACCGGAGTCACCGGACTATCAGAAATAATATACCCCGGTCTGTCAGGGGATTCTCTGAGCACAATAAAAAAGCCACCGTCCGGTGGCTTTTCAGTATCTGCAGGATAATCAGATATTATCGACGGATTCTTCGCCGCGGGCCAGTGCGGTTTGCGCGGTCGGGGCATCGGCGATTTTCCGCTCTTCTGCGGTCAGGGTTTTCTCATAACGGCTGTATTTCCACCAGGCGTAGCCCAGGAAAATCAGGATCCCGCTGACGTTATAGAACAGAATGGTCGCAATGTTGGCACCGGTCGGGAAAGTGGAGGCCAGGAAGCCGATAGTGAAAATCACAATCAGCAGGGAGACCACCGCAATCCCCGTGGTGCGTGAACCCATGCGGAAGTCACGCGGGATATGATCCAGTTTGCGGCGCAGATTCAGGTACGCCAGCATAATAAACAGCGGCGGCAGCATAGAAGCGGCGGCAGTCATGTTGATGACGGTGTTCATCAGATCCTGAACGGTATCGGAACCGAGGGTCGGGATAAACATCAGCGGGATCACAATCAGGAACTGGATCCAGGCGGCACGTGCCGGAACGCCGTGTTTGTTCAGCTCGACTGTTTTGGCACCAAAGACACCTTTCGGGATCTCCGCGAAGAAGATTTTAACCGGTGCCGCGGTCCACATCAGCAGGGAGCCGAACATGGCGGTGAAAGAGACCACGCCGACAAAGCGGTTCATCAGGATCTCCGGCAGACCGAAATAGGTGGATAACCCTTCAAAGACCTGGACAGAGCCGCCGGTAAACTTCAGTGCTTCACGCGGTACAAACACGTTGATCACCACGGAGGAGACGGAATAGAGCAGGCCGATGAATAATCCGGCAATAATAATCACCTTCACGAATGCTTTACTGCCGCCTTTGACGTCATTCACATACACGGCAACTGATTCCGCACCTCCGGCCGCCATAAAGATCCACGCGGTGATCCCGAGGAATGCCCAGTTAAAGTTCGGCGTCATGGCTTCCACAGTGATCGGATCCGCAGGCTGAATTCCCCCCACCAGCGCAACGCCGGCCAGCGCGATATACGAGAAGGTCAGCAGCAGCATCATCGAGGAAGTGACAGAGGTCATCGGTCCCAGCAGTTTTGCCCCGTTGGTGGAAACATAGGTGGAGAAGGCAAACAGCACGGTACTGAGCAGCGCAGTGGTGACCGGCGTGAAGATATATTCATAGCCGAGGAAAGCGTAAGAAGCATAGGCGATAACACGCGGCAGCAGCGAGGTGAAGAAAAACAGGTTCACAAACCAGTAGGTATAAGCAGCGAGGAAAGCCCAGCGGCCGCCGAGGGCACTGCGCACCCAGGCGTAAACACCGGCTTCGGAGTTTTTATTCAGGGAGACGAACTCCGCGATAATCAGACAGAACGGAATAAAATAGAAAATCGTGGCGATAAAGAACATCGGTGCGGAAGCCAGTCCGAGCTCGATATTATTATTAATGACGTTGTTAAAACTGTATACAGCGGCAAAGGTCATGGACAGCAGTCCGAACTTGCCGATGGTATTACGCGCGGATGTGGACATAGCGTTCTCCGTGGGTCTATTTATTCAGGAAATAACCGTCTTCAATGGTCACGGTAAGCACCACTTTGCGGACATCGCCTGAGCAGGTGAACCGGTATGCCTCGTGATTTTCACACACCAGCACATTGCCGGGTTTGCAGAGCAGGGTTTCCCCTTTACCGCGCAGGATTTCCCGGTCAGTTTCATCACTGTAAGCATTTACTGGGGTCAGGGCGGATTTGGCGGCATACTCCACGCGCTCCTCCCCCTCCAGCCAGTAATGCACCTGAAAATAACGGCGTTTACCGAGGAAATCCGGCTGCGGCGCTGCTTTAGTCTGAAGGCGGTATATCAGCGAATCACCGACAGAATAGGTCACATCAGGATGAATAGACGGGAGGTTATTGATGGCCTCAATACAACGCTGCCATTTTTTTCCCTGACGGAAAAAACGCTGAAAATCCGTTAAATCAGTAAACAGGATCATGCCCGGCCTCCTGAGTGTGTTTCGCCTGAAAAATGGAGTGTTGCCAGTGTTTCCGCACGGCAGTCGCCTTCGGTAAACGGCAGCAGTGTGAATCCGAAACGGAACGGCCGGAAATAGACACGGTAACTGTCGAGGACTTCACTGCCCCAGGAGTTAGAGCCCAGCCCGGTCAGGGCGTGATCAAGGTTCAGAGTGATATGGCCGTCCGGCTGCCATTCATGCTGATGCCGGGCGCGGTGGAGTTCTTCCCCCCGGCACGGCCAGCAGCTGAAATTGATCGGCTGATCAGGACGCACAAACAGGCCGCTGCCGTGATTGTCCGTCAGCGCCAGCCAGCGGGTGTCCTGATGGTTGCCGTTGTTCTGCGGGAACGGATAATTGACAAACAGGTCACTGACCGGCGACTGATAACGGCCGATGAGATTGGCTTTGCAGCTGTCGGCGTAGTTCTCGCCCGGCCCGCGGCCGTAGTATTCCGCGTGGTCAAAGCGGGCATCGATGCCCATATCCATGCCGATGCACGGGATCACATGCGGATAATCGCCGTACGGCTCACCGCTGAGGGTCACCGCAACATGGCCGTCCGGTGCAATGGTGTAGCGGTAAGTGCAGCGCATGCCGAAATCAAACACCGGCGGGGCAACCACGGAGTTCACCGTGACAATCACATGGCCGTTTTCCTGTGCTGTTTCCATACCCCGGAAATGTTCCTGCATGATTTGCAGATGTGCCGGATGCCATAAACCTTCATATTCCTGTTTATGGTTATCAATCATCGGCTTAAAGAAACGCATCCGTGGTGCGGCGGCGAGCAGGGATTGCCCTCTGTTTTCCCAGCGGATTAATTTACCGTCAGTTTTTGAGAAGGTGAGGGTGAAATCACAACCGCGAATATGCATTTCCAGGCGCTCGTCACAGACCGTCAGCGGCGTGGCATCATGGCGGATAAACGGCAGCACCGGCGCGGATGCCGCCGCCAGCGGGAACTGATAAACCGCGATTTCATGTCCGGCAGCACTGTAGCGGGTGGCATTCAGGCGGGTAACGATGATATTGACAAACATTTCGCGGCCATCGGCAGCCGGTAAGTTCAGGGCAATGCGGGCGCTTTCGCGGGAGGCGAGTTCAGGCAGTGATAACATTTCACTGTGAATAATGTCGCCGTCAGCAATATATTCAGCGCGGATCTGACATTCTGCCAGCGTACTGAACCAGAAGCGGTTTTCAATGGTGATTTCGCCGCTGTTCGCATCAAAATCGCGCACTTTCACTGGTGCAATCACCTGTTTGTACTCTTTCAGTCCGGCGGACGGGGTTTGATCCGGGAAAATCAGGCCATCCATGCAGAAGTTATAGTTGTTAGGGTAATCGCCGTAGTCACCGCCGTATTTATAGAACGGACGACCCTGTTCATCCTGTGCCAGAATACCGTGGTCACACCATTCCCAGACAAAATGTCCCTGAATCGCATCATGACGGTCAAACACTGCCTGATATTCACTCAGTCCGCCCGGCCCGTTGCCCATGGCGTGGGCATATTCACAGATAATGCGCGGTTTCGGGTGCGGATATTCACCGAACTCATTCATCATCTGCACGCGGGAATACATGGTGCTGATGATATCCGCCACATCGGCATCACGGTCTTCTTCATAGTGGATCAGGCGGGTGTCATCAATGGCTTTTGCGGCATCATACATGGCACGGATATTACAGCCGTAACCGGATTCATTACCGAGCGACCACATAATCACGGACGGATGGTTTTTCTGTGCATGTACCTGGCGGCGGATGCGGTCGACATACACCGGCTCCCAGGACGGATCACCGGTGATCTGACTGAGATTGCCGACGTTGGCAAAACCGTGGGTTTCCACATCGGTTTCCGCCATCACAAACAGGCCGTAAATATCGCACAGCTCGTAAAAGCGCGGATCGTTCGGGTAGTGCGCGGTACGGACAGCATTGATATTGTGCTGCTTCATCAGCCGCAGATCCTGCTCCATCCGGCGGATACCGACAGCACGGCCTTTGTGCTCATCATTATCGTGACGGTTAACGCCGTGTAATTTGACATAATGATTGTTGATATAAAACAGGCCGTTGCGGACTTTAATATCGCGGAATCCCACCCGCTGCGGGATTACACTGAGCAGGTTGCCGTTGCTGTCCGACAGGCGGATCAGCAGGTGATACAGATGCGGATCTTCCGCACTCCAGCAGCGCGGGAAAGCGATATCTGCGGTGAATGTAATGGTATGATCGTCAGCAGTCAGTGCTTTTTTCTGTGAAAAACAGACGGTGCTGCCGTCATATAAAACGGCCTCAATCTGCATCCCTTCTGCAGAACCGGCAATTTCCGCAGAGGCGGTCAGCAGGGCGCTGCGGTAATCCGGCGCAAAATCGGTGCGGACAGTCAGATCACGGACATGTACCGGCGGCTGTGCAATCAGATACACATCGCGGAAAATCCCCGCCATCCACCACATATCCTGGTCTTCAATATAGGTGCTGTCTGCCCACTGCATGACGCGGACAGATAACAGATTTTCCCCGGCGCTGACAAAGGCGGTGATATCAAATTCAGCGGTCAGGCGACTGCCTTTGCTGAATCCGGCATAGTGGCCGTTCACATAGACTTCAAAATAGGTTTCAACGCCGTCAAATTTAATAATGACCTGTTGTTGTGACCAGTTTTCGTCCAGCGTAAACGTGCGCTGATAGGCACCGGTCGGGTTATCTGACGGGACAAACGGCACATCAATCGGAAACGGCCAGCCCTCATCGGTATACTGAAGCTGCCCGTGACCTTCCATCTGCCACATATTCGGGACAGTGATGTATGACCATTCTGTCATTGGTGTGTGATAAAACGCCTCCGGTACGCGCAGCGGATGATCAAAATAGCGGAACTGCCATTGCCCGCTGAGCAGTTTAAAGCCCTGACTCAGCTCACGCTGATAAGTGCGGGCGGCGGCATCGTTATCATAGGCAAAGAAATAGGCACGCGGCGGCAGGCGGTTTTCATGCAGCAGGGTGTAGTTTTCCCAGTTATTCACAGAAGCTCCTTCTTTATAGTCAGCAATTACTGCGGGCTATCGGATGAGATCAATCATTAACGGGATATTAGTAAAAGTTTTACTAAAAACTACAGAGTAAAACTAAGATGTTTAACCTGATCACATATTCCGCACAACAGCGGCACAATCTTGTGAGCTGAAACGCTAAATTGTGTAAAAAGCAGTCATCTTTGCGGAAGGTAAATTTTACTGAAAGAAAAACGGCTGCCTTTTCCGGCAGCCGTCAGAATCTTACGGAGGGTGTGTTACTTCGTGGTGCCGCGCAGAATAAGGCGGGAGGCGGCAAAGACCTGAAGCGGCTCCTGCCGTTCGTCACGCAGACGTTCAAACAGCAGATTGACGCCCTGGCTGCCCATCACCTCAGAGTGGATGCGGACGGTCGACAGTGACGGAATGGTAAATTTGGCGGTCGGGATATCATTGACGCTGATGAGGGCGATATCCTCCGGGATAGCGATATGCTGTTCATGCAGGGCGCGCAGCACGCCGATAGCAATGGAGTCAGAAGCGACAAACAGGGCCTTCGGGTAGCTCTCTCCGGCCAGCATCTGTTTTGCCAGCGCATAACCGGACGCGCTGGAGAAATCCCCGCGATAGATATCTTCCCCGCGCACCACACCGCGCAGTGAGCCGTATTCCGTAAACGCGACTTCGCGGATATCCGCCGCCGCCGGGGAATCCTGCCCGCCGATAAAACCTATCCGGTCATAACCCTGCGCAATAAAGAAATCGGTTACGGATTGCGCAATGTACGCGAGGTCAATATCCACCGCGTCATAATCACTCTGGCGATCGCTGAAATCGACAAAGCAGACGGCAGAGCAGAGCGCCTGCACCTCTGTCAGTACCGCGCGGGCACCGTGTCCGATCAGCAGCACGCCGTCCGGGCGGGAAACTGTCTCCGGAAGGTTGTTTTCATAAGCGTGTGTCAGCTCAATACCCAGCCGCTCACTCTGTAATTCAATGCCGTGGCGGATGGAGAGATAATAAGGATCATTAATTTCCGCTGTTTTCGGATAGCTGTAAACCGCCAGAAAATGCAGCCGCTGTGCCTGACGTTTGCCCGGGGTGTGACGGCGCTGCGCGGAAACGGTGTATTCCAGTTTCTCGGCGATTTCCAGAATACGCAGCTTGGTTTCTTCTTTCACACTGAGTGTCGGGTCGTCATTCAGCACCCGCGACACGGTGGCGAGTGAGACACCGGCTTGCCGGGCGATATCTTTTAGCGTGGCCATTTTTTGTTCTTTCTCCTCCGGCCGGGAACTGCGGCAGGGCAACAGGCGTAATTCAGGCAGTAACAGCTGCTTATAGTAGCACAGAAACTTTTAGTAAAAACCATTCAGCGCATTAGTGTAAACGTTTACACAAATCAGATCAGTATCACAGACTCAAAAACTATTCATGGTTAGAATCTTCCCCGTCCTCACGTTATACTTTGGTTTTCTCTGAATACATTACAAAGCCTGAGAGGTATATGTGGAAATTCTTGTCACCGGCGGTATGGGCTATATCGGCAGCCATACCTGCGTACAGCTGATGAATGCAGGCATGACACCGGTTATTGTGGATAATCTGTGTAACGCCAATGCCAAAGTTCTGGCGCGGATCACTGCAATTACCGGAAAAGAACCTGTGTTTTATCAGGGGGATATCCGTGATGAAGCCTTTCTTGACAGCGTATTTGCCAAACACCGTATCGATGCGGTGATTCACTTTGCGGGCCTGAAAGCCGTGGGTGAATCCGTGGAAAAACCGGTTGAATATTATGATAACAATATCAACGGCACGCTGGTTCTGCTGCGCAGCATGAAGCGGGCGCAGGTAAAACGGATTATTTTCAGCTCTTCCGCGACAGTGTACGGCGATCCGGCCAGTGTGCCGATCACCGAAGAATCCGCTATCGGCAACACCACAAACCCTTACGGCACCAGTAAATATATGGTTGAGCGCATTCTGAATGATGTGCTGATCGCGGATAATGACTGGTCTGTGTCACTGCTGCGTTATTTCAACCCGGTCGGGGCGCATCCGACAGGCACGATGGGTGAGGATCCGAAAGGTATCCCGAATAACCTGACGCCATATATCACTCAGGTTGCTATCGGCCGCCGTGAAAAAGTCAGTATCTATGGAAACGATTACCCTACACCTGATGGTACCGGGGTGCGTGATTACATCCATGTGATGGATCTGGCGGACGGCCATGTTGCGGCACTGAAAACCGTGGCACAGTCCTCCGGGCTGCATATCTATAACCTGGGCACCGGCAAAGGCACCAGTGTGCTGGAAATGATTGCGGCGTTCAGTAAAGCTGCCGGTAAACCGATCCCGTATGCGGTCTGTGACCGCCGTCCGGGGGATATCGCCGAGTGCTGGTCAAGCCCGGATAAAGCGGCCCGCGATATGCAGTGGCGTGCCGTCCGTACTGTTGATGATATGGCGCAGGATGCCTGGCGCTGGCAGCAGCAGAACCCGGAAGGTTACGCAGACTGACGAAAGACGAAAACCGGTAACGCCTGAGGACAATCATCGCTAACCCGTTTCATCGTCAGAGAGAATTGTGTCTATGATGACTTTTGATCCGTCTGATTGCCCTCATCGCCGCTATAACCCGTTAACGGGACAGTGGATTTTAGTCTCGCCTCACCGGGCAAAACGCCCGTGGCAGGGGAGAGATGAAGTCGCTGATGTGGCGGATTTACCGGCTTATGACCCGGACTGTTTTTTGTGTCCGGGAAATACCCGGGTAAGCGGCGATATTAATCCTGCTTACACCGGCACTTATGTTTTTCAGAATGACTTCTCCGCGCTGAGACCGCAGCCCTGCACACAGCCGGAAAACACCAGTCCGTTATTTCAGACTCAGGCCGTCAGCGGGCTGAGCCGCGTGCTCTGTTTTTCTCCCGACCACAGCAAAACCCTGCCGGAACTGCCGGTGGTACAAATCCGTGCCGTCATTGATACCTGGCAGGCGCAGGCACAGGAACTCGGGGAAAAATACCTCTGGGTGCAGCTGTTTGAGAATAAAGGGGAACTGATGGGCTGCTCACAGCCGCATCCGCACGGTCAGATCTGGGCCGGTGATTTTCTGCCTGATGCCCTGAGCCGCAAAGACGGATTGCTGCGCGACTATTCCCGTCAGCACGGCAGTAACCTGCTGCTGGATTACGCACAGGCGGAGCTGAAAGACGGCAGCCGTACTGTGACGGAAACGGAGCACTGGCTGGCGGTAGTACCGTACTGGGCGGCGTGGCCGTTTGAAACCATGCTGCTGCCGAAACACCGCGTGATCACCCGGATGGAAGCCATGACAGATGCGGAGCGGGATGACCTCGCACTGGCACTGAAAAAACTCACCAGCCGCTACGATAACCTGTTCCGCTGCGCCTTCCCGTACTCGATGGGCTGGCATTTTGCGCCGTATTTCCGGCAGTGCGAACCGGTGGATCACTGGCAGTTACATGCACTCTATTATCCGCCGCTGCTGCGTTCCGCGACAGTGCGCAAATTTATGGTCGGCTATGAAATGCTGGCGGAAAGCCAGCGTGACCTGACACCGGAGCAGGCCGCAGAGAGGCTGCGTGCAGTCAGCGACCATCACTTTAAAACCCCTTTATAATCTGAGGATTCCGATGAAAACAGTTATCAGCAAGGTACAACATGCCTTTGAACAGTGCTTCGGCGCATCCCCTGACATGCTGATCCGGGCACCGGGCCGCGTGAATCTGATTGGCGAACACACAGATTATAACGACGGTTTTGTTCTGCCGTGTGCCATTGATTTCGGCACCGTGGCAGCCGCCTCGCGGCGTGATGATCAGAAGGTCTGCGTGGTGGCTGCGGATTATGATAATGATCGCGATGAGTTTGATCTCTCACAGCCGATCGAATACCGTGACAATAAATTGTGGGCGAATTATATCCGCGGCGTGATCAAATACCTGGCGGAGCGCGGTTTTGTGTTCGGCGGGATGAATATTGCTGTCAGCGGCAATGTGCCGCAGGGCGCGGGTCTGAGCAGTTCCGCCTCGCTGGAGGTGGTGATCGGCCAGACTGTCAAAGCCCTGTATGATTTACCCGTCAGCCGTGAAGTCATTGCCCTGAACGGGCAGCAGGCGGAGAACCAGTTTGTCGGCTGTAACTGCGGCATTATGGATCAGCTGATTTCAGCCTGTGGTGAAGACGGGCACGCATTGCTGATCGACTGCCGCAGCCTGGAAACCCGCGCGGTTGCCATGCCGGAAAACAGTGTGGTGATGATTATTAACTCCAACAAAAAACGCGGGCTGGTGGACAGCGAATACAACACCCGGCGGCGTCAGTGTGAGGCGGCAGCGGAGTTTTTCGGCGTTCCGGCGCTGCGGGATGTGACAATGGAGCAGTTCACCGCCCTGGCTCATGAGCTGGATACGGTGACCGCGAAACGGGCCCGTCATGTGATCAGCGAAAATATCCGTACCCTTGCGGCAGCGGAAGCCCTGAAAGACGGGGATTTACCGCGCCTCAGCCAGCTGATGGCGGAATCCCATCACTCTATGCGTGATGACTTCGAAATCACGGCCCCTGAAATTGATGCGCTGGTTACGATTATCGGTGATGTTATCGGCGCGGAAGGCGGTGTCCGCATGACCGGCGGCGGCTTCGGCGGTTGTGTGGTTGCGTTGGTGAAACCGGAACATGTCGCACCGGTTACAGATGCGATTAACGCACACTATACGGCGATCTCCGGGCTGACTGCGGATATTTATGTCTGCCGTGCCAGTGACGGCGCCGGTGTGATCCGCTGACCGGAGGCAATATGACACATATGCAGCAGCGCCCTTATGAACGGGCGCTGGCAACAGAGCCTGCCGCAGACGGCAGACCGGCGGAGGTAGTGGTTCTGATCAACCGCAACGGCATGCGCATCAGTATTGCCGATACCGGCGCGACCTGGCTCAGCTGTGAGCTGCCGCTGGCAGACGGGATGCGGGATGTGGTGTGCGGTGTGGCGGACAGCGCCGGATTTGCCCGTCAGACCGCTTATTTCGGCGCGACGGTCGGGCGTTTTGCTAACCGCATTGCGGGCGGCGGTTTCACCCTGAAAGGGCAGTTTTATCCGCTCGCCTGTAATGAAGGCTCTACTTGCTTGCACGGCGGAACGGATAACTTCAGCCACCGGCGCTGGCAAATCCGCCGCCGCTCAGCGGATTCCGTAACATTCTCCCTGCAATCCCCGGATGGCGACCAGGGCTTTCCGGGCAATCTCAGCGCAGAAGTGACTTATCAGCTGACCCCGGAAAACGAAGTCCGCCTGACTTACCGGACACAAACAGACAAAGCCTGTCCGGTCAGCCTGACCAATCACGCTTACTTTAACCTTGCCGGTGAAAGCAGCGGCGTGAAGGTGACAGAAGGGGAAATGCAGATCCGGGCGGACAAACGTCTGGGGCTGAATGCAGATAACTTACCGGACGGCACACTCTGCCCTGTGGCCGGCACTGTGTTTGATTTGCGTACCCGCAGGGCGCTGTCTCAGGATTTTATGTCTGAGGCGGCACAACAGCAGACAAAAGGCTTTGATCACGCCTTTGTGCCGGATCCGGCATTGTGTGATGGTAAACAGACTGTCGCGGCATACTGGTCACCGGCGGGGGATGTGTGTCTGGAAGTGGCGACCACCATGCCCTGCATACAGCTTTATACCGGCAATTATCTCGGCGGTCAGCCGGGAAAACACGGCGATTATCAGGATTATGCCGGGCTGGCGCTGGAAACCCAGTATTTCCCGGACGGGCCGAATTACCCGCACTGGCCGGATGCGGTCAGAGGCATTTCAGCAGCGGGGGAACAGCGGGAGAGTGTGACAGTATACCGGTTTGTGTTTTAAATCAGTGGCTCACAACGGTGAGCCACTTTTGCTTTATCAGACAATACGGACACCGGCAGGCATTACACGTTCCGGGGTCAGCAGGACGCTTTCTGAGCCGTCATCGGTTTCGGCGCACAGCAGCATACATTCAGAGGTTTCGCCGCGCATTTTGGCTTTCTGCAGATTGCACAGCACCACGACCTGCTTATGCAGCAACTCTTCCTCTGTATAATACGGCACGAGACTGGTGACGGTCTGAAGTGAGCGGTCACCTACATTTATCTGAACAATATAGAGTTTATCGGCATTTTCGTGACGTTTGACATCCGTGATCCGGCCGGTGCGGATCTCCAGTTTAGCGAAATCAGGGTAAGCGACAGTTTCCATAGTAAAATCCGGTAAAATTTTAGTAAAAGATAATAAAAATTAGCAGAGTTATGCCGGATGGCAAGTACCGGGATCACAAAACAATAACGGAGCGGTAAATGGCAACGATTAAAGATGTTGCGAAACTGGCGGGAGTCTCAGTGGCAACGGTCTCGCGGGTTATCAATCAGTCACCAAAAGCGGGGGCGGAATCCATCCGTGCGGTTCAGGCGGCCATGAAGGAGCTGGCTTACCGCCCGAATGCGGCGGCGCGGGCGCTGGTCAGCCAGAGCAGTGATATTGTCGGCGTGCTGGTGGGGGATGTGTCCGATCCGTTTTTCGGTTCACTGGTCAAAGCCGCAGATGAGGTGGCGCATCAGCACGGAAAACATCTTTTAATCGGCAATGGCTACCACCGGCAGGAGGATGAGCGGCGCGGTATCGAATTACTGATGAACAGCCGCTGTGATGCCTGTGTGATCCATGCCAAGGCACTGAGTGATGAAGAGCTGCGCGGTTATGCAGCGGAGATGCCGTCGATGGTATTTATCAACCGTATGATCCCGGGGCTGGAAAACCGCTGTGTTGCCCTGGATAACCGGCGCGGTACTCAGCTTGCCACACAATATCTGCTGAAACAGGGGCACCGCCATATTGCCTGCTTATCGTCATCACACACGATCGAAGACAGCGCACAGAGGCTGGCGGGCTACAGAGATGCCCTGACAGAAGCAGGCTGTGAGCTGCCGGAAGCCTATATTGCCGTTGGTGAACCGGTGGCAGAAGGCGGAGAGGCGGCAATGAGCGCTGTTTTGTCCCTTTCACTGCCGGTGACGGCGGTCGTGGCATACAACGATTTTATGGCGGCGGGGGCGCTGTCGGTGATTGAAGCGAACGGGCTGCGCGCGCCGGAAGATATTTCTGTTATCGGCTTTGATGACAGCATGATCGCACGATATATCCAACCTCGTCTGACCACAATACGTTATCCTGTTGACATGATGGCTCAGACAGCAACACAGCTGGCACTGGCGCTGGCGTCCTCGCAGGCGCTGCCGTTTTGTCCGCCGTGTTACACACCGACTCTGGTTCTCCGCCACTCGGTGATGAGCAGATTTTCCTGACGAGAATGTGTTAATTTTATTTATTAGTTATCCCTCACTATTTACTTTGGTACTTTGTTAGAAGGCTGCAAATTCACCTGAATTTGCAGCATTTTTTTTGTCCTGCGATTTTCATTCCCGCTGTTTACTCTCCAGTTGTACTTTCCGGTTTAACGATGTCACAGCAATTTATTATCATCATGATAATAATTTTCATTTGCGATCATGTTCTCAATGGCATATATCAATGATAGGATTAATCATTCTCATTTAGTATTTCAAATAAAAAATATCAATCCAGTCAGGGAATAATATGAACGCCTCATTCAAACGCTCACTGCTTGCTGTTGCTGTTATGTCAGCGGCCACCGCCGCTTATGCTGAAAATAAAGATGACACCATCGTGGTTACCGCTTCCGGTTTTGCGCAGGAAATGCGCGATGCACCGGCGAGTATTACCGTTATCACCAAGGAGCAGTTACAAAATAAACCGGCTGCCAACCTGATTGACATGGTGAAAGATGTGGAAGGTGTCAGTGTGATCGGCGGCAGTCTGAAGCCGGATATCAGCATCCGTGGTCTGTCCGGGGATTACACCCTGATTATGGTGGATGGTCGTCGTCAGAACAGCCGTGAATCCCGCCCGAACGGCAGCGGCGGTTACGAAGCCGGGTTTATCCCGCCGGTGGAAGCCATTGAACGCATTGAAGTGATCCGCGGACCGATGTCCTCCCTGTATGGTTCCGATGCGATGGGTGGTGTGATTAACATCATCACTAAAGCAGTGGCAGACGAATGGCACGGCTCAATGGGTATGGGCGGTATCATTCAGGAAAGTAAAGATTACGGTAACTCCGCAAACACGGATTTTTATGTCTCCGGGCCGCTGATTAAAGACAAGCTGGGGTTACAGGTTTACGGCGGGATGAACTATCGTCGTGAAGATAAACTCCTGGAAGGTACACCGCGCAAAGACGACAAAAATATCACCGCCAAACTGGCCTTTACTCCGATCGAAGGGCAGAAATTCCTTGCGGAAGTCGGCCGCAGCACACAGGAACACACATCTACCCCGGGGAAATCGATTGATGAGACAACTACCCGTGGCGGTATCGTTCAGAAGAACAACAAATCCGAAGTACACAACAATCGTAACCACTGGGCGCTGACCTGGAAAGGTGACTGGGACGAAATTAACAGTGAAGTGAGTGTGTATCAGGAAAATACCATCCGTAAAACCAATACCGGCAAATGGAATAAAGTCAGTGAAGACTGGGTCATGGCGTATGAAGCCCGCCAGCCGGAAGTCACCAATACTGTGGTTGACGGAAAGGTCACTGCATTCCTGCCGTCTAACGTCCTGACTGTCGGCGGACAATATCAGTATGCCAAACTGAAAGATGATTCCGTGATTAAAAACAAACAGACCGTCACTGAAAAAATGACTGCTGAGCAGAAAGCGCTGTTTGTGGAAGATGAATTCAGTGTAACCGACGACCTGACGCTGACCGGCGGTCTGCGTATGGACGACCACGAATTCTACGGTAAACACTGGAACCCGCGTGCCTATGCCGTCTATAAGCTGACAGATGAAATCACCATCAAAGGTGGCGTGGCGAAAGCCTTCCGTGCCCCGACACTGCGAGAGTTAAGCCCGAATTTCGGAACGTCCACACAAGGCGGTGCGGCTATCATGTACGGTAACCGTGACCTGAAACCGGAAACCAGCGTTACCGAAGAACTGGGTATTGCTTATGACCACGAATCCGGTTTCTCTGCCAGTGCAACCCTGTTTAACACCGAATTCAAAAACAAGCTGACCAGCTACCAGGTCGCCGGTCAAACCGATCCGCTGACCGGCCTGAATATGTTTATCTACGACAACGTGGGTAAAGCGAATATCCGTGGTGTGGAAATGGCTTCCCGTATTCCGGTGGCAGAAAAATGGAATCTGAACCTGAACTACACCTTCACTGATTCAGAACGTAAGAGTGACGACGAAAAACTCAACGGCAAGTCCCTGAAAGGACAACCGCTGGAAATGACACCGCGTCATATGGCGAATGCCAGACTTGACTGGCAGTACCGCCCGGATATGAACTTCTACACTCAGGCAAACTACACCGGCAAACAAGTCTGGGCAGCACAGCGTAACGGGGCAAAACAGCCGCGTGAACGCAGCGGGATCACCACCCTCGACCTGGGGATGACCTACCAGGTCATGCCAAATGCTCTGCTGAACTTCGCAGTACTGAATATCGCCAACGAGAAAGGGGATGATATCGAGACTAACGGGAACTGGCAGATCGATGAAGGGCGCCGGTATTGGGCTAATCTGAAACTGAATTTCTGATTACGCGTCATCCTTCGCCCTGTGGCGGCGTTGGCTTCGTTCGGCTCCCCCGGTCACATACTGATGTATGCTCCCGGGGATATCCTCACTTTGCCGCCTTGCCACAGAGCGAATGATTTAGCGTAACGCGTCTCTTTGTTTTGTGGCGGCGTTGGCTGCTCTCAGGAAACCGGGTCAATATTCTGTTTACACAATACGTTATGTAGACGGCAGATGCTGCGCAGAAAAACGAAAAGCGTAGAGCGCCAGGGATGGCGCGATCCGAGCGAACAAGGATGTGACAGCGTCTTTTCGTTCTGCGTGGTATCAGCCGGATCACCGTGGCAGAATCAGGCCCCCGGAATCCTTCCCTTGCCGCCTTGCCACAGAACGGATGATTCAGCAGATTTCGCGAACAAGGATGTGTCAGCGTCTTTCCGCTTTGCCGGTTATCCCGCTGCCCGGGTTTGAAAGAAAATGGTTTTATTTTTTCCGGGGATGGCGCGAACCGAATCTGCGTCATCCTCCGTCCCGTGGCAGAATTGTTTTTTTAAGTAAGTCTTTCCCGGAGTCAGGATGTGGAAAAAAATAATGGTGATTTGTTGCATGATGGCGGTATCGCCCCTGATGGCACGGCCTTCACAAGAGATCACTCCGCTCACTGAAGCGGCACAACAACAGTTCACGATAACGCATCATGAGATGCAGCAGGGTGATCGTCACTACCGCCTCTTTATCGCGCAGCCGAAACAGCCGCAAACGGCGTACACTGTACTCTATATGCTCGACGGTAACGGTCAGTTTCCGATGATGATTAACCGGCTCAGCGCCGGTAAAACCCGGCCGCTGCCGCTGCCGCTGGTGGTGGGGATAGGTTATCCCTCAGATCAGGCTTACCCGAAAACCCGTACTTTTGATTACACACCACCCGCAACCGGTGAACAGTTTGCCGCAGGCGGCGGCGAACTGCCTTTCCGGCAGTTTATCCGCGAACAGGTTATTCCGTGGGTGGGCAGTCACTATTCTGTTAATGACCGCCGCTACTTCTTTGGTCACAGCCTCGGCGGATTGTTTGTGCTGCGGACGGCCACGGATGAGCCCGGTTTATTTACCGATTACATCAGTGCCAGCCCGTCCCTCTGGTGGGGCAATGGCACTTATATGACAGCAGAACGTTTTGATCGCCTCCCGGCGGATATCCGGCTGACCATCACTCAGGGCGGACTGGAAGAAAAACCCGATCTGAGCAAAATGAGCGAAGAACAAAAACACAATCTGTCCGTCCGTTACAGTGACATTACCGCACGGGAAGTGTGTGAGCAGTTACAACTGCGCGGCAAACAGTGTCAGTTCCTGATCTTCCCCGGAAAGTCCCACGGCAGTGTTATCCCCGATGCACTGGAGACGGTGATTTCCTTATTACCGGCGGATAAGGAAAAATAAGTTATTTTTTTGTTAATCTGCATGTGAAAATACCGAAAATAACAGGGGAAACCCCATATTCCTCTGTTATTTCCTTCCATAACAAAAACTACTCGCAGCCATTAGTTTTTTTGATTTCATTTTTCCCTCACAAGGGGCTATATTCCGCTCCGTTTCAGACATAAATTCACAATCCACTGCTTCTATCAATGACCCGTCATCAACCATTTTGGCGATGAAACAGCCTGAGAAAAAAAGCAGCGTCATGTTTTTTTGATTTTTTTGTTTTAGGTGGAGAAAAGCAGTGAGTCACAGCATCCGCACGCCGCGTCCTGACAGTGTGTTAATCCCTGTCGCCGGTCTGACGTTATTTGCGATTGCATCCGGTTATCTGATGAGCCTGATCCCGTTATCGCTGGGTCATTTTGCCATCGGTACCGATTACGCAGGCTGGTTAGCCAGTGCTTACTATATTGGTTTATTGCTCGGTTCGATGCTGATTGAGCCGGTAATTGCCCGTATCGGTCACCGCCGTTCCTTTATTCTCTTTGTGCTGGCGCTGGCGGCAACCGTGGCGGTTCTGCCGTTTTATACCGATCTCAGCGCATGGCTGGCATCCCGTATGCTGGCCGGGGTGGCGGTTGCCGGTATTTTTGTGGTGATTGAATCCTGGTTACTGATTGGCGATAACCCGGCTGTCCGTGCCAAACGTCTGAGCTTCTACATGACTGCACTGTACGGCGGCACCACACTGGGTCAGCTGGCGATCGGCGTGTTCGGAACCGCAGGTGTCGTGCCGTTTGCGGTGGTGATGGTGCTGCTGTTTGCCGCTGTGCTGCCGCCGCTGTTCTCCAAAGCACAACCGGTGTGTCACGGCGGACATAAAAGCCTATCCCTGAAACAGATCCTGCGTCTGAGCAAACCGGCGATGGTCGGCTGTATGACTTCCGGCATTGTGATGGGCACCATTTACGGGCTGATGCCGCTGGCATTGCAGGAAAAGCATTACAATACCGAACAGGTCGGCGGCCTGATGGCGGCCATTATCCTCGGCGGGATGATTATCCAGCCGGTGATCAGCAAATTATCTTCCCGCATGAGCAAAGTATTATTGCTGGCGATGGTCTCACTCGCCGGGGTATTTGCGATGGGAATGATTTATCTCTCCGGTCACTATCTGGTGATGGTGGTGGCGCTGACACTGCTGGGGATGTCTTCCTTTGCCCTGTATCCGGTGGCAATCACACTGGCGTGTGACACACTCACCGCGAATGTGATTGTGGCGGCAACACAGGTGATGCTGTTCTGCTACAGCGTGGGTTCGGCGGCGGGCCCGCTGGTGGCCGGACAGTTTATGAAACAGCCGGACGGTATTATGAGTTTCTTCTTTATTGTGCTGCTCTCCACCGCGATTTATATGCTGCTTTCTGCGGTGCGCCGCAAATCCCGGATTCTGGCAAGCTGATACTGCCGGAATGAAAAATGCCCTCATTGAGGGCATTTTTGTACATCGGTATTTATTCTGCGGTTTTTGGTTTGTGGACAATATCCGCATAATGACTTTTATCATCCGGTTTCGGATAGACGCGGTAAATATATTCATCCGGCGTCACTTTGATATTTTCGACCACCCGGGTAAACAGCACTTCCCCTTTATCATTCTTACCGGTCAGCGTCCGGGTTTTACCGTCCGCGCTGAAGGACCAGTCGCCCTGTAATTTCAGCTTTCCTTCCGGGGTGTACATCTTAACGGAACCGTCTTTTTCATAGTTGGCCAGACCAAAGAAGCCCGCCACACTTTCATCGGTGGCCGGAATGGCTTTACCGTCCTGATCCAGTGCCTCTGTCGTTACCCAGGTTTTGCCAATCAGATAATCAGCGGTATTTGCGGCTTTCTGTGCCGTGGCTGTCAGGGGTTTTACCTGAGCATCCGCTGTGGCCGCCAGCGCTGAAAAGGAATACGCCGCTGCGATGATACCGGCAATCATTGTTGTTTTTTTCATGTCAGTTCCTCAGGTTGTTCTGTTTGCTGTTTTTTTAGTGATAACAATACCCGTTATCAATAATACGGATATTTATCTTGTCAGCTCATTTTTTATGTAAGGAAGTATAAAGCTGATTAAATTTTATCGTCATTTCTGACACATCTTTCGTCGTGCAAAAAAGTTGAAATGTGGAGAAAAAATGAAGAACTGTGCAGAAATTATGATGAATTGTGCAGGGATTATGATTTCATAGTCAGAAAGGGTAAAACGGATTGTCTTACACAGCGGTATCGGCAATGATGGCGTCAACAGCAAAACAGTGCTTCAGAAAATTAATTAAGAAGGAATGTTAATATGAAAAAAATCATTGCAGGTGTTATCGGTCTGAGTTTATTAGGTGCGGGTATGACCGCGTTCGCAGCACCGGCTCCGGTTAATCAGCCGCAGCAGAATGGTCAGTATATGAATGGCTACGGTAACTGCGACGGAAACGGCGGTCGTCATATGATGCGCGGCAACCATGACGGGCGCGGCTATCATAATAACCGCGGATACCACAACGGTGGTTACAACCGTGCACCGGTCTTTCAGTCAGCACTGACCACCGCCACCCCGGGTGAAGCCCTGAAAAAAATGAGCGCAGATGCCCCGGCAGTCAGTAAAGACGGCAAACAGTATTTTGTCCGCGCCAGCGTCCGTGATATGAACGGAAACACGCTGTATCAGTCATCATTATCCACCGCAACGCCGAAAGAAGCGCTGGCGAAAATGGCGGGTGATGCACCGGCTGCCGCATCCGGCCAGCAGTATTATGTCCGCGCAGGTATTATGGAAATTCTGCCGGTTAACAACGCCGCACAGTAACCGCTGTCATGAACAAACAAAAATGCCCTCTGATGAGGGCGTTTTTGCTTCACGGATAAAAAACGACGGCGGTCAGAGAGTCAGCGCGGTTTCCAGTGCCAGTTCAATCATATTGTGCATCGCGTTCTGGCGCTGATCGATGGTCAGTTTACCGCCGTTTTTAATATGATCAGAGGTGGTGAGGATCGCCAGTGCCCGCGCCCCCAGCTCTGCCGCGACGGTGTACAGCCCGGCGACTTCCATATCCACCCCGAGAATGCCGTACTGCTCCATCACGGCAAACAGTTCCGGGCGGGTGGTGTAAAACAGATCCGCAGTAAACACATTACCGGTTTTCACCGGTAACTGCAGACGTTCAGCGGTTTTCACCGCAGATGCCAGCAGGTGCCAGTCCGCCAGTGCTGCCAGGTCGTTACCGTAAAAACGGTCACGGTTCACTTTGGAATCGGTACTTGCGCCCATGGCGATCACCACATCCATCAGTGACACATCATCCCGCACCGCGCCGCAGGTGCCGATACGGATGAGGTTTTTCACACCAAAATCCTGAATCAACTCATACGCATACATTGAAATTGAGGGGATACCCATGCCGTGGGCCATCACCGAAATCCGTTTGCCTTTGTATTCTCCGGTATAACCCAGCATATTGCGGACGCTGTTTACTTCCCGCGCCTGCGATAAATAATGTTCAGCAATAAACTTGGCGCGCAGGGGATCTCCGGGCATAATGATGGTTTCCGCGAAATCGTTTGCGCTTGCCTGAATTGCAACTGCCATAAAAGCACTCTCCTCTCAATCAAACCGTGTGAAGGGTCGGTATTTGTTGGTCAGCATGTTAACACGGTTTGGTTTTTATGCCGCCGCTGCCGGCGGATTTTTCACTCAGGGTTTTTACCGGATTACACATATGAATACAGCAATCGGCATTCTCGGGATCGTGGTACTGCTGGGAATAGGTTATTTACTGTCTGAAAACCGCCGCGCTATTAATCTGCGCACGGTGGTACTGGCTTTTACCATTGAACTGGCGCTGGGCGGATTAATTCTCTATTCCCCGGCCGGACAGCACGTTTTATTTGTGATGGCAGAAGCAGTCACCACAGTAATCAACTTCAATAATGCCGGAACATCCTTTATTTTCGGCGGTCTGGTCTCTGACAAAATGTTTGAGATTTTCGGCAGCGGCGGGTTTGTTATCGCGCTGAGGGTATTGCCGATTATTGTCTTTTTCTCCGCCTTGTCAGCGGTACTTTATTATCTGGGGATTATGCAGATCCTCGTGCGCTGGGTCGGCGGGGCGTTACAGCGTCTGCTGAAAACCAGCCGTGCGGAATCGATGAACTCAGCGGCCAATATTTTTCTTGGTGTGACAGAAGCGCCTTTGCTGGTTAAACCGTATCTCGGCAGCATGACCCGCTCTGAACTGTTTGCTGTACTGTGCGGCGGGCTGGCATCTATCGCCGGTACTATGCTGGTGAGCTATGCTTCGCTGGGCGTAAAAATGGAATACCTGCTGGCCGCTTCCTTTATGGCGGCACCGGGCGGGTTACTGTTTGCTAAACTGATGATCCCGGAAACACAGCAGACGGCCGATGAATCCGGCGCCAAACCAGTGCAGGAAAACCGCCCGGCGAATATTATTGACGCGGCGGCAGAAGGGGCGATTAACGGCCTGAATATGGCGCTGGCGGTCGGCGCAATGCTGCTGGCGTTTGTCAGCCTGGTGGCACTGTTAAACGGATTGCTCGGCGGTGTCGGCGGCTGGTTCGGTCTGCCGGATCTGAGCATGGAGCTGATCCTGGGCTATCTGCTGTCACCGATGGCGTGGCTGATGGGTATTCCGTGGAATGAAGCGCTGACATCCGGTGCCATTATCGGGCAGAAAATTGTTATCAACGAATTTTTTGCCTATGCCAATCTGGCGGAATATCTGAAGGGCAATGAAGTCGTGGCTGCCACCGGTCTGCCGATGACTGAGCGGACACAAATCATCCTCTCGTTTGCCCTGTGCGGTTTTGCTAACTTCGGTACTGTGGCAATTGCTATCGGCGGTATCGGTAGTCTGATCCCGAACCGGCGCAAAGAGATTGCCACTCTCGGGATGAAAGCACTGGTCGCCGGGGTGTTATCCAACCTGATGGCGGCCACGATTGCGGGATTGTTTATCGGCGGATAAAGAGTTTGTTATCTGATTTTCTGAAACAATCTGAATGTCAGGTTCATGATAACGGGAAGGCGAACGAAAAGCATGCGAGCCATGGATGGCGAGCCTGAGCGTACAGGGAGGTATTTACAGCGACTTTTCGTTTTGCCCGTTATCATCAGAACCGGAAAGACGGCGCCGTGCTTAACACCACGCCGTCCTGTCCGGGAGATGATTACTTATAATCCCCCTGCAGATAACGGTAAAAAGACGGGTTTACCCACACTTTTTCGCTCGTTACCTGCATCCCGCTTTTCGCTTTGCGGATATTTTCCGCCTGTTTTTCCGCGTTTTCCGGCAGTGCCATCAAATCAGCCTGATAATGGCCGCCGGTCACACGGGTTTCGGCCACCACATCATAACCGTTCACCGGCACATAACTGCGGTAAAACGGCTGCCACCAGGCGGCGCGGATCAGCCCTTTCTGGTCAGCAGTATTTTTCTTGGCGTACTGGTCAATCAGGTTCTGGAAACGGTTACGTTCTTCAGCTGACGGAAATTCCAGGTCGAGATTATATTCACTGGCGATCGCCACTTTTTTGCCGCTTTTCAGCGTGGTAACCGGATAATCCGCCTCACCCCATTCGTCCAGATAAAGAAACGTGGATGATTTCGGCGTCAGCTGCACTTTCGGATCAAACCCTTCGCGGCGCAGCAGGTAAATCAGCTGTGCGGCGTGATCGATATCATTATGGCCGTAGCGGATCATCCGTGTTTTATCAAAGGCGGATTCTTCGCGGGTATCCACCAGGTTATAGCCACTGGTATAGCCTTTATCAATAAAGTTATTCAGAGTTTTCAGCGTCTTCGGATCGTTCGGGAACACCGCGGTTTTCCAGGCGGTATGCAGGCGCGGCACAATATTTTTATCCGACACATTGCCGAGATAGCGGGTGTGATCCTGCTGCTGTGCATCAACAAAAGCCTGAAGCTTATCACTCTCTGCTGCCGGATTTTTCAGGTCATCCGCCGTCAGGGCACCGATGGTGATCATCAGCGCATCGAACCGGTTTGCTTCCGGCTGCTGTGTCAGCGCGGAAATTTGTGCCGGGCTGTAGGTCTCTGCCAGTTCGGTCAGAGAGAGCTTTTCGGCGGCCTGTTGTGAGGTCAGCGCCAGAGCAGGGTGTAAACCACTGAAAAAAAATGCAGATAACAACGTACCGATAAATAACGATTTTTGCATGTTTTATCCTGTAAATGCAGCGAACAAACGATTGCATCACCATATCACAGAGTTGCAATCTGAGTGATAAAGTGTCGTGATTTTTTTACACCGGACAGAGATGAAAAAATGCTCGTCAACCCTTGCAGGACGGAGCGGGATGAGTAAGATACGCGGTACGTGATAGTCATCACGGTTTTGGAGAGATTATGAAAGCGCTTTACCGTAAGTTTATAAAAAAAATCGATCAGTTTTCCGCTCTTATCCCGATGCGTTTTTTCTGATCCGGCGTTCCCGTCTCTCCCTGCGCGTCATATGAACGGCGCGCTGTACCTGAATAAGCAGCCGCAGAGCTTCCCGGCGGGTAAACAGCGGATGTTGCCAGTGTAACAGGGTGAAATACATGATTTGCCTCCCGGCAGATCAGAGAGAACCGCTGCACAAGCGGCCGGAGCATGATTTGCCTCCGGCCGTCTGTAACCGCTTATTTAAATGCCGGCAGCCAGCCGAACACATCCAGAATGACCGTCAGATACACAATCGCACCGCAGACAATCACCAGATTCAGTACCGCGCTGTTACACGGCGAACGGTAAATGGTATCGCTGTCGCTGTAGCGTTTGCGGGAGGCTTTTACCAGGAACGGCGGTAAAATCACACTCCAGATAGTAAAGGCCAGACCGGCATAACCGATGGCATAAACGAATCCGTTCGGGAAGAAGAAACACACCACAGCCGGTGGCAGATACGTCACTACCGCTGTTTTGAAACGACCGGCGCTGTCATTTTTAAAGTTCAGCAGGTCGGCAATATAGTCAAACAGGCCGAGTGTTGCTGCCAGCAGGGAACTGGCTACCGCAAAGTTACCGAAGAATGTCAGGATAAGATCCATCGTTTTCCCTGCCATCACCCCGCCGATAGCCTCAACGAACACATCAATGTTCCCGCCTTTGGCAATAATCGGGGAGAAGTTGGCGCGGCTGATATTGCCCATAGTGACACCCAGCCAGAAGATATACAGCAGTACCGCAAATATTGTCCCGATAATGATTGAACGGGTAATAAAGCGGAATTTGGTTTTGCCGTACAACTTCACCAGGCTCGGCACGTTACCGTGGAAGCCGAACGAAATAATACAGAACGGCAGTGTCATCAGAACATAAGGCAGGTATTTCGTTCCGGGTATTGCCACTGATGCGGAATCCAGCAGATTAGCAATTTCCACGTGTGCAACCAGTCCGGAGAAGGTGGCAAAGAACGCGATAAACTTACCGAAAATTAAAATAGTGGTAATACGTCCGACCCATAATGAGCTGTACCAGACAATCGCAGCCACCAGACAGGCGACAATCACGACTGCGGCTTTTATCGGCAGGGCGACACCGGTATATTTCAATATCGTCTGAGTCAGAACAGCGGATGACCCGGATATATAGGCATACGTCAGAATATAGAGTACAAACCCGAAGGCAATACCCACGACAATATTCCATTTTTTGCCCAGTAACTCGGTGGTGAAGGTATTAAAGCTGGCGCCCGGTTCAAAATGCAGGTTAACTTCAACTAACATCAGACCGGTCAGTAACATCATAATTGCAACTAAAATCAAAATAACGGTGGCACCGGAAAACCAGACACCGGCCATCGCAATCGGCAAAGAAAACATACCGCCGCCAACGACTGTTGCTATAACAAGCATGGTTCCGCTGGTCAGTCCGGGTGATTTATTTGTATCGGCACTATGAATACTCATAATAAAAGTTTCCTATTAATGATAAATATCACCAACAGCATTCATATTTATCGATTTTATTTGTTCTTTATTGTTATAGGGATGCAGAGACAAAAAGGCCCCATTAAAATAATGAGGCCTCTGTCATCAGATAATTACACGTAATCAAAGCGTGCAGTGAAGAAACGTAACTGCTTCGGCTCGTATACGAACTTCAGCCCTTTAATGTCTTCTTTGTGTTTGAACAGTTTGATAATACCGTCAGCAACCAGATCCATGTGTGCATAGGTGTATACACGACGAGGAATAGTCAGACGAACGGTTTCCAGCTTCGGACGGTGATGGTCGCCGGTTTCTTTGTTACGGCCTGCGGAGATAATACCGCGCTCCATAGAACGTACACCGGTTTCCATGTAGATGCTGGCTGCCAGGCTCTGTGCCGGGAACTCATCCTGGGTCAGATGCGGGCAGAAACGGCGTGCATCGAGGAATACTGCGTGGCCGCCGACCGGCTCAACAATCGGTACACCGGCTGCTTTCAGTTTTTCGCCCAGGTAACGAACCTGCTTGACGCGGTGCTCGATATATTCGAACTGCATCGCTTCGCGTAAACCGATAGCCATCGCTTCCATATCACGACCGGCCAGACCACCGTAAGAAGGCATCCCTTCATAAACCACAACCAGTTCACGTGCAGCAGAGAACATGTCGTCGTCGTTCATACACAGGAAACCACCGATGTTCACCAGACAGTCTTTCTTACCACTCATGGTACAACCGTCAGCGTAGCTGAACATTTCGTGAACGATGTCTTTAATGGAGACATCTTCGAAGCCTTCTTCCTGCTCTTTGATGAAGTAGGCGTTTTCCACACAGCGGGTCGCATCGTAGAACACTTTGATGCCGTGTTTATCACATAACTGGCGGACTTCACGCATGTTTGCCATAGAGACCGGCTGACCACCTGCCAGGTTTACGGTTACCGCCAGACAGATATAAGCGATATTTTCCGCGCCTTTCTCAGCAATCAGTTTTTCCAGTTTTTTAATGTCGATGTTGCCTTTGAATTTCACATCCAGGCCCGCATCGTGAGCTTCATCGCGGACGATATCGATGAATGTCGCACCATTTTTTTCCTGGTGATAACGGGTGGTGGTGAAGTACATGTTACCAGCAACATACTGACCCGGTTTGATAGCTAATGAAGAGAGTAAGTTCTCTGCACCGCGGCCCTGGTGAGTAGGAACGATGTGTTTAAAGCCGAATAATTCCTGAACAGTTCTTTCCAGATGGAAGAAGTTTTCGCTGCCCGCGTACGCTTCGTCACCCATCATCATGCCGGCCCATTGTTTATCGGACATGGCGTTGGTGCCGCTATCGGTCAGTAAATCGACATAAACGTCTTTGGAATTCAACAAGAAAGTGTTGTACCCGGCCTCTTTCATTCTTTTGATACGCTCTTCGCGAGGGATCATGGATACGGTTTCAACACTTTTAATACGATACGGTTCTGCTGGATACATCATGGTAAAATCTCCAATTATTTATAATAATAACTCGATAATTTACACAGGCATTTATCTGTTTATAAATGTCATGCCTTGTGAATGATATAGCATTTGTAAATCCGGTAGTGTTCTTGTCTTAATTCAAATTCAGTTTTTTTATTTCTGTTATTTCTTTCTCTGCCATCCTTCTCGTTTGGCGTGAAATCATCATGCGTGAAAAAAAATGAAAAGGGAATGGGGGATATTGAAATAAACAAGAACCGTATTAATCACAAGTGTAAACCGGGTGATCTGTATCACTTAAACTGAAATAATTAATTATATTCAATGGGTTGTGGTTGTTAATGTTTTGTTGTGTATTTATGTGAAATATACATAACTCTCTTTCTTAAATTCCGTTGTTAATATGAATAATTCAATGCTGTCCGGCAGTTATGCCGCAATGAAAAGCCATTTCATTCTGTGGGATTTTATATAGGTTAAGAAAAAGTAAATAAGGGTGAAACGTACAAATTTAAATCTATCTTTACAGGAAGAATAAAAAAACGGATGAGAAGTCTTGTTCTTTTTTAACAAAAACTATGCATCAGATGCACTGGTATGATAATTTAAGTTAAAATATCTTATAAGTAACCATTGTTATAATCATCTTTGTTTTTATTGATCGTACGGAAAAACGTTATGATTTATTGAATCCTTCAACTGAAACCTGGGATAAAAATAAAAATGTGACACAGTCAGGATAAATTTGATGATAAAGATCACATTGATAATGTTACGTTACATGAATGAAAAGTAAGCGACAGCAGGGAATAACAAAGATATTTAATTAAAGCAGTGAATTGTTATGCATTCCGGCATGTGGTTGTTTAGTGATCATGTTCACGGTTTCACATTTACAGTCATGTTAGTAAAGCAAAACACTGTACTTAAAAGTTTACATTATCAGCAGGGGAATAGTAACAGGATGTGTGAGATGTACATATTCTCCGGGATTATTTTATTGAAGTTATGTGCCGTTAATTTTAATTAATAAGGGTTTAGAATCCAGTTTTGTTGCTATTTATAGCGAGTTTATAAACTTAAGTGCTGTTTTTCGGGTTATTTATCTTCGATGCTATCCGGAGTTATTTACAGAGACAGACATGATTTCATGCAGAATCAGCAATCGTCCGCTGAAAACAGTAAATACCGGATTTGTGCTTCAGATCACGCAAAGAAGGTATGAATAAAGAAGAAAAATCAGGCAAAGCGGCAGAGATTTCCGGATTTCAGCTTGAAAACCCTGCCGGGCAGGAGTGTAATAATGCTGTGCCGGATTAGCTCAGTTGGCAGAGCAGTTCATTCGTAATGAAAAGGTCACCAGTTCGAATCCGGTATCCGGCACCATTACTTATCAAAGAGTTAGCGATTATCTCCCGATGCTAGTTTTTCACCTTGGGACGTATTTGGGACGTAACTGTCAAAAATGGCATCTATTTGCTTCGCATGTTCGGTAAGATGATTTGGTGCCAGATGGGCATATCTGCGCACCATTTCTATCGACTCCCACCCGCCCATTTCCTGTAACACTGAAAGTGGAACGCCAGACTGGATCAGCCAACTTGCCCAGGTGTGTCTCAGGTCATGGAAACGGAAATCGTCGATACCGGCTCTTTTTAATGCTGCTCTCCATGCGGTATTAGAATCCGTCCTCATCTTTCTCACTGCCGCAACAGGTGTTCCGTCATTCCTGTATGACGGTTCAGTGTGGACAAATACCCATTTGTGATGGCGACCAATCTGGCTGCGCAAAACCCTGCATGCGGTATCGTTCAGGGCTACACCGATCGCTTTACCTGACTTACTGTCTTCCGGGTAAATCCATGCCACTTTCCGCTGCATGTCTATCTGTTGCCACTCAAGGTTAAGTATGTTCGAACGACGCAGGCCGGTTGACAGAGCGAACCTGACGACTGACTTTAATGGCTCAGGACATTCATCAATCAGCTTTTTCGCCTCAACAGGCTCAAGCCACCGGACTCTACGATCACGAATAGAGGGGATTTTTATCACAGGTGACTTTTCTATCCACTTCCATTCTCTTTCCGCCGCTCTGAGTAGCGCCTTAATGAAAGAAAGGTATCGCGCCTTTGTGGCCGTAGTGACAGGCTTCGCTGTAAACAGTGGAACCTCCTTTCCCTTCCTTTTTGCTGTGTTGGCTTTCCTTCTCCAGCAGTTTTCAGCATGCTTGTTTGTCATCTTGCTGATGATCTTGTAGATGGCATTCTCGGTTATATCCTTCAGCCGGACACCCTCGAAGTACTCAAGCCAGAAAGCGATAAAGTTCTTATCATCCTCTATCGATTTTTTATCCGCTTTTTCCTCAAGCCACCGCAGGCAGGCTTCCTCATAGGTATAGTCCGGGAAGTCACCTACCTGCTCAATTCGCCATTGCTCGGCCTTTAATTTGTCGTGCAGCTCCTGGGCTTGCTTCCGGTCGGACGTACCAAGCGACTTTTTAATTCTCTTGCCGCCAGGTGTCGCGAAGTCGCAATACCAAGAGTTACCACGTTTGAAGATTGACATTTGTGATCTCCTTTCACATCAATCTCGCTCTCGGCGATAGTGTTGATCGGATTACTCAGTGCCGCAAGGCAGGCTGACTCTGTAAACAGATAGGGTGACTTCTTTTTGAACGGGTCTTTCCGCTGATACGAAATGCGTCCGGCGCGGCACCATGACGTAAGCGTATCAGGGCTTACGCCGATAAATTTAGCGGCCTCGTCGCGTGTCATCGTGACTTTATCCATCCTTCATCTCCTTCTGTAACGTACGCACGTAATACCCGAGCACTCTCTTTGCCGGAAAGCGCAGGTGATTAAGTGGTTTAAATTTCGGTGTGTATTTGTCGAGTATTGCGGTGTGTTGTTAGTCTGATGTGTACTGCATTAATTCTTTCAGGCATTCCCTTGCTATTCGTCTGCGTCCGTTCTCTGCTTCCTGTGGTGTCATTGGTCACCTCAGATTTGTGCTTCCCGGATTTGACGGGATAGGGTGACGCTAAGCTCGTCGATTTTATCAGCCATGTCCTGAAGCGACTGAATGTCATCCTTGCGCACTTCAATGGTGATTATCTTTTTAATCAACTGCTCCAGTTTTGGGTAATAGCCAATGGTCGCCGTAACTTCCTGTCCGGCATTCTTTCCTTCTTTTGCTATTTTAATTTCACTGAGGATTAACTGGTGTGGGTCTGATGTAATAACGTATTGGCCTAATTTAATATTCATTTTTCATTCTCCGCACCATTCATCATCAGGAATAATTCCATAGCGGCGCGGTATAATTTTTCATGCTCAATTACACCGGCTGCACCATGACAGCACATCCATCCCCCTGAGTTTTTAATCATTGATATGCCATTCTCAATAATAATCGGCATTGCGTCCGCCGGGTTGTTGCAGGGGTCGAATGGGTAATTGTTGGCGTACTTATCTGTTACAAAAACATGAGTTTCTTGTGAGTCAGTGAAATCAATTAAATTTCCTTCTTTCTTTAAAAAATCATCCACAGCCTTATTAATCTCAAAGTCTGATTTGTCACGATATTTGTTCATCACGTAATATCTCCTCTATCTTATTTTTAATAGCAATAAGGTCTTGTGTTGTCACATCCATATCCCATGACGGAACCTTTACCCTGAACCTGTTTTTAATTGTCGCTTCAATTTCGATGGGGTCATCATGCCTTTCTAAGGCCACATAATACCAATTAGTCACGAAACACCTCCGCACACACTAATTCAACATTCCGCACAGTATTTACCTGCACTGCGCGGCTCTCACATTCTTCGAGCGTATAAATATCATCGGTAAAAGGCGCAGCAGAGCCGTGCATCACCAGTAGTAATACAAATCCGATTGTCATGGTTATTTCCCGATGATGTTATTGGTCGGTTCTTATTACTTTTATCCCCGCAGATTCCAATATAACTTCGCAGCAATCCACGCCACTGTTATATCCGTCCGTGTAATAGTCGTAGGCTCTTACGCGCTGAGATAAAGGCAGTTCAACAATTAAGCTTTCGCGTGATGCCTGCCAGCTAATCCACATTAAATCGATTACTGGGTCGAGGTAGTTAATGCCGTTATTGGCCTTTTTTAATTCCCGTTCCAACTCCGCTGGCTCTGCGTGGAATTTAATAAACTCCTCAAACTGCTGCCGTGATATATCCATCACCCCTCCTGAATCCGCTTAATATGGTTAATTGCTAATTCCATTTTCTGACGCGCCGATGTATTGGCAGAATGAACAATAATCTCAGGTGCTTTAAATCCGTTCAAATACACCTGTTCTTCTATCCACAATAAAACGTTGTAGCCTGTACCGCGCTCATCATCACCTAAATCGTGGTCAAGGCTGATTAATGTCACTTCACCGGTTTGCAACAACTTAATGGCTTCATCAGGCCAGTACACGCGCACAAATCCCTGTGGTGTCTCGCGCTCATCGTCGAGATAGACTTTCATATTCATTCCTCTGTTATCAGCATCCCTGCATTACGCTTCATCCTGAAACGGTGGGGTTATTAAAGCTGAAATCCTTTCCACTGATTACCGTACTCAATGCCGAGCGTGCTTAGTGCGGCATCCATTGCCTCAATAAACTCTGGTATCTGTTGGTCGAATTCCTGCATCATTTTTTCGTCGCGCTCTACCGGTATGTGGACAATTTCTTTTCCTCCCGGCATGCGTGGGTCGTAGTTTGCGAAATGCCAGACATCCTTTCCGGTGATCCACATTGAATACTGAACCTGAGCGGTGTATTCCTTTTTCATGGCCTTAATTCCGTTTAAAGCCAGGTCGATAAAGACTTCCGTTGTCCTGGGGCATTTAAGCTCAAGGCCAGCGCCGTCACTGCAAATGCCGTCCGGAGAGCAGGCCGTCCGCAGTGATTCATCCCTGAAAATTATCGGGTCTTCAGTGACCGTCAGGCCGCTGTAAAACTCGAATGTCATCCGTGCTTCGAGTTCGTAATCCTTTCCCCATTCCAGCGATCTGGCGCTAACATCCTTGCTTACGCCGGTGCAGACTTCACCGATAAGCGTATTGAAATACGTCTTTTTGGTGTCGCTCCATGTCGTCCCTGAGCGTGGTTTTGTGAGCACTTTCCAGACCTCTGAGGCGGTAATCACCCCGAGGCGCAGTGACATCCATTCTTCGCTTCCCTGCGATATTTTTGATAAATCGATGCCGGTTTTGCTGAGAATGATGTCGTTACTGATCATTATTCGCCTGCCTTCTTCCTTAGCATGTCGATGATGGTGTTGGCCTCAAATACGGTGAGCTGTTCCGGGTGGGAGATAGGGCGGTTGAATTTTTTGCTGATGAACGCGAGGAATGTATCGCTCCATTCACCATCAACTTTAATCATCAGATCAGCGATATCCTGCAGCTGGTTTTCTCCTGCAGGTGTAACGTCACGCTCCTGTGATTGCTCGCCTTTAAAATCGACACCTTCGCCGGATTCTGTGTTCACATAATCGATGGCCTGATCAAGTCGCTCACGGCGAGGCCAGTATTTAGCGGCCTGCTTTACGACTGTTTTCAGGATCATCTGTTCTTCATCAGTTACCCACGGGCAGGATTTTTGTTTTGATTTCCACGCCTTCCAGGCTGATGAGCGGTCGCGGATTGCGTAGATATCAGCAATCGGCATTGTGTGCGTCAGGTAATCGCCATCATCTGTTTTCACTACGACATACGCCCCGACAATATCGCCGCGCTCTTCTGCCGGTGCGAAAGCGTTGTATTCATGCCGTGGGGCGGTATCGATAGATGTTAGCTGGAAGTTATCGTTTTTGCGGACAATGCTGGATTGGCACCACTTTATTGCGCCTGATTGCTGCGCAATGTGCATCAGTCCCATGTAGCTGATATCGAGACAAACCTTTCTGTCTCTCGGAACAAGATAAGCCAGTTTTTGTGCCGGATTCAGGCTGATGCCGATAGCGGCAATATTCATTATTGCACTGCGAACCGACACCAGATTATTTATCGCTGTGGTCGCCAGGTAATCGTTATTGGCAAATATTTGCATAGCGAACTCAGATTCCCTTTTGAATGCTATGCTCGGCTCACAGCAAACCTGCTCAAAGTCCGTTTTGAGCGGGTTTATTGTTTCGTACACTTTTTGTATTGCGGTACTCATTGCTCTCTCCCGATGAGGTACGCATTCCGAATCCCTTCGAGTAATGCATCCAGTGATTTGCCGTTTTTGATGAAGATAGGATCCATTATCTTTTCCATTTCCGGCGATAAGATATGCTCAGGCAGTCCATCCATGAACTCGTCAGCATCCATACACAGAGCATCGTTTACGGCATCCTGCCATGCTGCATGCTCCAGCTGCCGCTCTTCCTGAGCATCCTGTGCTGCGTATGCGTTCATGCTGCCTCCTTGCGCATCTTCTCCGCTATCCGTGCGAAGAAAGAACTTCCGTGTCCGGCCTTGATTAACTCATCCGTGAAATCGTCCATGTATTCGTTGTTAATCATGAATTCGACCAGCTCGTTCATACTCCATGCTGACGAGCTGAGAAGCTGACTCAGGCTTCCGGTAATGTGATCGAACCCTTCATGCGTTGTTACTTTACGGCCAAGCACCGTCCGTGATGATGTCTGCCCTCCGGATATTTCCAGTCTCTGCATAAATCCCCCTTACATCGCCGTCGTGATAACAGCTACGGCGGCGACAATTACGAGTGCTAAATACTCAACCCAGCGAGGAACGTGCTTATTCCGCTTGGCTTGAGGCGTGACAATACGCACCGCGCAGCCATCGAGCATTGCGCGACAAGGTTTAGTTTTCATGTTGTTTACCTGCTGATATCCCGAGGTGGGATAGGGTGGGTTAGTAGTTCATTGAGAGGTGAGGGACTTCGCCTTTAATTACCAGCTCAAGGAATTTTGTTGCGGTTTTATCGTCAAATCCTGCTTCAGTCAGTGCCTGTAAAGCTTCGCGGTTGAATTTGCGCTGATGCTCTTTATTCGCCTGGCGCTTTAATTCTTCCTGCTTCTGGCGCTCAATCTCCGCCAGTCGTGCGCGTTCGGCTTCCTCTGCCTTTCGCCGCTCCGCTTCAACTGCGGCCATCTTTTCACGCTCAGCATTCGCGATAGCTTCCTGCTTTTCACGTTCTGCGCGTTCCTGCGCCTCTCTGGCCTCACGTTCGCGCTTAGCTGCCGCCTCGACTTCCTGTCGTGCTTTTAATTCCGCAGCTTCACGTTCCTGTTTGGCTTTCAGTTCAGCCGCCTCACGATCACGTTGTGCTTTCTGTTCAGCTTCGATTCGTGCCTGTTCTGCCGCCTGACGCTTGATTTCATTTTCATGCTCAATGCGTTTGCGTTCTTCTTCGGCTTTACGCAGGTCATGCAGTTCATTCATCTGTAGTGCTTCTTCGTGGTCACGCTCAATTTGGCGAGCTAATTCTTCCGCTGCCACACGCGCTTTTTCTGCATCTTCCCAGACTGTTACCGGTTGGCGGATTTCTTCGCTCAGTGCGTCGAGTTCATCCCGGCACTGCTTTCGACTGGCATCCACTTTTTTCGGCAGCTCTTTCAGCTCATCAACGACAACCTTTCCGGCTTTGTCGATGTATGTTTTTGACTGCGTAACTTTGTAGGCCAGCGATTTGATAGCATCGCGATTCTTAGCTTTCGATAAATCAGTATCGAGTAATGCCTGCTCTGCTAATGCTTTCTCCCGGATACCAGACAGCAGTACCTGAACCTTATCCGGCGCTGTAAAAAGGTCGAGCGCTGTCGCTGGCTCGATAACAACCAGTTCGTTTGCCATAATTAACTCCGTTTATTTATAGGGTGGGTTACTTCTGTGTGAAAGAGAGCAGGGCGTGCGGGTGTCCTGACATTGTTATTTCTCCCTTACTCTGAGCATTGCGTCTGCCATGCGGTAGTAAAATTCAGCTCTGGCCGTCAAGTATTCATCAGGAGTGCTATTTTCGTAATAGCCCGTGTTCTCATCCTGTGAAGCTAAATCACCTTGCATTGCAGCCATTGCGAATTTGTCGCGTAATGATGCCGCAGTATTAGAGCCATCTTTCGCGCAATATGGGTCGTAGTTTTTATCTGTCATACTTCCTCCTATGCACTTCCCTGTGCTACGTGATGTCCGATAACTAAATCCGCATCGGCATAATTAATACCGACACAGGTGTTTTATGTGGGTTTACGATGTCGCAAATAACCGCATCACAGGCTGTCTTTACCTGAATTTGAAGTGCAGGAAGTTTCGGATTAACGTACTTGGCTATCTTTTCCAGCTTCGCCATATATCCAGCGTTAAATCCTATTTTTGACGGCAACTGCTCATCTGCGTTTCTTGCATTTCTCATTACCCTGGAAACATCCGGATATTTACCATCAATGACACCGCAAAGCGTGACACCAACGGTTACTTCTTCATCGGTCAGAAGTTTCACAATGCCTGCGTCTGTATCAAAAACCGCATAATCAAATGTTTTGGTGGGTAGCTTTCCGACAGACAGGATAACTTCGTGGTCAATCTGGTTATCATGTTCACCGTAAGCAAGCATGTGTCCGTCAGTGCCTGCCACCTTTCCATCGGGAAGGAAGCAGATTCCGCAGATGTAATAGCGAACATCTCTTACCGCCATGCATTCCATGACAGCCAGAAGCGTTGCTTTGTCTATTCTCAATTGCATGCGTACTCCTGTTAATAGTTATCCCCGCTGCGGGGTGTTAGTCATACTTAACGCCGCAGAAAGGGCAGTAAGACATTTTTACGCAGTTACTGAGACGGGTAATATTTTTTGCCATCTCACCGCTTTTCTTTTTAGCCCGGTATGCGAGTTTGTAATTGAGCATTACGTAGGATTTGCCATCTTCAAGAGACAGCATTTTGTTATCCCAATCTGTTTCATAATCAATTATTTCGCCACCGGCAGGAACCTGTTGTGAAATGTGCTTTTTAATCTTCCCGCCCATTTCATTCATGCAGTTGCACATAACGTTATCCTTTCGTGATTGTGTTGTTAGTCAGTATTGGTGATTGGCCGATGGTCATGCTCTGGCCGTGATACCACCGTTCGGCATAATCGGCTTGCGGTTCATTCTAAGCTGCTTGCGTGGCGCTTCCGGCAGCTTCTTCATTTCAATCACCACCTGAGCCAGTGTTTCGAAATGGCATTCAGGCTTAATGATTGAATCAAAAATCTCCTCCACTGAGCGGCTTTTAGGCTTCGCTGCATACTCCGCGCATTTTCTGTCCCAGAAAGCATTTTGCTTTGCTAACCGGCGGTTCTTCGCGTTGTCTTTCTTTGGAATAACAGTAATTGTTGCCATATTGCCTCCTGAGTAATTTTTGGTGATTAGTGCCGGTTCGTTACGCCGGTTTCAGTCCGTATTCATGGTGAGTCCATGCCAGCCTTAAAGGTGGAATCGAACCACCTGAAACTTTCGCTATCACGATGGAATTGCCTGGCACATAGTTGCCTATGCGGTTTCGGTCAAACTCAATCGACTGTTACCATGAGTCAGCGGGCACTACCCGCATTCACCAATCCCAAAAACCACTCAGTGGTGATCTGACACTTATTCAGATCAGGTTCTAATTTGTTAAAGAGCTAAGTCCGTTTTATCTTTGGCTCCGTGCCGTTGATGGGATAACTATACAAGCATTGCTTTATCAAAACAAGAGTTACTTGTGTTTAATTTTATGGTAATTCCAATAAAACTTGTTATTTACTTGATTTAACAACCAATTTATTTTCAAAAAATCGTCACGATTGGACACAGATCACACAGGAGGAGGAGTTACAGGCACAAAAAAGCCCTCCGGAAAGGGCTTGGGGGTTATTGGTTTGCCAGAATGAATTGAACTTGAAAATTTCTAAGCAACTCATTAGTTCGAATTGTTTTTACTTTAAAGTGGTCACATATATCTGGAATTTTCGGTTTGCAGCCATTGTTTTTGTCTCGGATTTCATGAGTCACAACAATAGAGTTTGTTGCTTTTGCTTTAGCTATGATCCATGGGTCAGCAACACTCAGGAAATTTTGTATATGTGGCTGGCTATTTTTATGTCGCGGAGCATATTCATGCTGTACATAATTTACGATCTCGCCGAAGTATTTCTGAGTTTCTTTGTCATCAATATTTTGAAAACAATGCCTTATATCTTTTGACCACGAACATATTTCATCATCACGCTTTTGGAGTTCGTCGAAAACATTACGAATACTGATCAGTTGTCCATCAGCAAATTTCGAACCCAAGAAAGACCAAAATCCAGGGCACAAGTCAAAGCAGTAATAATCGTTCTGTGCTTGGATAAAAATATTTGCATCAATAAGATAGCTCAAAGCCCCAACTCCTTCTGAGCAAAATCATATAGTTTGTTTGGCTGTATTCCGGTTAGGCTTTGTGCTTCTCTTAAGAGGATTTTTCCTTCCAATGCCTGAGTAACAACAGCTACTGCTAAACGTTCGCTAATCCTTACTTTTTGATTTCTACCATAGGAACCGCCGCTAGATGTTGGTTTTTCGTTTATTTTATTTATAAATTGGCTGTATTCATGTTTGCTTATTAATTTTAAATCAACAGCTCGACGAGCAATTACCCATGCGCTAACGCGGAAAATATCTTTCAGGTTGTCAATATTTTCTTCAAAAGGGCGCTTTTCAATCCACTCAGCCAAGAAGATATTTTCTGGTGTTAAGTACTCAGCAGCGGAGGCATTGCAAATAACTTCTTCTTTTTCTCTGGCATTTAAAGATAGATCAGAGATAGCAGACTGCCCTAGGATTAAGTGAGATAGCTCATGAACTAAGGTAAATAATTGTGCGGCTTTTGCATCATTTGTATTAATGAATATCACTGGTGCGATTTTATCTGCGATGCAAAATCCACGGAAGTCATCGACGCTAATTGGCCTGCTGGTATTGTTTTTAACAACACCACTACGCATTACAAGAACACCTTGAGCCTCGATTTTTTTTACCATTTCAGAGAAAAAATCTCTCCACTTCCCTTTTTTGGGTGGGATTTCAATATCTATATATTGCTTTATCGTGGCTACTATTTTTTTGGGTGCGCTGTCGGGCGGCAAAGATCCTACGAGAGATACATCAGGCAGTCCGTTTCCAATAGCATATTCTCTGTACCAGTCCTGCTTAACAAGAACGTCACTGATGGTATCTTTTAATTCGATACTGATACGATTATCTCGACCACCAATGGTCCGCCTATCAGGGATGGGGAGCTTTTCTTCTGGCGGAGTATCGAGGTACAGGTAGCCAAATGGTATTTTTGTGATGCTGGCGTATCTCTGTGCCTGAGCAAAAGATATCGGCTCTCTTCCTTCCTCCCAGGCTATGATTATATCCACAGGCTTTTTGAATTTTTCAGCGATATAGTCCGCAGAGAGAGATGCTCTACATCTCGCCCACGTTAATATATCGCTGTTAATAAATGCCTGAACCATCATCTACCCTAAATTTATAAGTGACTGCACTAACTGAAGTATGGATTTTAACTGGTTTAATATCAATTCGGTTGTTCCTATTGTTCCGAATCGGTCACACCACCACACCCTAAAACGTGTCGTCAGGCCACTGTTACTAATACGCCATCACAGACCAGTTGAAGACTCTGCCCACAATTTTTACAGTCGTCGGGTCAGCTTCTTCATCCGGGAAGTCGATTGAGTTATAGCTGCGAATGATCAGCTTGCCAGGCTGGCGCAGTAGCTGCTTAATCCGCAGCAGTCCGTCCTGTTCAATGAAGTAAATTCCACCATCAACAATGGTCTTATCGCCGCAGTTCACGAACACAGTGGTTCCACTCGGGATTACCGGCGACATACTCTCACCATGCACAGGAAACGAAGCTACATCTTTCGGTGAAATGCCATAACGACGAAGCGTAGAGCGAGAGAAGCGGAGTTTGTAGCCGTTATTATCGCTCCCGCCATTGCATCCATTACCGGCGGCAAGCTCTATACTTTTGTAATACGGCACCTCAACCTCGTCGTCATCAAGAGGCGTACTGCTATCCCATTCAGCCACTTCTCTTGGCTTGAAGTCTTTTACAGGTATTCCGTCTCGGGTATCGGATCCAAAAAGCAACCAATTAGCATCAACACCCAGTATTTCCGCAATTTTAACCACTCGGTTTTTCTTTGGCTCAGTAACGCTCTCCCACTGCTGAACGGATTGGGGAGTAACGCCAACCTTTTCCGCCAGCTCTGCCTGGGTCATTTTTTTCGCAAGTCTCGCTTGCTTGATTCTGTCATGCATAGTTTTCATGCCTTCAATATACAAGCATAGCTTTTAGCGTTCCAGCAAGTTACGCTTGCTTAAATAAAGTATTGCTTGTATTATTCTTGTGTTAATCAGTAAAAGGGAAAACACTATGAACGGATTAGATACTGCCATCAAAAAAGCAGGCGGCGTCCCTGCACTGGCTAAGTTGCTCAAAATTAGCGATCAGGCAGTTAGGCAGTGGGAACAAAAGGGTTATATCCCGCCAGCTAGGTACAAAGAAATTAACCAGTTGCTTGGCATTCCATTTGAAGAATTAGTCCATAGCAAAAAACAGTAACACCACCGCTCTTTACACAATTTAGCCCGTTCCGGATATGTGCTGGAACATTTTTCAACACAGCAACACCTCACAGGAAGTGAGCGAATAACTGTATCTCAATAAGGACATTATGAATTATGGAAAATGCAAATCCACGCAAATCGTTTAACCAGTTTGTGTCAAATCATCTGATGGCAACAGCTCATCAGGCACTGAGAAGCACCACACAGACAGTGGTTGCAAAACTGCTCGGTGTACACGATTCAACAGTCTTACGCAGAACAGAAAAGTTACCGGAGATATGCGAGACATTGGCCGCAGCCGGTATCACAGATTTTGTTTTGCCGGGCGAGAAGAAAATCAGCGAGGAAGAGTACCGGTTTCTGTGGAAGCAGATCGGCGAGCTCTCTCTGATGAGAACAAAAGAAAACGCCCCGGCTGTTGGAGCAGCAGAGGCGCATTGAGAGAAGCACTTAACAATCACACTGTATCAATAACCAGTGATTTAGGAAAGGGGAATATACGGTTTCCCCTTTTTTGATGCAGCAAATAACGGAGTAATTATACATGAAAGTAATTACGAAACAAAGATATGGAGGTCGCTATGGGGGTTGTTAGGCATGCGGATTTTGCCAACAAACAACTATCGCCGGATAAGCCGGAGGTTAACGTGGCAAGCCTTGAAGACGGATATTTCCGCACCGCAACAAGCATAGGGAAACTGAAGCCAAAACTGAAAATGTCAGGCCAGGAGCACCAAGTGTTTGACGCGGTGATCATGTGCACATTCGGATGGAACAAGTCCGAAGATAAAGTGACGAATACCTACATCGCGGAAATGACAGACCTTGATGATTCAGATGTGAACAAAGCACTGAATAAGCTAGCCAACAGACGAATCATAAATTTAAGAAAATCAGGGCTGTTCAAAATTATCAGCGTCAATAAAAAGCTGGATGAATGGGTTCTTAACAGGCAAAAAACAGAGAAAGTTAAACCACCCAAAAGTTCGGGTGAAACCACCCAAGAAGTTGGGTGTTTTAACCTTTCAAGTTTGGTGGAATCACCCAACACCAAAGACAGTCTTACCAAAGACAATAAAGATCTAAATACCCCTATATCCCCTAAACCTGAAAAACAGGTTAAGCCTGAACCGTTTGACGCAATGGGGCATCCTCTGCCTGATTGGCTGAGTCGTGATACCTGGGTGGGTTGGGTTACCTACCGGAAAGACCTGAAAAAACCGATCAAGACAAAACAGACGCTCAACGGGCTGATATCCAAGCTTACTAAATTCTACGAAGCCGGACACTCACCGGAAAGCGTTATCGAAGAGTCAATATCAAATGGCTGGACAGGTCTGTTTATGCCGAAATCACCGCCTACACGGCAACGTATTGTTCAGCCTAAGCGTGTTCAGCAATTCATACCGGAGGACTTCTGATGGCAACAGCAGCGCAGACTCTGGCGCGGTTTAACCGCATGAAGCCGGAGCACATCAAGCCAAAATTCACGAATGCTGCTGAGCTGATGGCGTGGCAGCGTGAGCAGGGCGCTATCGATGCGAAACGGATCGCCGATGAAAACCGGGTTACCCGTCTCAATAAAATCATGGGTCGCTCTGGTATCAGCCCGTTACATCAGGAATGCACTTTCGATAATTACCAGGCGACAACGCAGGAGCAGCAGCGGGCTCTCAGTAAATCGCAGCAGTACGCAGCTGAGTTCGGCAAATCATTTGGCGGGTTTATTTTCAGCGGCAATCCCGGTACCGGTAAAAACCATCTGGCAGCTGCTATCGGCAACCAGATAATCCGGAACGGGAAAAGCATTCTGATCGCCACTCTGCCAGACCTGATGATGCGTGTCCGTGAGACATACCAGAAAGTGGCAAAAACTACGGAGTCGCAGCTGATCAACGACCTGTGCGAAGTAGATTTACTGGTGCTGGATGATGTCGGCGTACAGCGTAATAACCTGAACGAAGAGCTGATTATCTTCCAGGTGGTAGACCGCAGGTTATCGAATAAAAAGCCGGTAGGTGTGCTGACCAATCTCAATTTTGACGAACTGGCGAAAGCATTGGGTGATCGGGTTATTGACCGCCTGAGAATGGGATCGCCGACCGTTATCAATTTCACCTGGGAAAGTTTCCGCAGACAGGTTAAGTAGCGGCATAACCCAGGACAGAAGGACTTTTGATATGAGCAGGAATGGAAATTGCAAACCTCGGGTAGAGAAAAAAATAACAAAATCAGCAATGGAGTTACTGATTAAGTTGTGCCCAAGTCAGTACCAGAAAGAAGATTTTTATTTGGACGATGAATGTAACGAATGGCATTTCGGACAGACTGACTATTGGGGGGAGTTTGACGCTTACGATGCATTTTATGAACTACACAAAAACCTGATCACTGAAACCACTGATTGGGAAGGTGTGTTCAGAGCTGGTGAAAGTAATAGCGATGAAGCCCCATATTATTCACCGTGGAGACTGAGTAAGAAAGTGGGTAGGCGCGAGGTTATTTCTCATTGCCGTAAGCTTGTTAAGGCTGGCGTTGTTTGGTGATACCGGAGGGCTTTTGATTATGAGCGGATACGCTTTGCTTCAGGAATGTTATTTCACTGATGCAGACAAACACGCCTGGATGGATGCCATGAGTTATTTACTGGAAAACTACAGCGAGTTTCCGGCAGATATGGATATGAATATTCAGCATAAGCCTGAGTTCAGGAATTTCAGATTTATGAGAGCTCCTGGCGGCGGGGTTATGTTTGCAAACTGCATCGTGCCCGGTATCACAGCTGATGATTTTAATCAGTTCAAGACGATTAACTGAGGACTTTTGATTATGACTACAGAACAAATCGCAGAATTAAAACGTATTGCACTGGAAAAACACCGTGAAGCTGAAAAGGCCATGTATGCCTATGCAAAAGAGTGTGACGGCGTTGAGCGTGTGGAGGCGTTTGAAGCATACGAAAACATCAGAACAGCAACGCGGGTTCGCGGATAGGGCACGGAGGACTTTTGATTATGGAACCAACGGATTTTGAAAAGTGGTGTGCTGGGGAACTTGGTTATACACCTGAGTACATCATGATGCAGCGGAAAATAAACTTTTTCGGCGGACATGAATACAACCACAGTGAGATTGCGAAAAGATACCGCGCATGGAATGCCGGAGTTTGCAGCAGACTGCCGTACCAGACACCGCCAAAAGGAGATGAAGATGGAATGGATTAAGTGCTCGGAAAGAATGCCGGAAGAGTCAGGCCGATACCTGTGTTACGTGGAAGAGGTAAATTGCCTTGGAAAAAGCCATTATCAATGGAATTGTTCGTGGAATGGAGAGTGCTTTAGAGATGATGCGCTTAGCGGAAGGGTAACCCACTGGATGCCACTGCCACAACCACCGGAGGAGTGATGAAAGCCCTGCGATATTTATTTCATGATAGATGGGTTCTGACTAAGTGGCGGCGACACAACAAACCCAGCGCAGATTTAGCCGATAACATTATCAGGTGTTACAAGCTGACAGGCTGGGTGGCAGAAGACGTCAGGCGCATCTGTAGCAAACCATATCCGGAGAAGCGACCGAAATGACAGAGAAAACACAGAAGCCTAGGTGGGCAAAATTAAAAGGTAACGTAGTCACATATCTGTTCAGGTGGGCAATCGGAATCATATTCTTTGTTCCTATGGCCGTAGTCTATTTCATCTTTTTTTTGCTTGATACACCAATACACTTTGTCAGGCAGCGAATGAGAGAATTTTTATTTTCATCAATGGACTATATCGAAAAAAAATATCCATTCAGGAAGGGCAATCAGCATGAATAAACTCAGGCCATGCCCGTTTTGCGGCGGGGAAAATATTAAGTCATTTTGGTTTTTCGCCGACACGGAAAATGAAAAGCATGTAAGGCAGTCAGCAATTTACTGTGATGATTGCCCCGGCCAGGTGATAGCGATTGGTTTTAAACGTGACGCAATCACCGCCTGGAACCGCAGAGCACCACAATGTGAGAAGGAGTAGGGGATGGATGAAATTATCAAATACGCGACCATCGGCCTGATGGCGGTGGGTTATTTTTGGATTATCGCAAAATCAGTCGAGTGGTTTCTGGGTCTGATATTCAGGAAGGCATTCAAGCGTAAGGAAAAAGATCGCAAACAGGCAGCGATAAACGAGTTATATGATGCCTATGAGCTTGGCGACATAAAACCAGAGGGTCACATGAAGGTAGAAACGAAAGGCGGCTTGGTCATTTTCATGTATCGCAGGCCGGAGGAATAGGGGGTAATGTGGAAAATTTCTGTCTGCACGAATCCAACAAAAAACTGTTTTACGAGCAACTAAAATCACTACTGAATACCCACCCGAAGTTAAGTATCACCGCAAAACCCTACCGCCCGAAACGAAGCCTTTCACAAAATTCACTCAGCCATGTCTGGTACAAAGAAATCAGCGATTACCTGATTCGTGCCGGTCGTCCGTTCTGTACAGAGGCATGGGTAAAAAGAAGTCTGAAGGCGACATACCTCGGATTTGAAACCACTGAGTACACCGATGTTATTACCGGCGAGAAAACGCAGCGTGAGACGCTCAGGCGCACTTCAAAACTGGATAAAGGTGATATGCATTACTTTCTTCAGCAAATCGAATCATGGGCTGCACAGTTCGGTTTAATACTGACTACGCCTGAGGATTCGGAGTACATGAAACTCAAAAGGGAGCAGGACGCATGAAGAAATCAAATTTACTTATGGCTCTGGCTGTTGGCTTGTCGGCGAATGGCCTTGCCTGGGCGCTGCGTGATAGCGCAAGAGGTTATCACTATCCCCTGTCACGCAACCGCATTACCGGTCACCGGAAACTGAACCGGCAGGCGCAGAAGCGGAGGAAAGCAAAGTGACAAGGGGGAAGAAAACTTATATCAAAACCGCCGAACAGAAACAGGATGTATGCCTACGGATAGTCCGGAATCTTCGCCAGTTGGACAGTTTCACGGTGAAGGCGGTTTCACTGGCCGCTGAGTTAAAAATCATGATGGCGACCACGTTTGTCAAAATGATGGAAGATATCGGCAGTGTCCGCGTCAGCCACAAAATCGGAAAGCAGGTCTATTACGTTTTTGATGATTATGCCGTATCAAAAATTAAGGCTCACTTCAGCAGCTTTCCCGATAAGAAGCGTACCGGCACGAAGGTGAAAACGCCGGTATCTGAGCAGGAGGCCCGCCGTGGAATGCCAACTGTGCAGTAAAGAACTGGCCGACGATGAAGTTTACGTGTGCGACCAGTGCGCCAGTGAATGCCCGCATCTGGAAGTAGTCGAGAAGATAAAAGGAGATGGTGATGATCAAACGCATCCTGGGATATCTGAGTAATCCGTTCACTCTGAGTTGGGTGATATTTGTTATTGCACTCGGCATCTATAAATACTGGGGGTGAGTATGGCTAACTTACGAAAAGAAGCACGCGGCAGAGAATGCCAGATCCGAATTCCTGGAGTGTGCAACGGCAATTCTGAAACGGTGGTGCTGGCTCATTATCGGATGCCGGGATTGTGCGGCACCGGAATTAAATCACCGGACATTTTTGGCGCATGGGCGTGTAGTGCATGTCATGACGAAATCGACCGACGTACGCGCCTCACAGACGCTGAGTATGCAAAACAGTGTCACCTTGAGGGCGTTATCCGGACTCAGGCGCAGTTGCTGGCAGAGGGGAAAATATCGGCATGAACCAATATCACCTTAAGTTGCCGTGGCCTCCGTCCAACAACACGTACTGGAGACACGCCAGAGGTCGGCACTACATCGCAGAGAAAGGAACCAGATACCGACAGCACATCACAGAATTAATCAGACAGCAAAACCTCGATATCAGCACCACATCCCGCATCAGAATCAGTATCACAGCGAATCCCCCGGACAAACGACAGAGAGACCTCGATAACCTGCCAAAGGCTGTTTTCGATTCGCTCACTCACGCCGGTTTCTGGAAGGACGACAGCCAGATTGATGATATGCGGATCAGGCGCGGTGAAAGGGTAAGCGGCGGGTCACTGGATGTCACGATATGGGAGATAGGGGATGAAACCTGAAATCACATCGATACCGGAAATGCTGGTTAAGCACTACGGGAACATGACTGCACTGGCGAGAGAGCTGGAAATAAACCGGAACACCGTCAGGAAGTTTCACCGTGATACCCGGTGCGAAATGCACGTTATCTACAACGGCGTGCTGATGACAAAATCCAAGATGAAAGGCAACCAGGGGAAAGAGCAATGAGAGATGAACCTTTTTACTTGTTGGCGCACGTTGCCAATAAAAATGACCTGCGGCGGGTGTGGTGCGGTGCCCGTAAAAATATCTCTGACGGCAAGCGGGTGTGGGTTCGTTACATGCTCATGACGTGGGGTAATGCGTACGGTGGCAATGACTACGGTTCAAGCGAATGCAGTGTTATTGGTCGCCTGATGATCCGCACTGAGTGGAGTGACACTGAGGGTGAAAGAATCATCAAGGTGGTTAAAGACCTGCATAAAATGGGTTATCGCGGAGATGAGTTGTTCAAAAAGTCTCACGAAATACTCAATCCGAAGAAAACAATAAACGACATCATTGCTCTCGCCAAAGAATCAGATGATGCCGCTTTTGTTGAAAAGGTAATGACCGACAGGTTTAAAAAAGATAACCCAATCCGTCATGTGGCTATTAAACGGTATTGTGAGCGCAAATACCCGCAAAAGATGGCGCGTGAGCTTACTTTCATGACGGGAATCAGCATCCAGCAGGGAACCAGGCGCATCGAATGGGCAGAGAGACTACTGGAAGAGGAGATGTTTTACGCAATGGAGCGCGAGTTAAAACGAGAGGAGTGTCCGATTTCATAAATATATATTAAAAATGTTGCAAATCGCGAAATTTCAGTGTAGTGTTTGTGATATGCTCAGGCAGTTAAAGGCAAGAGCAGGTAACAGGGTAAAAGAGGCGGCTCCTGTTATCGATACCGCCTAGTTCGTCACTTCGCCGCAGGGCTGGGACTCGAACCGCATCGGCTGAGAGGTCGAAAGAATGCAGAGCGAGGAAGTAAGTAAACGGCGCACACCGGCGGGAAACTGGCCTTGTGTCGAAGCATGCATAACAGCCCTCTCCGGAGGGCTTTTTCATATCTGCAACTTGTAAGGGTTACTTACAGGTTCAACTCTCCGGAATTTCCGGATAGTTCACATGTTCGGTTATTCCGAACAACTGAATTACGGAGTCATTAATGCGAAGTAAAGCAATAAGACGCCATCACGAGAAACGCCTAAAATCCAAGCGCAGCAAATATTACAATGCCGGACACGCCACTAAACGCAGCATAGGCATGTGCTACCGTACTCCCGCACTGTGTGGTTGCTGGATGTGCGCTAATCACAGGAAAGTATTCGGCATGAGCATCAAAGAAGTTCGCGACCGGCAGATGTTTGTCGATGTAGGTGTTTTTTCAGAAGTCTATTAATAGTTCACATAACGCATGTACCACGAGTACATTGCGCGTACGGATTCGTTATGCGAGTCCAGCATTCCAAAGGTCGCCCTGTGCGGCCTTTTTTCATATACGCCGCCACAGAATCCTGAACAAACAAACGTAATCAGCGCAGAGATACTGTGCGCGGCACCCTATTATCTAACCAGCCCCAAGCTAAGGGGGAGGTATGCGTAAAATGCCCTATAAAGACCCCGGAAACTACAACTGGCTTGTGGGAATGCTCATTAGCATCATGACTCTTCTCGGCACTGCCGCAAGCTGCGCCTACAAGGTGCTTAACGGAGAAAAAATAAGCTGGGGATTTTTCTTTCTTCAGGTGATTGTCTCCATCTTTGCCGGTGCGATGGTGTATCTGGCCTCCAGTTATTACCAGTGGGTGCCGGAGCTGGCAGGCGGCATTGCCGGTCTTGCTGGCTGGTCTGGCGCTGAACTGATTAAAACCCTTGAGAAGCGACTTTTACGGAAGGTGAGTGATGACTAAACCGGCACGCGGCGAACGCAACAATAACCCAGGTAATATCGATTACAACCCAGCGAATAAATGGCAGGGACAGTTGCCACATGACCCGAAAATTGAATCACGGTTCTGTCGTTTCCAGTCTCCTGAATATGGCATCCGGGCAATCTATAAATTGCTTCAGACATACCAGACGAAATACGGACTGAACTCAGTTAAAGCCATTATCAACAAATATGCACCGCCGAATGAAAACAACACGGATGGCTATATCAACCGCGCTGCTGCGGATATCGGTATCGGCATTAATGATCACCTGAACACCAAAGACAAAAAGACCGGCATTGCGCTGGCTACTGCGATTGTCGGCGTTGAGTTGGGGTATCAGCCATATTCACCGGACGTGTTTGAACGCGCGTGGGGGCTGCTGTGAAACTCAGTGAGTGGGCGGTGGTTGCTGCAGTGGTCATTATTAGCTGGCAGGCAATCCGGATTGATAAGCTGAGAGGTGAACGCAATTCACTGACCAGTCAGCTATCTGAACAAGTCGCCATCAACAAAGACTACAAATCCCGCATTCAGTCACTTCACGAACTGGACACCATGTACACGCAGGAGTTAACCAATGCCAAAACTGAAATTGATAACCTGCGTGATGCTGTTAAGTCTGGCACTAAGCGCGTGTACATCAAAGCCGAGTGTCCAAAGGCCGGAACCTATACCACCGAAAGCGGAAGCAATGAAGCCGCCCCACGACTTAGTGAAGCAACTGAACAGGATTATTGGCGTCTCAGAGAAATGATGGCTGAGAACGAAAAGCAGACCCTGTATTTGCAGGACTACATAAAGACTCAGTGCTTAAAATAAGGAATCCATATGTGGATATTAATTTTTGCAATGTACGCCTCTCCATTTTCTGATAATGACTTCGCGTCAGTAAGAACACAAGAATTTGAAAGTGAGGCGACATGCAAGGCAGCAAAGAAAGTTGTTGAGCGTGAATTTAACACAGCAAGGTCAATCAACAGCACCGCTGCATGCGTAAAAAAATAAAACGGGCAATACGGGAGATTGAAGCGGAGAGAGTGAAGTAATGGCGATATTCAACCGGCTGACAAAAGAACAGATAAAACAGGATTACGACCACTACGGTTTATTTATGGGGGTTGTGCCAATTTATGTTGGTGACCATAAGGGCGAGTGTCGTGTCGCTGTGCGTAACTGGTGGCCTGACTGGCTGCTTGATTTGGCGGATGCCATACATAGCCTGACCCCATATGACTATTGGGCGATAAAGCTCACTGGTCAGATTAAATAACAGCGCCTCGCTAAATAGCGGGGCTTTTTAATGGATTCATCGCAAATAAGTGAGGTGGTCCATATCTGGCTGGCGGGTAAGCCGCAAGTGACCCAGCAACGTAGGTAACGTGGCGAAGGTTGCGCATCTCTCACATTTCACCCTGTGCACCACATGCACACATCTTTAAACACCAAGCCAATATTTAGGAATGAGTCCTGAGGCGATCAGTTATAGCTGATGTCGCTTTGGTGGGCTGATCTCCTATGTGGCAGGATTCATTACTAAGTAAGGTAGACATCATGCAATATCCAAAAGTTATTGTTAACGGCGTGGCCGTTCGTGTTGATAGCGAAGGGCGTTACAGCCTGAATGATTTACATGCGGCGGCGGTTCTCAAAGGCGAGGCCAGCGAGTCACAAAGGCCGGGTAAGTTTATCCGGAGTGCCGGAGTTAAGCGCTTTGTTTCTGCTCTCGATGCCAGAGGACAAAAAAGTCCTCTGAAAGGAAATCAATCACTTAAGGTAGTTAACGGTGGTAATGAGCAAGGCGTATGGGCTGCTGAATTATTGGCGATACGCTATGCAGCATGGATTAAGCCTGAGTTTGAAATCAGTGTGTATGAGACATTCCGCGAAGCGACACTTAACGGGCTGTCGAACATGACCATGCTTAACCGCCTTGACCTGCTGATTGCTACTGAAAAGCAGGAGATTAGCCACTGCGCCCGCAGAATGAATAGCTGGGGCGTTGGCGGACGGAAGAAGTCGCTAACAGATACCCGAGCAAATATCATTGCGCAGATGGACCCGGATATGGTTTCGCTGATGGAGGCGCGCCAATGAATTTACATTGTTGGTATAAGCCTCACCTCAGGCGAGAATCCGGGGTGTGGGTGGCGCGGATGATACGGATGAAAAGCGACAAGTTTTCCTCCTACCGATTCCTGTGGGTCGGATGTGGCGTTACACCACGCGAGGCTATCAGGGAATTACGCTATCGCTACGACAACAGAGCTCAAAATTGAGCCTTGCTTGATTATCAACGGAATAGACCGCCCAGCGGTCTTTTTTATTACTACCGAGCCGCCGATCTCCTCTGCCACATTAGCCACGACCTGTGCCACTCCTCACGGCGAGCGTGTGGACATCCAGAATAATCGGTAACACCGGGATAAAGACACCCTCATATGCGGCGACACCTGCCGTGGTGGAAGAAATGGTGATACCTCACAAATACAAGGAATCGACATGGGACAACAATCTAAACAGGTTGGTTGCCCTAGCAAGCTGACTGATGAGCTAATCGCTAAGGCAAAAGAATACCTGTACGGCGGTTATGAATCACTCGGCGACGTAGTTCCTAGTGTCGCTGGTTTAGCGTGTTACTTAGCTATCGCCAGGTCAACAACGTATGAGTATGCAAAACAAGATAGTGACCTCGGGCGGGAGTTTTCGGACATCGTAGAGGGGATTTTATCTTTACAGGAAAATAAGCTGATAAATGGCGGATTGAAAGGTGATTTCAACCCCTCAATTACAAAGATAATGCTTACCAAGCACGGCTATTCCGAGAAGCAGGAAATAGATCACCGATCACCTGACGGGTCTATGACGCAAAAACCAACAGTGATTAGATTGGTGGGAGTATCACCTGATGGATCAGACAGTTGATTTACCAATTCCCGCCAAGTTAGTTCCGGTATTCGCAAAGGAAGGCGTTCGGTATCGTGGCTCGCATGGCGGGCGCGGTAGTGCAAAGACCAGGACGTTTGCAATGATGAGCGCGGTCAAAGCGTATCAGGCGGCAGAGCAGGGTATCAGCGGTGTTATTCTTTGCGGCCGTGAGTTTATGAACTCACTCGAAGAATCATCAATGGAGGAAGTAAAACAGGCTATACGGTCTGTGCCATGGCTGAATGCTTACTTCGATATCGGTGAGAAGTATATCCGCACCAAATGCAGGAAAGTCAGCTACGTCTTTTGCGGGCTGCGGCACAATCTCGACAGTATTAAGTCAAAGGCAAGAATTCTGTTGGCGTGGGTCGATGAGGCGGAGTCTGTATCAGATTTAGCATGGAAAAAATTAAGGCCAACTGTCCGCGAGTCTGGTTCTGAAATATGGGTGACATGGAACCCGGAAAAAGACGGAAGCGCCACTGACAAGCGATTCAGAAAAAAGCCTCCCAAAAATTCAATTATCGTTGAAATGAACTATAGCGATAATCCATGGTTTCCTGATGTTCTGGAAGAAGAAAGGCTTTATGACCTAGATAGCCTGGAATATGCAGATTACGCATGGATATGGGAAGGCGCTTACCTCGAAAACTCAGATAAACAGGTACTGGCGAACAAATACGTTGTTCAATCGTTTCCTGATGACCTTTGGAAGAAGGCCGACAGGCTGCTGTTCGGCGCTGACTTCGGCTTTGCGAAAGACCCGAACACGCTGTTGCGACAGTTCATTCTGGATAATTGCCTGTACATCGAATATGAGGCATACGGCATCGGTGTAGAGCTTGACCACATGCCAGCGTTTTACGACAAGATACCGGAGGTGAGGAAGTGGCCTATCAAAGCCGACTCAGCGCGTCCGGAAACAATCAGCTATCTCCGCCGTCAGGGATTCAACATCTCCGCTGCCAAAAAGTGGCAGGGTAGCGTAGAGGATGGAATCACATTCCTGCGCGGATTTAAGCAAATCATCATTCACCCCCGCTGCAAAGAGACAGCAAAAGAAGCCCGTCTTTACTCGTACAAAACAGACCGCATTACCGGTGAGGTTCTGCCGGTAATTGCTGATGCTCATAACCATTGCTGGGATGCGTCACGGTACGGGCTGGACGGGTATATCAAAGGACGGACAACAGTCTGGGACATCATGTAATGACTAAGAAAACGTTAATCGGTCGTCTCAATGATGGCCTGAGCAGCCTGATGACATCTCTCGGCGAGAAAATCGGCGCTGTGAAGTACAGTAATAAACGGGACAGAGTTCCTGACAGTGAGCTTGAGGCGCTTTATGAAGGGTCGTGGGTGGTGGCGAAGTACATCAACAAAACTGCCGACGACATGCTGAAATTGCCGCGCGAGTTCTCCGGGAATATTGACGAGGCGCTGAAGCAGCAGATCCGTGATATGGAGACAGAGCTTAACCTCGGTCAGGTGTTCCGCGACGCGCTCACATGGGCCTCTCTGCTGGGTGATGCAATGGTTGTTGCGGTTACTGACTGTTCCGATGAGCAGATAGTCTCTCCGCTGGATTTAAAGTCCGAGGACATCATTAAGTTCATCGTACTGAAGAAAGGGGAGTACACGCCGGATTCGCATGTTATCGCTGATATTGCTTCCCCACACTTTGGCGAGCCGCTTACGTATCAGATCGATATCGGGACGAAACAGCTTAAGTTTCACCACTCCCGGTGTCACCGGATAAAGCTTGGCAAGCACAGCATCAAAGACCGGAAGAAGTACGGCACATCAGACCTGCAAGCCCCGTATGTTGCAATAAAGACATTCGATACAGCGATAGTCAGTACCGGAGACACCATCCAGGAGGCAAACGTCGATGTGATGTTCCTCTCAGGAATGAACGCACAGATCGATGCCGGGATGGAAAATCAGGTGCTTCAGTATGCAGCCGTGATGAAGAAAACAAAGTCATCAACCGGACTGATGTTAATCGACGCGGGAACCGCAGAAGCGCCGACACGGTATGAGCAAAAGACGGCACAATTTACCGGGCTGTCAGACGTGATAACAAAAATGGCAAACGTCCTTGCCGGGGCGCTGGACAGGCCGATCACTGTTCTGTTCGGGCAGTCAGCCAGCGGATTTAACTCAGGCGAAGAGGACAACAAAGCCTATTACGAAACTATCAACGGCTTGCAGGAATCCCGGCTGCGCCCGATGCAGGACTTCGTAGACCAGTTCATTCTCGACAAGCTCCCAGTCAGTGACGAACTAAAATACACGTATCCGTCAATTGACAGTATCAACGAGGCTGAGCTGGCAACGCGATTTACGGCGTACTCGACCGGATTTGCATCGATGCTGCAGAACAGCGTGATTGACGAGGAAACGGTACTGAAAGAAATGGTGGCGCGTGGCCTGCTTGTCACTGTTACAGACGCGGACATCAAGCGGATCGTCGAATCATCAGGATATGGTGACTATGGAACTTCAACAGCTTTTGGAGCGCAAACAGGGGCGGCTCAAACCGCGCCGACGACGAATGCGGCCAATCAGGCAGAGCAAGCGTTCCGAGGTCTGGTATCGTGACCGGCTGTATTCGGTTATCGATAATATCGCAGACCTGATAATTACAGAGTTAGAAAGCCCCGTACTGAATGACGCACCAAATACACCACCCATCAGCATCACCGCCAAATTATCCAGAGCCATACAGAAGGTTGCCAGTATGTCTTTCGCGGATATCGCGAGCCGCCTTTCGTTTGGTCTGGTAAATCGTGCGAACCAGCAGAATAAAGAGCAGACGCAGCGCACATACAACGAAGCGTTCGGCATTGATCTGACCGGCATGCTCGGGGATGAGGCTATACGTTCCGACCTGGACAAAGCGGTAAAAGATAACGTCGATTTAATCGAGTCTATAAAGAACGATTTCATCAACGATATCGGCGCTGAGGTATTCGGTAATCTGAAGAACGGCGGCAGGCATGAAAATATCGTCGCATCCATTCGTGAGCGCGGGAAGGTATCGAAAAGCCGTGCGAAATTTATCGCCCGTGACCAGACCGCAAAACTCAACGCAGCGCTGACAGAATCACGCAGTCGTGCGCTCGGTCTTGATCTGTACGAATGGGGAGGTGCTGGCGATGAGCGGGAGCGCGATAGTCATTTCCCGCTTAACGGAAAACTCTGCAAATATTCCGACGACTCCGTTTACTCGGACGATGGCGGCAAAACGTGGAAGAAACGCAAATCAATCGGGGCATACGAAGGCCATCCGGGGACTGACTATCAGTGCCGGTGTGTCGCGCTGCCCTATGTCTCATGGGATTAATTAATGGCATGGAAAAAAACACCGCAGGGGTACGCTGTTACTACTGCGACGATAACCCGTGCCGGGTCGATTGAGTACTACGGCCACGAAATCGGGTTAACCGGCAGCGATGCCAACAAAAAAATATCCATTCTCCGCACACTCGAAGAACTCTCCAGACCGGAAACGCTTAAATCCTTTGAAGGGCTCCCGCTAACCCTGACGCACCCGGACAGCGGTGCCGTCACCGCCGGTGATCACAAAGAGAAAGCGATAGGCCACATCCAGAATGTCAGGGTTGAAGGCGACAAAGTCATCTGTGACGTCTACATCACGGATGCGGCAGCTATTGCAACGCTGGAAAAAACCGACGTCCGTGAAGTGTCTGTCGGCTATGAACCGGCTGAAATCGAAGAGCGTGACGGGAAGTTATATCACATCAATATTCGCGGCAATCATGTCGCCGTGGTAACAGAAGGGCGCTACGGCGCTGAGGTTCGTTTAAACGACAGAAAAGGTAAAACAATGTTTAAAACATTAACAGACGCCCTTGCATTTCTGCGGGGCAAAAAACTGAAAGACAGTGAGGGCGCTGCGCTCACTGCTGATGAGATTGTCGGGATGATTGCGGCGCTGGAAAAAGCACTGGCTGATCTGGATGGCAACGCATCAGAGGAAGCGCTGGCGAAATCGCAGGAATTAATCGCACAGCTGGCAGAGCTGAAAACGCAACTGGAAAGCATGAAGGCTGTGCAAACAGATGCGGACCCGGGTAATCCGGACGGTGCTGCGGGCGATGACCTGGCCGCGCTGAAGGAGCAAAACGCGCAGTTACAGGCAAAGGTGTCTGAGCTCGAAACTGAAAATTCCTCACTGAAGGAAGAAATCGAAAAGCTGAAAGGGGAAAAATCCACCGAGGCGACGATGACAGATGCCAAAGCCCGGTTCCCGAAAGTGAACCTGAAAGATGCGAAGTCTGAGCGTGATATTCATGCGGCTGTTCTCGTTCAGCGGAAAGTATTTACTGATGCTGCAGTCAAAGGCATGAGTGATGAAGCGTTACGCTCCGCCTATATCGCCGTGCAGGTGGCAACAAAACCGAGAAGCGAGATCGGGCAGCATTTGCTGAGTGATTCCGCTCCTGGTGAGCCACATAATTACACCAAACAGTTCGGGGGCAAATAATGGAAACCGGTAAAAATATCTATCTCGGCAAGCGCTGGTTTGCGGGTCAGGTGGCCCGTGCGGGTGAGTCAGGCATTGTTGCGCCATCATACATTAACGTCGGCGACACTCCGATCAAAGGCGGGTACTTCGTTGCGATGGGTGACGTTGCTCAGGGGTGCAGAAATGTCAGTTCTGCTGCAGATAAAATCCTCGGTGTCGCAATGGTTATCGGCATTAACCATGAATTCAAACCGGGTCGTAATTTGTCACTGATGACGTTACCGCACGGATCTGAAATCGTGGTTCAAATGGCTGAAACAAGTGAGCTCGCTATTGGCAGCGCAGTCACTGTGGTGGCCACAGGCAAAGATGCCGGTACCGTAAGTCACAACGGTGAAATTAAAACCAATTTTTATGTGACTGATGTCAACGGCAGTCTGGCAAAAATCATGCGTAACGAAGTGGCACCGGCATCCGCTGGCACAGGGGAGTAATTAATGGATAATTTAGATATTCAGGAAGTCATTGAGCAAACGGCCATCGACTTCGATAAAAGCTTTGAAAAGCAGGAATACCCTGATATTCAGCTTGGTAAATTCATGACCATCACCAATAAAGGTAATGTTCAGACGACTGATGTTGCGTACGGGCAGGAGACAGGGACTCAGGATCTGGATAACGGTGTCATTGACGAAAGCACGACATCGCTTGAAACAGAAGATGTGAACATTGAAGCCAAAAAAATGAATTACATCGACTGGGCGAAAGCGGTTGTGTACACCAAACTCGGTGTTGAGCGTGCAAAAAAACTCGGCATCCAGCTGGACACCACAAAGCTGGAGAATCTGCGCGGGGTGTGTCTGAGAACTATCCAGAAAACGGCACTTATCGGGCATGCCCGGCGCCGGGATGTTACCGGTATGCTGAATAATGGCGCGGTCAACATCGAAGATATGTCCAAACAAAAGGCCATCGGGGAGATGACCGGTGCGGAAGCGCGCGCATGGTTTATTAACCTTATTAAGCTGGGGTACAAGGCCAGTGACGAAATCATCATGCCGGATACCATCGCTATCGATAACATGGATCTGCTGACCTTGTCAGGACTGTACGATTCGTCCATCACCAACGGTGCGACCAATATCAATGCCCTGCAGGCCATCAAACAATCTCTGAACGAATTTGCCGGTCAGAATATTGAGATTGTCGGCGTTCCGATGGGGTTTGCTCAGGGTGTTGCCAAACAGGGTGTCAACCGTGCTGTTGTTTATACCAACAACGAATCCACGATTTACACTGACTGGGCGCGGGCTCCGGCAACGGGTGATGTTTTCCAGCGTTCCAGCATGAGCTTTGAGGTTCCGGTTGAAGCGCAGTTCACCGGGGCGATCATTCGTAAACTGGATCGCTTCCTGTACGTGGATTACAAAGCTTAACTTCCCGGGGGTAGCATGGAATTCACTAAACGTTACCCCGAATTTACCGGAGTAGACCCCGACAGAGTAAAAACAGCCCTTGAGGATGCGGAGAATCAGATGTCCCGCAAAGTCTGGGGTAAATTATTTGAACAGGGTCATCATGCACTCGCCGCTCATCTTCTGTACGTTTCCGGCGCATTAACCAAAAAAGGCAGCACCAACGGCGCACCTGTTCAGGCAGCAACGAGCAAAACCGCCGGCGGGATATCTGTTGGTTACTCTGCGCCTGATTCGGGATTTGCGGCGAACCACAACGGTTATGCCTCCAGTACCTACGGGCAGGACTATCTCCGGCTCCGTAAACTGGTCGGCGTTCACTTTCTGGCGGTGCCATGATCAGAAACTCCGGTAACTTCAAAGGCGCGGGCCTCAAAGCATTAGAGGCCCGTATCCGTGAAATGGGTAAGAAAAAAGTGGTGGTCGGTGTGCCGGCAGCAACGAATGATGTTCGTGATGACGGGTTGAGTAATGCCACTATAGCCGCAGCGCATGAATTTGGTGTGCCGGGCCATATTCCTGAGCGTTCGTTTCTGCGGTCGACGCTGGGTGAGAATAAGGGCAGGGCGACAGGATTGCTTATTCGTGAACTTAAAGCTGATATCTCACAGGGGGATTTTTCAGGCAGGGCTTTTGCCATTGTCGGTGAAAAGCTGTCAGGCGAGGTAAAGCGCAAAATTCAGTCCGGCATCAATCCTGAACTTGATCCGAAAACGGTAGCGCGGAAAGGGTCATCAAAACCGCTTATCGATACCGGAAACCTGCTTCAGTCTATAACCTACGAGGTGCGCGATAAATGATGGATAACTTTGCTGAAGATATCTTCTCCGATCCGTTCTTCGCGCAGGAGCGTGAGTTTGAATCTGAATCCGGAGTTAAGCGAACGCTGACCTGTATTGTTCAGCCAGCCAGCACCACCGACCTGAAAATCCTGCCGGAGGGTGACCGCTATAACCCGACAGTCCGCGTGATGACGCAGGAGCCGATTGCGCCGAAGGAGCTATTTCACTGGAATAACCACCGCTGGCGCATCATCGACAAATCACCGTGGAATGACTATGGCTATTACGACACTCTCGCGACTCGATATGAAGGCAGTCAGACGGGTGATAGCGAAGGTTTCCCAATTACCTGAAGACAAGGTGATTGACGGCAATGGCGAGACGGATGTATCGACGTGGAAGTATTTTATCTCAGTGAATCAGCTTACATCTGACCCCATCGGGACGGAAATTAAGTTCGACGGCCTGAATGAAAAAGAAATCATCACAACCACGCGGGAAACCATTATCTCAGTCAATGCCTTCGGAAATAACGCTTACCTGCTGCTGGAGAACTTTTCAACCGCACTATCAACCCATTTTGCACAGCAACTGTTTAAAGGCACAGGCGCTGGTATCGTCCGTAAATCTCAAATCCGCAACCTTCCGACAGCCATTGCCGGAGGCAAGGAACAACGGGCGCAAATCGATTTAACTCTCTCTCACATTCACCGGATGGAAGCCCCGCTAAACCGTGGCGAAACCGTGGATATTACTGTCGAGGACGATTAGTAATGAGTTTACAAATTAAAGAGGTGGTCAACGCTCAGATCCTCCCGCAGTCGGCAGCGGCACAGCGGAAAGATTTGAGCATGGTCGCTATTTTCACATCCGATATCGGAGAGCCGTTTCAGGACGCACTCACGCGCTATGTATTCGTGTCTGATGCTGATGATGTGGCAAACCTGTTCGGAACCGGGTCAAAGGCGCATAAAGCGTCTCAGGCGTTATTTTCGGCACGTCCGAAGTTGAAGCGAGCCATGATTGCGCGATTCGCAGAAAAGGCGCAGGAGATTCCGGCCACAGCGAACGCACTGAAAGGATCAACACTCTCTGCCGGTATCAACGCATTCAAGGCCATCACTGACGGCGCAATGACGCTGAATATCGGCGGCACTGAAACAACGTTGTCCGGTCTGGATTTCAGCAAAGCCATCGACTTCACTGATATTGCTGCGGTGATTGAGGCGAAACTGCCGGAAGATGCCAATTTACAGGCTATCTGGGACGAGGTAGGTCATCGTTTCATTATCCGGGCGGCAACTGCAGGCGCTTATCCTGCAACACGTATCGGTTACGCCACTGAACCGGCAACCGGTACTTATGTCGGCGGCATGCTGAAACTGGAAGACGGTCAGGCAACTATCGTCACCGGGAAAGCGGCGGAAACAGTACCGGCGGAATCACCGTCTGAAGCACTGCATAAATTACAGAATATCTATCAGGACTGGTACGGCGTGTACTTCGCTGACCTGCTGACGGATGAACAACTCGATGATGCGCACACCTGGGTCGCAGCGGCTGATATGAAAGTGATGGCCTACACTGCCATCCGTGATGAACAGATCGAGTGGAGCAACGACAACATCCTGAAAAAGCTGTACGACAAAAACAGCGGTCGCCTGATGGTGCAGTTCAACAAAACCGGTGATGACTACGCAGCAGCTGAATTGCTGGCTATCGCGGTATCAACACAGTGGAGTGGTCAGAACACGGCGAAAACGGTGAAGTTCAAACAGCAGACTTCTGTCCGCTCTGATGACCGGATTACACAAACCGAAGCGCAGAAGTGCCGCCGCCTCGGTATCAATTTCTACACCGACTATGACGGCATCAATATGCTGGCCGAAGGCACCATGCTCGGCAAGACGTTTATCGATGAGGTGATGGGGCTGGATGCGTTTATCGATGCATGCCAGAAACAGGCATTCACCACGCTTCAGGCTAACCCGACCAAAGTTCCGCAGACCGACAAAAGGCAGGCAATGCTCATCGGCGACCTGAATATCATCGGGCGCGAATTTGTGCGTAATGGCTTTATGGCCGGTGGCATCTGGCGCGGGAATGATATCGGTGAAGTCACCTACGGCGACCGGCTGGAAGAGGGCTTTTACTTCTACTCAGACAGCTTCGACACGCAGTCACAGGCAGAGCGCGAAGCCCGTAAGATGATGCCGATCATGTGCGCCATCAAACTGGCCGGTGCCGGTCACTCTGTTGACCTGATTGTTCAATTTAACCGTTAAGGGGTAATCAATGGCGGTATACAGACATGACCGCAGTATTCTCATGCTTAACGGCTACGAGATTACTGCGTTCGATGAATCCAGTGATTCACTATCCATTGCTCCGGTCGGTGATGACGGCGCAATGACAGTTGGTGCTGCGGGACGCGCTGTGTTTGTGTTCACCGGTAACGAATCCGGCACGCTGACAATAAAACTGCTGCAGCATTCTGCGGATAACGAGTTTTTATCCGGACTCCGCAACCACATTCTGAATAGTCAGTCAGCGCCAACGCCGGTGGAGATGTATTTCAAAGACACCTGGAACGGTGACGAAATTATCGGGGAGCGCGGTTTTTTCACCACACCACCAACACAGGCGCGCGGCACAGGGCATAACGCCCAGACATGGACGCTTCAGTTTGAGCGGGTAGTAACCAAATTGGCAAAAGGGGCATTTAACTGATGGAAATTGACGGCATCACCTACGAACACCGTGACGCGAACTTTATCGCAACTAAAAACATGGGCACCAAACTGACGCAGATTCTGCGCGGTAACCTGACGCTGGAAGGCAAAGATGTACGCATCGATATCGGCGGCGCACTGGCGAATATCGGTACTCCTGAGTTTGCGGATGTCGAAAAGTTTGTTCTGAAGTTTGTGACAGTGACTGATGAATCCGGCGCGGTTGTACATATCGAAAACCCGGACGTACTCAACACGCACTTCAAAGCACACAAATCGCATTATTTCCAGTTGGTCATCGACGGCCTGAAGTTCCACTTTGCCGGTTTTTTGCCCGCTGGCCTCGCATCCAAAGTAAATACGCTGGACTTGGACAATCTGAATCTGGTGTAGACGGCGATACTGACTGGTTAAAAATGCTCCCCATCATGGAGGGCAAATACACCGGTCATGACCTGAGAACCACAGCAACGCTCGACGATGTGCTTGATTTTCATGAGGCATATGTCGAGCGTTTATTATCCCAGCAGAGGGCAGAGGATGGAAATAGAGGAACTTCTGGTCGCCATCGGTATTGATACCTCACAGGCGGCAAAGATACAGGAGGTCGTCGTTGCCCTCGGTGCTGCTGCGGTTACGATGGCAAACGAGGCCAACAAAATAAACGGTGACTTGGACACCATTGGCGAAAGTGCGGCGCAGGGGGCGGAGGAGGCTGGTAAAAAGGCCGAAGAAGCCGGGCGCAGTATGAGCAAACTGAAGATGATCGCCGTCGGGGTCGGCGCGGTTATCGGCTTTGTCTCCGGTAAGGTGCTGGGCTTTCTCGACAGCGCGATTGCCGGGGCGCAGAACCTGTCAAAAGAGAAAGGGCTGTTGTTCGATATCTCGAAGCAGGAGCTACAGCAGGCTGACGAGTATCAGGAGGCCATGAAGAAGACAGGGCTGTCGATTGAGTCGATTAAAACGAAGATAGCCCTGAATCTGGTACCGCAACTGACTGCTATCACGCAGAAGTTTAACGACTGGCTCGGTGCCAACAAAGAACTGATAGCCGCAGGGCTGACGAAAGTCATCCAGTGGGCGGGGAGATTTTTCAGAGTAATAATTAATACCGGAAGGGCAATATGGAAGGTTATTGACAGCACGATAGGCTGGAGAGGTGCCCTTATCCTGCTTGCGGCCGCATTTGCGATACTGAATCGGTCGATGCTCATGAGCCCAATAACATGGGTTATAGCTGCCATTGTCGGGCTGATGCTTGTCATCGACGATTTGATGGGTTACCTGGACGGCAAAGAATCGCAGTTCGGTGAATTCTGGGGTGCGTGTATCGGCTGGATTAAGGATGTCATTGCCTGGTGGAATGAGTTCTACACAAACAATAAAGAGATAATTGATGGCATAACCGGCGCTTTTGTGACAATGGTTGACAGTATTATCTCAGTATTTTCTGGCCTGTTCAGTTACTTTAAAAATGTGCTGAAACTCATCCTTGGAATATTTACCGGCGACACTGATCTGATGTCAGAAGCATGGTCAGGGATGGCCGAGGATGCAATGAAAGTTTTTGATGGGCTAATTCAGTTCTTCTCTGGCTTTTTTGATCTTCTTGGTTCTTTGTGGGCGGGTCTGTTAAAAACAGTCTCAAAGGTGTGGTCATCTATCATGCGCGTAATCAGGCGTGTGTTTGACTGGATTAAAAACGGCGTTAAAACTGCTGTTAATGCGGTTAAAACCACCTTCCTCGCTGTCGTTGATTTTATCGCCGCACCATTCCGTAACGGCTGGAACTTGGTTAAAAAGCTGTTCGATATCTGGGGTAATGATTCTTCATCGTTCACAGACAAAATCAAAGAGACCTTTGAAGCTGTCGTGAAATTTGTCTCTGAACCGTTTGAAAAGGCATTTAAGGCCATTGAAAAGGCATTTGATGCGGTAATGAACTGGATCAGGAATGGTCTGGATGAAATCGAAAACTCAGAGCTGATGAAGAAAATCAGGGAAAATCCGGAGCTGTCGATGACCGGCGGGATCAGGAGAATGGATTTCGGTATGCCACCTCCTAAATCCGTTGTTAACGGAGGAAACCAGAACTCAGCAACTTACAATGTGGATGTGAAGCAGACTATTAATACCAATGATGCAGTGAAAGCCGCCGGATTGGCAGTTGATGGATTAACCAAGGAGCTACAAAAGACGGCTCGCAACACAGAAACAACATTTGCGAGTGGTATATAGGAAAAGCCCCGCGAGGGGCTTTATCCCAAAATCTTTTTCTTCTGTGTTTCGTACTCGTCGTCAGTTAAAGCGCCGGACGATCTCAGTTTTGCCAGTTTTTCAAGTTGCGATATCGGGTCTGCTGCATGGATCACCTGAGCAGGAGGCGCATTTTCCTGCCGTATTGATTTTAACTCAGCCGACGATTTCGGGGCGGAAAGGTTTGAATTTTGGCAAATCGGGCAGCGTTTGCTATAAAACGGAAGCACAAGAAGCCAAATGAAGCCGGTAAAAATAACAGCAATAAGGCTACCTATACCAATTTTTCTTTTGGCATCAACGTTTTTTTCACAGACAGAACAATATTTCATTGTCATTTACACGATCTCACTCATAAATTTTACTTACTTTATAAAATGACAAGCGCAATTGAAAGCAAAACGTTTACCATGCACCAAAGACTGCGAGCTGATCAAGCAGTACAAAGAGGATTGATGAAGCCCCGGAAGGGACTATCGTCTAGTACATTCGGTTAAAGTCATCGTCGTTTCTGTCGAGAAAACAGTCTGTGCGCTCAAATTGGTTTTTTATCCGGTTGCATTTTCTGGATACATTAGCGCTCTTATCATGCATGGCTCTGACTTCTGCCTTTTCTGCTGGAGTTAATTCCCAATAATTTTTCCCCTGGCATCCTGTGAGAAGTAATGGCGTCAGTAGCAATAAAGTGTATTTCATGTTTTTTCTTTGGTTAAAGTATTCGGGGGGCGGATTTTAATCTAAAAAAAGAAATTTACATAATGAATAAGTAAGGCCTCCCGTGGCCTGTAGATTGCGCGTTCATCGGGGGAAGCCCCGGAAGGGGCTTTCCGGTGCTGAGTTGTGCGGTGTGGGCGGCAGGGTAAAATAGTGGGTATGCCGAAGAATGATAGTTGTTGTGACATATTGATAATCCGTGACACGTAAACTAATATTCATTACGAAAGATCTTGACTTTGATTTTTAAGGCATCATTTACGTAGACAAGATTTAGCTATCTGCTATCATAGGTGTACAGTAAATACTGTATATTTATACATTAAAATAAGGAGGCAAAAATGGCATACTCAGCCGTAGCTGTTGCAAACGCCTTCATTCAGAGGGCGCTGAATGGGGATATCCCCGAGTTAACCCCGATGAAATTGCAGAAACTTATGTTTTATGCTCAGTCATGGTCGCTCAAAATTTATGATGCGCCAATTTTTGATGATTTCTTTGCAAAGTGGCGATATGGGCCAGTAATCCCGTCCCTCTATCACAAGGTGAAAATGTATGGTGCCAACAATATCACTAGCATGATAGTTGATTTTAAAGTAGAAAGCGGAAATCTGTTTTCTATTCAGCCAACTGTGCCAGATTCAGACGTGAAAATTAACGCTCTTGTGGACAAGATAGTAGAGGTTTATGGGGAGTTGCGAGGAACTCAACTATCCTTCCTTACCCATCAGCCAGGAACCGCTTGGTACAGAACAGAGAAAGATAGTTCTGTTATCACAAATGAACTATTAAAAGAATGTATAGAGTAATCGGAAAGTGCAGCAACCACCGAGTAGCCCACTAAGCAATATCAACCTACCTGGGGATGTTAAAAGCATCCCTGATAGCTCTTCTGATACGGATGGGCCATCAATAGATCAGGAGCCAAACAATCTAATCCTTATGCAGGAAGTTGAGGATAGAAAGGCTGACCGTGAATTGCGAGAACGGTTTGGTGATAAGGCATATAACGTTGTCAGGAAAACATTATATGGCTGGGCTGTTGTTTTGGCTGCAACTGCTTTTTGTAAATTCTTCTTTGATAAAGATATATTTAGTGAAAATGTGCTTATTGCAATCACATCAGCAGTGACGCTGAACACATTTGCAGCTTTCCTTGGTGTCATAAGGGGCTTATTCCCGTCCAATAGGAAAGGGAGTTACTCAGAAAGCGAAAAGTAACGTCACCTTGTAAGTCTGCTAATTATTTTATCTATCGCGTTTATCTTCACATCATTACTTAATCTTTTAATTTTGGCATTCTTCAGATCATCCCATAGCTCTAAGATTATAGTTGATTCTTTTACCGTTAGCTCGCACAGGGCATCAGGAAGTAACTTCTTGTATTTGTATGCTTTATAGTTATCTGATAAAGAAAACTCTGTGTAATTGCATTCATGGCTAATGACGCTTGACTCAATGTCCATTCTTTCTTTTATCAGGTATCTAACTAACTCCTTTTTTGGTGATGAGTTTACCAAAAACCGGTATACCTTAGACGAGAACCTGATTGCTAGGTAAGCAAGGATAAGCAAACCAACGGCCTTTAAAGCATGTGGCCAGTAAGGGCGCATCTTTTCAAGAAACTCAATAATTTCACTCACTGAATAACTATCCGTATCAATTTATATTAATTATCGTTGATTATATATTTGATGCCTGTGTTTTGCACTATCTGCACACTAAGACCCGCCTAGGCGGGTTTTTTGTTGACTGCTGAACCATCGAACCACCTTTGATTTAACAGCACTTTTCCCGTAATAACCTCACAAACTGATCCCCGCTTAACTGCGGGTTTCGTCGTTGGAGCCAATATGGATTTACTCAGCGGATTTAACACATCCAGACGCGCTACGGTTGTCACCCGGTCTATCGGTGAGTTTGAGCTGGACGCGGTGACGGTCGAGGGGCATGAGTCCAATATGCGGCTCACTGAAAACCCTGTCGAGTCCGGCGCAGACATTGCCGACCACGCGATACTGGAACCGAAAGAAATCACCGTAACCGGCGTCATGGTCGGTTACGAGCCGCCGCAGTACTTCAAAAACATGCTCGGAAATGACCTGGCTTTTATGGACGAGTACCCGATGCCGATGGAAATACGCGCCAGCACACGGCAGGCAGAGGCCATGTATAACCAGATAGTCGGACAGACGCAGGATATCAAAGAGCAGGTCGGTAAAGTGCTGGCTCCGTGGTACCCGGAAGCTGCGGGCATGGCTAACGACTCGTCACCGTCACTGGACAGGGTAGGCAAGGCTTATGAGGACTTACTCAGTATCCAGAAGAAGGGTGAGCCGATAACCGTTCAGACCGGCATTAAGCAGTACGAAAACATGATGATTGTGAGTATCAGCACCACGCAGCAATATGACGGCTCTGCGGAGTTCTCACTGACACTGCGGGAGATATTTATTGTCGAGTCACAGAAAGCACAGGGTATACACCCGGACGTAAAAGCATCGTCACCCACGAAGAAAAACATGGGTAAGACGCAGCCGAAGAAGGTTGAAAACGGGAAAACGGTATTACGTGAAATGGTTGGAGGCAAATAATTATGCAAGAGATCCCCGTATCAACCGAAGAGATTCAGGAACAGTCGTTTGAAATGTCCGGCCTGAATGTACGGTTGACGCTGTACTTCAACCGCATTACTCAGGGCTGGCAGTTCGACCTGTACGACACCAACGAAAACCGGTTCATCACGCAGATGCAGGGGCTGGCTGTTAACGCTCCGGCACTGCTGGAGAAAAACATCCCGTTTCTGCTGATTCTGTCTGACGGATCCGGAACCGGTATTAACTCCATGCGTCGCGGCGAACTCGGTAAGCGATTAACGCTGTATGCAGTGGATAAGGAGGAGTGGCGTGAAGCAATTCGGGCGATTAATTAATCTCCGTATCGGTAACGAAAAAGAATCCATCGAAATAACCAATCTCCGCATCGCCTTCAGTGTTGAAAAAACATTAACCAGTGAACCAAACCCAGCAGTCATTCGTGTCTGGAACCTGAACGGGTCTAACCGCAATCTTATCACCAGTAAGATCTATAACCGCCTGTCGCTGTCTGTGGCGTACAAGGGAGATGAGCTGCGGATGATTTACAAGGGCGACATCACGGATGTAGTGACACTGCGTGACGGGACGGACTTCATCACCGAAATGACCTGCGGTGACGGGCACTCGGCATACACAAAAGCGAAAGTGAATAAAACGCTGAAAGCCGGTTCGACAGATAAAGACATCATGAACGAAGCCGCAAAATCAATGGGCACTGAAAAAGGCGTGGTATCACTGCCAAAAGACAGAGCTTTGCCCCGCGGAAAAGTCATCACCGGCAACGCCCGTGATGTGATGCATAAAGTCGGCCGTAATAATAATGCGGACTGGTCAATACAGGATGGTCAGGTAACAGTTCTGCCAAAAGACAAAGTGGTGTCGGATAACGAAGGGTTCGTGGTGTCGCAGACAACCGGCATGATTAACAGCCCGGAGAAAACGGATAACGGCTTACAGATAACCATGCTGTGCAATGCCGCGTTGCGGATCGGCGGTCTGGTTCGTGTTGAGTCCATCATGCCGGAGTACAACGGCGATTACAAAATTACAGAACTGGAACACACCGGCGATTTTATGGGTGATGACTGGTATACGAAAATAACCTGTGTCGGCGGAAAATATCAGAAGGTGGAAAATGGCAAATCCAAGTCTGCTTGATGTATTGTCGCAGCATGCGTCAAATGAGAGGAATGACATTCACACGGCATTACCGGCTAAAGTGGTGTCATGTGACGGGCACAGTGCAACTGTGCAGCTGATGATTACTCAGGTTATGAGGGGAGGTGAAACGCTGGCGCTTCCGCCACTGGTTGATGTGCCGGTCGGGTTTTATCGCGGTGGCGGGTTCTGCGTAACGGTCCCGGTAAAAGCCGGTGATGAGGGGCTGGTGATATTTGCGGAGCGCTGCATAGACGGCTGGTATGTGTCAGGCCAGCAATCAGCACCGCTTGATACACGGTTTCACGATTACTCAGATGCGTTCTTTTTACCGCAGGGCAGCAGTAAACCAAACCGCATACCTGATTACTCCGCTGACTCTCTCTCAATGCAGACCGATGACGGATCCACGTTCATCCGCATAAAGCCGGGCAAAATCATCATGCAGGGTGACATTGAGCACACCGGCAACCGGACGCAACAGGGGAACTCACTGGTGAACGGCAACCACTCGGTTAAAGGCAATAGCGAATCTTCCGGCGGTACCATCAAACACAACGGTAAAGATATCGGCGATACACACACGCACAGCGGCGTTGAAACCGGCAGCGGGAATACAGGGAAACCAAACTGATGAGAATGCGACGATTAGACGAAAATCACGACTGGACATTCGGTAGCGGCCGCAGCGACTACGCCACGGAATCAGAGGCCATATCTCAGTCAGTTAAGACACGATTGCTGTCACTGCGCGGCGACTGGTTCCTGAATCGTGATCACGGTGTGAAATGGTTCGATTACCTGAAAAAGAACCCGAACTTGGTGAATATGGAATCCGAGTTAAAGAAAACCGTACTGAATACAGACGGAGTGACCGAAATCACCGGTTTCAATATCTCACTTGATCCGGACACGCGGAAAATCACTGTCAGCGTTGATTACATTGATATTTACGGCAACAAAATGGGAGTGAACACCAATGCTCCAGATAACTGAAACCGGTATTGTTATCGACCGGCTGGCAGATGTGCATCAGCGGCTTTCTGACGGGTTTAAACGTATCTATGGTGACGACATTAACCTTGATGCTGATAGCCCTGACGGACAGATGATAGGGCTGTTCTCGCAGGAGATAGATAACATCAACCAGGCAATCGCAATGATTGTGCAGATGCTTGATCCGTATAAGGCGATTGGCTCCTGGCTTGAACAGCGGTCAATGTATGCCGGGGTTGTTCGCCGCGGCGCTGATTACAGTTATATCGACGAGGCCATTTTCACCGGAACGCCGAATATCACAGTGCCAAAAGATTCCGTACTGGTTGATGATAACCGCAACAAATGGGTGACGCTGTCAGAAATTAAACTCGATATGAACGGGTCAGCACGAACAGGCATGCGCAGTGCAGAACTTGGTGTATTCTCTCTGCCGCCAGGCAAAGAACTGAAAATGGAAACGGTCACCATCGGTGTTGATAAAATCATCACTACAAAAGCGGCCAAAGAGGGGGCATTTGAGGAAACTGACAACAATATGTTGCTGCGGTTTATGCGGTCACACTCCATTAATAACCATGATGACCGTGAGGGGCTGAAAGCGGCGCTGCTTGATGTGCCGGATGTTAAGCAGGCTAAAGTGTATGAAAACTTTACCGGACGGACGGATGAAAAAGGCGTCCCTGATCATTCACTGAATGCGGTTGTAATCGGTGGCAATGATGATGACATTGGCCTTGTTATTCTGAAAAAGAAAATCGGCGGCTGCGGTGTCTTCGGTGCCATTGAAAACACGCAAATGTATGAAGATGTGCTGCGTACGGTCAGGTTCGACCGCGCAGAAATGGTAAATGTGAAAGTTGAGTTGTTGCTTGAGCGTACCGGCGGATTTCATGATATCGATACAGACGGTATTAAATCCGCATTGGCGGCGACACGGTTTGAGATCGGTGATTCAGTCTATGCAATGCGTCTTACCTGTCAGGTCAACTCAGTGCAGGGCTTCTACATCAAAACCATCAGAGTTAACGGGGCTGACACGGTGCCAATCGGATTCCGGCAGTGCGCACAAATCAGGCCGGAAGATGTGGAGGTGCTGATTGAATAAACAACGGGAAGATTTCCTGATATGGCAGTACAGAGGAAAACCCAAAGCCCGGCAGACCGTCGGGCTTTTGCTTTCTGAAACAAAGCGGGTGTTTGAATCGGCAATCAAATTATCAGTGATTCTGGATATTGAACAGTCAACCGGTTATGGGCTGGATTTAGTCGGAAAACATGTTGGCATCAGCCGGATCATGAAATCGTTCATCCCGAAGGAGTATTTCGGCTGGCCTGGTGTCGAGGGTGCGAAAGGTTTCGGGGCCGGGAAATTTTACCGGTACGGCGACGCACTGACAGAATCGTCACGTCTTGGTGACGAGGATTACCGGTTTTTCATCAAAGCCAAAATCATCAAAAACTACCAGTCGCCTGATGTGGCGAGCATCACCTATTCAGTCAGAAACCTGCTCGGCGATGCGTCATATATCATCGATAACAATGACATGACGATGAACATTGTCGTTCCTGACACGCAGTTAACCCCGTTCCGGATATACGCGATCAGACAACTGGATATCCTCGTGCGTCCCGTCGGGGTGAATTACCGGTATCTGGTTATCACGAGTGAACGGACGTTCGGCTGGCACGGCGTAAAAGGTGCATACGGATTTAACAAAGGAAAATTTGCGAGGCTACTTAATGTCAGTAATGAATAAACCGGATTACAAAATCTTTGCACAGGATGCAAAGTCAGGGGAGTACGTTGCATTCCCGGATATTTTACGCGGCTGGGGCATCACCTTGGATCAGTACAACGGTTTTCCACCAATGGAGCTATTTAACTCCGCAGCAAAGCGCATTGACGAATGGCTCATGTACCTTACCCAGCGTGGATTACCGGAGTGGGATGCCGCAGTCGATTACCCGAAAGATGCCATGATCCAGCATACCGGCGTTTATTACGTATCGCTGAAAGTGACTAAAGGTGAGCAACCGAATAACTCACAGGCATCGTGGAAGAAATTAACGGAATTTCTCGGGGTTGATGGCAAACTCGCCAAAGACCAGAACGGCGCAGATATCCAGGATAAACAGAAGTTTATCGAAAACCTTGGTTTAGGAGAGTTGCACAGTCATTTTATAGTGACAGACAAAGAATCACGGATGTTGTCACCAAACAAAGAAATTTTGGTGTTGGCTAATGACAATAAAACCTCTGGCGTATGGGATGATAAATTACAAAGAATACTGTGGGCGTTTGACGGCACAGGAAAACTGACAAACGGCACTGTTCCGGTCAGCCTGGTATCTGGCGCGGGTACAGCAGCAACAAGAAACGTTGGTGTTGGTGATGGTCAGGTGCCGGATATGAGTTATTTCCCTATATCCGGGAAAGGTTCAGACAGCGTTGTGACATCACTACCTAATGGATTAATACTCCAGTGTTTCTCGCGACTTGTTAATAACAGTCAGTCGATTGGCCAGTCAACCGATAATGACATTACGTTTCCGGCAGCTTTCCCGACGAGGGTTCTTGGGGTATTTATCAGCAAAGCATCATATCCGCAGATAGCGGTAAGTGCTGAGAACCAGTCACTGACAGGGTTTAACGCAAAAGCCACTCCGTTAATTGGTGTTGGTACACAGGCTTCAGTAATTAACATCTATGTATTGGGGTATTGATATGAATTTATTTGGATTCAGCGCGGAAAAACTGCAATTTTTTATACTGAAAAAACAGGATGGTTACGAGGCGAGTGGCATCTGGCCTGATGACATAAAGCAGGTTAGTGATGATGTTATGGAAACATTTTCCGGAACACCGCCGTCAGGGATGAGATTAGGAGCGGATAAAAAAGGAAATCCGGCCTGGGTTGATATTCCGCCGCTGAGCTACGCTGAATTAGTGGAGCAGGCCGAAACGAAAAAGCGATATCTGATATCGGAGGTTGAATCAGAAACGGCTATGCTCAGGACAAAACACGCCCTCGGTCGCATTAAGCCGGATGAAAAGGCGCTGTTAAACGCCTGGCTGGATTATCTGGATGAACTGGAGGCTGTGGACGTATCCACCGCCCCGGATATAACCTGGCCGGTCAAGCCTTAGCTTTCCTTTTCATACTCGAACCCGCGCGGAAACCTTTTCCCGATCTCCCTGTAGTGCTCCAGTCTCTCTCTGAAGTACGGGCGTAAGTGCTCGGGCTGCTGGTTTTCTGTTTCGTACAGATCATACGGCAGTCCGAGTCTTTCTTTGTACGCGATACCGGATGCGGCTAAATCGGCATTAATTTTGTCTTTTTCGTCTTTTGGCAGGTTGGCGATATTGTGCATGTTGGTTTCGGAGTGGTGGGTGATGATGGGAGTATAGCAGGGGGATGGGATATTGGGACGAGTTTGGGACGCGGAACATTTTGCATGCTTGCGTATCGGCAGGTAACTTTATGCATCTTGGTACGTGAGAGCGAGAAAAGATGCGGTGTAACGTGTTGTATTTTAATAAATCTTCGGTTTCGTAATGAAAAGGTCACCAGTTCGAATCCGGTATCCGGCACCATTACTTATCAAAGAGTTAGTGATTATACCCGAAGCCCCGCTGAAACAGCGGGGCTTTCTGATATCAGGGCCGGATAACCGTCAGCGGGACGGACTGTGCAACCAGCCGGTGTCCTTGATTATTAAGATGAAGATGATCTCCTGAATCATAGTCCGCACTGAGCTGCTGAGGGCAGGCCGGGTTGCGTACCAGCCGGTCGCTGTCAATAACAGCATCAAATTCACCGCTTGTGCGCATCCAGTGGTTTATATCCTGCCGTACAGCCTCTTTTTCCGGCGAATAAAAACCGGTCATACCATACTCACCGGTTCCCCGCAGCGGTACCAGGGTGACGCCGGTCATACGGATATTTTTTTCCCGCGCTATGGTGAGCAATTGCCGGTATCCCGTAACCACATCCGCTGCTGAAGGTACCGGCGCTGCCGGGTCCAAATCGGTTCCCGCCAGGCCGATATCATTTAATCCGACCTGCACGATACAGGCGGTAACGCCGGGTTGCATCAGCACATCACGCTCAAACCGCGATAATGTACTGATACCGATACCGTCTTTCAGCAGGCGCGAACCCGATTGTCCGGCATTCACCACGGCAATATTTTCGTCAATAAAACGCTCTGCCAGATAATCAGTCCAGCGGCCGTATGTGTTCATGCCCACGCCGTTGCCGTCAACCATTGAATCACCGATCACCACGAGTGTGCGGGCTTCTGATTCCGGCTGAATAAGAATGCTTTCAAGTAAAAGACGGGAACTGACAGCCTCACTGTTTCCGGACTCTTCCTGTAACGTCCGGTTACCCGGTTCCAGTAAGGAGAAATGACGGGCATCCCAGTGGAAGGTATTAAGCGGTACCGGCTCCGGCAGAAAGGTTCTCAGCGTGAGCTCCGATAATGACGGAATATGCAGTGCAATTTCATCACTGCACAGAATATCTCCGGCAGGGATCACCGCACCCTGCTGTCCGTTAAAAGTGACGGGTATTGCACGGTACTGGCCGGAGACGGAGAGATAACTTTCACCTGTCACCAGTGGCTGTGTGCCGTAGCGGTTGGAAAACACCAGCTGCAGTTTCTGTCCGCCTGTGCTGATACGCAATGACTGCCGGAGGGTCTGGTTGCCGGTGATGGCCGGAACATCCGGCGGAAACGGAAATGCCTCACCGGATGCGGGCTGGGAGGCGGAAAGCCATGTGCAGATAGGGCGGACGGAAGAGGACATCAGGGATTCTCCTGCAGACAGAAACAGATTCAGCGTGTGGCCGGTGAGGCGGTCATGAGATCAAACGTGTGCATGGCAATCTCTGTCATGGCCAGCAGGCGGTCACGGCTGACACCATCCCGAGCCTGGACAGAAATTCCGTGCAGCAGTGTTGCCACATAGTCCCCGAGAGCCTGTGTATCGGTATGTTCCGGTAAATCACCTGACTCAGTTCCCCGGCGCAGACGCTGTATGATTCCGTTTGTCCGTTCCCGGCGGTGCTCTGCCAGCCAGTGCATAATGGCCTCATTATCAGCGGAATAATTGGTCAGTGACAATACCACCATACAGCCGTGCGGCCGGTCATCCCGGGTGTAGGTATCAACGGCACCGGTAAGCAGTTTTTTGATAGCACTGCGGGTATCCGGCTCTTTCAGCGCCGCATCCGCAAATGCACCTTCTTCCGCCAGATAAAGGGCTATCGCCTCACGGAACAGATTTTCTTTCGACCCGAAGGCCGCATAGATCCGGGCGGACGCAATACCCAGCGCCGCAACCAGATCAGACATGGATGTTCCTTCATAACCGCGCTGCCAGAACACCTGTTCAGCCTTGCGTAATGCAACTTCGCGATCAAATTCCCGTGGTCTGCCGGCCATCATTTTTTCTCCGCATAGTTTATCTGAGACAAATGCTACCAGTTCTTTATCGTTTAACAAATAATTATTTTTTAGTGATTGACAAAGATTTGAATATCCCTTTAACCTATTCATTGTTGATCGACAAACAATCAAGCTCCGTTGCAGATAGCACCCGTTTTGGCGGACTGCTGAGGAGACGTTTTAACTTATGACTTATACGGAACAGGTATGAATACATTATTCAGTAAGGTATTACTGGCAGCGGTGATGACTTTCGTCATCCACGGGAGTGTGCTTGCGGAGAATACACCGAAACCGCCGGTAACAGCACAGGTGAATGAGGCTGATTTTCAGCATCACTATACGGATGTGGCGGGGCAGCGGATACATTATGTGACGGCGGGAAAAGGCGAGCCGGTGTTGCTGATCCCGGGCTATTCCGCAGACCATCGCGCAGAATAAGCGGCGGGCAGAGAAAAAGCTGACTATGCCGGTTCTGGTCATCGGTGCCGATCACACGACCCGTGATGCCCCGCAGCTGACAATGCAGGGAAGAGCGGTGAATTTGCAGGGCGCGATACTCAGTGAATGCGGTCATTTTGTGACGGAAGAGTGTCCTGAACAACTGATGGACGTATTACTGCCGTTTTTACGCCAATAAAAATACCGGTATCTGATATGAGTCTCCTTTACGGAGGCTTTATTTTTTACTGGTACTTTTATTCAGGATTGATATTGTTTGTTGCCGGAAAACAGCCGGATTAAATGATAAGTCAAATATGGCGGGATAACGTCACATTAAATCAGCGGATATACTGAACAATGAAAAAAATAACGATAATTTCTGCATTGGTTGCAGCGTCACTATTACTGGGTGCCTGTGATAAAACAGAAGCAGCGGATACCGGACACAGTGAGCGTTATGCAGCTCCTTTCGGTCTGACCTGGGGAATGACGGAAGAGGCGTTGTCACCACGGCTCGGTAGTCAGTCTGAAACGGATAACAGTGAATATGTCTGCCCGCTGACTAAAGTGACGTCCAAAACATTTTCCGGTGGATTAAATGAAGCGGGTGAATACGAATTCCGCTTTTTACCGCACTACGGACAGCCGGATTTCAGCGGGCTGGTGGGTATTGGTTATTTTTATTCCACTGATGATGAAACGGCATATCAGACACTGCTGAAAACATTGCAGCACAATCTTGAAGCGGAATATGGGAAACCCTCAATACTGGAAAGCAAAAAAGCAGACGAAGAACATTTCATTTATAAATCTGAAGAAAACGAAATCAGTTTATTTGTTATGATGCGTAACGCCCGTTTTTATATTTCTCTGGATTACAGTTATTTTCCCAAAGAACATCAGGTCTCCCTGAAAAATAATATACAAAAAATAAAAGAGACCTGCATTAAGCAGCGGGAGGAGTAAGATATCAGTAAGTGCAGAAAACCACCGCTCATCCGGTGGTTTTCTGTTTGCGGAATAAAACAGATTAGTGACAGTTTTCTCAGAATAGCATGTTCCGGTGACATATACTGGTTATCAGGGAAAATAGTTACCGGGGGGGAATACCGGATGAATAAACGAATTTTCAGAGAATTGTTTCAACCGGACAGATCTTCTGTTTTCACACGCTGGCTCTATTTTATTGTCAATATCTGACTAAAAAAGAATTATCTGCCTGAATGGTTCCCCCTGTACCGGAGAGATGAATGTCCGTTTATTTTGTGATTTCTGTTCTGATTATTTTTTTGATTATCCTGCTGATTGTATTAACCATCACCAACAAAATTGTGATCAGCCGGAAGAAAACGGTTTATCTGTCACTGATTGCGCTGTTTTTTGCATTTTTTATTAAAAGTGCGGTGGTGGAAAAAAATGAACAGATAAAAACTCAGGTTCTTGAGATGGTACCGACACTGAAAGCCATCAATAAGGTTGATCCCGTTATGTTCGAGGCCTTTTTTGCCGATTTCAGAAATGCCGGTAAGGGTTCGAAAAAACGGGAAGAGTACTATATACGCCTGCAGCAGTGGGCCACCGAAAATATTAAAAAACTGCTTTATCTCGCGGGGGATGACGCGGTGATTAATTACGGGAAAATGCGGCTGGAATTTTTGCAGAAAGCACTGGCGCAGGATACCTCCGGTGACTTCTGCTTTCGTGTGCTGCATCCGGAAGTGTCTGGCCCGCCGGATATGAAAAAGGCTTCCGCCGGGTACCGTGACTTTATTATCGGTAACAGAGCGTTGCTGGATCTGGTGAATTCAGCCGGTGAAGGGGCTCCGGTTGCGCATTATTCCGCTGATGAGATTCAGTCATTATTTTCGGTACAAATACAGGGGTCGGTGAATAAATACGGCGGGAGTTTCCTGACTGATGATCCGTATGTGCTGGCGGAAGACAAGCTGCAAACCTGTCAGATGGAAATTGATTTAATGGCGGATGTGCTGAGAGCACCGTCCCGTGAATCCGCAGAACTGATCCGCTATGTGTTTGCGGATGATTGGCCGGAATAAATAAAAAAACAAAGTTTCAGCAGGAAGGTGACCGCGTACTATTACCTGTTTCTGTACAGGTTCATCATGCGGTCTGTGATGGTTTTCATGCAGCGCGGTTTATTAATACACTTCAGCTGATGTGTGATAACATACTGAAATAAATTAATTAATTCTGTATTCAAGCCACCGTATCCGGCAGGAATGGTGGTTTTTTTTTATATTTTAACCGTAATCCGTAATTTCGTTTCAGAATGGTTCAGGATCACTGTACGATAATGCTCCCGCAGTTTGGTAACACCCTTAATAAGAAATAAACAGTAAAGACTGACAGCAATAATAATAAAATAAGTAGTAACAATAATATTAACAACACCAGATGCAGTTATAATAATAATAGTATTTAAGACACCAGAAAGACTGCTGCGACAGTCATTTGGAACAACACCAGTGAAAACATCATGATAGCATAGCGATATGCCTGATTGTGTTTAATTAAACAATAAATAAACCGCCATATATAACAGAAGATAGTATTCTGAATGGCATGCTTTTTTGTTCAGTATAAACATATCATTCCGGTTGGTATAAGGATGATATATAATAAGTTAAGCTGAACACGTATTTATTTTGGTTTTATTTTACAAATAAAGTAAGACGATCCGTTAAGTCAAAGCGGGGTATATTTATTATACCCCGCTTTTTTATTTGTCCGCCGGACGCGGATAATGGATCAGATTATGCAGTGTCACGATGGTCTTACCGGGGTTGGCGTAAGCGTGCGGGATATCCGCATGGAAGCGCAGGGATTCCCCGGCAGAAACGGTGTGCCACTCATCCCCCAGCCGCAGTTGTAATGCACCTTCCAGTACAATGACATGTTCGATAACTCTGGGTTCATGAGGGCCGGATTCACTGAGCGCCCCCGGCAGCAGGTCAATCTTCAGTAAATCCGTTTTCAGTTCATCATCAAACGGGATCAGCGGCGTGACACGCATCCCTGAGCGGGTCTGTTCAAAGACCGGCAGCGTCGCAAACGAATGAAGCCCTGCCTGCAGCTGCGGCTGTGCGCCTTCCAGAAAAACAGAGAAAGCGACATTGAAGCCGGTGGCGATTTTCCACAGCGTGGATACCGTCGGGCTGGATTGGCCGCGTTCAATCTGGCCGAGCATGGCTTTGCTGACGCCCGTCAGTTGTGCTGCCTGGCTGAGGCTCAGCCCGCGTTCGGCACGCAGTTGTTTAAAGGTCTCTGCAACAGCGGGTGTGATATCGTGCATAAATTGTCATTATTCCGGGTAAATGTCATTGTCCGTTATAGCATCCGGTGATAGAGTCCGATCGTCTGCTATAACATCCGATGGTGTGTTCCTATGAGTAAGTTAACATTTTTTCGTGCCTTTTCTCCAGCAATGATGATGACAGGCCTGGTTGCGGTGCTGGTCGGCTATGCCAGTTCAGTGGCGATTATTCTGCAGGCGCTGGATGTGGCGGGGCTTGATGCCGCACAAACCGGCGGCTGGCTGATGATGCTGGGGATCGGGATGGGAGTGACAACGATCGGGTTGTCGCTCTGGTATAAAATGCCGGTGCTGACTGCCTGGTCCACACCGGGGATCGCGCTGCTGGTAACCAGTTTGTCCGGCGTGACCATCAATGAAGCTGTCGGCGTGTTTATTTTTGCCTCCGGGTTGATGTTTCTGTGCGGCGTGACCGGTATTTTTGCCCGGCTGATGAATTATATCCCGCGCGCACTGGCCTCGGCGATGCTGGCCGGTATTCTGCTGCGTTTCGGGCTGACGGCGTTCGGTGCGCTGAATACCAGCTTTGTGCTGTGTGCCGCGATGATTGCCGCGTATGTGGTGATGCGGCGGATTTTTCCGCTGTACGCCATTATTGCTGCCCTGATCACCGGCATCACCGTGACCGGACTGAGCGGCGATCTGCATTTTGTCCGGGCCGGCAATGTGTTTGCGCTGCCGGAATTTGTGATGCCGTCATTTACCCTGACGTCCCTGATCAGTGTCGGCATTCCGTTTTTTATTGTGTCGCTGGCCTCGCAGAATGCGCCGGGCATTGCGATTTTACAGGCTAACGGTTATCCGCCGCACACTTCTGTGCTGCTGACCTGCTCGTCGCTGGCGGCGATCCTGCTTGCCCCGTGGGGCGGGTTCAGTATCTGTATTGCGGCAATCACCGCCGCGATTTGTATGGCGCCCGATGTGCACCCTGATCCGGCGCGGCGTTATACCGCAGCTGTCTGGGCGGGGATATTTTATCTGCTGGCGGGGATTTTCGGCGGCGCGGTCTTTATGCTGTTCAATGCCTTTCCGGCGGTTCTGATACAGATCCTGGCCGGGCTTGCTCTGCTGACCACGCTGATGAACAGTCTGCATCAGTCACTGGCAGATGAAAAAGGGCGGGATGCGGCGATTATCTGTTTTCTGCTGACGGCATCCGGTATCACGCTGCTGGGTATCAGTTCGGCTTTCTGGGGATTACTGGCGGGCATTGTGGTGCATCAGATTATGGCAATACGCAGGCGCTGAGTGTCAGTCTCCGGAATACCTTAACATTCTGATAAGGTATATAACGGCTTATATTATAGAGTGGGGATAATAAATCCCGCCGATGCTTATACCATTCCGGAGACACCATGAGTTTACAGAATTACCGCGCGACAGAGCGCCATTTCTGGCGCAGTATCGCGCAGGATGTCATCACCGTCAGTGATCGTGCTGAGTGCTATCTGACACCGCTGCCGGTGCCTGTCTTTAACTATATCTATCTGCAGGCCGGTGCGGATAATAATGAGTTCTCACTGGCACAGCAGCCTTTCACGCCACATCACAAACCTCATTGCCTGGTGGCGGAGAAATCCGCGGCAGAAGCACTGCACCCGCAGATTATGGCCGCGGGTTATGAGGCGGACGGTGAAACCAGTGCTATGTATCTGTCTGTTGAGGAGTGGCAGCCGTCTTCTGTTCTTCCGGCCGGATGTGAAATCCGTGAGGTAAATGACCAGCTTTCGTTGTGGGCTGAGCCACTGGAAGCCGCTTTTCCGGCGGGAGAAGATGACGAAGAAGCACCGGATTTCAGTATCGTCAGTGACTATATCAGCTATCATCAGCGGGCAATGGCAAACGGTACTGAGCTGCACCATGCTGTTCTGCTGTGTCAGGGGAAACCGGTCAGCTGCATCACGCTGTCACTGTCAGAATACGGTGCGCGGATTGATGATCTCGGAACTGTTCCTGCATATCAGGGCAACGGCTGCGCCACACTGTTGCTGGATTATGCGCTGACATTGTGCAGAACGCGGGGTGTCCGGGATTGTTATCTGGAAGCATCGTCCGAAGGGTTGAGTCTGTATCAGAAGCTCGGTTTCCGCACACTGTTTAATTATCTGTTTTATGTGAAGGGATGAAGAATGCGTAAGGCTGCTGTCTGTGCACTGCTGAGCTGTTTACTGATGGCTCCTGCAATGGCATCAGAAACACAAAATACCGGGAAAGAGACGGTCCGGACAGAAAACCTTGCCCGTCAGGATGGCAGTGCTGTTCATTACTACCTGCTGCACCGGCAGGCGGAACCCACCCGTAAATTGCTGGTGCTGATTCAGGGCTCGGACTGTAACAGTGCCAGAAACAACCGTTTTATGGTGGATACCTTCGGCGGCGCGTTCCCGGATCATGACATTCTGCTGGTGGAGAAATACGGTATTACAGATGCGCTGCCTTTTAATGACCGTGATGGCGAGCGGGCAGACTGCCCGGCGGAAACCATGCTCAATGATTCTCTGTCGGTGCGGGTCAGCGACTATGCTGCGGTGCTCGACCGTCTGAAAGGGGAGTATGACACCGTGCTGCTGCTGGGCGGCAGTGAAGGGGCGACTGTTGCTGAACATACTGCGCTGGCATCACCGGCGGTTGACGCAGTGGTGGCTGTTAATGGCGGAGGGCGCTTTTTCCTGGATGATGTCACGGACAGCTTCCGCAATAGTCCTCAGCAACTTGAGGAGTCTCAGTTAGCCGGTTTTCTGGCATTTACTGATGCGGTAAAACGCAATGAGGTGGAGAACGATATGCTGGTCAGCCAGCACGGGATGCGCTGGTGGCGCGAATTTCTGGCGGCGGATGCGCAGCAGGTACTGAACGGGCAGACAAAACCGGTGCTGGTTATTCAGACGCTGAATGATACCAATGTCAGTGTCACATCGTTTAAGCAGATGCAGAAAGCGGTGGGGAACCAGATGGTGACATTCAGAACCTTTGATAATCTGGATCACTATTTTAAAGATACAGACGGAAACCGGCATACCGCGCAGATCCTTGCGGTTATCCGTGACTGGTACGCCCGGTAGTGATTCTTTGCTGATTGCAGGAAAATAAAGAAACAAACGCCCGTTAAAACGGGCGTTCAGTCAGGCGCTGCCGCGTATCAGCGGACAACCAGAACCGAGGTATGGGCGTAACGCACAACTGCTGCGGCGTTGGAGCCGAGCAGATAGGTGGACATATCCGGACGGCGTGAGCTGATGACAATCAGGTCGCTTTCCAGGGTATCCGCCAGTTTCAGTATCTGATCTTTCGGTGAGCCGGAAACCACATGCAGTTCAAACTGCTCTGCAGGCAGATTAAAATCACTGACCATTTTCGCCAACTGCTCTTTGGCGCTGTCCAGTATCTCATCTTTTTCCGGCAGGGTTGCGGCATAGGCAATACCGAAAGAAGCAAAGTGAGAGAATGACGGGATCACCGCAATAAAGTGAATTTTGGCATTTTCAAATTTGGCTAATGTCTGAATCGTCGGGATCACCTCGCGGGTCAGCCCGGTTTCGGAAATATCGATTGGAACTATAATCGTTTTATACATACACACCTCGCAATCTGAAAGCCGGCAAATAAGTTAGTAGTAATAGTAACCTGCGTAATGAGCACTATACGTGAAAACGATCAAAATTCACAAATAAACCCCTTAACGGGGCTTAATTGTGTGATGTGGTGACTAACTGAAAATAAAACGGTCAGATTTATCATCCAGAACCTGTTTCAGCAGTGCACTCAGTGTACCGGCAGGGCAGTCCGGATAAGGCTGCCATTTGTTGTTATCCACATAAAAAAGCTGCCAGTTATCATCAGCTTCTGACCAGGTCAGTCTGGCAATTTGTTTTTCAATGGTTTGCGGGGTGCCGCACGGGCAGACGATTTGTTTCTGATAAATCAGTATGTTGTTATTGTCCGTACGGTACTGAACATCGAACTCATCGGGGATATGACCATTCGGATACAGGCGCTCAGTGAACAGGCGCATGTTCTGCTTTATTTGCTGTGTCTGAACTGAATTAAATTCCATAGCATTACCATTTTGTGACGAACGAAAATGAAAACTTCCCGTTTATCCCGCCCGTGGTTCCGGCGGATCCGGCCGTATCAGGCAGTGCGTAATCTGCGTAAATTGCGGACCGTCACGGGAGATCATGTTAGCGCATTTCACTGAGGTGAGAAATACTTTTCCGGTAATTTCCGGACAACAGGCAGGGGATAATACAACAGAATTAATCAATCAAAGGAAAACGGACGAAAAAAAACGGCTTCCGCAGAAACCGTTTTTCAGTGTACAGACTGTGGTGCAGAAGCCGTTATTTTTTGATTTTGATGACAACGGTTTCGCCGACAGTGACAGGGCCGGTCATTTTGGTCATCTCTTTGATTTCGTCCATGTTAGAGATAACCACCGGGGTCAGGGTGGATTTGGCTTTCTCTTCGAGAAGCGCCAGATCGAATTCAAGTACCAGGTCGCCTTTTTGTACGCGCTGGCCTTCTTCCGCAATACGTTTGAAGCCTTCACCTTTCAGTTCGACAGTGTCGATCCCGAAGTGAACAAACAGTTCAATCCCGCTGTCCGATTCAATGGAGAACGCGTGATTAGTTTCAAAAATTTTACCGATTGTACCATCAACAGGGGCAACGATTTTGTTCCCTGCCGGTTTGATGGCAATACCATCGCCGACAATTTTTTCAGCGAAAACAACGTCAGGCACATCTTCGATATTCACAATCTCACCGGACAGCGGCGCCACGATGTCAATCGTGCCGCTGTCTTTTTTATCATCCGAAACCAGCGACTTCAGTTTGTCAAACAGACCCATGAATACTCTCCTAAATGTTGATACGGGACCGGGCGTGAATTTGGCTTTCTCAGCACAGGGTTTTTTCTTTGGTGAAGGTTTCCACCAGTGCCATCAGTTCTGTTGCCGTCGGCTGAGCGAGTGCCTGTTCAGCCAGTGCTTTCGCATCTTCATAATGCGTATTGCGGATCAGTTTCTTGATACGCGGGATAGCAATAGAACTCATACTAAATTCATCTAAACCCATGCCCAGCAACAATAAAGTTGCACGTTCATCACCCGCCAGCTCACCACACATTCCGGTCCATTTCCCTTCCGCGTGGGAAGCGTCAATGACTTGTTTGATAAGGTTCAGCACCGCAGGAGACATCGGGTTGTAGAGATGGGAAATCAGCTCATTTCCGCGATCCACAGCCAGAGTATACTGCGTCAGGTCGTTGGTTCCAATACTGAAAAAATCGACTTCTTTTGCAATGTGACGTGCATTAACTGCTGCCGCCGGGGTTTCCACCATGATACCAACTTCAATAGTTTCATCAAAAGGTTTCTGTTCATCCCGCAGCTGCTGTTTCATTTCGTCCACTATCTTATTGAGTTCGCGGACTTCTTCGACGGAAATGACCATCGGGAACATAATGCGCAGCTTTCCGAAAACAGAGGCACGTAAAATTGCGCGCAGCTGAGTGTCGAGAATTTCACGACGATCCAGACAGATACGGATGGCGCGCCAGCCGAGGAACGGGTTTTCCTCTTTCGGCAGATTCATATACGGCAGGTCTTTGTCACCGCCGATGTCCATGGTGCGGACAATAATGGCTTCATCCGGCATCGCCTGAGCGACTTCTTTGTAAGCGCGGAACTGTTCTTCTTCCGTCGGCAGCGAGTCACGATCCATAAACAGGAATTCGGTGCGGTATAAACCGACACCTTCCGCACCGTTACGCTCGGCACCCAGCATATCGCGCACGGTACCGATGTTGGCACAGACTTCCACCTGGTGACCATCGAGGGTGACAGCAGGCAGATCTTTGAGTTTTGCCAGTTCGGCTTTTTCCGCCAGATAGTCATCGCGCACTTCTTTCATGCGCTCAATGTCTTCTTCTGACGGATTGAGATAAATGGTGTTGTTGACCGCATCCAGGATCAGGTAATCATCACTTTTGATATTTTCAGTGGCATTCCCGGTACCGACCACGGCGGGGATTTCCAGAGAGCGGGCCATGATGGAGGTGTGGGAGGTCCGGCCGCCGATATCGGTGATAAAACCCAGCACTTTTTTCAGGTTCAGCTGTGCGGTTTCGGACGGTGTCAGGTCTTTGGAAACCAGAATCACTTCATCAGCGATGGCGCTGAGGTCGATAATCGGCATGCCGAGAATATTTTTCAGCAGACGGTTACCGATATCGCGGACATCGGCCGCGCGTTCTTTCAGATACTCATCATCCAGGCCTTCCAGGGCGGTGGCCTGTTCTTCAATCACCTGGTGTACCGCGTAATCAGCGGTTTTTTTGCTTTTGATGATGTCAGTGATTTCGTTTTCAAGCTCCTCATCTTCGAGCAGCATGATATGACCTTCAAAAATTTCGGCTTTCTCGGCACCGAGATTTTTTTCAGCGGTTTCTTTGATGGCATTCAGTTGTGCGGACGCTTTGGCGCGGCCTTCAGTGAAACGCCGGATTTCAGCATCAATCTGCTCAGCAGAAATCGACTTCTGGCTGATAATGATAGGTTCTTCTTTGAGTAACAACGCTTTACCAAAAGCGATACCCGGTGAAACAGAGATTCCTGAAACCATAATAATACCTTTGAGTTTACTGGGGGACGTACAGCAGCGGGCTGCGTGAGCGTACCCGGAAACGGACTATCCCCGGCATGAGACGGCAGCCGGGGATCCTGACAGGTGAGGGCGGAAGGAGATTACTCCAGTTCACCCATCAGTTTGACGAGGTGCTCTACCGCTTTCTGCTCATCTTCACCTTCTGCGGCGATAGTCACCACGGTGCCCTGTGTCAGACCCAGAGTCTGTAACTTGAACAGGCTTTTGGCGCTGGCGCTTTTGCCGCCGGAAGTCAGGGTGATGTCAGAAGCGAAGGTTTTGGCTTCTTTGACAAACTGAGCCGCAGGACGGGTATGCAGGCCGTTAGGTGCAGTAATGGTGACTTCTTGCTGATACATAGCGTTACCTCATGTTTGGAATTTTTTATCGGCGGTTAATATTAAGACATATAACAGTAATCATAGCCGGAGCAAGTAAAATAGCACAACCCGAAGATTCGACATACGTATTTGGTGTCATTATTTTGAGCTGTGAAATAATTACTTTTTTAATACTAAACAACCGCACAAAAATCACCCCGCAGAGTGTCAAACTTTGATCCGTTGCACAAAAAAAGCACCCTTTGCGGGTGCTTTCGAGGTCAGGCAGGGCGGGAACTGAATCCGTTCAGTTGATCAGTTTTCACTGATATCAGCGAACAGCGCAGTACTCAGATAACGTTCACCGGAAGACGGCAGGATCACCACGATATTTTTGCCCTTGAATTTATCTTCTTTCGCGAGACGTTCAGCCGCAATCACAGCCGCACCGGATGAAATGCCGGCGAGAATACCTTCGCGCTCCATCAGTTTACGGGCGGTGGCGAAAGCATCTTCGTTGCTGACCAGCTCGACGCGGTCAATCAGGCTCAGATCCAGGTTACCCGGGATAAAACCGGCACCGATACCCTGAATTTTGTGCGGGCCCGGTTTGATCTCTTCCCCGGCCAGCGCCTGAGTGATCACCGGGGAGCCTTCCGGTTCGACAGCCACGATAGTGACGTCTTTTTTCCCTTTGATGTTTTTCAGGTAACGGGCGATACCGCTGATGGTGCCGCCGGTACCGACACCGGCAACCACAACATCCACGTTGCCGTCAGTGTCTTCCCAGATTTCCGGGCCGGTGGTTTTCTCATGGATTGCCGGGTTGGCTGGGTTGCTGAACTGTTGTAACACGATATAGCGGGACGGATCAGACGCGCTGATTTCATCGGCTTTTTCAATCGCGCCTTTCATGCCTTTCGCGCCTTCGGTCAGTACCAGGTTAGCACCCAGGGCTTTCAGCAGTTTGCGGCGTTCGATACTCATGGTATCCGGCATGGTCAGGGTGAGTTTGTAACCACGGGCGGCGGCAACATACGCCAGTGCAATCCCGGTGTTACCGCTGGTCGGCTCGACCAGTTCCACACCCGGTTTCAGGATACCGCGTTTTTCCGCGTCCCAGATCATATTGGCGCCGATACGGCACTTGACGCTGAAACTCGGGTTGCGGGATTCCACTTTCGCCAGGATATTGCCGTGACCGAAATGTTTGAGGCGCACCAGCGGTGTGTGACCAATGGTTAGCGAATTATCTTCATATATCTTACTCATCGGTTTTCCTTATAGGGTTATTCATAATCAGACTAAATATAAAACCACATTACCCGCTGACCGGCGGAAAGGAAATACATAATCGGCATATCCTTATAACCGGACAGACGATCAATAGCGAAAAGGTATAAGGAGCAGGAAAACGGCAGGGCAGTGTGATAACCGCCCTGCACGGAGGGGAGTTGCGGATCAGTCGCGGACAAACTGTGCGCGGTAGCGATCCACCCACAGCGCGGTGGCACCGCAGACCGCCGCAGGCATAATGAACAGGTTCACAAACGGGATCATGGTCAGCACACTGACCAGCGAACCAAACTGGAGATTGGTCATATTATCGCGGCGCAGTGTGCTTTTCATTTCCGGAAAACTGACCTTGTGGTTATCAAACGGGAAATCCCCGTACTGCACGGACATCATCCAGGCACCGAAAATAAACCAGAGCACCGGCGCGAGGGTCTGTCCGATCCCCGGAATGAAAAACAGGATCAGCAGAATAACGGCGCGCGGGATGTAATAGAGCAGTTTGACCATCTCCCGTTTCAGGATACGCGGGATATCTTTTATCAGATCCGCCCAGCCCTGATCCGGCGCGGGACGCCCGGTGAGTTCCGCTTCCAGTTTCTCCGACAGCCAGCCGTTAAACGGTGAGGCGATGATATTGGCGATCGTGCTGAAAAAATAGCTGAAAATCAGCAGCACAGAAATCACCGCCACCGGCCAGATAAGATAATCCAGCCACTGCAGCCAGCCCGGCACTTTATCCATCAGCCAGGCTATCCACCCGCCGAACTGACTGAACAACCACCAGAGTGCACCACCCATAACCACGATATTGGCCAGCAACGGCAGAATCACGAAGGCCCGGAGACCCGGACGCATCATCAGCCGCCATCCCTGTGCAACATATGCAAAGCCGCTGAGCGGCCTGACAGGATTTGTCATACTTCCTATTCACTCCTATGATTGGAAAACGTTATACTATCAGACTGAACTATTGATTTGTCCGGCCACAAATGAAATGTCAGGATGAAAAATCAGTCAAAAAGAGCAATTAAATGATCTTTATTGCAAGAAATTCGTGCAGGGACTTGAACTTAACATCATTGACAAATACTCTTGTAATCAAACGATAGTATTTTGCCATGGTGGCCTTTAATTTAAACAACAGAGATAGCACTGATGCAAGATTTGCGTCTGATATTAATCGTTGTGGGTGCGGTAGCAATCATCGCATTGTTACTTCACGGACTGTGGACGAGCCGTAAAGAGCGTTCTTCCCTGTTTCGCGCGCGCCCCATGAAGCGTCGTAAATACGAGTCGCAGGATGAAGCCGCTGATGATATGTCAGAGGCACACGGCTCCCGTCACTCTGCTGTATTACCGGAGGATCCGGCTCCGCAGGTCTCTCCGTATTCAGAAGCGCAGAATGAGCAGGATCCGTTATTATCTGCCGGCAGAATGTATCCGTCATCAGAGCCGGAAGAACCGCCTGTGATGCCGAAAGCCCAGAGCCCGCGCCGTCAGCCGGTAAAAGCACCGGAAACAGAGCCGCAAATCGGATTATTTGATGCCCTTGAGCAGGAAGCACAGGCACCGGCAGCTCCGGCTCCGGAGGTCATGACAACAGCCGCGGTGATCACTGCCGCTGAAACTGACATGCCTCACACAGAAGAGCCGGTAACTGAACCGGAACCGGTTCAGGAAGCGCCGCGCAGCAGTGCAGAGAACAATGAGATTGTGCTGGCACTGTTTGTGTCCGCCCATCCGGGACAGATGGTCGCAGGTGATATTCTGCGCACCGCTATCGAGCAGGCCGGGTTCCGTTTCGGGGCGATGAACATTTATCACCGCCATGTCGATCCGGCAGGCAGTGGTCCGGTGTTATTCAGTCTGGCCAATATGGTGAATCCGGGCACGTTTGTACCGGAGCAGATGGAAGAGATCGAAACCCCGGGCGTGGCTATGTTTATGATGGTGCCGTCCTATGGTGATGCAAGCCAGAACTTCAAGCTGATGTTACAGGCTGCTCAGCGTATCGCCTCTGATGTCGGCGGGGTGGTACTGGATGAGGAGCGCAAAATGCTGACACCGCAGAAAATCGAGGTGTACAAGGCGCGCATCCGCAAAGTTCTCGTCGCCAAACAGAGCTGAGACCCACAAATCGCACAAAAACCCCCGCAATGACGGGGGTTTTTTTCACGTATAAACAGATTGCAGATCACTATGATGCCAAAAAATAACGAAAACGACATTGAACAGCTGCGCACCACACTGCGCCATCATGAATACTGTTATCACGTGCTGGATAACCCGGAAGTGCCGGATGCGGAATATGACCGCCTGATGCAGCGTCTGAAAGCGCTGGAAGCGGAGCATCCGGAACTTATCACACCGGACTCCCCGACACAGCGGGTCGGGGCATCACCGCTGAGTGCATTTGAACAGGTGCGCCATGAGATTCCGATGCTGTCACTCGATAACGTGTTTGATGAGGAGAGCTATCTTGCCTTTGACAAACGTGTACGTGACCGTCTGAAAGACACGCAGGATCTGACATTTTGCTGTGAGTTAAAACTCGACGGCCTGGCGGTCAGTCTGTTGTATGAAAACGGTAGTCTGGTGCAGGCAGCCACCCGGGGTGACGGTACCACCGGGGAAAACATTACCGCCAATGTGCGGACCATCCGCGCTATTCCGCTGAAACTGCGCGGGGAAAATATCCCGCAGCGTATTGAGATCCGCGGCGAAGTCTTTATGCCGCAGAAAGGCTTTGAGGCGATGAATGAGGAAGCGCGCCGCACCGGAGGCAAAGTGTTTGCCAACCCGCGCAACGCCGCAGCCGGTTCATTGCGCCAGCTGGATCCGGCGGTGACAGCCAAACGCCCGCTGACTTTCTTCTGTTACGGCGTGGGCGTGCTGGAAGGCGGCACACTGCCGGGCAGTCACTATGATCGCCTGCAGCAATTTAAAGCCTGGGGCTTACCGGTCAGTGATCGTGTGATGCGCTGCACCGGCAGTCAGGCGGTGCTGGATTTCTATCACAAGGTGGAAGAGAGCCGTCCGGTGCTGGGTTTTGATATTGACGGCGTGGTGATTAAAGTGGATTCCATTGCACTCCAGGAGGCGCTGGGCTTTGTGTCCCGCGCCCCGCGCTGGGCGACTGCCTTTAAATTCCCGGCCCAGGAACAGATGACCGTTGTCCGTGATGTGGAATTCCAGGTCGGCCGTACCGGTGCAATTACCCCGGTTGCCCGTCTGGAGCCGGTGCTGGTGGCCGGTGTGACGGTCAGTAATGCCACACTGCATAATGCGGATGAAATCAGCCGTCTCGGCCTGAAAATCGGCGATACCGTGGTTATCCGCCGTGCCGGGGATGTGATCCCGCAGGTGGTGGGCGTGGTGGAATCAGAGCGTCCGGCGGATGCGCGGGATATTGAATTTCCGCTCAGTTGCCCGGTGTGCGGGTCAGATATTGAGCGGGTGGAAGGCGAGGCGGTTGCCCGCTGTACCGGCGGTCTGATTTGCGGGGCACAGCGCAAAGAAGCACTCAAACATTTTGTGTCCCGCCGTGCCATGGATGTGGACGGGCTGGGGGATAAAATTATCGACCAGCTGGTGGATGCGGAGTATGTGAAGACTCCGGCGGATCTGTGGCGTCTGACCCCCGGCAAGCTGACCGGGCTGGATCGCATGGGGCCGAAGTCCGCACAGAAACTGACTGACGCGCTGGCTGCATCAAAACAGACCACGTTTGCCCGTTTTCTTTATGCCCTGGGGATCCGCGAAGTCGGCGAAGCCACGGCGGCCAACCTGGCAGAGCATTTCGGAACCCTGGATGCCTTACAGCAGGCGGATACAGAAGCACTGAAAGCCGTTCCTGATGTCGGGGAGGTTGTCGCGAAGCATGTGGTCAATTTCTTCCGCGAGCAGCACAACCGCGAGGTTATCACTGACCTGACCGGGGATGTCGGTATCAGCTGGCCGGATGTGGTGGTAGTGGATGCATCGGCACTGGATAACCCGTTTGCCGGTAAAGTGGTTGTGCTGACCGGCTCACTGCAGATCCTGACCCGTGATGAGGCGAAAGATCGCCTGACGGCACTGGGGGCGAAAGTCACCGGCAGTGTTTCGAAGAAAACCGATCTGGTGGTTGCCGGGGAAGCCGCAGGCTCCAAGCTGGCTAAAGCGGAAGAGCTGGGCATTAAAGTGATCAATGAAGATGAGTTTATTGCACTGCTGAACTGACAGACAGGCTGAAAAACGGTCTTCCGCAGAAGACCGTTTCAGTCATATCAGGAGAGATGATGGAGAAAGAAGATTTAGTGGCTGTCGCTAACACTGCTATGCCATTTGGTAAATACAAAGGTTGCCGTTTAATTGACCTTCCCGAGGAATACCTGCTCTGGTTTGCCCGTAAAGACAGTTTCCCGGAAGGGCGTCTGGGGCAGCTGATGCAACTCACCCTTGCAATTAAAACCGAAGGTTTAAGTGGCCTGATAAAACCGCTTAAACGTCCCGCTCACTGATCCCGGGTCAGTGCATCGATGACTTTCCGGCTCAGTATACGAAACTGGCGCTGTTCATCGTCATCCAGACTTGCAAATACTTTTTCTGCATTGCGGGTGCGTCCTGTCGCCGCGCGGGACAGAAACTCTTCACCTTCCGGTGTCAGCTGGGTCACCAGTTCCCGTTTATCGGTCTCCGACTGATACTGGGAAACAAACTGGTGTTTTTTCAGCGCCCGTAATGATTTCGAGACATTCTGGCGCGAAATCCCGAGTTTCTGGCTTAAATCCGACGGGGTTAAATCCCCCTGAAGGCGCAACATTTCCATTACGTCATACTGTGCCCACGTCACCTTTTCAGGTGAGCAGATGGTCCGTTGCGCTACTAATGTGCACTGTAACAATGACAGTGTATTTTCCAGTTCCTTGAATGACATAACACCTCCCTTTTATCCTCCCCCTTAGTTTAGCCGAAAGGCAAAATCAGGAAAAGAAAGTTGATTAACAAAAGTTAATCAATTAAGCTTTTAGTTAACCAAAGTTAATTAAAAGGTGATGCTATGACAGACTTTCAACAGAAGATTATCCTGATTACTGGTGCATCAACCGGGGTGGGTGAAGGAATTGCCCGTGAATTACTGAAAAGGGGGGCTAAAGTTGCGATTACCGGGCGGGATCCGGAACATCTGCAAAAGGCCATAAATGAGTGGGATCCTACGGGAGATAGCGTGCTGGCAATTGAAGCAGATGTACGTAAACTGAGCGATTGTGAGCGGATGGTGAGCACAGTGTCAGATAAATTCGGTGCTTTACACGGGTTGGTAAACAATGCCGGGATCACCGGACCGCATGGCGTGAAGATTGAGGATTACGATTTTGAAGCCTGGCAGGATGTGATGGCTACGGATGTGACCGGCACATTTCTCGGGATGAAATTCGGTATTCCGGCCATTATCAAAAGCGGCGGCGGGGCGGTGGTGAATTTATCAGCCTGTAACGGAGTCACCGGTATTGCGGGAATTGCGCCTTATACCGCCGCCAAGCACGCAGTGCTCGGGCTGACCCGCGCAGCGGCACTGGAATATGCAGAACAGGGCGTGCGGATTAATGCGGTCGGCCCCGGCTATGTGGCGACACCCAATATTCTGGCGTTACCGCAGGATGTGCAGGCAATGATGGCGGAGAGTCACCCGATGAAGCGGATGGCAACACGGGAAGAGGTGGCAAAAATGGTGGCATTTCTGTTATCAGATGACAGTCGTTTTTGTACCGGAGGTTTTTATCCGGTGGATGGCGGGTATACCGCACAATGACAGGAAGGCAGAAACGAAAAACCCCGGTCAGAGACCGGGGTTTGAATTTGGTGGAGCTAAGGGGGATCGAACCCCTGACCTCTTGCATGCCATGCAAGCGCTCTCCCAGCTGAGCTATAGCCCCGGAAAACCGGATGTCACGGTATTTATCAGTCACCAAAGATTTGGTGGAGCTAAGGGGGATCGAACCCCTGACCTCTTGCATGCCATGCAAGCGCTCTCCCAGCTGAGCTATAGCCCCGATAAAATCGACCGGACGCGCAGCATAATAGGCAAGGTTCCCTGAGCTGTCAACGGCTTAATATGAAATTCGTGTGCGACCGATGAAAAAGCCGTCAATTCAGTAAAATGACAAAAAAATACCCGGCACAGGGCCGGGTATCAGGCTGTTGACAATGATTACTGTGCTTCGCGCTCAGCAATAAAGGCCAGCGCCATATCGATACGCGCCAGAGAGCGGGACTTACCAATCGCATGTACGGTCACATCCAGGCCCGGAGACTGGCCGGCACCGGTCACGGCAACACGTAACGGCATACCGACTTTACCCATCCCGATTTCCAGTTCATCAGCGGTTGTCTGAATGGCTTCGTGTACAGCTTCCGGTGTCCAGGTGGTCAGTGCAGCCAGTTTGGCTTTAACCACTTCCAGCGGCTGACGGGCAACAGGGCGCAGGTGTTTTTTCGCGGCATCGGCATCGAAGCTGTCAAAGTCTTCATAGAAGTAACGGCAGGTTTCCGCCATTTCTTTCAGTGTCTTGCAGCGTTCGCCCAGCAGGCGGACCAGGTCTGCCAGTTCAGGTCCGTTGCGGGTATCAATCCCGGCGTTCTCAATATGCCATTGCAGGTAAACAGCCACTTCTTCCGCAGGCATGCTGTTAATGTAGTGGTGGTTGAGCCACTGTAATTTCTCAGTATTGAATGCACTGGCGGATTTGCTGACGGCTTCCAGGGTGAACAGCTCCGTCATTTCCTCAATGCTGAAGATTTCCTGATCGCCGTGAGACCAGCCCAGACGCACCAGGTAGTTCAGCAGTGCCTGCGGCAGATAGCCGTCATCGCGGTACTGCATCACACCTACTGCACCATGGCGTTTGGATAATTTCTTGCCGTCGTCACCGTTGATCATGGAGACGTGGGCATATTCCGGTACCGGCGCACCGAGGGCTTTCAGGATGTTGATCTGGCGCGGTGTGTTGTTGATATGGTCTTCACCACGGATAACATGGGTGATTTCCATATCCCAGTCATCGACAACCACACAGAAGTTATAGGTCGGGGAACCATCAGTACGGCGGATGATTAAGTCATCCAGTTCCTGGTTGCTGAATTCGATCGGCCCGCGGATTTTGTCATCAAAAATAACAGATCCTTCCTGCGGGTTACGGAAACGCACCACATGCGGCTCATCCGCGGTATGGTTATGAGCGTGATCACGGCAGCAACCGTCGTAACGCGGCTTCTCATTATTTGCCATCTGTTTTTCACGCAGGGCTTCCAGGCGCTCTTTGGAACAGTAGCAGCGGTAAGCAGTACCGTTTTCAATCATGGTGTCGATCACCTGATTGTAGCGGTCAAAGCGTTTGGTCTGGTAATACGGACCTTCATCCCAGCCGAGATTCAGCCAGTTCATCCCGTCCATAATGGCGTCGATAGCTTCCTGAGTTGAGCGTTCAAGATCAGTATCTTCTATACGCAGGACAAATTCACCGTGGTTGTGACGGCTGTACAGCCAGGAGTACAGAGCGGTACGTGCGCCGCCCACATGCAGGTAGCCGGTAGGGCTGGGTGCGAAACGGGTTTTTACTTTACTCATTGGAATGCCTTTCATAACGTCTGCGCCAGACGTAGTGGATGAAGAAATACGATGCGGGATATTTTAGCACTGAGACATAATTCCTCAATGAAAAGGGGGAAAGAAGGCCGAAAAAGTCATTTTTCTCGTGTCAAAAGGAAAAACACATGACAAAACAGGACGTTTTTGCAGCACTGAATCTGACGGCGATCACGATTTATCCGATTTCTGCTTACATACTGCGCTCGGGTGGTGATAATCAGAACAGGGTGACTAAAATTACAACGAACGATCATTTTCTTTCGAAAAAGCGTTGACTCAAACGCGCAGATCCCTATAATGCACCTCCATCACGACGGGCGATTAGCTCAGTTGGTAGAGCATCTCCCTTACAAGGAGGGGGTCACTGGTTCGAGCCCGGTATCGCCCACCATTCTTATTAAGAATGAACGTTGTGATAGTGAAGTAAAGCAGTAAATGTTATGAATGGGCGATTAGCTCAGTTGGTAGAGCATCTCCCTTACAAGGAGGGGGTCACTGGTTCGAGCCCGGTATCGCCCACCATTCATAATAATGATGTAAGTTGCAGTCATCCTGAAGTGGGCGATTAGCTCAGTTGGTAGAGCATCTCCCTTACAAGGAGGGGGTCACTGGTTCGAGCCCGGTATCGCCCACCACTTCACATGATTCTCCCGCATCACTCAGGTATGGGTCGTTAGCTCAGTTGGTAGAGCAGTTGACTTTTAATCAATTGGTCACAGGTTCGAATCCTGTACGACCCACCATTCCTGAAAATCAATCCCAAAGATGGGTCGTTAGCTCAGTTGGTAGAGCAGTTGACTTTTAATCAATTGGTCACAGGTTCGAATCCTGTACGACCCACCATCTTTCTTCTCTCTGCAGTTCTTTTTTCTCTCAGTTATCCTCTTTCTTAATTTCTGTTTATTTCTCTCTGTTCTCAGTCTGATTTTGTGATCTGCCTCATGTTGTCCCATTAAAGTTTTTAACCGGTCTGCCGTTATTTTCCTGTATCAGTCACGATTTTTTGTGATCTCTCTTTTTATAACAAATATTGACGTCGATCCGGCAACCCGGAGCGGCATATCTGTATTTCTTTCAGCATGGAGCTATATTCCGATGTCGTGGCCTGTTCCTGAATTTCCGGTTAAACGTGATGCACCGGGCGCCAAAATTACGCTGTGGCTGGGGTTGCTGTTCGTCGTTCTGGCCCTTATCTTTTTTCTCGATTTTTATATTTTCAAACTCCCGCTGACGGAAGTACTGATTTTTATCTATCTGCCGTACATTCTGATCTGGATGTGTCTGTTCACTTACGCCATGCACCGTCATGAGCAGGCGCGGATCGCCTGTCAGAGCTGGAATGCCTCCATTAATTTCAAACGTAATGAGTGGGTCAACTGGTGCCAGCGCAGACTGATGGTGACCGGGGTTTCATTGCTGATGCCGAAAAGTGTTAAACAGGTTTATACCTCAGAGCGGAAACAGCGGACAGACGAGGAAGATAAACAGCTGCTTGCCGGTTATGACCATTCGGTTGAGGCTATTTTTACCGCGCTGGCGAAAGATCTGAATCAGCAGCATGAAGGTTACCAGTCAAAACTGAAAACCGTGTATGTGATCACTCCGAATCAACTGCAAAATACAGAAATTGAGCGCAATGTAACGAAAATCTGGGGCTGTGCAACTGAATTCATTCAGACACCGGATGATATCGGCCATCTGTTTGATGAGGAAGATAACAGCGCCATGTGGCTTCTGGTCGGGCTGAATATCTGGCAGGCGGGTCAGATACCGGCTTATCACGAAATGGCAAGCGCCATTCTGCTGACATCCTGCTACTATTTTGAGCGCAATACATTTCCGTTTAACGGTAGTTTGTCGCGCTTTATGCCGATCAATGAAATGCAGTTAACCGCCGATCTGCCGATGCTGGAAAAAATGAATCTGCTGGATAAAGAGGAAGAAAAATCATTCTGGCTGATGCGGGAAAATGAACTGGCGCAGGATGTGATTTATCAGTACTGCAATAAAGCGCAGCGCCGTACTTTCCTGAAAAATAATATTTATATTGCGGATAATCAGGTCAGCGCCGACAGGGAAGCGGTTTTTGTGATGGCAATGATGCTGATAAAAGCGATGGAAACCCTCAGCCCGCAGTGTCTGCTGATGATGGACAGTGATGGTCTCGGGTATGCCACCGTGGTCGGGTGCGAAGTCCGCTGACACAACATTCCGGTGGTGAAGGCACCACCGGAATCACTCACTTTTCCTGACCTGCACGGATAGCCGCCGCCAGTTCAGCCAGCTTCTTATCATCTGCCCGCTCACAGTCGTGGGATGACAAAAATCCCGGATACTGTGTGTAAAACGCGGGTTGTTTATGTTCGATCGGCCGCCATTCTGTCATATCGGCTGTACCATGCATCGGGCTGAGTTTACTGTGGATATGATCCACCCCGTAGCCCTCGAAAAACATACCGCAGCGCGCGACATCCGGAAATGCCTTTTCCAGAACTTTTGCCACTTTTTTGGTCGCCAGCACCAGCCCGGTCAGAACATCATCTTCCAGGTCAAACGCATAGCTCGGGTAATGCGCTTTCGGGATCACCACCGTAAAACCGTCGGTGTTGGGAAATATCGACAAAAATGCCAGATAATGCTCATCTTCCCAGATCTTATGGCAGGGGGCTTTCCCCGCCGCGATATCACAAAAAATACACGCCATTTATCAGACTCTCCCGGTCAGTGAACAGGTCGTATCCAACATACAGGATAGGGCACGGAAATACCATTATGCAGGCGGTAAATCAGCCACTTATGGAAAACTTTATTATTTTCAGTAAGTTGCTATAATGGGTGAACGTTCACAACAATGAGGAGTTTATTATGCGAACTAACAGAGCTGCGAGACGTTTGTTAGGAATGCCCTATACATACAGTAAAGGGAAATCAAAAATTAACATCTTTATTGCAGCTGCCGCAGATGAAAACGCGGAAAAAATCCCGCAGGCGCTGAAGTCAAAAAGCAGAATCTGTGTCATTCAGGACGATAATAAGAAAACCCGGACTTATCACAAAATCGAGACACATTATCCGGGCTATATGGCATGCTGATACCACTGCACATGTGATAACGACATGATGCAAATAAGAAAAGGGGCTGAGGCCTCTTTTTTAATGTCTGAAACGTGCAATCGCTCGCAACCTGAACAAATTATGTTTATGCTGACAGCACAATAATTAAAACCATTCAGCATGTGATTACGGCAGGGGAAGATGGACTATCTGTATTACGCAGGGCAGGGGCTCGGTATTGTTGCATTTATTATCGGTACGACGGTTTTTGTCCAGCGCAATGAGCGGAAGCTCAAAATCCGGTTATCAATTTACACCGCCATTATGGCATCCCACTTTTTTCTGCTTGGTGCATATCCCGCCGGGATCAGTGCCTCGCTCAACAGCATCCGGACTTATGTGTCTATCAGCCATCGTCAGCGTTGGGTGCTCTGGTTATTTGTTTCACTGACACTGGTTCTGGCGGTGCCGAATATCCGTACATGGCAGGAAGTGCTGCCGGTAACGGGCACCCTGATGAGCACCTTTGCGTTTTTCCTGCTGACGGGATTGCGTATGCGGTATGTTATCTGGTGTTCAACAGCCTGCTGGGTGGTGTATAACGCCTGGCTGGGAACGGTCGGCGGCACACTGATTGAATCGACGTTTCTGGTGATCAACGGCTGGGCGATTTTCCGTTTCCGGCGTCTGATAAAACAGGGAATTAATCCGTTCAGTTAAGCGGTTGCGGCTGCTCATCCGGAGGGAGCGTGTCTTCCGGATCATCCGGAATTCCGGGGGTGTCGTCATCACCGGAGCCGGTTTCGCGCATTACCTCGTTACACATAAAGTAGAGGTTGGGACGGCGTTTGGTGATATATTTCAGGCGGAGTTCGCACTCATGTCTGGTATAGATATCTTCCGTGACCGGCAGTGCCTCGCAGGCATCGTCGCCGCAGGTACTCACCAGTAGCACAAATCCGATAGTTTCTAACATAAACATCCGCCGGTTTTATTTCAGAGGCGCTATTATGTCGTAAATGGTTGCCTGTCGTCCAGTTTTTATACGGCAAAGGGGTCATCGCCGGCATCATTATGCCACCGGTATTCAATGTGTTGTGCGATCTCTTCCGCTGCGGCCTCACCGTGGCGATCAGCAATAAATGCCAGCGCCATATCCGTGCCCGCCGATACACCGGAAGAGGTATAAAAACGGCCATCCGCACACCAGCGTGCCTTTTTCACCCAGTTTACCTGCGCGGACAGGGAGGTTACCCACTGCCAGGCACGTTTATTGGATGTCGCCCGTCTGCCGTCAAGCACACCGGCCGCTGCCAGAAGAGCCGAACCGGTACAGACGGAAAGGCACCATTGTGCATGCTGTGCTGCCGTACGCAACGCCGTGAGCATGCCCTCATCACTGACCAGCTGCCGTGTGCCCTGGCCACCCGGCACCAGCATTAACGCGGTTTTCTCCGGCTCAAATACCGTTGTTATTATCTGTGCCCCCTGTGAACTGGTGATCACACCACCGCTGAGAGAGCAGTAATTCAGTGTGTAATGCGGGGAACGGCCGAAAATCTCAGCAGGGCCGAACACATCCAGGGTTTCAAAATCGTCGAACAGCACAATATCGGCTTGCATCAGTGTGATCTCATTTGCGGAAGGCTGCTTAAGATGTAACGCATCCGTGCAAATTATACAACAGCGGATATTTCCTGCCGGACATTGCCTTTGCGGATGTATTTCGTAGCTCAATCCCGGTGGAAATGTAACCGTTTCATTGAAAAATGTGGCGGTAAGCGATAACTTTTACTTGAACAGTGCAAATGGTAATGATTATTATTGTCAGTACTATTTGTATAATGACAATGAGGAATCAGCATGCGTATCGGGATGAGTGTGGCAGCAGCATTACTGGGCGTGGTATCAACCTCTGCCCTGGCACTGGAATATCCGCTCGGACAACCTGTTATCAAAAATGGTATGGAGATTCAGGGTGTATATCTGCAGCCGATTACCATGGCAGTGGAAGGCAAACATGAAATGCATCACCTCGCGGCGGATAAGTCAGACATCCACCTGGAAGCAGATATCCACGCCGTTGAGGAAAACCCGAACGGCTTCGCGGAAGGGGATTGGATCCCGTATCTGAAAGTGGATTACAAAGTCACTAAACTGGATGATCCGAAAAAAGCACAGTCCGGCACCTTTATGGCGATGGTTGCCAGCGACGGCCCGCACTACGGTGAAAACCTGAAACTGGATGGTTACGGTAAATACCGCGTCGAATACCGCATCTCTCCGCCGAGCATGAACGACAACGTGGCTTTCGGTCGTCATATCGATAAAGAAACCGGTGTTGCTCCGTGGTTTGAGCCGTTTGATGTCTCCTGGGACTTCGAGTATGCCGGTACCGGCCGCAAAGGCAGTTACTGAGTTTATTATTTAAGGAAAACAGCAGGCCGGTAACCGCGGTCTGCTGTCCGGACACCGGATGTCACTATCCCGCTGAGGTCACTCATGAAACTCGTTGTTATGGCACTGTGTTTATCGGTGCTCTCCCTTATATCACTGCCCGCCGCAGCGGCAGAGAAATTCACTGTCGAACTGGAAATGAATAACGGCGAACTGACACCGCCGGTACTGAAGGTACCCGCGAAAACGCCGATCCGCATTAAAATCTCCAATACCGGTACCGAACCGGTCGAATTTGAAAGTACCCAACTGCGCAAAGAGAAAGTGCTGGCTCCGGGGGCATCTTCCGTGGTGGTGATTGCACCGCTCAAACCCGGAAAATATACCTTTTTTGATGATTTTCATCTGTCGCATCCGGCCGGTGAGATCATCGCGGAATAAGTGTCAGTTCACAGGAATTAATTATGGGACAGGTTCTTTTTGTCGTCTGGCGTGAAAGCTTTGAAGCTCTGCTGGTGGTCGGCATCATCTATGCGTGGATTAAACAGCACCCGGATGCCGCCGCAGGGCGTCGCTATCTCTGGGGCGGAGTGGCACTCGGTGTTGCGCTGTCACTCTTTCTCGCACTGCTTATCTATGGTGTGTTTAATGTGCTGGATGACAGCGGCCAGACATACTTTATGATCGGTATGTCGCTGTTTGCTGCGGTATTGATCGTGCAGATGGTGTACTGGATGCAGCAGCACAGCGCATCACTCAAATCCGGTATTGAGCAGGAGATGAATGACAGTGCCCGGCAGCACTCCTGGTGGGGCGCGTTGTTTATTGTGGCGATCGCGATAGCCCGTGAAGGCAGTGAAATCGTGGTGTTCCTCTCCGGTATTGTGATGGGGCTGAATGCAGACAACATGTGGTCATTTACCGGGGAAGTCGTGGCCGGTATCGCGGTAGCGGCACTGACGTTGTGGCTGTTCCTGTTCACTTACCGGAAAATTGCCTGGAAATGGTTTTTCCGTATCACCGGTATTGTGCTGTTGTTCCTTGCCTGTTCGCTGCTGCTTAAGGGAACGGAAGAAATCGTCAACCTGCTGACCGAACATGATATCGAACTGAATGATTTCCTCATCTATCCGCTGTGGGATACCACCAACTGGCTGGATGACACCGGTACCACCGGCAGCTTCCTGGCCAGCCTGTTCGGTTACCGTGCGCAGCCTATCGGCCTGAGTGTCATTACTTTTGTGGTGTACTGGCTGGTGATTATTGCGCTGTTCTGCCGCAGAGGAAAAAAACATGCGGATTAACCGGACTGCCGTACTGGTTCTGGCATCACTGCTACTCAGCGCTCCCGGCTATGCGGAAAAATACCGTGCAGGTAATCCGGATACCGGCAGTGATGTGGTGATCGCCAAAGGGGATATTCCGTCACCGGAAAAATTCCGTCCGGTTGTGGCGGATTACATGACGATGATGGGGAAACAGACAGCTGCGGCTGAACATCAGCTGCAATTGCTGCAAAAAGCGCTGGCCGCGGGGGATATGGCAGCTGCACGGCAGGCTTATATTCAGGCACATTATGATTATGAGGTTATCCGCGCGGCAGTGGTGGTTTTCGGCCACGCTGACAGGGTCATTAACCCTCATGCCGGCTATTTTCTCAGCCGCGAGCAGGATCCGAAATTCACCGGGTTTCACCGCATCGAATATGCACTCTTTGCCCAAAATGATCCCGCTGCCGCTCAGACCGCCACCGCCGATCTGCTGCGCAATATTAACGATCTGAAACAGCGGATCGACGTGGAAACCCTCCCGGCGGCAAAATTGGTGCAATCTGCGGATGACAGTATTGAGCTGATTCTCAGCACTAAACTGAGTGGTGATGAAAACCGCTACAGTCGTTCAGATCTGTCAGATATCGCCGCCAATATTGAAGGGGCCCGGCGCATTGTCAGCGGGCTGGCGCCGTTATTATCCGCAAAAACCAATGAGACACTCAGAAAGCAGTTTGCGGGGCCGGATGCGGTAATAGCCCGTTACCGGGATACCCGGGGGCAGTATGCGGAATATGAGAAACTGACACCGGAAGATAAACAGCAACTCTATGCAGACCTGACGCTGCTGGCAGAATCTCTGGCACAACTGCGCGCTGAACTGAAAATAGACGTGTATTACAAATACCGGAATGAACCATGAAACACGGCAAAGTGAATCTGACTGAGACAGAAGAGTCTGTCAGTCTCAGCAAACGAAATACCCTGAAATGGCTGGGGGCAGGGAGTGTTCTGTTGTCCGGCGGGTTACCGGCTTTTTCTGCTGCCGCAGCACCGGCGGCGTGTGATAACAGCGCGCGGCTGCGGGAAATTCCGTACCTTGGCAAACATCAGGCCGGGGTTATCACACCGGAGCAGAAAGAGGCCATTTTTCTGTCACTGAACCTGACCGTTAAAACGCTGGATGAGGTTGAAGATGTTTTCCGGCGGCTGACCGGTTGTATTGCGGAACTGACCCGCAACCGTCAGGCGGCGGCACCGGGTGATGACAGAATGCCGCCGGCGGAATCCGGAATTCTCGGTACGGCACTGACGGCGGATGCACTGACAGTGACGGTCTCTCTCGGCCACTCCCTGTTTGATGAGCGTTTCGGTTTATCGCCACTGAAACCACAAAAATTTACAGCCATGACGGCGTTCCCGAACGACAGGCTTGATCCGGACTGGTGCGGCGGGGATATCCTGCTGCAGTTTTGTGCCAACAGCCGTGAAACGGTGATTTATGCACTGCGTGAAGTGTTGCGCCGCCTCTCAGGCCGGGTAGCTCCGTTGTGGAAAATTGACGGTTTTCTGCCCGCACGGGATATTGAATGCCGCACAACACCGGTTAACCTGTTTGGCTTTAAAGACGGTACCGGTAATGCCGATGCCGGTGATGATGCCCTGATGAACGACCTGGTCTGGATCACCGGCCGGGAACCCGCCTGGGCGGAGAACGGCAGTTATCAGGCGGTACGCCTTATCCGTTTTGAGCTGGAATTCTGGGACCGGACACCGCTGGAAGATCAGGAAAATGATTTTGGCCGTCACAAAGCCAGTGGTGCGCCGATGGGAAAAGAGCATGAGCACGACGACCCGGACTTTAAGCAGGATCCGCACGGTGACCGGGTCTTATTTGATTCCCACATGCGCCGCGCTGAACCCCGCTCCACAGAGCGGCATGTGGCCAAACTGCGCCGCCGCAGCTACAGCTACTCGCTGGGGCTGACCCCGTCCGGGCAACTGGATATGGGGCTGGTATTTATCTCCTTCCAGAAGGATTTGAAAAAAGGCTTTATTGATACCCAGAAGCGGCTGAACGGCGAACCGCTTGAGCGTTACATCAAACCGTTCGGCGGCGGATACTATCTGGTATTGCCGGGGATTACCTCAGAGAAAAGCTATCTGGGTGAGACACTGATTGCTGCCGCGAGGGAGCAGGGCAGATAAGAGGATACCGGGCGGTATCCTCACCCGTGCTGTTTTATCAGAGCAACGCTTCCGGGGATTCCGGTAAAATCTGGCCGCCGTCAATAATGATGGTCTGTCCGGTGATGTATTTAGCTTCATCAGAGGCAAGGAACGCCGCAGCATAACCGATATCTTCCGGCTCACCGAGCGTGTGCGTCGGAATAGTGGCACGCATCTGGTTCAGATAGGTTTCACCCTGTGCTTTCAGTCCTTCAGTCAGGATATTGCCCGGCTGGACTGCGTTAATGGTGATCCCGAGACGGGCATATTCCAGCGCGGCACTGCGCATAAAGCCGAGCTGTGCAGCTTTGCTTGCGCCGTAATGGCTCCAGCCCGGAAAGCCGGTGACCGGACCGGTAATGGAAGAGGTAATCACGACCCGGCCATATTTTTGTTCTTCCATCACACCCAGCGCGGCCTGAACCAGGAAAAACATCCCCTTCACGTTCACCTTCTGCATGGTATCCCAGTCCTGCTCCGTCATGGATTTGATGGTGCATTGCGGGAAAATACCGGTATTTGAGCAGAGGATATCCAGACGACCGTACTTTTCTCTGACCTTACTGATAACAGTGCGGCACTGAGACTGAGAGGTCACATCCAGTGCCATAAAGTCTGTTTCCAGCTCTGCAGCGGTTGCGCTGCCGGTTCTTTCATCAATATCGGCGATAACAATGGTAGCACCGCCCTTTTTCAGCGCGGTGACGATGCCGCGCCCGATCCCTTTGGCGCCGCCGGAAACCACTGCGATTTTACCTGTCAAGTCGAACATATACATTCTCCTGTTTACCGGGGTTAACACTTAAGTCGTAAATCATTACAGCATGGCTGTCCCGGAATGCAATGGCAAAGCCGCCATGATTGAGGAAGTATGAGGATTGTCACACCGGCAAGTATCTGCAGGGTGAGCAGGATGTTGTAACAGATAATTGTGGCAGCGGCGCATAAAACCATTCTTATGACTGAATCGATTTTAGCAAAATAACATTTTCTTCCGTTTTAATGCTGTGCAGCAATGGATTTATCACATGGGCTGATTATTTTCACAGTAAATATTAAATCTGAAAAATCGCAATATTGAAGTCTTAAATTCTTATCCGTCTGTCGTAGTTGGCTTATGTTGACATTAGCGACTATACCCACAGACAAAAACCGGCTATTTCCGTCCGGGAGAAAATAAAAAGGAAAAAATCGGGTTATAAAAAAATAGCCAGATATCATTTTTGATTATTAAAAATAGCATTCAGTAAATTAATATTTTTCATTGTTTAATTTTGGTTTAAAGATGTCTTATAAATAAAATTGTCACAAATTAAATATATATTTAATTAATTGCAAGGTTAAAAAAAACACAGATTCAGGCCAAAAAAACAGCCATTTAGCTGTTTCCTAAAGTGAACACTTTTTCGGGCTGTCAGGCAAAAAAACGTTACGATTTATGTCATGGAAATGTAACACTTCGGCTATAAATGGGAATCATTAACATATAAATAAATGATTTGATGATTTTTTATCCGAATTTGGCTTGGGTTAGCACCCGGTGATAATGCGTGCAGAACAACTGAACATGTTACGATCTGCCGCAAATCAGGGTTGCAATGAGTAAAAAACATTCAAATCTTTAATAAACAATCAGATATAATATTTATAGTGATTTGAATCACATTGCATTTTCAGGATTGTTAAAAAAATCAGGATATTTTGCTGTAAGATGAGGCCTTGGTAAGATTAATTTTTGTCAAAATACATGCCCTTTTTTACGTGACGGGATCATTTGTACGTCTTTTTACGCAGTTATTTTTTAACAAAAACATAGCATGGATAACAAAAAACGGGAAAGGGATTGCATTGCGCAACTAAATGTTAATCCCATTGCCGATATTTAACAAATACTCAACATTAAGTCATTTTCATTTAACTTGAAATGAAATATAAAACATTAAAAAAGACAGAAAACCGAAAGAAGTTTGGATTGGATCACACGTTGAGAAAGTTTTTCGGGAATATTTTAAAAATATGATTTGAAATACAGTTGTTTTTAAATTTGTCGGTATAGTTAGACTCAATTTTAATATATATAAAAAGATAGGACGAGGTTTGTCATGATTACATACGATCTGCCGGTAACCATTAAAGATATCATTGATGCACAAAAAACCATCAGAGGACATGTCTATAAAACGGGTATGCCGAAGTCCAACTATTTAAGTGAAAAGTGCAACGGCACAATCCACTTAAAATTTGAGAACATGCAGCGCACAGGTTCATTTAAACTCCGTGGTGCATTTAACAAGTTAAGTTCGCTGACACCAGAAGAAAGAGCACAGGGCATCGTTGCCTGCTCAGCCGGTAACCATGCTCAGGGCGTTTCTTTATCCTGCGCTATGTTAGGTATCAACGGCAAAGTTGTTATGCCTACCGGTGCACCAAAATCCAAAATTGCAGCAACCTCAGATTACTCTGCAGAAGTTGTTCTGCACGGTAATAACTTCAATGACACGATTGCTAAAGCAAGAGAGATCATTGAGCAGGAAGGCCGTATCTTTATCCCGCCATACGATGATGAAAAAGTAATCGCAGGTCAGGGGACTATCGGTCTGGAAATCCTTGAAGATCTGTATGACGTCGATAACGTTATCGTTCCAATCGGCGGCGGCGGTCTGATTGCCGGTGTTGCAGTTGCTCTGAAATCCATCAACCCGACTATTAATGTGATCGGTGTCCAATCTGAAAACGTTCATGGTATGGAAGCATCATATCGTGCTGGTAAAATCACGACCCATCGTGATGCCGGTACTGTGGCAGATGGTTGTGATGTTTCGACTCCGGGCAGTATCACGTATGACATCGTGAAAGAGCTGGTGACAGACATCATTCTGGTAACAGAAGAAGAAATCCGCGAAAGCATGATTGCGTTAATCCAGCGCAACAAAGTAGTGACCGAAGGTGCCGGTGCACTGGCGTCTGCTGCGATTCTTAGCGGGAAACTGAAAAAATATATCGAACACAAGAAGACAGTCAGCATCATTTCCGGCGGGAACATTGACCTGACTCGTATCTCTGAAATTATTGGTACCCACGAAAAATAATATTTGCATAGTCTTTTAAAAGGAAAAGCAACATGAGTACTGACAAAACCCAGATTCCGGCTGAGTATAAAAGCTGGCGTAAATCGGACACGACCTGGACACTCGGTCTGTTCGGTACTGCTATAGGTGCAGGGGTACTATTCTTCCCGATCCGTGCCGGTTACGGTGGCCTGATCCCGATTCTGATCATGCTGGTTCTGGCATATCCGATTGCGTTCTTATGTCACCGTGCATTAGCACGTTTATGTCTGTCAGGCAAAAATCCGTCAGGCGATATCACAGAAACTGTTGAAGAGCACTTTGGTAAAGGCGGTGGTGTTGTCATCACTTTCCTGTACTTCTTCGCAATCTGTCCGCTCCTGTGGATCTACGGCGTAACCATCACCAATACCTTTATGGCATTCTGGGAACAGCAGCTGGGCATGATGCCGCTGAACCGTGGTGTGGTTGCACTGATTCTGCTGTTAGCAATGGCTGTCATTATTTACTTCGGTAAAGATCTGATGGTCCGCGTAATGAGCTACCTGGTATTCCCGTTCATTGCCAGCCTGGTACTGTTATCTCTGGCTCTGATCCCTTACTGGAACACTGCCGTATTTGAAAGTGTGAACGCAGACAGCTTCCAGCTGTTCGGTCACAGCGGTATCCTGGTAACAGTATGGCTGGGTATTTCCATCATGGTGTTCTCTTTCAACTTCTCACCAATCGTATCTTCTTTCGTGGTATCAAAACGTGAAGAATACGAAGCGGCGTGCGGTAAAGATTTCACCGAGCAGAAAGTTAACAAAATCATCTCCCGCGCAGGTTTACTGATGGTGGGTGTGGTTATGTTCTTCGCATTCAGCTGCCTGTTCGCGCTGTCTCCGGCTAACATGGCTGAAGCGAAAGAGATGAACATTCCTGTTCTGACTTACCTGGCTTACCACTTCAACAACGTGGGCGGCGCTAACGGTACTCTGGCGACTATCCTGGTTTGGGCTGCACCAATCATCGCACTGGTTGCAATCTTCAAATCCTTCTTCGGTCACTACCTGGGTACTCTGGAAGGTATGAACGGTCTGTTACTGAAATTTGCTTTCGGTGGCGACAAAAACAAAGTCAGCGTTGGTAAACTGAACCTGATCTCTATGGTCTTCATCATGGGTTCTACCTGGTTCATCGCTTACATCAACCCGAACATCCTGGACCTGATTGAAGCAATGGGTGCACCAATCATCGCATCACTGCTGTGCTTACTGCCAATGTATGCTGTTAACCGCGTACCGGCTCTGAGCAAATACAAAGGTCAGGCATCTAACTACTTCGTTACCATCATCGGTCTGCTGACCATCGGTAACATCGTGTTCAAACTGTTCGTATAATTCTGCTGACAGTTAATGACTGAAAACCCGCACTCACCGGAGTGCGGGTTTTTTTTGCGTTGTAATCGTGACCCCGCATCCGGAATCAAATTCATGTTATGGTAAATAAATCATCCGGATAATAAATGGAATAAACAGGAGTCTGTATGAATGTTATTGATGCCGTGCGCCAGCGCAGAGCAACCAAGAAGTTTGATCCTGATTTTGTAATCCCGCTTAACGAGAAAAAAGCACTGTTGTCACTGGCGATGGAAAACGCCCCGAGTGCCTTTAACCTTCAGCACTGGCGGCCGCTGCTGGTGGAGGATCCGGCACAACGCCGCAATATCCGCAAAGTGGGCTGGGATCAGCCGCAGATGACGGACGCCTCCATGCTGGTGATTTTATGCGGTGATGTGGCAGCCTGGAGTTCCCGTCCCCGTGAAATCTGGCGTGATGCCGACCCGCTGGTGCGGGATTTTATGGTCAATGCGGTTGATAACTACTATCGCGGTAAACCGGAAACCCAGCGTGATGAAATTATGCGCAGTGCCGGTATTTTTGCCCAGACGCTGATGCTGCTGGCAAAAGCGCAGGGATATGACAGCTGCCCGATGGACGGATTTGATTTTAATGCGGTGGCTGAAGTTATCGACCTGCCGGAAAACTATGAGATCTGCCTGATGGTGGCGATTGGCAAATCCGCCGGTGAGCCTTATCCGCGTATCGGTAAACTGCCTTTTGATCAGCTGGTCAGCATTGACCGCTTTCATCCTGATATGCCGTAACATTATCTGCCTGTCTCCGGCTGCTGTCTCCCGGCAGCCGTCTCCTTTCATGTTCTCTGTTTCTGTTGAATCATCACTGAAATCAATTTTTAATCGTGAGATATATTTATAATATTCAGTCTGTTACCTGAAGAATGTCATCTTTATTAAATAACGGTTTAACCAGGCCTTGTATAATTTACGGTAAATTTATTGAAAATTCAGAAAGGAGTTCTGTGTGATTTCAGTATTGGTGGCAAATGCGAATGAATTTTACCGTGCAGGGATTGGGGCCATTATCACGGCAACACCGGGTATGAAAATGGCGGGGGAGGTCAGGGACAGCACCGGGGCGGTGCGCTGGTGCCGCGATAACCATGCGGATGTGGCGCTGCTTGATATCGGTTTTCCGGTGATGAGCGGCCTGGAAGCTGCCAAAAAAATCACCCGTTATACCTCCGAAACCAAAGTGATTATCCTGACAGATGAACACAGCCTGATCTCACCATATAAAGTGATGAACAGCGGTGCGGCGGGGTATTTGTATCAGAGCAGTGATCGTGAGGATTTACTGCACGCCATCCGGATTATCAGCCGGGGCCAGCGCTATGTGGCGCCGGATATCGCCCAGCAGACCATTCTTGACACCCGTCTGCATGCACATGACAGTAATCCGCTGGATAAACTGAGTCACCAGGAGCGCCAGGTGATGGTTATGATAGCGCAGGGCATCAAAGTCACACAAATTGCCGACAAAATGTGTCTCAGCAGCAAGACGGTGAACAGTTATAGATATAGAATATTTAATAAGCTGAATATTAATGGTGACATTAAACTCACTCATCTGGCATTGCGCTACGGACTGATCCATATTGACAGCGTGGTGCCAGATGAATGAATAAACACTGAGAGCAGAGAGTTTGTACCCTGTATGGAAAAAGCGGTTGTAACTGAATTCGATGCGAAAGCATTTTTAAAAACTGTGACCAGCCAGCCCGGTGTATACCGGATGTATGATGCTGAAGGCACAGTGATTTATGTCGGGAAAGCCAAAGATTTGAAAAAACGGCTTTCCAGCTACTTCCGTACGCAGGTTTCGGGAAAAAAAACCGAGCAGCTGGTTAAAAATATTGCTCAGATAGATGTCACAGTGACGCACACGGAAACAGAGGCGTTACTGCTGGAACACACCTATATCAAAAAATATCAGCCGCGTTACAACGTGTTGTTGCGCGATGATAAATCCTATCCGTATATCTATCTGAGCAGCAATGACAAACATCCGCGGCTGGCTGTTCACCGCGGGGCCAAACACGCCAAAGGGGAATACTTCGGGCCGTTCCCGAACGCCTATGCTGTGCGTGAAACGCTGGCATTGATGCAGAAACTGTTCCCCGTCCGTCAGTGTGAGGACAGCGTCTACCGCAACCGCTCCCGCCCGTGTCTGCAATACCAGATTGGCCGCTGTCTGGGGCCGTGTGTCAAAGGGCTGGTGAGTGATGAGGACTATGACAGAGAAGTGAACCTGGTCCGCCTGTTTCTGGAAGGTAAAGATCAGCAGGTGCTGACAGAACTGGTGGAAAAAATGGAGCAGGCCAGTCAGGCACTGCGTTTTGAAGAGGCTGCCCGTCTGCGGGATCAGATTCAGGCTGTCCGTGCTGTCACTGAAAAACAGTTTGTCACCGGCTCCGGAGATGACCTGGATGTCGTGGGTGTTTATTTTGATGCCGGTCTGGCCTGTATCCATGTCCTGTTTATCCGCAACGGCCGCGTGCAGGGTAGCCGCAGCTACTTCCCGAAAGTCCCGGCAGGTACTGAGCCGGATGAAATCGTACAAACCTTTATCGGCCAGTTTTATCTCCAGGGCAGTGAAAACCGCTCATTACCGGATGATATTCTGCTGGATTTCCCGTTACCGGAAAAAGAGATTATGGAAGAAACCCTGTCTCAGTTTGCCGGCCGGCGGATCCTTATCCAGCCGAAACCGCGCGGTGACCGGGCCCGTTATCTGAAGCTGGCACACACCAATGCCGTGACCGCGCTGATGACAAAACGGGCGCAGCAATCCACTATCGCGACACGCATGAAAGCCCTGTCAGAACTGACCGGCATTGAAACCATCAACCGTATGGAATGTTTTGATATCAGCCATACCATGGGTGATCAGACGGTGGCTTCCTGTGTGGTTTTTGACAGCAACGGGCCGGTGAAATCGGAATACCGCCGTTACAATATCACCGGTATCACGCCCGGGGATGACTATGCGGCGATGGATCAGGTGCTGCACCGCCGCTACGGCAAACATATCGGCAATGAAAAAATCCCCGATGTTATTTTTATCGACGGCGGTAAAGGCCAGCTCGGTAAAGCGATTGAAGCCTTTGACGGCCTGGACGTGGACTGGGATAAAAACAGACCGAAACTGATCGGTGTGGCAAAGGGCAGTGACCGCAAAGCGGGTCTGGAAACCCTCTTTTTTGCCGCCTCCGGGGAAGGGATGGCGCTGCCGCCGGACTCACCGGCGCTGCATGTGATCCAGCATATCCGCGACGAATCCCACAACCATGCGATCACCGGTCACCGGCAACGCAGGGCAAAAGTCAAAAACACCAGTGCGCTGGAATCGATAGAAGGTATCGGGCCGAAACGGCGGCAGATGCTGCTCAAATACATGGGCGGATTACAGCCGCTGCGTAACGCCAGCATCGATGAAATCGCCAAAGTCCCGACTATCTCGTATGCACTGGCGGAAAAAATTTTCCATGCACTTAAGCATTAATAAACAGGGCTTATCTGTGCGGCGGATAAGAGAATTTTTTCAATAACAGCGGTGAGTTATCTGTAACTGTGGTAGTATGATGCTATCCGGTAGGATTGCGCAGAACCTGAAAATCACGCAACAGGCCCCGGAATCAGCGGGGCGGTAATATGTGCCGGCAGATGCGCAAGCGGCTTTTTCATCTGACTTATAAAATAATGGCTCCGTTATGCGATTAAATATCCCTACATGGCTGACTCTGTTTCGCGTTATCCTGATACCGTTCTTTGTCCTCGCCTTCTATTTGCCGTTCAGCTGGGCACCTGTTGTCAGCGCCGCTATTTTTGTCATTGCTGCGATGACAGACTGGTTTGATGGCTTTCTTGCCCGCCGTTTAAAACAAACCACCCGTTTCGGGGCCTTCCTGGATCCTGTCGCTGATAAAGTGATGGTGGCGACCGCACTGGTACTGGTAACAGAATACTATGCGGTCTGGTGGATAACGTTGCCTGCTATCACAATGATTGCCCGTGAAATTATTATTTCGTCACTGCGTGAATGGATGGCGGAGCTGGGCAAACGCAACAGTGTTGCGGTTTCCTGGATGGGGAAAGTCAAAACCACGGCACAAATGGTGGCGCTGGTGGGACTTATCTGGCGGCCGAATGACCTGACGGAAATTGCTGCTTTCATCCTTTTCTACATTGCAATGATCCTGACTTTCTGGTCTATGTTCCAATATTTACGCGCTGCATGGGCGGATTTGAGCGAAGCCTGATCGATATGCTGTAAAAAACAGCGAACGATCATTTTTCATGAATTAAGCGGTTGACTCACAGCGTGAAATCAGTAGAATGCAACGCATCCGAACGACACAGCGGTTTACGAAAACAAATAAGTAAATCAGTAAGTTCAGAGATGCGGGAATAGCTCAGTTGGTAGAGCACGACCTTGCCAAGGTCGGGGTCGCGAGTTCGAGTCTCGTTTCCCGCTCCAGGGCGCGTTGGCAGAGTGGCCATGCAGCGGATTGCAAATCCGTGTACCTCGGTTCGACTCCGGGACGCGCCTCCATATTCAGCCCAGATGGTGAAATCGGTAGACACAAGGGATTTAAAATCCCTCGGCGGCAACGCTGTGCGGGTTCAAGTCCCGCTCTGGGCACCATATAAGAATTCATTGATTTATCAGTGGGTTAGAGTTAAAAGAGAGCGACCTGTATGGTCGCTTTTTTTGTGCCCTGAGTCACACTTCACTATATTTTCACTATATAATTTCACTATATTCTCTCCTTCAAACTGTCTTTTTCTGACCACCGACAACAGGAACAACCACCACTTTTCTGTCATACCGGGCTGTTTGAGTGATATTTTTATGTCCCGATATTTTCTGTTTTTCTGACAGTGGTCCATCGAGATCTGAAATACCTTTAGCCTTCAAATCATGAAAGGTGAAGTTAAAATTCAGGTGCGGGAATTTTTTAGCTGCAGCCTCTTTGGCCTTTCGCCAGCGACTGTTGAAACCATCCCGTGTATACCCGGATCCTCTGGATTGATGAAGTACATAAATACTGCTGATACCAGAATCAAGGGGGAGAGTATTACTCAGGTTTATAGCTGCATGCAGGCGCTCCGTCCATGCCTTTATTTGTGCTACACCTGTTTTTCCCTGCTTAATGTAAATACCATCCTCTGTTAATTGCGAATAAGTTAATGCCAAAACATCAGCTTGCCGGGCTGCGCAGAGATACGCTATTTCCATTGCTATCCTGACAACTACAGGGGATACGGAATAGAGCGCATTATATTCATCATCTGTAATATAGCGCTCCCTGGCTTGCTCCTTGAATTGCCGCACACCTTTACATGGATTGCTTTTTACCAGTCCGCGCTCATAACCCCAGCCAAAAACACGGGATAGCAGCGTTTTTTCCCTGTTTGCCTGTGTCGGGCTTTTAGTGCCGCGCTTATCCATATATTTACGGATATGCTCAGGCTTTATATTATCAGGCTGCATTTTCCCGAATACAGGTAATAGCTTGCCGGAATATTTACGATAATCTTTCTGTGTTTCCGGTGACAGGTTAGTAAAGTCGGCGGAAATGAAAAATGAGTTAAACAATGCTGTCAATGTTGCCTCATTTTTCTGATCGTCTATCAGTTTTTCGTATGCTACCCATACCTCAGCCTGAGTACATGAAAAATCACAAAGCCGGATTGTTTTGTTATCCGGAGTAATAAATTCAAAAGCAGATCTGCCCCGTTTAACCCGCTTTGGCATCCAGTTATCAGCAGGATTTTTCCTTTTCCTCCCCATAATCACATAGCTCCGAAGTCAGGTTCTTCTGATACCGGTAATGCCTGCCGTTTAGCCAGCGGGCTATTAAAATGCGCCCAGGTTGTTTTTGGATATCCATCCGGCCGCTTTATAAAAAAGATACCGGCGCGCTCTAATACCTCACACTGCTTTGACGGGAATTGATAGCCGGTCAGTTCTATCATTTCGTCCGGGGTAATTACGTCACTCTCGTTTTTCATTTTGGTCTTGCCTCATCATCAATAAAATAAGAAGGTCGGCTGTATCGCATGAGCGTTTAATATCTGCCGGAGTGCATGGTCTGTTTTTTACACTCGCAGCCAGGCGGCCTAATTTAATATCAAAGTCGGTCAGTAATTGTTGTCCTGGTTGCCACGGTTCCATGATGTTTTCCCCTGTAATGGTATTGGCATCATGGTAATCACCGTGGCGGAATAAAACTGATTATGCTTAATCAACTTTTTGTCTGAGAAAAATCGGCCGAGATAATTTCATCAATCAGATAGCACTCTGAAAAAATACCCTTCACGATCAGTGCTTCTTTATCCATCAGACAATTTTGCTCATCGGGATAAACGTAGCCGTAGGGCTGATATTCGCAGCTGGTGGCAGAGCAAATCAGCATGAACAATCCGTATATCATTTGCTTTCATCCTTCTGCTGCGGTTCGTTACGGGCCTCAATTTTCACCTGCGGAGGCAGGTCGTAATACACATCACACCGGCGGTCTGTATGGATGTAGCCGTGACTGCCGTCAGGGAACGTGAGCTTTACCGGCCGGTCTTTGTAGTGTTGGTGTTTTAGCATTGGTCTGCCTTATCGTGACATGTCACACTGAAACAAAGTGCCCGATTGCCGGGCACCGTGGGTAATTACCGGACCATCAGTGAACGTTCACCAATTTCAATTCGGGCGCCAGGGACTTCAACACCATTTTCCAGCGCTTCTTTGATGGCTTTTTTATCCGGTGACACGATGGTTTGTACATCAACGAGTGAATCAGGGATAAGTGATTCATCGTCAATAACTACTGATGCCCGACCTTTTGCCGCAGTAAATGTGTTTTTCACTGTTTTCAGTTTGTCCTGGCCGGATGCCAGTAAGCAGGTTAGTGCATATTTTTTTAGGTCTTTGGCCTGACGCTTAAATGACTTTTCACGATCCGCCAGGCGTTTGGCTTCTTCACCCAGCGTATTTGCCTGCCCTTCAAGGTTACGGACGTGGATCATAATCGCGTCCAGTTTATCGCCGAGTGCGCCCTCGATACCTTCCAGTGTGTCGGCTATTTCTTCCGGGGTGAATTCACCGGTCTCTACCAGTCGTTGCAGTTTTTCATAGTCTGCGGCTAATGCGATAGCGGTTGTACTCATTGGTCTGCCTCTTGTTTTTCAGTCAGTGCGGTTAAACATTCATCTTCAATAGCTTTCAGGCGGCGCAGGCGGCCCTCGAGGTATTTCTGATATTCTTTATCGCCACGGGATTTTGCATTATTAACATGTACGGAAATCTCCCGTGACAGGGTGGATGCGATACCACGCAGCTCATTGGTCGTGACTGCCGTCCGCATAGTTTCCGTGTTGCGTTTAAATTTCTCGTCCAGCTCCTCGCGGATCCGGACGCTGTCCTCTGCGTTCTCGCTGGCCGCTTTGATTTCAAATTCCATTTTATTTTTGATGAGATATTCAGGGTTATCGTGCATACCCATGAACACATCAGAAGAAAACCCGAGCATTGACAGTGCTTTTTTAATCGCGTCTGTCAGTGATTTTTTGATGACTTCACTATCAACTTTTATGCCGTATTGGGTCTGATAGCGGTATGGTGTCGCACCGTAGCTTTCAAAATAACAGCGCTCGCCATCTTTGCTGCGGTACCAAAACTGGATTTTTATTGAATGATTTTGCTCGCAGAACAGAGAACCGTCTGCGTCACGCAGGTAACGCAGAGCAATCTGTTTGTTGTTTTCCAGAACAGGTTCAGTCAGCGGTTTGCCGTCCAGGAATTTTTCTTCAACCACCTCATAGCCCCAACCTTCACCGATCGGTCCGAAAATTTCGGTAGCACGCATAAACATGTAGTTACTGTTAATGCTGGTACCCTGAAATCCCGCTCCCTCTAAAGGCTTGGTAAAGCGTGGATCTGTGCGCTGTACCTGCTTCCAGATACTCAGGTTATCCGTGTCTGCCAGAACCGCGGCAATCACCTCGGCGCGGCTGCGGAAGTCATCAGTAGCGGGTTCCTCGGCGTGAACCGGTTTCGGTGTCTGCGCTATGGTGCTTGGTTCATCGTTGGCCGCTACTTCCGGAGCTGGTTTCTCTGCCGGCTTATCCGCTTTTTTAGTACGGGTGCGTTTTGGTTTTTCCGGTTCTGCAGCTACGGGGGATTTATCTTCCGTAATATCCGGACCGGACCGGCCTGTTTCCTGGTCATGACAGTTTTCCGCCTGTGTTATGCCGATATGGTCAGCCACAAACTGTTTACGGGCTGCCGCATCGCTCATCAGGTCAGGTAATTCTTTTCCTTCACGTACGACAGCAAAGACTGTTTCACGCGGGATCTGCAATGCAGTCGGGATAATACGGAACTCAGTAGACCAGCGCCGCCAGCTTTCATCTTCATCACTGATCAGCTTTTTCGCAGCGGTAAGTTTGCTTGGCTGAATTTCCCATGGGTCAAAATTACCGGGAAGAAGGGCGAGGGCTATTTCCTGATCCAGTGTCGCGTAATTATGTTCAAAATTACGTTGCTTTTGCTCCGGGACAGGGAGTTGCCCGGTGGCCGGTTCTGTAGGGAACAGGTATTCTTCTGCCAGCTTTTGTGCTTCTGCTTCGGTAATACCATCCTGAGCTTTTTCCAGAACAGTATTTACCAGCGCTTCTAAATCCTGTTCATTCAGCAGGGAAACCGTGCGTGTGGCCGCGATACCTTTTGCAATATTCCGGATCTGCGGGTATTCATCACTTTCGTGAACAAAATCGACCGCTTTGCGGTACTCATTGCGGGTAAATTGTGTTTTTTCATACAGCATGATCGCCGCAATACGAACGACTGGTGCCGTTTTTGCAAACACTACCATTTCTTCTTCACGTTTCTGCCAGTCGGTACCGTTGAACTCGTACTCTTTGGCAAAATGTTCATCAAAACTATCGCCGGCCGGTGCTGGTTTGCCTGCCTGAGCTTCGCAGATTATTGGTGCCGCCACATCAAACTTCCCTGTATTTTCAGGATAAGTTTCCTCCAGCATCACGGTGGCCATTGCTCTGGCCATCTTCTTGGAATTGGCGGAAATAGTGATTGCTACAGTTACAGCTCCGTCTTTAAGTGCCGCATCTATGGGATTAAATGCACAGATATAATTGGTCATTGGTCTTGCCTCTGGTCAGTAAGGTAATGCTTCGTCGTCTTTGGAAATTACTTTGCCCTCCAGGCATAGCAGCGCCTGTATCTGGTCTTCCAGTAATCTGGTTTTGGCGGTTGCATCAGCAAGGATCTTGTTTTGTTCTGCACGTAAACTGTCAATTTCGGCCTGAACTAAATCGAATTTGCTGACTGAGGGGACAGGTAATTCAAGCTGGTGTTCGGCAACAGGGAAGCCCATGCCGTCAGTTGCTTTGAATTTGTGGGTGTATACTGAATACGCGATACTTCCGTCAAACCGCTTTTGTGCATGGACGTAAAGCGTGACTTTGAGGGGGTTAGGTTGTGCTTTCATAGCAACTCCTTTAAAATGATGTTTCCAATGATTCGTCATTGGTCTTGCCTCTTCTGACGGTTGGTCCCGTCAGCAGAACTCCGGATTAGCTTTGGTCGGCGACTCCGGGTAAAAGAGCCCACCTCGGTGGGTTTTTTTACGTCTGAAATATAGTGCCCGTCTTTCCGGGCTGTCAGGTCGTCTTGCCTCTTCTGCCATCTTCGTGGCGTTATTTGTTTCCTGGTGCTGGCGTAAAACTGTGAACGTTTATCCTGAATACCCACTGTGGGGTTTTGATGGAGACAAATCTACAAGCAAAAACTGAATATTGCAAGTCTGAGTTGCAAATAAAACTTGTAATTGCGGGCGTTAAAAATTACAAGGAGTATAATTCCTTGTAATTTAAAGTTTAATGTTGAATGGGGATTTAGGCGTAGCGCTTGTAAACTCTGGACTGACTAATCAGCACTTTTCCGGCAATGAAAAATTTATCTTCGTCTTCTTTCGTGATTTGCCAGTCACGATAATTATTATTATCGGAAATAACTGTAAGCTGATCTTTAATCATCTGTAACCGTTTGATATGTAATGTTTGTCCGTAGACAAAAACATATACACCATCGCCATCAAAGTAATTTATGTGGACATCAATAAAAACTTGGTCACCAGGATTAATTGTACCTTGCATACTATCACCGGCAACAGTGATCATTTTTATGTTTTCACTTGGCCGGTGTCCAAACAGGCGTAAAGCTTCATCGGAGGTGTATTCAATCGATCTGATCGTCTCCATGAACTCACCTTTTGTTATGATGCCGGGGCCAGCACTGGCTTCAACATCAAGTAATTCAACAAGATATGAATCATTTTTTTTTGCTGTAACACTCTGCCGGGCTGGTCCTCCAGATATATCGTCCATTAAAAACCAGTGTTCCGGATAGCCGGACACAGAAGCCAATGCAGATAAATTTGTTCCGCTTGGTGCCGTTTTCCCGCTTACCCAGAATTGGACTGACTGAGGTCTTACACCAATTCTGCGGGCAAGATCAGACTGTGACCATCCATTCTCTGTGAGAACCTGGCTGATTCTGGCTGCTGATGTTTCATTAGGATTCTTTTTCATAATGTCATATTACAAGGTTTTCTTGTACTCATCACTTCAAGAAAAACTTGAAATCACCAATTTGTAATTGTAAGATTAACTTGTAATCAGGTTAAGGAGACCGATATGACACCAAATCTTAAAAGCAAAATTGTCACACTGGCCAACCAGTCAGAAATTGCCCGCAGGTTGGGAATAAAACCACAAACGGTAAATCTGTGGTTTAAAAACGGAGTGCCGGCACAAAAAGTTTTAAGTCTGTGTGAGTGCCTCAGCTGGAAAATAACCCCCCATGAGGTAGCGCCAGAAATTTATCCGAACATTGCTGATGGCTTACCCGACCGTGGTGAATTATCTCAGCTAGCCAGTTAAAAAACTGATTATTCATAATCAATTTCGCGACAGGAGACGCAAAATGATGAATAACAATCAAATAATTAAGGATGAGATTGAATTATGGGCGGCAGAGAAGGGACAGGAGCATGTCGCAATCGAAATTAGCAGGGCGCATTTTTTAATACTGTGTGGTGATAAACCGTCACGCCTGTACTCGATAGAAGACGGGGCCGGTAACGCAGATTGGAAAGCGATTAATAACAACAGGCAGCAAATTTTCCGTTGGTTGCGCGGTAATTCTCCGGCAGCAGACAGAAAGTTCAGTGAGCTGATCCCGGCAATCAAAATTGCATTACCTGCTGACCGGTTGGCGCGGGTTAACGGGGATGAGTCGGTTAATTATCTGGCTTCCCTGGCAATCAAAGAATTTGCTGCAGCAATCAGCGAAACACTTTTAGGCAGTCGTGACATGTCACAGTACATATCAAAAGCAGTAACCGCATTAAATGCGATGCGCATGACCAGCGCATGAGAGAGGCAAAGACCAATGCTGAATACAACTGAAAAAATCACCTATCGCAACGGGTTTATGCATAACGGAAAACCTGTGGGCATTGAACAGATACGGCCCATTTTTGAAGGTCGTCGTGTGGCAGCCCTCAATGTATGGGAACAGTATGAGCAACAGAAAGCGAAATTACTGCAGCGCAATCTGACCCCTGAACAGTATCAGAACGCATGCCGCGATATTGCCAGAGCACTGGGGGTGTGACGTGAGTAATAAAATTCAGGGCTACGTATGGGATGCCTGTGCCGTTTCCGGTGTGAAAGGCACAAAACTGATGATTATGGTTCGCCTGGCTGATTTCTCCAGTGATGAAGGGATCAGCTATCCGAGCGTAGAAACACTGTCCCGGCAGATTGGGGCAGGAGTCAGCACTATCCGCGATGCATGCAGTGAGCTTGAAAAGGATGGCTGGCTGACAAAAAAACAGCGCCGGAACGGTAACCGTAACGCATCGAATTTATATTTTCTCAATGTCGATAAGCTGGAAACTATCGCGTTACAGGAAATCGCAAAGCTGAAAAAACAGCGTGAAAATAACGCAATTTCCCACCCTCCAGTTTCTGACGGTTCAGAATCCGACCGGTCAGAAAACAGTAATTCCGGGCGTTTTGACCCTCCAGATTCTGGCGTTAAAGGGGGTTTTCACCCTCCAGAATCTGGAGGCGATCCATCAGTAAATTCAAAACATGATCCATCAGTAAATTCAAAAGAGGATCCGAAGCCTGCGACGCAGAAAAAATCCACGGTGAAATTTGACCCGTTGTCAGTCCGTCCGGAAAACGTCAGCGAGCCTGCCTGGCAGGATTGGGTGAAGTTCCGGAAGGAGATTAAAAAACCACTGACGGAAACCAGCTGCCGGCAGATTGGCAAAAAGCTGGCCGGGCATCCGGATCCTGATTCTGTGCTGTGTGACTCGATTGCCAACGGCTGGCAGGGAATATTCCCGGAACGCACCACAGGTCGGAAACCGGCTAAACCGAGCACACATTCCGGATTCAGTGAGAAAAACTACGAGAGCCGCCCAGCGGCATGGGTGAACGGGGGCAAGCATGTCTGACGAACTGAACGTGAACATCCCGCCGCGCTTTGCTGCTGCGACATTTGAGACGTATCACCCGGCGAATCCTGATGCAAAAAACAATCTGGACATCTGCCGCGAGTATGCCGAAACATGGCTGTCCCGTAAAACCGCCGGAGAGGCACTTATTTTGTGCGGAACACCCGGAACCGGGAAAACACACCTTGCAGTGTCAATCGCCCGTCAGGTTGCCACTGAGGCGCAGGAATCGGTATTTATCACCACAGCGGCGCGTATCATCCGGGCTTTTCGCCGTACATGGGCTGGTGATGCGGAATACAGCGAGCTCGATGTATTGGAAAAATACTGCGAGCCGGGTCTGCTGATTATCGACGAAATTGGGGTGCAGTACGGAACTGACTCAGAGCGCAATATTTTGTTTGAAGTGATTAACGACCGGTACGAGGACATGCTGCCGACGATCATGATCAGCAACCTGCCGCTGAACGAACTGGCCCCGCTGCTGGGTGAACGCGTTGTTGACCGCATGCTGGAAGGTGGCGCAGTACTGTCGTTCAACTGGCCAAGCTACCGGAGTAATTGATTATGTTCAGTGAGCAGGAATTAGAAGCCGCTGTCATTGGTGGTTTGCTGGCCGGTGGTGCCACTCAGGATGCCTATGACGTTCTGGCAACACTGCCTGATGATGCTTTCAGTGTCAGGTACTTTTCCAGAGTGTACCGGGAAATTAAAAAACAGGCACTGACGAGTGCGATTATCGATCCGGTATTTATCGCGGATGCTCTCGGGGGAAATGGTGATTTTGCTCATATCATGGAGCTCACCAGAAAAACTATTTCATACGCAAACCTGAAAGGGTATGCCGAGAAAGTCAGAAATTATGCGGCAGTTCGCAAAATTACAGCGCTGATAAATAAATTCCAGACGGAAATTACTGATGCGGCCACGCATGAGCAAGCGGAAAGCGTCATTCAGAAGTTCAGCAGCGAGTTCACCCTGATCACCAGCGAGAAAGAAAGCCTGGTACCGGTTCATCTCAACGAACTGATTGACGGTTATGTTGATGTGCTGGAGAAACGGAACCGGGGCGAGGGCAGCGGCATGATGATCCGGACTGGTATCGAAGCGCTGGACGATAAAATCGGTGGTTTTAACCCTACAGATCTGATTTTTATCGGCGGTCGGCCGGGCATGGGTAAAACTGAGCTGGCACTCACGATGATGGAAAAAATGACAACTGCCGGTGATTCTGTGCTGATGTTCTCCATGGAAATGGCAAATATGCAGATCGCCGAGCGCATGATTGCCGGGGCTGCGCAACTGCCGGTTTCCAAAATGCGCAATTGTGATCTGGACGACGAAGGCTGGGCGCGGATCAGTTCGGCAATCGCACATCTTATTGACCGGGACATTCACATTATCGATGCCAGTAATCTGACCATTGATCAGATATGCGCCATCAGTGAGCGCCATAAGCGCAAATATCCGGCCACAAAAGGCATTTTCATCGACTACCTAGGGCTGATTAAAAAGCCTAAAGCGGAGCGTAACGACCTGGCTATTGCTGCGATATCGGCCGGTATGAAAGGCTTGGCTAAAAGTATTCACACACCGGTTGTGGCTCTGAGTCAGTTATCCCGTGACGTGGATAAACGACCGCTGAACCAGCGCCGTCCGGTCGCTGCAGATCTGCGTGACTCCGGTAGTCTGGAACAGGATGCAGATTTTATTTTCCTCACCTACCGGGACGTCGTTTATAACCCGAACAGCCCGGCAAAAAACTATGCGGAGATCATCATCGAGAAGAACCGGCACGGAGAAACCGGAACTGTGTATCAGGAATTTAAAAACGGCCACTATCTGCCAACCGACCAGATTTCAGCAGCAGAAGTAAGCCGTATGCAGCAACAGGCGGAGGTACCTAAAAGACGCCGCTACGCCGACAAAGCATTTTAAGACCAACAGAGGCAAAGACCATGATAATCAAAGACCCTGTTACGTGCGAATCTCTCGTGCGTGATAACTATCCCCGCATGCCAGATGATGGCTGTGATCATACTGACTGCCACTTAGACCGGCTGCATGCCGCGCGCCGGGCGCGGAAAAAAATCCCGTATCAATCTGCCCCTGAACCAAAGAAAAAAGGGGAGTGAGCATGTCCGGACAATCAAATTATTTACCTGCAGGTCTGCCTCACAATCGCGCCCTGTGGCCCGTTGAGTATCAGGAAAAAGAGCAGCTTGATTTGGCTGCCAGTCGTCTGATTAAGCAGCTCAGAATGCAGAAAATACACAGAACGGCTGTACTGGTGGCTATCGAAAAAACACCGGTGGATCAGCAACCGTTTTTCCGGGAGCGCCTGAACTACTGGCAGAGGGTGATGAAGTGATGACTCTTACTTACGGATCTGTATGCTCCGGCATCGAAGCCGCTTCGGTCGCCTGGGAGCCTGTCGGAATGAAACCCCTCTGGTTCAGCGAAATTGAACCGTTCCCGTCTGCTGTACTGGCTGCACACTGGCCGCAGGTGGATAACCTGGGCGATATGACAAAAATCGCTGTAGCTGTTCGCGCCGGTGATGTACCTGCACCAGATCTGCTGGTGGGCGGCACACCGTGTCAGGCATTCAGTGTTGCCGGATTACGCGGTGGCCTGAGTGACGAACGCGGACAATTAACCCTTTCTTACGTTGAATTAGCGGACAGCATTGATGAAAAAAGAGAACAAAACGGTGAGCAACCGGCAATCATTGTCTGGGAAAACGTCCCTGGTGTGCTCAGCAGCAAAGATAACGCCTTTGGTTGCTTCCTTGCAGGACTTGCCGGGGAAAGTGAAGAACTCAAGCCGACAGGGGAAAAATGGACAAACGTTGGTTATGTGTCTGGACCCAAAAGAACTATCGCGTGGCGGATCCTCGATGCTCAATATTTCGGAGTCGCGCAGCGACGCCGTCGTGTGTTCGTTGTCGCAAGTGCTCGAACAGACATCTGTCCCGCAGAAATACTTTTTGAGTACGACAGCGTGCACGGGGATATTACGCCGTGCGGAGAAACGGGGCAGACAGTTGCCGCTCTTACTAAAAACGGCGTTGGTGCAACAGGCGCAGACGACAACCAGGCACAGGCCGGACATCTGATTGCATTCGGTGGGGGTAATACTTCCGGTGAAATCAAAGTTGCCACTACCTGCACAGCACACGGTGCCCGGTTAGATTTTGATACTGATACCTTTGCGGTACACGGCACACAAGATCCGGATGTAAATCACGAACTGGCGCACACGCTGGGACGTAACCACGGGCAGGAAAATGCACTTTTCGTTCAGGCTGATGATGAGGGTATCACTGATAGAGACATTCGGCTTGTGCGGCAATTTCACGGTTTTCCGGTTAAACCGTTATCCGTTTCTGACGACAGGCTTGATCAGGAAAATGCCTGTATCGCATTCAGCTGTAAAGACTACGGTGCTGATGCCACCGAAAACCTGTCTCCGACATTACGGGCCGGTAACAGCAGCAACAGCAACCAGAATGCAGGGCAGCCACCGGCAGTGGTTTCATTCCAGGAAAGAGGCAGGGACGGCGGACGAAATTTAGAAATCGGCGGTGAATTAGCATATGCCCTGACATCACCCGCAGGCGGCGGGCGCGGACAGGAAAGAAATATAGCGGACTTTAACACTATGACTGTCCGCCGCCTGACTCCCGTCGAATGTGAGCGGTTACAGGGATTCCAGGATAACCACACCCTAATCAGCTGGCGTGGTAAAGATGCTGCTGACTGCCCGGACGGCCCACGTTACCGCGCTATCGGTAACAGCATGGCGGTACCGGTTATGCGCTGGATTGGTGAGCGTATCCTTGCCGCACTGCCTGAGGAGGAAACTCCGGATCTGCGTTCTGATTACGTGATTGCGCTGGGAGAACTGCGTAATAAACCTGCTCACATGCTGAAAGAGGTCGGTGACCAGTGGCGGACGCCTGATGCGCTGTACTGGGGTATCAACGCGAAGTTCGGCCCGTTCACTCTCGACCTGTTTACAGATGGTCAGAACAGCAAATGCCCGAATTATTACACCGCCGAAGATAACGCGCTCACACAGGACTGGTCAGAAAAACTGAAAGAGTTGGGTGGCGCAGCGTATGGCAACCCGCCATATTCCCGCAGTAGTTATCACGACAAACAGGCCGTAACTGGTGTTCGTAACATCATGGAACACGCTCAGGCTATGCGTGAGAAGGGTGGTCGATACGTTTTCCTGCTGAAAGCAGCAACGAGTGAAGTGTGGTGGCCGGAGTGGGCAGATCATGTTGCATTCATCCGTGGTCGTATCGGGTTCGATTTACCGGATTGGTTTGTGCCGGCTGATGAAAAACAGAAACCGTCAGGTGCTTTCTTTGCCGGTGCGGTTGTCATCCTGGATAAGGACTGGCAGGGAGACAAAATTAGTTATATCAGCCGCGACGAACTGATCGCCATCGGTGAACTGTTTATGCAGCAGGCGCACTGGCTGGTGGAGAAAACAGGGGAGGCTGCGTGATGTTTACTCGATATATTCTGTTCATATTGTTCTGTAGTGCGATTGTTACCACGATAGGGGGATCATTCAATGGCTAAGTCCCCGGCAGAGCGCAAAGCCGAGCAGAGAGCGCGGCAAAAGAAAACCGGGATTGTCAAACTTGAGTTGCTGGTGGATGAACAGGAACTGGAAATGCTGCAGCGCAATTGTGCGTTGCGGCGGCCAGGTCGGGAACCTTATGAGCTGAATGAGTACCTTACGATGCTCATCAGAATCGATGACCGGTCGCTAAAATCTGAAATTGAGGAACTGAGTAAGAAAACTTGTCGGAAATGTGGCGAGAAACTACCAGTGACAGAATGTTGCATGGCTGGTGACGCTGAGTGCTGGAATACCCTCGGATGGCACGAATTAAAGCTTCATGTAATCAATAAATAAGGTACGTATATTTTGATTTGACAGTATATACTGAAGAAAGTAGTTTGGAACTAACTTGTATTTCTGTATATTCTTCAAGATATTAATCATTTCGGCTAAACAATATTGAGGAGTTGTCATGCTGATTGATTCAACTTCAATATATCCTTACTTGCCTGTCGGTATTTTTGTTCCTGACTGGATAGAAAGGAATAAGACATCAGTGCTTTCACAGGATTGGCAGAGTGCATTGGTTTCATTTTTCGTCACAGGAGAATTCAATCCACAGGAGGCTTTTTTAGTAGGCAGCGGTTTTCTCTATCTATGTGCTGGTAGGATGCCCTCCATAGTAACTGCTGCTCATGTGATAGATGATATGCGTAAAAGTGATTTCTCTTTTATATCAATTAATGGCGCTAAATTTTCATTTGGCAATTTGGAAGTTTTTTTTAATAATGAGCAAGACTACGCGTTAATTCCTATACCTAAAAGAATTGCAATGGAGATCCCTAACAGTAAAGTATTTACCTCTACTTGTGATAGCTGTGAAGCGCAAACTTCGTCATTTGTTATCATGGGTTATCCTGCAAAATATAATATTTTACACAAAATGCGACCAAATAAAGGACTGACACCATTTAATATAAATTTCCACAAATTTTTCTATGAGGTGGAAACTGAAGATATTTTTTTCCATTTTGTCCCTGAAGGTAAAAAGAAAAATATAACTTTTGAACCGATAAGCAATAAGACATCTGTACCTTCACTAGCCGGTATGAGTGGTGGGGTAATTGCGCAGATCGTTATGAGAGGCGCTAACGATCAGTTTTCTTTACGAGCGGTAGGAATATTTAAAGAACATCGTGTTAAAAGAGGGCAATATCTGGTCGGAGCAACTTTTATTGATTTTTCTAACGAAGTTAATGATCTAATGAAATGATTTTTATGTCCTAAATATCACGTCTGATATAACACGGATTGTCAAATAAAGGGTGATGTAGGATGAGTTAACATTAGGCCAATACAGATTGGCAATTTCTATCACACCAATGTACTATTCAAGTGCTGGCCTGAACAACCAGCATCCTGAATACCCGCTGTGTCACCGGAGAACACCATGGCACAGCATAGCTTTATCAAACTCCCCAACGATACTCTTGCGCCAGCAAATCCGGCAGCAAGGGATTACCTGCATTCAAAAGTTAAGTGCGGTGATGTGCTGTCAGCAGACTTCAAAAAAGCACGTAACCCACGATTTCATCGTAAATATTTCGCACTCCTGAACCTCGGTTATGAATATTGGGAACCGGTCGGCGGCACCATTTCGCCGGAAGAAAAAGAACTGGTTCGCGGGTATGTGAAATTCCTCGCTTATTACACGGACAATGACGATGCTCTGCAGTCAGCGGCTGACGTTTATCTTGATGATGTAGCACAAAAACGCGCGCAGAATATTACTGCGACAAAATCCTTTGACGCTTTCCGCTCCTGGGCTATCGAGCAGGCCGGGCAGTATGACACCTACGAAATGCCTGACGGCAGCCTGCGCCGTGTCGCCAAATCAATCAGCTTTGCCAAAATGGACGATCTACAGTTTGGCGAACTCTATAAATCCACGCTTGATGTGCTGTGGAACTTCATTCTGTACCGCAATTTTTCCACGCAACAGGCCGCTGAGAACGCGGCAGCACAGTTATTAGATTTTACCTGAGAGGCAAGACCAATGACCAAATCAAAGACCAAAGCAGAACAGCAATGGCTGTCGGATGTGGCCGAACTCGGTTGTATCTGCTGCCGTAACATGGGGTACGGGGCATCCCGTGCAGAACTGCATCATGTGAGAAACGGGCAGGGTATGGGACAAAGGGCGGATCATTATTCCGTACTCCCTTTATGTCCGCAGCACCACCGGGCATGTTACGAAACGGGATTCCATGCAGCCCCTGCAACATGGCAGCAGATCCACGGCAGCGAACGTGAATTACTGGAGCAGGTAATACAGGAAGTCAGGGAGCTGCGTTTATGCCGAGTGTAATGAGTATTTCAGATAGTTTGCAACTGGATGAAGAACGCGAGGCTTGGTTACAGAACTGGTTGGCAAGGTTCGGGGCGTGGGTGTACAGCGGTCGGTTGGTGAAACGGCAGAGCAGCATGATAGCCGAATTTATGGCTACAGTTGAACGCCGCAGCTACCCGGACAGACCTACCTGCAGTGATGAGGATGGACTGCTGATACAGGGGATAGTTGATCACCTTTATCATCTGGATCGTGAGGCGTTTAAAATGCTGCTGGCCCGGTATGTCTTCTGTGCCTCGGATCGTGAAATTGCCCGGCAGCATCATAAGGCCTGTGCACCACGCGTCATGGTGCGCAGAAACGGTATGTTACGTTCCCGTAAACCGTCATTATCTACATGCCGTCGGGAGGTGGATGAAATACTAAAAGCGGCTGAGTATTTATTATACCAACCGCTGGTAGATGCATTTAAAAACAGGGAAAAGGAAAAGATCATGAAGCGAAATAACAAAAACGTGTTGACTTCTTTGAATCAATGAGCCACTATTTCAGGGTAAGTTGCCGTTTTTGTAACTGTACCAACTAACCCAGCCAATGCGCTGGGTTTTTTCGTTTCTGAGATTGGATTATTAATTGTGAAAATAATATCCTGTGTGCTGAAAAAATGTTGATGGAGCCGAAATGAAAAATCTACCAGACGACTATTTTTTAGACGCTGACGATAAGCTTGTCGATTTTTTGGAAAAGCATGGCGAGGATTGCATAAGAGAAATCCATCACTCTAATACTATAAATAAAGAAAATGGCCAAAAATTATTAAGCATATTGATTGCAGGGGTCGGTTCATCTTTTTTATTGTTAACACAACGTCCCACGCTTGATTACTTGACAGCAGGAATGCTTGCATTGTCAGTCTACTGGACGTTGTGCGCTATATACCTTGTTCTGCGTGTTCTTATTGTCAGATCGCGTGCACTCGCTTCCTCGACACCGTACGCGTTGTACCATGACGACTATAAAGGGTTTGGTGAGGAGGATTACGTGGGGTTTGAATCAAGAGGGTTTTCATCTAAGCGATCGACACTTAACATCCTAAGACGCTATCGACTTGCTGACTTAACGAGGATCGCCGAAATAAGTAAGGCGGAGAATACTAGGATAGCGCGTGAGCTTGAAAGGGTAAGGATTGTTACAATCCTTACCCCTGCTTGCGCACTTGTAATATCAGTGCTTATTTATTTCTTTGGTTGATATTATCAGCAGAGTCGGTGACAAAGGTGTAGTCTGTTCTTAGATTCCGCTCACGAGGTGCTGGTTTTATTGGCTTTGGTTGCGGGGCCGGTTGAGGCTTGCTTTCCTCAGTTTTTTTGGGGGTTTCACTCATCAAATTTTCCTTATTTAGATTGTTATTTTTGGCGATTTAACAATATCAGATAGGGATTAGTGCTGCCAGTCGCTTAACTGGTGCTTATCACAGGGCTGCGCATTGCGTGGCCTTTTTCTTTTCTGGCAACAATAAGAGCACTGGAGCGCGACAGGCTCATTCCCTAATCCACGTTCGGATACAGTGCTCTTCTTATTACTTTCCCGCCGCTGGCGGGATTATCTGAATAATGCTGCGGCCACCTCATTTTAACCTGTTTAAAACATATAACCCGGCTGCGGCATTACCCCTATCACTCAACATACGGAACACTCCGCAGGGGGTGGATATGCGCATGTCTGACAAATATTCCAGCCCTACAGCGTACGCCTGGGGGCTTATAACCTCTGCTTTTGGCGTTTTATCCTTGGATCAGTGGGCTATTGTTGCCGGGATTATCTGTACTGTCGGGACGTTCCTGGTGAACTGGTATTACAAACGGAAAGAATTCCAGCTGAAAGCCGGAGAACATCATGAATAACCGATTATTTAAAAAAGTCATGGCTGCTTGTGCCGCCGGGGCGATTACTGGTGCGCTGGTGCTGATCCCCGCATATGAGGGTGTTGAGTACAAACCTTACCGTGATGTGGCCGGGGTGCTCACCGTATGTTATGGCCATACCGGCAGTGATATTCAGCCCGGTAAGTTGTACACGGACGCAGAGTGCAAGGCACTGCTACATGACGACCTGACGAAAGTCCGGCGCGCGGTTGATCCGATGATTAAAGTGCCGATTGATGACAATACCCGGGCGGCCATCTACTCCTTTGTTTACAACGTCGGCCCCGGCGCATTCTCACGTTCCACGATGCTGCGGAAACTCAATGCCGGTGATATCGCGGGTGCATGTGACGAAATGAAGCGCTGGACGTTTGCCGGTGGTAAACAGTGGCAGGGGCTGATTAATCGGCGTGATACGGAGAACGCGGTATGCCACGGAACCCTTTAACGCTGATCATCATTACTATCATCCTGCTGACTACTGCTCTGCTGTCGGTTTGCTATCTGCATTCACTCCCAAACCACTGTAAGCCGCTGCCGGGTAATCCGCTGGACGGTGTGATCCACTATGAGTGTGAAACGCCATGAACTGGAGAGAAGCGGTAATAGCCGCACTGTTCATCGCCGCCGCCTGGTGGGTATACGGCACCTACCGGGATAACCAGCAACTGAAAGCAGACAACACGACTCTGAGTAGTCAGCTCGCAGAGCAGGTCGCCATTAACAAGGACTACCAGGAACGTGCACAGAAACTTCATGAACTGGACACCAGGCACACACAGGAACTGGCAAATGCAAAAACTGAAATTAACCGGCTGCGTATTGCTGCTGACCGTAACCCTGAGCGGGTGTACATCAAAGCCAGTTGTCCAAAGACCGGCAGCGATACCGCCACCGGCATGGATGATGCAATCACCGCCCGACCTGATGACACCGCTGTCCGAAATTATTGGTTACTCAGAGAGCGGATTGCAGAATCAGAGCAGATGATAAAAGGGCTGCAGGGCTATATTCGAACGGAGTGCTTAAATACGAAATAGCCCTATGCCCGATATATATGAGCGGGAAAGTTATTTTTTTACTTTGGTATATAGCATTACTTTATGGTGGGTAGTGTTACCTACTATAAAAATGAAATGCTCAATTTCGGTAATAACAAGGTGAGGCGATAGCCCCTCTTCCTGCCGGATAGAATGGCCATTAATAATGTCACCAACACTAAATGACATGAACGGCTCGGTACTTTCCAGCGACTCAATAGCAAAAGCGCTATCATCGGGGTCTCTGATTTCTAGATAATATTTCATCCCTAATCCTTTTATACATATTTGCTTGAGAAGTAATCATATTCTACCGTTAGGTACATGTCGAACCAAAGTAACCCATCACAAAGCCTGCTCACTGAGTGGGCTTTTTAATTGGTTAAGGAGAAAGCACCATGAAACCGGATTGGGGGGTGTTACAGCAACAGTTCCTCGCCGAGCATTCAGTAACGGGAATATCCCCGAAAGAATGGTGTGAGATACAGGGACTGAATTACGCAACAGCGCGTAGGTACATCAAAAAGCCAACTGTGCAGAGTGCGCAAAAAACTGCGCAAAAGAAAGTGCGCACTGCGCAGAAAAAAGAATGCGCAAATCACCCTGTGCGCAATAGCGATACACCGGATGCGCAGAGTAATGAATCCGACAATGCGCAGAATGATGAAACAGAGTTCGATCTGCGCAAATACGGGCTTAACGATATGCAGGCACGTTTTGTCACTGAGTATCTTATCGATATGGACAAGACAGCGGCATACCAAAGAGCGGGATATAAAAGCCAGGGTGAAACAGGAGCAGCTGCAGCCAGACGCCTGTATCGAAATGTATCGGTGAACCGGGCAATACGGGATGCCCTCACAGCACGGGAACGTCGGACTGAAATCACCCAGGACGCAGTATTAAAAATGTGGTGGGACATTGCCACTGCAGACCCGACAGAGCTGACGGAATACCGCCGGTTATGTTGCCGCTACTGCTGGGGCTTTGGTTTTAACTATCAGTGGCGTGACTCGATAGAGTTTGAGGACGCTGTCAGTGATGCTATGAGGAAGAGTCAGAGGCCACCAAACGACAGGGGTGGCTACGGTTACGACAGCACACTTGACCCGAATCCTGATTGCCCCCGCTGTAACGGTGTTGGTATTGGTCGTCCTCATTTCCACGATACACGGGATTTAAGGGGCGCAAGCCGCCGGTTATTTGCCGGGATAAAAGAGGGTAAGTTCGGTACCGAGGTTATCACCCGTAATCAGGATGAGGCGCTGAAGATGGTTGCGCAGCATTTGGGGATGCTGAAAAACCGGACGGAGGTCACCGGCGCAGATGGCGGCCCGATACAATCAACGGGATTTGACCTCAGTGGACTGACGACAGAGCAGCTTTTGCAGTTACGTGAAAAAGCGGGGAAATAGCCTCTCTTTAACATAATGGTTGTTACCCGAATAAGCGAAATCAGGTTCACGCAAAAAGCACACTGAACCTGTCAAAAGCAATACTCATCCCCGGGCAATATGCACGTTTATTTTGTTACTCATTTGTTATCAAAAAACCGGAAGCGGCTTCGGAGTGATTCGGCGCTGAAAGGCTCGTTTTTGTCATTTTAGGTGATGTGATGGATATCAATGTCGATCTGTTTGATGAAGAAGTTCGCAGAGAGATAGCGCGTCGCAGCCTGCATGAATTTATCCAGTACATTAACCCGGAATACATCACCAGTCACTTTTCGGAAACTGTCTGCGCATCACTGGATAATTTTCTGATTGAGATGATGGCTGGTAAGAGGCCGATTCTGATTCTCGGCGCACCGCCGCAGCATGGTAAATCCGATATTGTGTCGCGGTATCTTCCGGCGTATTTCTTCGGTAAGTATCCGGATAAACGTGTAGGCGCATTGTCCTATTCGTCAGATCTGGCCAGTGACATGAACACTGATGTTCAGCGCATCATGTCGTCAGATGAGTACCGGACGCTGTTTCCTCAAAGCTGGTTAGGTAATAAACCGACTGACGGTGTGGCGGTTAAGCGTAATACCGAAGAATTCGGGATTGCCAATCACAGGGGAACATACGTCTGTGCCGGTGTTGGCGGCCCGCTGACAGGTAAAAAAGTTGATCTCGGGATTATTGATGACCCGATAAAAAACTCAAAGGAAGCGCTCAGTCCCACGGTTAAAAAGTCAATTTGGAACTGGTACGCATCAACGTTTAAAACCCGCCTGTCCCGGAACAGCGGCGAGATCATCATGGCGACCCGCTGGGCGACAGATGACCTTTCCGGCCGGGTAAGAGAGAAAACACCAAAAGCCAGAGTGCTGGCATTTCCGGCCATCAACGAACAGGGTGAAGCACTAGTCCCTGAGTTGCATCCACTGGACCAACTGCTCGAAACAAAAGCCATTCTCGGTGATTACTTCTGGTCTGCCATGTATCAGCAGAAACCGAAACCGGGAGACGGGCAGATATTCCATGAAGAATTCGCTCGGTACTACCTGCCGAAAGATCTGCCGGACACCTTTGATGAAGTCATTCACAGCTGGGATATGACGTTTAAGGACAGTGACGGCACGGACTACGTTGTTGGTCAGGTATGGGGCAAGAAGGGGGCAAATGCCTATCTGCTGTATCAGATCCGCAAACGCATGAGTTTTACCGAAACCCTGAAAGCCGTGAAATTACTGGTTGAGAAATTCCCGCAGGCGCGGCGCAAGCTGGTGGAGGATAAAGCCAACGGACCGGCGGTCATTGATACGCTGAAAACGACCGTCTCAGGATTGGTGCCCATAGAGCCGGACGGCAGCAAAATCGCCCGTGCTCACGCCTGCACCGCTGAATGGGAAGCCGGGAACGTCTGGCTGCCCCATAAAGATATCGAACCGTGGATCACCGAAACGGTGGAAGAAATCACGACATTCCCGTTTGCCGGGCACGATGACACAGTGGATGCCATGACACAGGCACTGCGCTATCTGTACCAGAAGAAAGGCGGCGGATTCTTTTCACGCAAGAGGACATAACATGTGGCCGTTCAGAAAGCGGAAAACAGCAGAGGTTGCCGCACCTAAGCGGTCAGCGTTCTCAACGCATTTATATTCAGCACTGGCAGCCGAAACAGGATTTCAGGGGCTGGCCTTGCCGCAACCCACCATGCAGGGCGTGGCGATGGACAGTATCGACGGCACTGTACCGGCATTCAAAGGCGGTCAGGTATACGGCGTTCCTGAGTCACAGGCTGCGTGGTATGCCTCGCAGATGTTCATCGGCAACAATATGTGTGCGGTGATCGCCAAACACTGGCTGGTTGATAAAGCGTGCAGTATGCCAGCCCGTGACGCTGTCCGTCAGGGGTATGACCTCGATTGTTCCGGGAGTGACAAAGAAACGCAGAAAAAGCTGCGTAAACTCGATAAAAAATACCGCATCCGGCACCACATGAAAGAACTGGTACACCTCGGGCGGGTTTACGGTGGCAGGCTGGCACTGTTTGTTGTTGAGACATCCAACCCGAAGGAGTGGTATGAAAACCCTTTTAATCCGGATGGCGTGACGAAAGGCATGTACAAAGGGATTAAGCAGATAGATCCGCAGTGGGTCACGCCTGACCTGACGGAAGCTAATTTACAGGACCCGGCCGGACTTGATTTTTACGACCCGACTTACTGGATTATCGGCGGACGCCGGTATCACAAATCGCACTTCGTGAAGTTCGTGCCGTTCCCGGTACCCGATGTGCTGAAACCGATGTATAACTTTTTCGGCGTATCAGTCCCTGAGCGCGTGTACGAGCGAGTATATGCCTCTGAGCGGACCGCGAATGAAGCCCCGCAACTGGCGATGACAAAGCGCCTGACGACTATTGGCATGGCGGATGTTGAGGGTGTTGACGCAGCCACCATTCATCAGAACATGATTGAATTTACGGAGATGCGTGATAACTACGGTGTGCAAACGGTCGGAGCCGCAGACACTATTCAGCAGTTCGATACGTCACTCGCGGATCTTGACGCAACCATCATGACGCAGTATCAGCTTGTTGCCGCTGCCGCAAACGTTCCTGCAACAAAGCTGCTTGGCACAACCCCGAAAGGCTTTAACGCGACCGGTGAGTACGAGGAAGCCAGTTACCGGGAAGAACTTGAAAGCATCCAGACCAATGACTTAGAAGACCTGTTGCAGCGTCACTACGACATGTTACAGCGCAGCGAGGGTATGGGGACGGACGAGCTTTCAATCACCTGGTTACCGCTGGACAGTCCTACCGCACTTGAGGATGCAGACATCAAACTCAAGCAGGCACAGACCGATTCAGCGTATGCAGCGGTCGGTGCGGTTGACGGGCTGGATATCCGTAAAAAGCTGGCGGCGGATAAAGAATCGGCATTTTACGGTATTGACGTGAACGAGGACGATTATGCCCCGGAAAATACGGGTACGAACCAAACGGGCACGGTGGGCGGCATCCCGTCAGGCGGTTATGAAGGGCAAGCCGCTGCAATATTCGGCGGCAGCCCAAAGCCGTTACCAGCGTGACATGTCACGACTGATTAAAGACATGATTGCCGATTACGAAAAAACGTTCAGCAGTCTGCATGAGGATTTTGATGGCGTGACCATGGATGCCAGCTTTGCCAGCCAGACCAAAATCTGGCTGAACCGGCTGAAACGCAAGTGGGATAAGATTTTTAACAGTAAGGCCGCAGAGATGGCGGATAAATTCACCTCACAGGTGGACATGAACGCACAGCGCAGCCTGGACGATTCACTGAAACAACTCTCCGGCGGTATTACGATAAAAACCCCGGCCATGCCCGAAGCCCTGAAAGACAAAATGATTGCCGCAACGGCAGAAAACGTATCCCTGATTAAATCCATCCCGCAGCAGTTTCATTCCCGTATCGAGGGCGCAGCATTGCGTTCGGTCAGTCAGACCGGCAGCGGCAGTAAAACCCTGCTGGATGAAATACGGGATATCGGCGGGGTGACAGAGAAACGGGCTAATTTTATTGCCGTTGACCAGACCCGCAAAATTACCACGGCGGCGAACTATGAGCGGATGAAGTCTGCCGGGATCCGCAAAGCGATATGGCATCACTCGGCAGGCAGTGCCGAACCGCGTGAATTACATCTGCGTCTGGACGGGGAAGTATTCGATCTGGATAACCCGCCGGTGATTGATGAAAAGACCGGTGAGCGCGGATTACCCGGGCAGTTACCGAACTGCAAATGCTTCTGGACACCGGTTATCGACTTTGGTGAGGAGACATGACAAAGCGAACCTATGACAACAACGGCTGGCTCGAAGTAAAAGACAACCCCATCTCAAAGGCCGGGGTTTTTGATTATCTGGGGGCTGAAATCGGCGCACCGGAGCCGGACAGAATTTACAAAGTGTTCCGGCCGCCGGAGGAACTGGCCAGTGAAGAAACCATTAAATCATTCCGCCTGACCCCGTTCATTGTCGATCACGAAATGCTGGGTAAAAACGCCACACCGGCAGAGAAAAAAGGTATTCAGGGCGTTATCGGCGAAAACGTGTATTACGACCATCCGTATTTGCGCGGGAATATCAAAATCTTTTCTGACGCCGCTCTGAGCGATATCAGCAGCGGAAAAATTGACCTTTCACCGGGCTACCGCAGCCGGTATGACTTCGGTAACCCCGGTGTGTACGAGGGGGAGGCATACGAAGTTGTTCAGCGCCACCTGCGTGGCAATCACCTTGCATTAGTCGATGAAGGGCGCACCGGCGCTGACGTGGCTGTGCAGGATCATCTTGTTGTAACCATTGATACAAAGGAACTTATTCGTATGAACGAAGAAGACAAAGACAAAAAACAGCCGACCGGTGACGAGAACGGATTTACACCGGAGCAGGTTGAGCAGATTAAACAAATCGTCGTGGCCGCACTGGCTGCCGGTACACCGGCAACGGATGAAGACCCGGAGAAAAAGGAAACGACTGACGGCGATCCTGATCCGGAAAAGAAAACCGGGGATGCCGAAGCCGAAGCGGAAAAAGCCGTTGAAGACGCAGAGGCGGAAGCTGAAAAAGCGGAATCCGGTGACCCGGAAGCGGTAGAAGCGGCGGAAGTGGCTATTGAAACCGCAGAGGAAGCCATTGCCGAAGCGAAAGAAGAACTTGACCAGGCAACAACCGACAGTCTGACGCGTCGCCTTAAGCGTCTCAAACGCAGTATTGCGTCCATGGATGAAATGTCCTCAATGAAACGCAAAATTGCCCGTCTGGAAAAAGCCAGACCGACCATGGACACCGGCGAACTGTTAAAGCAGATCGGGGAACGTGACGCACTGGCGCACAAGCTGACGCCGTTTATCGGGGTATTTGACCACGCACCAATGACGAAACAGCAGGTGGCGGAATACGGCGTGGAAAAACTCGGTATCCGCTGCGATAAGGGCACGGAAAGTATTGCCCTGAACGCCTGGATGCAGGGGCGCACACCGGATTCACAAAAAGTGCATGCGACGATGGATACCGCCGCAGGCACGGACTCAATTATGAAAAAGTGGGGTGAAAAATAATGGCAATCCCGAATACCGTGGCGAACGGCATGATTTCCGGTGTTATCGGTGAAATCAGTCATTACGGCCCGACCCGCGTGACCGCAGCGGTGATCAGTTCTGCGGATGAAACGAAAAACCTCTTCGGTCGTGCCTACACATACAAAGATGATTCCGTTGAATCCGTGCAGGTTGGCGGTGACGGTGCGTTTGCCGGGATCATGATTAACCCGAAAGCGTACCGTATCGGTGAAGAATACGCCCGTAACGGGACGCAGGGCGAGTTTCTCACCATGGGTGAGATTAACGCCGAAATCACCGCCGGGGTGAAAAAAATTAATGCACCGGTGGTGTTCAGTCCGGCGGACGGTTCGCTGTCTGCGAAGGCAAAAGCGGAAGCCGGTGATCTGGTTATCGGTTTTGTCAGCCGTCACATTGAGTCAGCGGAATCGCCGCATCTGTGTGTTATCCGTCTGACCGAAATCCCGTACACAGTGGCTGCGAAGGAAGGTGAATAATGCCAGTCAGTAAAGAAAAATTTTATATGTCCGGCCGCGATATCCGCAAACACGGGCAACTGAATATTAAGCCCGATCAGAAGTGGACATACAGCGAACTGGATCAGATTGGTTTCGGTGGTCTGGCTGCAATGGACTCCGCACTGACCGGTCCGGCTATGTCCGGCGGATTCATTCAGCGTGAGATGTTGCAGCATGTGCTGCCGGGGCTTATCCGTACCGCCACCCGCGTTCGTGTGCTGGATGAAATCACCGGCGTACTGAATGCCGGTAACTGGCACGATGAAGAAATTATCCTGAATGTGGCAACGCCTGTGAGTAAAGCCGAATTGTACGGTGATCACACTAATATTCCGTTGTCCTCCTACGGGCAGGATCAGGAACGTCGCGGTATTGTCCGTTTTGAATCGGGATTCCTGGTCGGAAAACTGGAAGAAGCCCGTCAGTCAGCAGCAGGGTTTGAGACTGCCGCAGAGAAACGTAATGCCGTTGCCGAAGCGCTGGAGCAGGGGCGGGAACGTATCGGTTATTACGGTTTCAACAGCCCGGACACCCGCGTCTTCGGGATGCTGAATGAACCGAATTTACCGGCGTATGAAACGGCTGCCGCAAAATGGAAAGGGGGCACATTTGCTGCCATCACCGGCGATATTACGGCTATGTTCTCGCGTCTGGAGATGCAGTCCGGCGGTATTATCAAAGATGATACGGCTATCACAGTGACTCTGCCGCTGGGCTACCGTTCTGCGCTGAATGTGGCAAACCCGGTCGCCCGTGGTGAAACGGTGTATCAGTGGGTGAAAGAGAACTACCCGAATCTGCGCTTTGTGTTCTCACCGGAATTTGCCGGTGCCAACGGCGGCGCGGATGTGGCGTATATGTTTGCCGAAACCGTGGATGATGATTCTACGGCCACCAGTGCGGTTCTTCTCCAGGTGGTGCCGGTGAAATACCAGTTGCTGGGTTCAGAAAACAAAGCCAAAGGCTATCTGGAAGATGCCACCAACGCGACCGCCGGTATCATCGTCACCCGTCCGTGGGCCATCACCCGCCTGACCGGGATTTAACCCTGTAACGCCTCAATTGCCCTCTGCGGAGGGCTTTTTTTATTTCCGGGAGAAATTATGTCTCTGTATATCTATTGCACCCTGTCCAACGACCAGAACTACGCCACACCGGACGGTCCGGTGTTTATCGCTGGTCAGGCCAATGTCATGACCAAACACATGTACACCCCGCGCGGACGTGTGACTGAAATCAGTGATGAACAGTACACGCAGCTGAAAAATAACCATGTCTTTAAGCTGCATAAAGAAAACGGGTTTATCGCGGTGGAAAACCGCAAAGAGGATCCGGATAAAGTGGCGACCGATATGGAAGCCAGTGACAAATCCGCCCCGCTGACCGAAGAACAACTGATTGCGGAGGGGAATGAGCCGCCGGTCAGCAACAAAGACAAAAAGAACAGTAAAAAATAAGGGGGTTCCGTGAACCCGACCGACTTTCCGTTAGTGTCTTTCCGTGCCATCTATAAGGCTTTTGCCGCAGTACCTGATGATGAAATTTTTATCATTGCACTGGAAGCACTGAATTACTTTTCCCCCTGCCGTGGAGTCTGCACAAATTCAGCGTGGATGCTGGTCGTCGCGCATATGCTCGACTTGAACGGCCGTATTGCTGACGGGGAATCACCGACTGGTGTCGTGACCAGTGTCACGATAGATAAAGTCAGTGTGTCCTACACCGCGCCGCCTGCCGGTTCTGACTGGTCGCACTGGTTCAAGATGAGTACCTATGGCCAGCAGTTTCTGGCGCTGATCAAACGGTGTAGTGTACCGCGTTACCACGGCGGCGGCGGGGAACGGGCTGCATTTCGAGGGGCCTTTGGTCGATTCACGCGGGGAGGTCACCGGTGACAAAACTGGCGCAACTGAAAGCCGCGTATGACGAGCTGGCAAAGAAACAGCTTAAAGTCGGTTTCTTTGAGCATTCAAAATACCCGGACGGCACCCCGATAGCCTATGTTGCGGCAATTCAGGAACTCGGCTATCCGGCAGGGGGGATCCCGCCGCGTCCGTTTATGCGCCCGGCAATGACAGAACACAAACCGGAATACAGCAATCTGATTGTCCGGGCTGTGAAAGCTGCGGTGAAAGGCAATATCACAATCACTGACGGACTGACACAAGTCGGCGCAAAAGCAGCGGGTGACGTGAAGATGATGATTAAATCGGTCACCACACCGCCGCTTAAGGATGCAACAGTAGCTGCCCGTGCACGACGGCACAGTAAAGGGAAAGCCACCGGTAAGCCGCTGGTTGACTCCGGTCTGATGCTGCAATCCGTCACTTTTGCCGTGGAGGATAAATAATGTTCGGAAATCTGCACCGGATTGCCTCGCGGTATATTCCGCAGCAAACCGTACTCTGGTACCGCTTCAAAAGCCGCGAGCCTGACAAACGGGGCCATGATCAGAACACGTATTATGACCCGGTTGAGGTTCGCGGGAGCTGGCAGGCGGTGGATACTCAGGACATTCAGTCTATGGGGCTGGACACCAGTCAGGTATACCGCCGTTTATATACGTCCCACGATATCAGCGCCATTCAGCGCGGTGCTTCACCGGATTATCTGGTCTTCGGCGGCAAACGCTACGATGTGACCGGCGATGCTGACTGGTATGCACAGGACGGCTGGAAGTCGGTTATCTGTATTGAGGCAGGCAATCATGACGGATAGCGATGTTGAGATTGCTGTCCGGAAACAGCTTCTGGCGCAGCTGGCGCAGGCGGGTATCGATATCCCGGTCAGGGCAGGTTTTCAGTCAGCAAAGCAGGGGCGGGAAGATAATTTCGTTATGTTCTTTCCTGCAGGGGAAAATCCGCAGGGCTGGCAGAAGCGCAGTTATAACCCGCAGGGCAGTGATGCCGGTCACCTGGAAGCACAGCAGTATGAAACAACATTCCAGGTACAGGCATTTATCACCGAATTCAGCGGTTACACCGCGAAAGATATTACGGCTGTCGTCCGGATGATCGTTAATTCGTTACCGTTTGTTGAAGCACTGCGGAAACAGGGGATCGGGGTGCAGCGGGCGACCGCCATCCGTCTCCCGTATTTTGTTAACGACCGCGGCGATTACGAACAAAACCCGTCTTTTGATTTTAATGTGACCTATACCCGCACACTCCGTCCGGAAACGGCTGCTGTTACCGCACTGTATCCGGATATTCACCGCATATAAGGTTTTACTATGCCAATTAAACAAACCCGTTACGTCGATATCGCGTCAGCGGTGATCGGCGCGTCTGCCGTGCCGATGCGTAAGCTGACGGCGCGGTTATTTTCCACCAATCCTAAAATTCCCGCCGGGCATGTGCTGGAGTTTGCATCCGGTCAGGTTGATGAACTGCTGGGTGCTGACTCTCCGGAGGCACAGTTTTCCCGGCAGTATTTCAGCTATGTCAGTCCGGCCCCGGTCAGTAAACCGAAAGAATTACAGATCGCCTCTTACGAGCCGGTTGGCCGGGCACCGACTTTGTTCGGAGCAAAAGCCGGAGCGCTGGCTGATCTGAAAATGATTGCTGACGGCACGTTGTCAGTGACATTCGGCAAGGTCACCAAAAGCTACAAAGATATCGATTTATCCGAAGCCAAATCGTATGCCGATATCGCTTCACTGATTCAGGCGAAACTGAATGCCGAAAGTGAACCGCAGTTTTCCGGGGCGTATCTGACCTTTAATGCACTCGACAGTGCATTTGAACTCAGCGGCGGCGTGCAGGAACGTGCATCTGTCAGCGTGGGGTATTCCGTTCTTGCGGATGCGATGGGGCTGTCAGCCGGACGCGCATCCGAGGGCAATCCGGCACAGACTCCGCTGGAGGCATTCAAAGTTGCGGAGCAGGTTTCGGACTCCTTCGGCAGCGCCACATTTCTGACAGACCTGTCGCTGGATCAGGCCGTCACGCTGGCACAGTACGTTGCTGGGGAGAACGTGAAATACCAGCTTCATCTGAGTGTGACAAAAGACAATGCCGAAGATTTCAGCGCAGCGCTGATCGGCACCGCGTCAACCGGCCTGAACCTGAAAACAGAAAGCGGATATTTTATCCAGGCGCTGCCGATGGCGGTGATGGCTGCCACAGATTACGACCGCACCAATGCCACCACTAACTATATGTTCCGTCAGCTCGGCGTGACATTCCCGGCGCAGGTCACCACAGATCAGGATGCGGACCGTTTCGATAAACTGCGGGTGAATTACTACGGCGAAACCGCTGTGGCAGGTTCACAGATCCGCTTTTATCAGCGCGGCTTCCTGTGCGGCGGCAGTTCTAATCCACTGGATATGAGTGTGCATGCCAATGAGCAGTGGCTGAAAGCGTATATCGCGCAACAGTGGTTCAGCCTGTTACTGGCAACACGCGGTATTCCGGCCAACAAAGACGGCGAAGCCCGGGCACTGATGGTCATTGCCGGTGCGGTCACCAAAGCCGTGGATAACGGCACTATCCTTGCCGGTAAAACCTTAACGGAAGTACAGAAAATCGCAGTGACGGATGCGTCCGGTGATGATCTGGCCTGGCACGATGTGCAGGACAAAGGGTACTGGTACAACGCACAGATTGTTGAAAGTACCGGTGAGAGCGGGTTACCGGAGTACGTGATGAAATACGTGTTGATTTACGGTAAGGGCGACTGGGTGCGGAAGGTCGAAGGTTCACACAATTTAGTGTAAGGAAAAAATATGAATGATGTCTCAGCAACCGGCCTTGCACTGGTGGTACAGGCCAGCAAAACATTCCCTTCCGGGATTTTTATCACACAGTTTGCGGACGATGCGGATCCGCTGGATTTACCGGCGGTGGATATCGCGCAGACCGGTATGGATATCAACGGCAATCTCGTGAGCTGGTCAACGCCCACACCGCAGACTGTCACCATTAATGTGCTGGCCGGCAGTGAGGAAGATCAGAACCTGGCGATTCTTCTTGAGGCCAACACGGCGAAAAAAGGCCGCCGTCATGCCGGTGACATTATCACTATGGTGGCCTCTTACGGTGACGGCTCCACCACTACCGCCCGTAACGGCAAAATTACCAACGGCAGTCGGGGGAACTCTGCGGCCAGTGCCGGGCGTCTTAAATCCAAACAGTACACCTTTGTATTCCAGGATTTTGACTCCACGCGTAATCGTTAATCACCGGCGGGCATGTCCCGCCTTTTTTTACGGAAAAAAACATGCTGATTAAACCGAAAGAAGTTCAGATTAAAGATGTGGACGGTATTGAAAAGGCATTTGTCATCAGCCGTCTGCCTGCGGTGACCGGCCGGGAAATCCTTGCCAAATATCCGCTGTCCAATGCCCCTAAAATCGGGGATTACGAAGTCAGCAAAGAGGCCATGCTGAAAATGATGGCGTATGTATGCGCAGTGGCTGACGATGGTGAAGAGATTCCGTTAAAGACACAGACGCTGATTGATAACCATGTGCCTGATGGTGAATCCCTGATCCGTCTTGAGCTGGAAATGCTGAAGTACAACACCAGTTTTTTCGGGACCGGCGGGAACTCCGGCTTCCTGCCTTTCCTCATCAGCAAGGTCGGCAGTTCACTCCCGTCAGTTATAAAAACGCTGATGGCTTCTTTGCAGTCATCATCAGCGAAGGATTCGCCACCCTCACCGAACTCAAAACCACAGTAGATCTGGAAGAAGCGATGGACTTGTGGGAAATCGCGATCATTAACCGCTACAACGAAGCGCTGGCCGCTTCAAAGGACCGATAATGTCATTGATGGATACCTTTGTTCAGGTCTTTGAATTTGATACCCGGCAGGCTGACAGTGCATTTGACCGTGTGCAGCGTTCAACGGATGACATTATCGACGGGATGAAGCAGGCGCAGACAGCCGCGCAGCAGGGAGCTGATTCTCTCGGCGGCGTGTTCACTGAACTCTGGCAGTCATTACAGGGGCTGTCCGGTGAGTATGCTGTTGATTTTTCCACGAACGCGGCTGATGTGGCAGAGCAGACCGGGGCGGTAAAAGCGCAGGTGGATGCGGTAACCGATTCCCTGTCTGAACTGGAATCTCAGCAGGCGGGATCAGATGCCGGATGGCAGGATATTCAGGCCTCACTGACGGGTACGGAGGCCGGTTATCAGGCGCTGGTTCAGGCAGTGGCAGCACTGAGCAGTGACACCGCCGTTCTGACGGATGAGGAGAGTCGCGGTAATGCAGTCCGGCAGCTGGCCCGTGGCATCATTAAAGCACTGCAGGGGGATTACCGTGAACTTGGCCGGATTGCGGAGGAAGCCGGTAAAAACAGCGTTGCAGCAGGCAGCAGCGAAGTCGCGGCACAGAAAAAAGTACAGGATGCACTGAGCAAAACAGACGTACAGTACCGGAAGGCCGGTGAATCTGTGGCCGGATTTGCCAAAAAAGCCCTGGCAGCTGTCGGCCTGTTTATGAGCGCCTCTGCCCTTGTCGGTGAATCCGTTGCCCGTGCCGCTGAAATCGAATCCCTGGATAAATTCGGCAAAAAAATCAATGTTGCCACGGCAGATGTTGATGCCTTTGCCGGGTCAGTGGCTGAACTCGGTGGTACCCGGGAGGCGGCGCAGTCAGATATGGAAGCGATGGCGAAATCATTCGGGTTCGCCGGTAACTCCATGGAAAAAATCCTGCGGACGGCTGACAAAGTGCAGGGGATGAAATTCGATAAGGCCAAAGCCACACTCGGTGCGCTCGGTGTGTCGGATGATAAAACCGTTGAGCTGATGATGAAAGGCCGCAAAGAACTCGAACGGATGATGGGGGTGCAAAAGGAATATTCCGGCATCACCAGAGAGAGCATTGAGCAGTCTGTCAAATTCAACAAATCCATGCAGAGTTTTAAACAGTCCTCCGGTCTGCTGAAAAACAGCTTTCTGGAGATGGTGATCCCGATCCTGGCAACAGGCCTGGAATGGGTCAGTAAATTTGTCGGCTTCTGCAAAGAAAACAAAACCCTGATCACGGGATTTTTTATTGCAGTCGGTATCGCACTGGCAACCTATTACGTTCCGCCGATGCTCGCGGCTGCTGCGGCCACACTGGCGGCCACATGGCCGATTATTGCCATTATTGCGGTCATAGCCCTGCTGGCGGCAGCGTTTGCGCTGGTGTATGACGACATCATGAATTTCATCGACGGTAACGATTCGATGATTGGCCGGATCCTGGATAAATATCCCGGACTGAAAGCCGTCATTCTGGCGCTGTGGGATGTTTTCAAAAAACTGTTTAATTTCATTATTGATGTTGCTGTTATTGTCGGCAAAGCGGCAGCTGATGCTTTCAGTCTCATTATTGACGCCGGTAAATCGTTGTGGAACTGGCTGCTCGGTTTTATCAAAAGTCTGGGGAACTGGGGCAAAAGCTTTCAGGGGGTTTTCGATAACGTCTCCAATGCTGTGGTTGGTATTTTCAAATGGCTGTGGAAACAGATAGAAGCTTACCTTGGCTGGATCAACAAAGGGCTGAATAAGATTAAAGAGGGCTGGGCGGCCTTTAAAAGCTGGTTTGGTGCCGGTGATGATGATATTGAGGTTGACCAGACCGTTAACCGCACGGTGAATGAACAGGGGCAGATTGGGTACGACATGCCGCCTGAAAAAACGATCAGTGAGGAGGACGCGGCAAAAATGGCGCAGGCCATGACCGCACATCTTTACGGTGTGTCAAATGACCCTATGAATCCTGTCACCAGTCAGGCGATCAGCAATCAGTCAACAACCAGTAATGAAACAAACGTCAGTATCGGTGAGCTTAAGATCGAAACACAGGCAACGGATGCACAGGGTATGGCGGCGGGAGCCAAAGATGCGCTCGGCTCTCAGTTGCAGGACTTTGGACATCAGACAAATACGGGGCTGGGGAAATGATTACGGAAGTGAAGATATTTGATACGGAATCCTTCACTACGCTGTTTGAGTCAGTAAATCCCGTTCAGCTGAACGTCCGGGATGAGCATAAGGCGACGCAGTTTCAGGTGGAATCCGGTGAAACCCGCAGTGACCATGTTGTGATTAATCCGGTGGAAATCGGCATGGATCTGATACTCACCGGTGAACTGAAAGATGCCTTTGAAGGCATGCAGCAGGCTTACGATCAGCATCAGCTTGTCGGTATTCAGACCAGGGTAAAAACCTATCAGCCGATGCTGATAGTCAATTTTTACCACGATGAAATCCCGGATATGGCGGACGCGGTGAAACTCTCCCTGCGCTTTACCGAATGGCGGACGGTTGAGCCGGAATACGGTGAACTGCCGCCGCGTAAAGTCGCGAAGAAAGAGCAGAGCAGCACGGTAAACCGGGGGAAAGTCCAGACAAAAGAGGCAGACGCCGCCACGAAGAAAAAAGGTTCAGCACTGGCAAAAGGTGTTGATTGGGTGGCTGAAAAAGTGGGGGGAGAATGAAAATCATACCACTGAATGCGGCTCCCAATCAGCGTCTGCGGGTTACCCTGGACGGACGGGAATGGGAGCTGACGATTAAAGCCGCACGGCGTGTGATGTGCTGTGATATCCGGTGTGATGACCGGGTGATTGTTCAGGGAATACGTATTGTTCCGGGGCAGCCGCTGATACCGTACCGCCATCTCACTCACGGCGGTAATTTTGCCCTGCTGACAGAGGGGGATGAACTTCCGTGGTGGGAACTGTTTGAAAAAACACAAACACTGATTTATTGGGGGAGCGATGATTGATTTGCGCCGGATCCGCTGCGGCATTGAACTTAACGGGCGTATGCAGTGGTATGAGGGATTGCGCATCCGGGCCGGGGGCACCAAATATGCCAATCCGCTGCAGAACGAATGCACGGTGAATATTGACGGACTGAACGCGGAAACCCGTACCATGCTGCTGACCGAAACCAGTCCGTTCGCCGGCAATAAATCCTCACCCCGGATTGTTGTTGAGGCCGGTCGTGCCGGTACCGGTATTTTCCGGATCTACACCGGTGATATTGTCAGTGCCGAAATCTCATCACCGCCCGATGTGATGCTGACACTGAAGGCGAAAACCGGCAATGCCAGCGCCCGGGACATTGTGTCACCGGAAGGTAAGCAACTGGCAAAAATGAGTGAGATTGCCGCTGATATTGCCCGTGACTGTAACGTGACCCTGAATTTTCAGGCAACGGATAAAAATATCGGCAACTGGTATTTCTGCGGTCCGGCGCTGAAACAGGTTGAACGGCTGCAGGAAGCCGGAAATGTGAAAGCGTTCATTGATGATGATGTCCTGTATGTCAAAGACAGTGATAAGGCACTTTCCGGAAGACTGCGGATCCTTAGTCAGAAAAGCGGCATGGTCGGTATACCGAAAGCCACGGAGAAGGGGGTTGATGTCACCTACCTTATCGACGGGGAATCCTCCCTCGGCGGCATGCTGCGTCTGGACAGCAAATATAACCCCGCCCTGAATGGGGATTACATTATCGAGCAGCTCAAATTCGATATTGCTTCTCACGACGATCCTTTCTTTTATCAGGCAACCTGCAAACGGGCCTGACACGGGCAAAACAATGAACAAACCAAACAGTGACCAGGCGAATGACGGCAGTCTCGCCGGGCAGTTTATGGCTGCGTTCCGTAATCTGCTGATGAATATTGATGACATGCTTCCCGCCACCGTAGTGAGTTACGACGATGCGACAAACCGGGCGGTAATAAAACCGCTGGTGATGATGGTCACCACGGAAGGGAAGCGGATCGGGCGTGGCGCACTGCCTAATATCCCGGTATTCCGGTTCGGCGGCGGCGGGTTCTTTATCCGGATGCCGGTAAAGCCGGGGGATTTCGGCTGGCTGAAAGCGAACGACCGGGATATCAGCCTGATTTTTCAGCGTGGCGGCCTGGAGGATGAACCGAATACGGCCAGGCTGCATACATTCAGTGATGCCATGTTTTTCCCGGACACGCTCAAAGGCTGGGTGATCGACGGCAAAAACGCGGACGCACTGGTGGTGCAGTCAACAGACGGTTCTGTGTGCTTATCCCTGCATAATGATAAAGCAGTCTTTGACGGCCCGAAATTTATCTCTAATGCGCCGGAAAACGAATTTAACGGCAATGTGACCGTCAACGGCAACCATGCCGTAAACGGTAACAGTGAATCAAACGGCGGCACTATGACGCATAACGGTAAAAATATCGGATCAACGCACAAACACAGCGGTATCCAGCGGGGTAATGAGGATTCAGGGGAGCCGGTATGAAGACCTTTGATGTGAACGGGAATAACGACCTGTTTACCGGAAATGACGGCAACATTGCCATTGTCAGTGGTGAACCGGCGGTAAAAAACGTTTGTGCGCAGTATGTGAAAGCGCTGCGCGGGGAAATGCTGCACAAACAGGATAAGGGGATCCCGTACTGGAAAACCACCTTCGGGCGACAGGCTGATCTGCCGCTGTTTGAATCCGCGTTCCGCGAGCGTATGCGGGAAATTCCGCAGGTGACCGCCGTCGTGTCATTCAGAGCCACGCTGAATGATAACGAACTGAACTATGTGGCTGTCCTGCAGACAGAATACGGGAGCATTACGTTAAATGGCTGACTATAAATACATTACCTCATCCGGTGTGATTATTCCGGATACCGCAGAACTGCGGGCGGCAGTTGAGGATGAATTCAGAGCCGTATTTGGTCAGGATCTGGATGTCTCCCCGGAAACCCCGCAGGGGGCGCTGATCACAATGGAAACGGAAAACCGTGATGCGGTAGTCCGTAATAATGCGGAACTGGCAAACCAGATTAACCCGGACATTGCCGGCGGTGTTTTTCTGGATGCCATCTGGGCGCTGATGGGCGGACAGCGCTGGGATGCCACTCAGTCGATACTGACGCAGGTTGAATTCGGCGGCGTCCCCGGAACTATCATCCCGAAAGGTTCACTGGCTGAAACGCAGGCCGGTAAGCAGTTCGCTACCACAAAAACGCTGATTATCGGTAAAGACGGGAAAATAACCGGCGATCTACGGGCGGTTGAAACCGGGCCTGTTGAGTGCCCGGCCGGTAAATTAAACACGGTAGCAAGTTCGGTTCTTGGCTGGGAAACGGTATCCAACCCGACCAGTGCGGTATTGGGGCGTGTTGCCGAATCTGATTTACAGTCCCGCCGCCGCCGGAAACTGACACTGGCAAAAAATACCGTCAGTGTCGGTGAGGCGATTACCTCCGCGTTATATGAGCTGGAAGGCGTCCGTTCGCTGGCATACCGCGAAAATTATACTGATACCCCGATGAGCCTGGACGGGATCACGCTGGTGCCGCACAGCGTATACGTGTGTGTTGAGGGCGGGGAAAGCGGGGAAATTGCCCGTGCTCTGCTGCGCACCAAAACGATCGGAGCGGCTTTCAACGGCAGTGAGGAGGTTGAGGTACCGGAGCCGGTCAGCGGACAGACCTATACCGTAAAATTTGACCGGGCAAAAGAGGTAGTCCTGTTCTGCCGCGTGACAGTGAAAAAAACATCACTGGATGCGCAGACGGTTATTCCGGCGGCGGTTGAGTCATGGGCCGGGGGCGAAACGGAAGGGGATGGCGGGCTGGTTGTCGGCCGCGAAGTTTCCCCGTTTGAAATATCGGCCGGTATTAATGTTTCTGAGCCGCGTTTGTTTGTCACACGGGTGGAACTGTCAACTAACGGCACGGACTGGTCATCCGATACTTACCCGGTAAAGCTGACTGAGGTTGCCAGAATCAGCCGCAGTGCGGTGCAGGTGGTATTTGTATGACACAGACTATTCAGCAGTTAACATTTCACTCCGATCTTCTGAGAGCTATCCTGTGGCAGTACGAAGGAGCGGATAATCTGAAAGCGCTGGCCCGTTTTAAATCGGACTGGTTTGAACGGGCAACCGTCAGTTTCTGGCAGAACTGGTACCGCGATGTGTTTAATATCGATACGGCCGGTGATTTCGGGTTGTCGGTATGGTCCCGCATTCTCGATGTTCCGCTGGGGATTGATATCCCGCCGAGCGACAAAGCAAAAATCGGTATCGGATTCGGTAAAAAGAAAGCCAATTTCCGGGCAAACTTCCGGCGTAATGCGGATTACACCCTGTCGCTGACACCGGAGCAGAAACGGCTGATTATCCGGATGCGGTACTTTAACCTGACCCAAAGCCCGACTGTCACCAATATCAATGAATTTCTTAAGCGTTTTTTCTGGAATGAGGACAGTAAAGTCTTTGTGCTGGATCCGCTCGATATGACGTACATGTACTACGTCTTCAACTTTAATCCGGATGAGCGTCTGCGCGTTCTGCTGGAAAACTTTGATCTGATGCCGCGCCCGTCGGGGGTGGGTGTCAAATACCGTATTGTGGCGAAAAAAGCTTTCGGCCACGGCGAACACCGTAAAAACTTCCTGGAAAGTAACTTCGGAGAATAATCCCCCATGACAAAAATATTTAAAATCCCCTTTGCAACACAGGGGGATCGCACTGCCGTGCCTGATGAAGTACAGGCAGACGGCTCATTGTCTTACACTCAGGGCTACGGTTACGATTATGAACGTGACCAGGCGACCGATCCGGCGGCCAAAGATATTGAACGCGAGAAGATGAACAGTATCTTCCATGATATTACCGGTGCGGTCGGGGAAATACAGGCGTTCGGTATGCCGGTGTGGGCGGAAGAAGGTAAGCCCTATGCTATCCGCAGTATCGTGTATCACAATAAAAAAGCCTGGCAGTCAAAGATTGAAAACAATAAGACCGAACCGGCTGCCGGTATCGCATGGACGGAACTGAAAGCGGATATGACCGCCGGGGATGTCGGAGCCTACACCAAAGGTGAGGCAGATAAAAAATTCCAGCCGTTGGGTAATTATCAGGTCGCAGGTTACAGCTATTCAAAAGCTGAATCTGACACCAATTTCCAACCAAAAGGCAACTACGCTCCGGCGGGTAACTATGCTCTGAAATCTGATGTTTATACCAAAACAGAGGGGGACGGACGTTATCAGGCGAAAGGTAACTATGCGCCGGCAGGGGACTATGCTTTCACCGCAGATCTGGAAAAGAAACTAGACAAGAACGCGGTGACTCAGACAACCGGGGCATCAACAACAAACACCATGAGTCAGAAAGCGATTACGGATGCATTACAAAATGCCGTCAATATCGACACTATTTATCCGATAGGTGTGGTGATCTGGTTTGCGCAGAACAAGAACCCGAACAGTTTGTTTCCGGGCACCAAGTGGTCATACATCGGTGAAAATAAAACCATCCGGCTGGCAAACAGCAGCGGTAATAATGTTCTGAGCAGCGGCGGGAGTGACAGTATTACACTGACAACCGCACATATACCGGCTCATAGTCATAGTTTTTCAGGGTCTACATCAAGCTTTGATTATGGGACTAAATCTGGGTCAGTTGGTTATTCAGGAGATCATTACCATCAATTATGGTCAGATATTACCACTGAACACGGCGGGTCTCCTGCAGGGTTAGGTGGGGGCAATGGATACTTGGGGGTAACAGGCTCTATTCATGGGTCACGTTCGCCTGGCTATTTGTCAGTAACCGGGTCAAATAAGCAATTAATATCGAACAGTGGTAATCATACACATACTGTTTCAGTAGGTATTGGGTCTCACAGTCATACAATAAGCGGAAACACATCTAATGCAGGTAGCGGATCTGCATTAAATATAACGAATGCTTATATTATGTTAATGGGGTGGTATCGCACTGCCTGATAAATATGTTAAAAACACTTGGAAAATAATATAATTTATTTTAGACTGAGTGTAACGCATATTTTAAAATACGGAATAAAAATGAATTCATTGGTAAAAGAAAATATAAATATTTTTTTGGGGCAATGCGATGGTAATAACTTGCATATCGCATTCGCAGTTGATGATAATTTCATTAAGCCAGTTGGTATATTGATAACTTCGATTGTCTATAACAACCCTGGCCAATGTTTTCATTTTCATATATTTACTGCGTCTCTTTGTGAGGGTAATTTAAATAAATTAAGGAAGATAAATGTTGGTAATTCTTCTCTTACTATTCATTTATTTGATGAGGAAATATTCGTAAGTTACCAAACATTAAAGAACTTACCATCTTCAATGTATTATAGGTTAATTATTCCGGCTATTTTGAATGGTGTAACCAGTCGTGTTTTGTACCTGGATGCCGATATTGTATGTAACGGAAGTATAGAGGAACTAGTTAATAAGGATATTAGTAATTACATTATTTGTGCGTGTTTAGACCCTGCGGTTATTACTAATCATGATAAACATGTATCAAGCCTGGGTATAGATAGAAATGATTGCTATTTTAACTCCGGGGTTATGTTAATCAACATTGATGAGTGGAATAAACAAAATGTGTTATCTCGGTTTAATGATCTTATCCATAAGAGGGAATATAAATTTCCTGACCAGGATGTATTAAATATTGTTTTACAACATAAAGTTTTATTACTGGATGAGAAATTTAATACATTTTCATCTAATGTTGAAAATTATAACAAAGCTGCTTTTGTGCACTTTGCGGGTGAAACTAAACCGTGGACAATTATTGCAAACAGAAATGATTTGTATATGAAATATTATGATTTATCACCTTGGGGGCAAGAAGGGTTATTAATGCCAAGGAATCATAAAGAATGTAAAAAATACGCATCTAGTTTATGGAAGGAACGTCGTTATTTTTATGGTGCTTTTTGGTTTTTTAAATATTTAATAAAAAAATATTTTAGTAAATAAATTGCGTTATATTTAACGGGGAGATAAGTCTTTGCGTTACTATCTCCCTGCCATTAGAAACATAATGGTATTCTCATCTCTTCACAATATTATATTACATTTTTTCTTAGGTTATTGATATTTATGCATGTTGTAACATGATTATATTGTGAAAAACCGCAGGAACTTATTGATATCTATACAATAAGCAATGAATTTAAAATCCCTCGGCCGCAAGGCTGTGCGGGTTCAAGTCCCGCTCTGGGCACTATATAGAAATTCATTGAGTTTTCAGTGAGTTAGAGTTAAGAAAAGCCACCCTTGCGGTGGCTTTTTTGTGTCTGAAATTTGCCTTAAGGCGCAAATTTTAGCAGCAAAGTGTCGACACTATATTGTATCCGTTTGTTTTATAAAATGATTTTCACCTATTCATGAGACAGTGGCTTTGTGATTCCGCTTGCAATAAATGGTGTTTTAACAGCGAACCCATCCATTAACACACTGATATATAGATATAATTTTCATTTTTCTTATCAATGTGGTTCCACAGCATCAATGATCTGCGGTTTTGTAATAAATTTAACCAGTGTTTCATGACTGACAAAGGTTGCGCCGCAGTTGATATTCCTGCACTGGTTATAACGTTCTTTGGTTTCATTGGTGAATTCGCGGGAACTGCGGGTATAAGCGGGGTTACTGCAAAGCGGGCATCTCATCATGACAGATTATCCTTTTTCATCATGGGGTTATGTAATGATAACAAACCGGACGGTTTCACCTCAAGTTCCAGATCAGATGTAAAACCATCTGCACTTAATGAGTGTGTTACTTTCGCTGTTATCCACTCTGCGCTGTCAATTTCCGGTTTGAATCCCTGAACGTTTACCGGCATTTCCGGATAGAGTTCTGCACGGCCTTTTGCCAGCCGGAGAGACAAGGTTGTAACACCATTCAGTATTTTTTCAGGGCGGCTTTTGCAGCACGTTCTGCATTGGCTTTGCTGGCATAGGTATGTGACAGCGTCAGAATATTACCGTCCTCTCCGGCGAGATAGCTGCCTTGCAGCCCGTCAGGCTGTATTTTTAACCCTGTTTTTTTCTTCGGCTTGCGGGTGTTCAGCCATGAGGCAATAACGCCGGTGTACGCGCCACGGTCGGCCAGTGAAAAGCGGTAGCCGTCACCGACGGACCGGGTGATGAACAGCGGCGGGATTGGTTTTCCGGACGCGGTTTTTCCGCTGCCCTGCGGCATAAACAGCAGTTGACCGTTTTTTATGGCCGCAACAGCCCCCTCCTGTTTGCCGAGCCGCGCCAGAAAGGAGCCGTCTGATTCGTTGGTCTGGTCGATATGGGCGATTTTAATCTCAGCGAGTTTCTTTTCGATCACCGGCTCCACGTTATTCCGCTTTGCAATGGTGGTGATGATGTCGCCCAGCGTTTTTTCGTGATAGGAAACCTCGCGCTTTGCGTTCAGTGACGAACGGAAATCGGCACTGCGGCCGCGTATGGTCAGCTTGTCAGGCGGTCCGCTGTGCTCTATTTCATCAACGGTAAATTTACCCTTAAAAATCAGCGGTTCGTTCTTCCAGCCTAAGTGCAGTGATAACACCTCGCCGCGCTTCGGCAGCATCATTTTGCAGTCGGCATCATCGATCTCGATGTCCAGTTGGTCGGCTTCAAATCCGCGGTTGCCCGTCAGTGACAGCGAGATAAGCCGCCCCTGAATCCGCTCATTGATGTTGACGGACCCGGCAGAAAGCGAATACGCCGGGGCGCATTCACTGCCGGTGAGGAAGAAATCGGTCATGACAGTAACCCCGTGATGCCGTCAGCAATGTTGTTTCCGATAGTGGCGGCCGTATCACTCAGTGAATCCAGGTGCGCACTGATATCACCGAACATCTCCGACAGCGATTCATCAACGCGGGTGAGTTTGATGGTGAAATCAATCTTTCTGGCCGCGCTGTCGTGAAAAAACTCACTTTTGTTTTTGCTGATGGACTCAATGACATACATCCCGTAAATGGTTCCCTCGCCGCCGATAAACGACCAGGCTTTACCGCTGTCGGCCATGGCTTCCAGCGCCATCATGGAAAACTTACCGCCGCTGATTTCCGGGCAGAGTGTGCCGGACAGGGTAATCGGATCATTGGACAGCCCCAAAAATTGCCAGGACGGCCGCTTGCCGACCCGGTTGTTATACGCAAAGCGGTATTGTTTTTCTTCCTGCATTCCCTGAAACGGCACGGTTCGCAGCTCAAACACGAACAGGCCGAGTACAATCTCAGATGCAGCCTGTTTCATGGTGGCCGGGAGGTTCTTAATATCCGTGATGACTTGATCCCACTTGGTTTTGATGGTGATTTTCACGGTTTCCCACAGATCAGACATGTATTTTTTGATGCCGTCCCGGTTTTTATAAATCAGCCCGACAAGGGTGTAGTTCAGGAAATAATTTTTTATTCCCACCCATGCTCTGCTTACAAAAGATTGAAAATAATAATACCGAACCGGCTGCCGGTGTTGCATGGACGGAACTGAAAGCGGATATGACCGCCGGGGATGTAGGGGCCTACACCAAAGGTGAGGCTGATCAGAAATTTCAGCCTCTTGGTAACTATGCTCTGAAATCTGATGTTTATACCAAAACAGAGGGGGACGGACGTTATCAGGCGAAAGGTAACTATGCGCCGGCAGGGGACTATGCTTTCACCGCAGATCTGGAAAAGAAACCAGACAAGAACGCGGTGACTCAGACAACCGGGGCATCAACAACAAACACCATGAGCCAGAAAGCGATTACTGATGCATTACAGAATACCGTCAATATCGATACTATTTATCCGGTAGGTGTGGTGATCTGGTTTGCTCAGAACAAGAACCCGGACAGTTTGTTTCCGGGTACACAATGGTCATACATCGGTGAAAATAAAACCATCCGGCTGGCAAACAGCAGCGGTAATAATGTTCTGAGCAGCGGCGGGAGTGACAGTATTACACTGACAACCGCACATTTACCGGTTCATAGCCATAGTTTTTCAGGGTCTGCATCAAGCTTTGATTATGGGACTAAATCTGGGCCAGTTGGTTATTCAGGAGATCATTATCATCAACTATGGTCAGATACTATCACTGAAACACAAGGACAGACGGTAGGGCTGGGCGGCAGCAATGGATATTTGGCGGTAACTGGCTCTACTCATGGGTTCACATTCACCGGGCTATTTGTCAGTAACCGGGTCAAATAAACAATTAATATCGAACAGTGGTAGTCATACTCATAGTGTTTCAGTAGGTATTGAGTCTCACAGTCATACAATAAGCGGAAACACATCTAATACAGGTAGCGGATCTGCATTAAATATAACGAATGTTTATATTATGTTAATGGGGTGGTATCGTACTGCCTGATAGATATGTTAAAAACACTTGGAAAATAATATAATTTATTTTAGACTGAGTGCAACGCATATTTTAAAATACGGAATAAAAATGAATTCATTGGTAAAAGAAAATATAAATATTTTTTTTGGGGCAATGCGATGGTAATAACTTGCATATCGCATTCGCTGTTGATGATAATTTCATTAAGCCAGTTGGTATATTGATAACTTCGATTGTCTATAACAACCCTGGCCAATGTTTTCATTTTCATATATTTACTGCGTCTCTTTGTGAGGGTAATTTAGATAAATTAAGGCAGATAAATGTTGGTAATTCTTCTCTTACTATTCATTTATTTGATGAGGAAATATTCGTAAGTTACCAAACATTAAAGAACTTACCATCTTCAATGTATTATAGGTTAATTATTCCGGCTATTTTGAATGGTGTAACCAGTCGTGTTTTATACCTGGATGCCGATATTGTATGTAACGGAAGTATAGAGGAACTAGTTAATAAGGATATTAGTAATTACATTATTTGTGCGTGTTTAGATCCTGCGGTTATTACTAATCATGATAAACATGTATCAAGCCTGGGTATAGATAGAAATGATTGCTATTTTAACTCCGGGGTTATGTTAATCAACATTGATGAGTGGAATAAACAAAATGTGTTATCTCGTTTTAATGATCTTATCCATAAGAGGGAATATAAATTTCCTGACCAGGATGTATTAAATATTGTTTTACAACATAAAGTTTTATTACTGGATGAGAAATTTAATACATTTTCATCTAATGTTGAAAATTATAATAAAGCTGCTTTTGTGCACTTTGCGGGTGAAGCTAAACCGTGGACAATTATTGCAAACAGAAATGATTTGTATATGAAATATTATGATTTATCACCTTGGGGGCAAGAAGGTTTATTAATGCCAAGGAATCATAAAGAATGTAAAAAATACGCATCTAGTTTATGGAAGGAATATCGTTATTTTTATGGTGCTTTTTGGTTTTTTAAATATTTAATAAAAAAATATTTTAGTAAATAAATTACGTTATATTTAACGGGGAGATAAGTCTTAAAGATTTGTGCTACTATCTCCCTGCCATTAGAAACATAATGGTATTCTCATTTCTTCACAATATTATATTACATTTTTTCGTAGGCTATTGATATTTATGCATGTTGTAACATGACTATATTGTGAAGAACAGCAGGAAACTATTGATATTTATATAATAAGCAGTGAATTTAAAATCCCTCGGCCGCAAGGCTGTGCGGGTTCAAGTCCCGCTCTGGGCTCATATAGAAATTCATTGATTTATCAGTGGATTATAGTTAAAAGAGAGCGACCTTTATGGTCGCTTTTTTTTGTACACAGAAAATCCCCGGCTATGCCGGGGGATATTTATTGTGCTTCAAATCGCACTTCACTTTTCCCCGCTCATACTCACCAAAATCCCTTTAAAGTACTGGCAGTATCCATATCTCATCGTTTTATAAACCATTCTGATCATCGTCATTGCGCTTAAACACAACCCCCTACCCACGGCGATAGTTTGATGATTAAATGATAACCCGGAAATTTCAGACCAGTAATCAAGAGATAAATCATGCAAAATAAATACATTATGACGATTTTGATTAGTACCTTACTGTCAGGCTGCTCTGCGTTTGAAAATAATCACGGGATTAATTGGGGAAGTGGTACTTGCCCGGAGCCATCCACTGATGAAATTGCAGCGTCAGGGCATCTTAAAATCATGGATGGCAGGACACTGAAATGTCAGTTGCACCCTTATGTCAGTAACATGGCCTGTCAGGGTATTACGGACAGCACGAACGCAGACGGCATGGTTTGTCAGGATGCATCAGGAAAGGGAATGTTATTTATCTTTGATGACAACGGAGTGCTCAAAGGACATAAGTCGCTGCAGAATTGAACCGGAATGAAGCACAGAAAATACAGAGGTATCAGTCCTCTCATCAGGTCAAATCCTATTCCATATCGCCAATTCTCTTTGCTAATATAACTATAATACTAAAGTCACTGATGACCGGGGACAGACACGGAAGGCACCGTTAAGGGATGAACATGAAAAAAAGTTTATTTTTAATTTTGGGAATTATGCTGATTGTTGGCTGTCAGGTACCGGCAAAAAACAGAGCAACAGACGGGATGTCTGAAAAATGGGGAAACAGCCTTATCCGTTATTCTGCCGGGCAGGCACTGACAACCACTGACAGCAAAAAAACAATTACCGATAACGCGTATAAGAATTGTAAGAAAGAAATGAATGAAGCGGTGGATATGCTGGTTGAGGATATCTCAGCGGATAGCGCAACCAAAGCCGCCGCGAGAAAAAAAGCATTTGTGATGATAGAAGAAGGGTACAGACAAGAGATTGTTCCTGAGCTCTATAATGCTATTGATGAAGTCAGAAAATTATAACAGGCACAAAAATTACCGTGCTGTTATGACCCCGGAAGTAATATCCGGCACCTGAATTCTGCAGGTGCCGGTGTTTTCTTAAATTCTTCAAGACAGGTAATTTTTGCAATCAGATTTTTCCGCTCATCGCAGGATAATAAATTAACAGTATTATCTGTGAGCAGCGCAGAGTGATAATAACGCAGTGCTGTTTGTAAATCCTCACCGGATAATGTTCAGATCCGGGAGTTTGTGGAATGCTTAAAAACGGTGACAGGATCGCGTTTTTTTCATTATCTGAATGATAAGCAAGTTAAAACAACGTGTCTGATGTGCGGACATAATGGCAGGCAGGTTATAGATGAAACAAACTATACAACAGCGCAGGACAGGCTGGATAACAAACCTCCGCATACGTTCGTCACATTTTATTACCATACTCCGGGGATTCCGGCAGACAGTATAAACCATTATTATTATCGTCTTATCTGTGATAACTGTGGCTTTGTGACTCAGCACAGCGCCAGATATGTCATAAACTGGCTGGATGAAGAATCACTCCGGGAACAACATCTGACGGATGCTGAATGGGTAAATATGCCGGAACCGGTTACTGCAGAGCCGGACGGAAAATAACTGCACATATAATACCGGGTGATAACGCCCGGTTTTTTCTTTTCTGTATTCCCCGGACTGCGTTTTTAATCACCACCTTCTTGCTCTGTCATCAAAATATTATGATTTTTAAGAACTTTACTTTGCCTTAGCGGCAAGGTTCAATGTCATACGCAGAATTACCTGCAGGAAAAGGTGAACGGAGGATATATGGAAGATGGTTTAATGGTTATTGCGGGGCTGGCGCTTGTTGCCGCAGTTGCAGGTCTGGTAAAGCCTTCTCTTGTGGGGATGAAGAGCCGTGTTGGTGCGGTATTGGGTTATCTTATTATTTTCATTATTTTTTTAGTACCCGCGTTAATACTGATGCCGGACTGACAGAATAATATCTGAATTGTTCAGACATTGTGGAGAGAGCTTTATTAAATGTAAATATGGTAAAGTTATTTCTTATCACATTGACCTTTCCCTTAGGGCAACCTTTATGATTAATTCCATCAACCAAATACGAAAAAGGAATTAATCATGAAAAAAACACTTATTCTCACTGCTCTGTTATCCGGCGTTATGACATTCGGGGCCGTGGCAAATCCGGTATTGTTAAGTGGAGATATGCATGCTGTTACCACTCCGGTGCAGAAAGAGTTGGGTGATTCTATGATGCGTATGCATGATGATATGGCAAAAACATTATCTGAGCAAAATGCGGATATTGCATTTGCTGAAGGTATGATTGCACATCATAAAGGGGCCGTTGAAATGGCACAAATTGAACTGAAATATGGTTCAGATCCGGAAATGCGTAAGTTAGCTCAGGACATTATTGATGCCCAGGGGCCGGAAATAAAACAGATGCAGGATTGGCTTAAAAATAATAAGCCAGCAAAGAAATAAACATTTAATAATTACGGCATCTCTTTTCAGATATGCCGTTTTTATTATTCCCGTTGATTTTATTTATTAAATTCCATTCAGATCGCAAAAAAAACACTTCAGCACGTAAAAAATACAACTCTGGTAGACAATCCCCTTTCAAAGACATATTAAATATTCCGTCAGTTGATGAAGGTTAACTCAATATTTGACTGAATTTTCAATATTATTATCAAGTTAAATTATTTTAAGAAAAGGATATTCTATGCCGGATCCGGAGATTACTGTATTTTTTACAAAATATCAGGTGTCAAAAAAATGTCCTGAGTTTTCCCGTCTGCAATGGCTGTCCGATGCCGCCGGACGTGCGAAACAACTGTCACTGACGACACATCCGTTTGCTTTTACACATCCCCGTGCCCGCAGAAATCGCTATGGCAAAGCGGGTGCGGTACTGGCGGAGGTTAAAAAGAAAAATGATGGTTTTCTGCGGTCCGGTAATGTGGTTGTTCCGCCGGATGCTGAGGGTAATGCCGCTGCACTGGACATATATACGTTTCTGATGCTGAAAATGCAGGATGGAAAAACAATACTGACACATTTGTGTGAGGAAAGTGAAACGGCAAAGAAAATTCTCAGCAGTGAAAATTACCGGGAGCTGCGTGCCGGTTTTTTACAGATATTCTCCGAGGATAAAATACCAGTAACAAACTCTAAGATAAAGCAGGTTTTTTTTCCTGTGCCGGATAAAGAATGCAATGCGGGTTATCATTTACTGTCAGTATTGACGCCGTCGGGGTTATTATTTGAGTTATACCGTCGGATTAGTATATCCGATATATTTTCGGGTCATCTTGTTGTTATTCATATCGGCGGCTCTAAACCACAGAATATTTCTGCGCTTAATATGCAAAATAAAGGAAAAGCCTGTTTATTATTATCCGTCCCGCCGGGAGCTGTCACTACCGGAGGTCGTTACAATGTCCATTAATTATCTGCTGCTGAAAAATATTCTTATCCGGAATGCCAATGCGTTATCCGGTGCACTGATAGCCGGTTTTCCGGCAGTTACTGCCTGGCTGGGATTTATTCATGCGCTTGAGCGAAAAGTGAGGAAAAAAGGGTTTCCGTCCGTCAGGTTTAATCACACCGGTATTATCTGTCACCACTGCCATTTACAACTGTATGCCGAACCCGGCGGAGTAATATATTCCGCATTAAACAGGCGTAAACCGCCGGATAAAAAAGGCAGAAACCCATCACTGGTTGAGGAAGTGTATTGTCATCTCAACGTTTCACTGCTTATTTACGGCGGGAATATACAAGATAAGAATAAGGAATTCATTACTGTGGTATCTGAAGCAATAAAAATGCTGAAAATTGCCGGTGGCGATATTACAGATTCAGGTAAACAGGAGACCGGCCCTTTTCCTGACAGTAAACCGCGATGGTGTGAATTACGGCAATGTATTGCTCCGGGATATGCATTACTGGAACGGCGGGATGTCATGGTCAATGCAATGAACAGCGGAATGGATGCAATGGCGGCATTACTGAAATATACCACTGCTCCGGGTACAGTGCTGATCCCGATCGTCACCGGATATCAGGGGCTTTCCCCGCCGGGAATAGCGAAAAATGTCAGGGCAGAAGGTATACCACACCGTTTTGCGGAAAGTGTTATTACTTTAGGGGAATTCCGGCCGGTAGATAAACTGCGGCATCCTTCGGATATGTTGTGGGGTTATCACTATTTATCTGACGGGAATCTTTATCTGTGTCAGCAAGGTAAACACGATTAACAGGAAAGAGAAAATGACCGGACTCAGGAATATACCGTCTGTTTTATCATTTTCAAAAAAACTGATCCCCTCTGACGGTATTTTTTCCGGAACATCACAGCATCCGGATTCACGGGTTACTCCGCTGACAATACAGACGAGAACTGCCCGGGGGACATTTGCTTTCCGCCGGAAAAACCGGGGGAAAGAGGAAAAAATATCCGGACAAAAAATTCATGATCCTAATATCCGGTCTATGGATTACTGCATGCTGGGAGCTGAACAGAATGTGATTTTATTCCGGTTCACACTGAAGATTACCGGCGGGCTGAAATATCCGGCTGCCTGTAATAATGAAATCTTCCGTCAGCGCTATCAGGCAGTAATAACGGATTATCTGGAAAGAGAACATTGCCGGGAGCCTGCGCGGCGGTATGCACATAATATTGCCTGCGGCCGTTTTTTATGGCGGAACCTGGTTGGCGCAGAGCATATTGAGGTGGTTGTGGATAATCTCAGTGCGGAAAAAAAACAGCAGTGGATATTTGATGCACGAAAGTACAGCCTTCGTCATTTTGAGCAGACGGATAATATAGCCGGCGACCTGGGGAGACATATTGCCGCAGCACTGAGTTGTGATGATGGTGCATTATTACTGGCTGTTTCAGCCAGAGTGATAACCGGAAAAGGGCAGGAAATTTATCCCAGTTGTGAATTTGTGATGAATAAAAGAAAGGGGGGGAGCAGCCGGATACTCTGCCATATTGACGGCACTGCAGGGATGCATTCACAAAAAATCGGCAATGCTTTGCGTTCAGTGGATACCTGGTATCCGGCCTTTTCTGATTTAACCGCAGGGGCGGGCGTTATCGCGGCCGATCCCTATGGGGCGGTCACGCATCTGGGGGCAGTATTTCGTCCGCCGGGGTCAGGGCAGGATTTTTATACACTATTTGAAAAATGGGTCAGCGGAAAAAAACTCGCTGAACATGAAGAAAATTATGTCGTGGCAGTGTTAATTCGCGGCGGTGTGTTCGGTGGCGGAGGGTAAACGGATGCGATTTTATCAGACAATCACGATTTTGCCGGATGTGCGGATATCGGCTGTATTTCTCCGCCAGCAAATCTGGCGGCAGCTTCACCTGATACTGGCAGAGAATAAAACCGGTGAAAACAGCAGTGCTGTTGCTGTCGCATTTCCGGATTACTGCCGCAAGCCACAGACACCGGGGAACCGCCTGCGGTTGCTGGCCGGGGATTATCTTTCTCTGGCGGAATTGGGGCTCTCTGTGCGGTTATCTGCTTTTTACCCGTATATCCGGTTAAGCGGGATCTTACCTGTACCGGAAAAAACGTTACCGGTCAGTTACATTCGTGAACATGTAAAAGGGTTGCGCCGTTCTCAGGCTGCGGAGGCCGGGCGGTTATTTATTCCGGAAACGCTGCCGTTTATCTGGACGAAATCGCTGTCAGGAGGCAGACATCACCGGCCATTTCCTTTTTTTATCCGGAAACTGGATGCAAAATCTGCCGCAGAAGGGCGGTTTACCTGTTACGGACTGAGTCAAAAAAGGACTGAAAGCGGGAAGGTGGCAACAGTGCCTCACTTTTGAGGTGGTTTACTGCCATAACGGCAGCTCAGAAATAATTATGATAAAAAAATAATGCACTGCCGGAAATGCCCCCGCACTTCAACAGGCAGGGGCGGGCAGCTTACTGTTGCGGAGGAAAACCGTTTTTTCGGTACCGGCTCCCATACCACCCGCACCGGAAACTCACCGTATTCTGTTGGTGTGCCGTGCAGAATACCGGTTCTGTCGTTAAAACTCAGGCCGATATTGCGCTGGAAATAAATACCGGGAATGGTTACTGCCCGGCCATCGTCCAGCGTTGCGTCTACCGGTGAACTGAACGATTCGGATAACCTGGCGCGGCAGATTTTGACACGGATTGCCGGTTGTCCGGAAGGCTGAGTCATTGTTGCCGGAGCCTTACTGTCATGTGAGGGATCTGGTGTAACCGTTGTTTTTCCGACGGACTCCGGGCCCTTCACCGGCGTTGAAGCGGCTTATGCAATGTTTTTTCATGATATTAAACAAAGATTCAGGCATCGCTGATTGTTTCTGCAATGAAGGTCGCTAAGATAGGCATTCCACTTAAGGAGAAGCGGCAGTGCGGGTAAATCTACCGGAGGAGACGGCGGAATGTCGTATCGCGCATTTTTTCAGCCTGTAAAAACCCTGACACAGGTACAGCGTCAGGAAATGGCCTCACTCTATTTTATGTATTATACCGGCAGCGACGGTACGCAGTTTTTATCAGATCTCGATCATAAACAGGAAGTTCTGTTTCTGATGTCAGGGGATGAAATGGCCGGGTTCAGTACCCTGCAGTTTTATCCGTTCCGCGGACACCGGATTGTCTATTCCGGCGACACAATTGTGCATCCCGCCCACTGGAAGCAGCAGACGCTGCACGGTGCCTGGCTGCGGCGTATTGCGCTTTTGCGCAGTGAATATCCCGCCGAGCGGGTGTTCTGGTTCCTGCTGGTGAAGGGCGTGCGCACTTACCGGTATATGAGCACGCTGGCACAGACCTTTTATCCGCACTGGAACGGTAATGTCAAAGAGCCGGAACTGGCACGGCTGGCGGCGGAACTGGCAAAAGATAAATTCGGTTCACTCTATAATCCGGCACGCGGCGTGGTGGAATGCCCGTCGGCGTTTGGCTATCTGAATCGCACAATGGCAACGGTTACTGACGCGCAGCGCAGCAAACCGGATGTTGCCTTTTTCCTGCACAAAAACCCGCACTATGTCTGCGGCCATGAACTGGTCTGCCTGTGTGAAGTCTCCCCTGATAATGTGGCGAAACGTTATCAGTCACTGTTTGAAGAACCCGATGTTGAGTTCTGCTATGGATAATGCCTGGCAGCATTTCCGTGCCGGGATGCCGTCTGTTCCGCCGCAGGGAACTCTGCGCGAAAGACAGTTCCGCTGGTTATCCGCTTGTCTGGCCGCGAATGCGGCGTGTGAATACGGGCAGCGGTATCATTTTTCCGCTGTCACATCTGTGGCGGATTATCAGCAGAACGTCCCTCTGACAACCTATTCTGAGCTCAGCCCTTTTATCACCCGCATGACGGCCGGGGAAGAAAACCTGTTGTGCAGTGCGCCGATCACGGCATTTGAGCTGACCGGCGGCAGCCACAGCGGTGGCAAACTGCTGCCTTATACTTCTGCCGGGTTAACCGATTTCCGTCTTGCTGTCACCGGCTGGCTGCGGGATGTGACCCGACGTTTTGATCTGACCTCCGGCCATGTTTACTGGGCACTCAGCCCGGCAGTAACACGGATGACAAAAACGCCCTGCGGTATTCCGGTCGGCGGTGGTGATGCGCTCTATCTGGGGGCGGAGAATCTGGCGGCATTCAGTGACTTATCGGCTGTACCGCTGACACTGGCGCAGGTTGAGGATGCGGCAGACTGGCAGTTACTGACCCTGATTTATCTGCTGCAGTGCCCGGATTTGCGTCTGATATCCGTCTGGAGCCCGGTGTTTTTATTTCCGCTGCTCAGTGCTCTGGATATCCGCCGGAATGAGATCACCGCCCTGCTGCGCGACGGCGGGGAAATTGCCGGGCACTCTCTGCGTGCTGACCCGGCGGCGCTGGTGCGTTACCGGCAGTATCTGCAGGAGCAGAATACCGCACTGCTGTGGCCTCAGCTGGCATTGATCAGCTGCTGGGATCAGGCTGCGTCCGCTTCCCCGGCACAGGCACTGATGACGTGTTTTCCCGGCGTGACACTTCAGGGCAAAGGGCTGCTCTCCACCGAAGCGGTGATCACCGTTCCGTCTGACTGCGGTGACCCGCAACTGAGCGCAGACAGTAATTTTTATGAATTCCGCCGGGATAACGGGCAGATATATTTAGCGGATGAATTGCTGCCAGGTGAAACATACAGTGTGATTGTCACTACCAACAGCGGGCTGTACCGCTATCAGACCGATGATCTCGTGTTGTGTACCGGCCACACGCCGGAAGGGCTGCCGCAGCTGCGCTTTTGCGGGCGTGAGGGTATATGCAGTGATTTGGTCGGGGAAAAACTGACCGAGCCGTTCGTTTGTGCCGGTTTACCGCCATCACAGGATTTTGCTGTACTGGCAGCGGATGAGCAGGGCTATGTGCTGCTGCTCAGCGATACCTGCACTGAGACACAGGCACAGGCATATTGTGAGGAAACTGAGCAGTATCTGTGCACCAATCCGCAGTATCACTACGCCCGCCGTATCGGACAGCTTAAACCGCTGACATTCCTCCGCCTGTATCAGCCGGCGGAGCACTATTTTCACCGGCAGCTTCAACGGGGAAAGCGGCTGGGGGAGATTAAAATCCCGGCATTGCTGACCTCGTCTGACTGGCGTGCCATGTTTGAGATCAGGGAGTTTCCGTGATGACACAGACTGTTTATACGCCGCAGCGGCCGCTGGATTTGGTGCTGCTTTCACCGAAAGGGCCGCTGTACCGCAAACGGGGCGGAATTTTCAAACGCTCGCTGCGTTATCAGCCGCTGACGCTGACCACCCTTTCCGCACTGGTGCCGAAATCCCTGCCGGTTAATATCCGCCTGATTGATGAAAGCATTGAGGAACTGCCGGAGGATTTCACGGCAGATCTGGTCGCAATGACGGTGATCACCGGCAACGCGCCGCGAGCCTATGAACTGGCGGCGCAGATGCGGGCGAAAAATATTCCCGTCGTACTCGGCGGGCCGCATGTCACACTGCTGCCGCAGGAGGCACTGCAGCATGCCGATACGGTCTGCACCGGCTATTCCGAGCAGAGCTGGCCGCAGCTTATCCGTGATTTTATGGCGGGTAATATGCAGCGTGAATACCGTCAGGGCGCGGATTTCACGCTTGATATCCCGGACTTGCCGTTTCCGGAACGCGAACGGTTTGATGCAAAGCATTTTCTCACCCAGGGGGTTTTTGAAGCGACACGCTCTTGTGCTCACAACTGTGAGTTTTGTGTTGCACCAAGTGCCTGGGGGCGTAAGCAGTTTCAGCATCCGGTGGAGTGGGTGGTTGAAGATATCCGCCGTTATGTGGCGCGTACCGGTAAACGGAAAGTAATATTTGTTGATCTGAACCTGGTGTCGGATATCGGTTATGCCAAACGGCTGTTTACCGCACTGATCCCGCTGAATATTCAGTGGTTCGGTTTATCCACCGTGCTGATAGCTCATAACCACGAACTGATGGAGCTGATGGCCCGCAGCGGCTGCAAAGGGCTGCTGCTGGGGCTGGAAACGGTCAGTGACGGCAGCCTGAAAGATGCCGGGAAGAAATTTAACGGCTCGGTGGATTATAAAGAATTGATTGGTGACCTGCACCGGCTGGGAATTGCGATTCAGGGATGTTTTGTATTCGGTCTGGATCACGATACCACTGATGTGTTTGACCGCACGGTGGATCTGGCTATCGATGCCGGGATTGATTTACCGCGTTTCTCAGTGCTGACACCGTTCCCGGGCACGCCGCTGTTTAAGCGCCTTGAGGAAGAGCAGCGGATTTTAACCATGGACTGGTCTCTGTATGATGCGCAGCATGTGGTATTCCGCCCGGCGCTGATGAGTGCACGTGAGCTGGAACTGGGGCACGAACGCGCCTGGAAAAAAGTGTACCGTTACAGCAGCATCGCGAAGCGGCTGTGGCAGGCACGTAACTTTAAACCGCTGGCGCTGACGGCAAACCTGGGTTACCGCTTCTATGCGCATCACCTGCATCAGTATTACACCTGTGACTGGCCGGTTGAACACCGTCCGGCGAAGTCGGGCAACCACTGATGCGGCTGACATTTATTCACCCGGCGATCGGCCACCGGCGCGGCGAAACCTATCTGCGATCCTGGCAGATGGAGCCTCTGCCGGTTGCGGCACTGAAAGGGCTGACACCGGCGGATATTGAAACGCGGTTTTACGACGATCGTCTGGAGCTGATCCCGTTTGATGAACCGGCTGATCTGATCTCAATTTCAGTCGAAACCTACACAGCAAAGCGGGCCTATCAGATAGCCAGTGAGTACCGGAAGCGCGGTGTGCCGGTGCTGATGGGCGGGTTTCACGCCACGCTGATGCCGGAGGAAGTGAAACGCTTCGCGGATGTCATTATCACCGGAGAGGCGGAGTCAGTCTGGGAAACCATGATTGATGATTTACGCCACGGCACACTGCAGCGGGAATATCACGGAATACAGACCGATCTGCGCAGTATCCGTGTTGATCGCAGCCTGTTCGCGGGAAAACGTTATCTGCCGATAGGGCTGGTGGAAACCGGGCGCGGCTGCCGTTTCCACTGTGAATTCTGTGCGGTTCAGTCGTTCTATCAGCAGCGTTACCGGCGGCGCGATCCGGATCATGTGCTGCGGGAACTGGCGGGTCTCAAAGGCACAAAAAATCTGTTTTTCTTTGTGGATGATAATTTTGCGGGCAGCCTGCGGGAAAGCCGCGAGTTTCTGCCGGCTCTGGCGAACGCCGGGATCCGCTGGGTGACCCAGATGAGTATTGATGCCGCGCATGATGAGGAATTTGTCCGCGCATTGTCACAGGCTGGTTGCCGGGGCGTGCTGATTGGCTTTGAATCCCTGAATGAAGCCAATCTGCGGCAGATGAAAAAAGGCTTTAACACCATGAAAGGCGGCTACAGTCAGGCGCTGGATAACCTTCGCCGCCATCATATTGCCGTTTACGGCACATTTGTGTTCGGCTATGACCATGATACCCCGGATTCATTCGGCGAGGCGGTGGCTTACGCCCGCGAACAGAGTATGTATATCGCGGCATTCAATCATATGACGCCGTTTCCGGGAACGCCGCTTTATGCGCGGCTGGCGCAGGAAAACCGTCTGCGCTTTGAGCACTGGTGGCTCGATGATCATTACCGTTACAACGAACTGCCGTTCAGTCCGGCACAGCTGTCTCCGGAGGCAGTAACGCAGGGGTGCCTCTCAGCAAGGAAGGCATTTTACAGTTCACGCTCGATTCTTCAGCGCAGCTGGCGTAACCGGGGCGATTTTTTTATGTTTCGCAACTATTTCCCGATTAACTGGCTGCATCACCGTGAGATCAGCTGCCGTAACGGCTATCCGCTCGGTGATGAGAATTGGCAGGGTAAATTAGCAGAGGTTAAATGATAGAGGTTATTGACGCGACAACGGAGCATATCGCGGATTTACTCAGGCTCCTTGAAGAGAATGCCATGCAGGGGGACTGGGAGCTGGTGATGACCCGGCGGCCCGGTTATTTTTCCCCGCGGGATGATTTCGGTGAAATCTATCCGGCGCTGGCAAGAGACGGTGATACCCTGGTCGGCATGTGCCAGCTGAGCATACAGAGCGGCTGGGTTAACGGCGAAGAAGCGCGGATGGGTTATCTCGGCAGTCTGCGTATTGTGCCGAAATACCGTAATCACCTGAAAGTGTTACAGGCCGGATTTTCTTATCTGCGCCAGCTGCCGACACCGGATCACTGTTATACCAGTATTGCGGAGAATAATTTACTGGCCCGGCGCCTGCTGGAGCGGGGCGTGGAAGGACTGCCGCTCTACCGTTTTCTGAGCAGTATGAGCACACTGGCGATCAGCAAAAGCAGAGGCAAAGACAGAGGACTGTGGAAAGTGGTGCCGCCGGAGGATTACACCGATGTCATCCGTTTCTTTGCACAGGAATCCGCTTCCCGTCAGCTGGCACCGGCGCTGAACCTGAAAGCGATGCAGCAGACCGGTATTACGGTGCTCGGCAGTTATCAGAACGGGCAACTGGTGGCCTGCGGTATGCTTTGGGATCAGCGTGCTTTCAAACAGGTTATTGTGGCCGGTTACTCCGGCAGAATGAAAATGCTGCGCCCGCTTTACAACGCTTTTGCCGGAATGACCCGGCGGCCGCAGATGCCGGCGGCGGGTGAGGTGATTCCGCAGAGTTTCCTGTCATTCCTGGCCTGTACCGATGATACCAAACTGCCGGATCTGATTGAGGAAGCGCTGTTGTACTGCACCACCCCGGTTATGACCGTCGGGTTGCCGTCCGGGCATATCTGCACCAATGATGTGATTAAACGCACCGGAGCATCCGTTTACCGCACCCGGATTTACGGCGTTGATCTGACTGCCGCACCACAGTGGGACGGCCGCATTGTCTGGCCGGAGATAGCGCTGCTGTGAATATCGTGCTGATCTACCCGAACATGGGGGATTACCGCACGAAAGATGCTATGACGCCATTGGCGATCGGTATCCTGGCTGCCCTGTCGCCGGGGCACCGGGTCACATTTTATGATGACAGGCTGGATAACATCCCGGAATCACTGCCTGATGCGGATCTGATCGCCATTTCGGTGGAAACGTTCACGGCACAACGCAGTTATCAGCTGGCTGACCGGTTCCGCCGTCAGGGTAAAACCGTGGTGATGGGCGGCTGCCACGTCACCTTTATGCCGGATGAAGCATTGCAGCATGCGGACAGCGTGTTGCTCGGTGATGCGGAAGGGGCGTGGGAACAGATGCTGGCGGATTGTGAACAGAATGCGCTTAAGCCCCGTTACCGGGGCGCGCATGACCGCCCGCTTGCCGGTTACCGTCTTGACCGCACCATTTTTGAGGGTAAACGCTACGCGCCGGTGTCGCTGGTGCAGTTCTCGCGCGGCTGCCGGTTTGCCTGTGATTTTTGCTCTATCCATGCATTTTATCCGGAAGGTGTGCGCACCCGGCCGGTTGATGAGATGCGGGATGAGATTTTATCTCTGCCTGCAAAGCGTTTTCTGATTTTTGTGGATGACAATCTCTTTGCCGGTAAGCGGGCGCTGAATGAGTTGCTGGCGATGCTCACACCGCTGAAACGCCGCTGGGGATGCCAGATCAGTATCGACATCGCCCGTAATGAGGAGATGCTGGATAAACTGGCCGCCGCCGGTTGCTGCTTCGTGCTGATCGGCTTTGAAAGCCTGAATGAAACCACGCTGAGGCGGATGGGAAAATCCCGCAGCCATACGGCGGAGGATTATGCCGCTGTGCTGGCGGCGCTGTACCGGCGTGGTATCTGTGTCTACGGCACCTTTATTTTCGGCTATGACGAAGACACGCCGGAGACCATCCGCAGCACACTGGCGTTTGCGGAGAGTAACAAACTGGCGATTGCCAATTTTAACCTGCTGATCCCGACACCCGGTACGGCGCTGTATGCCCGGCTGGAGGCGGAAGGGCGCCTGGTTTATCCGGCCTGGTGGCTTGACCCGGATTTCTGCTACGGTGAACCGGTTTTCCGGCCGGGCGGAATGAGCACCTCAGAACTGGCTGCCGGATGTTTTTATGCCCGCACCCGCTTTTACCGTTATGCATCTGTTATCCGGCGTCTGTGTCGTTCCGGCAGCCGGAGCCGCTGGCGCACGTTGCTGGTCGCCTGGCTTTACAATATTGCCTCGCACCGGGACATCGCCCGCAAGCAGGGAAAACGCCTTGGAGAAAAAGGGTGAAACTGATACTGATTAAACCGAATATCGGCCGTCAGGAGCACAGCCTGTATGTGGATGAGGGGCGGATGGAACCGCTGATGCTCGGTGTTCTCGCCGGTCTGACCCCGCCGGATGTGGAAGTGGTGCTGTATGACGACCGGATGGAAGCCATTCCTTATGATGAACCGGCGGATCTGGTCGCTATTACGGTCGAAACGTTTACCGCCCGCCGCGCTTATGAGATTGCCGCAGAATACAGGGCCCGTGATGTGCGGGTGGTGATGGGCGGGATCCACGCCACACTGCTGCCGGAGGAAGTGGCGCAGCATTGTGACAGTATTTTTACCGGTGACGCGGAAACCCGCTGGACAGAGATGATCCGTGATGCGGAGAAAGGCCGCCTGAAGCCGCGCTATGATGCTCCTGCCGGAGTCGGCCAGGTCGATCATAATCTGTGCGGCTGCCTGCCGCGCCGGGATATCTTCCGGGGAAAAGGCTATCTGCCGATCAGCCTGATGCAGTTTACCCGCGGCTGTCGTTTTGCCTGTCGTTTCTGTGCGGTCAGCCGTTATTTCGGGCGGCAGCACTATATCCGCCGGATCGATGAAGTGGTGCGGGAGATAGAAACACAGAAACCGAAATTTATCTTTTTTGTTGATGACAATATCGCGTCTGATCATCGCGGGCTGAGTGAGCTGTGCAGTGCGCTGATCCCGCTGAATGTGCACTGGATAAGCCAGGCAAGCCTGGATATGACCCGTAACCGCCGCCTGATGTCGCTGTTACAGCAGAGCGGCTGCTGGGGTAATGTGATGGGATTTGAATCCATCAACCCGGACAGTCTGCGTGATGCGCGAAAATCGCCGAATATGCGGACATTTTCACAGTATCGTGAGGAAATTTCGGTATTACGGGACTTCGGATTGCAGACCTGGGCGGCGTTTACCCTGGGGTATGACCACGATACGGCAGAAACCGTGGAAGATACCGTGGCATTCGCCCTGAAAAACCGCTTTGCTTTTGCCGCCTATAACATTCTGATGCCGTACCCGAACACACCGCTGTATCAGCAGCTGGCGCAGGAAAACCGCCTGCTGTTTGACGGGAAATGGTGGCTGCATCCGGAATACCGTTTTAATCAGGCCGCCTTTCAGCCTGCAAATATGAGCCCCGAAACGCTGACAGAACTGTGCCATGCTGCGCGCAGCCGTTTTAACAGTGTGCCGTCGATTATCCGCCGGTTTTCTGATTTGCGCCTGACCCTGCAATCCTTATCGCGTATGGCCACTTTCTGGCGTTATACCCTGTTATTCCGCAAAGAGGTGCATAAAAAACACCGTATGCGTTTTGGTTTAAAATAAGGGGGATGAATGAATACCGATCCGGATCCTTTTTCCCGCCGTGTCATCAGTTATCTGTTGTGGTGTATCCCGGTCAGTGTGGTGTTTTTCACAGTTTACCCGCTGATGAATGCGTATACGGCCGGGCGCGGCAGCCTGTATGCCCTGTGGTTTCCGGCTGAGCTGCACATCCCGTTTGTGCCCGGTTTTATCTGGGTGTACTGCTCGTTTTACCTGATTATTCTGATGCCGGTTTTGTTTCTGCCGCGCCGGGAGCACCGGCAGCTGGCACTTACCTTTATGGTGATGACATTACTGGGCGGCGTGATCTTTTTTCTGTTTCCGGCACAGCTCGGCTTTGTACGGGAGGTGCCGGAGTCTCCGCTGTACCGGACGATGTACATGACACTGTTTGCGCTGGATCACCCGCATAATCTGGTTCCGTCCCTGCATGTGGCCTGGTCGTGTGCCGCGGTGCTGGCCATTATCCGCCATACCGGACGCGGGCTGACACTGTTGTTTCTGTTGTGGCTGGTGCTGATTGTGTCGTCTGTGCTGCTGGTTCATCAGCACCATGTGGCGGATGTGGTCACCGGCCTGCTGTTGGCGGTAACGGTTTCATATATGATGAGGAAATAATGATGAAAAGGATAATTATCAGTGCGTTAATGATATTCAGTTTTTCGGTGTATGCGCAGCCCGGAGAAGAGGACGGCGCTATCCATGATGAACTGCGGCAGGTGATCGGCACTGTGGAAAGCGCCATCAACAGCGGGGATTATGACAAAATGCTGCCGGTGATGAGTGAAAATCTGCGTGCCACGCCCATCACTCAGGAGTTTATCTCCGGCAAAGCAGCAATAAAACCGTATTTTGAATCCTGGTTCGGGCCGGACAAATTCCTGAAAAAACTGAATATCAGTTTTAATGCCGATGTGGTGACGGAATTATCCCCGGATAAAACCTGGGGTGTCGCCTACGGTAAAGGGATGGAAAAATATCAGCTGAGTGACGGCCGTACCTACGATTTTCCGACCCGCTGGACTGCGACGGTTGCGCTTGAGGACGGCGCCTGGAAAATCCGCACTATCCATATCGGTACCGATTTCACGGATAACCCGCTGCTGAATGAAACCCGCAATGCCTTACAGGGCATGATGTACGGAGCGGGTGGTCTGGTGATTGGTTTGCTGGCCGGTATTGTGCTGTTCCGCCGTAAAAGTGCGGTAAAACCGGAAGCGGCAACAGATAAGAAATAAAACCGGCGTTTCTTTGCGGAACCGGAGGCGGCTGATAACGGGCAAAACGAAAAGACGCTGTAAATACATCCCTGTAAGCTCAGCCGCGCCATCCATGGCGCGGATGCTTTTCGTTATCCTGCCCGTTATCACCGTTGTACTTAACCGGCAGATTTATTAATAAAATAATGAAAACAGTTTATTTTTCCGGCGGAAACAGAAAATCCAGATCCGCTGCCGCACCCATCTGCGGGGCAGGGCGCACACCATAGCGCCACATAGTGAAATAGACACGCCAGAAGGTCGGGCACGGCTGGTCATCCACCAGCGACGGCAGTTCATACCACGGTGCCTGCGGGTGCTGGTGGTGTGCGAGATGGCAGTGATAATTCAGCGCCAGCCAGCGGGAGACCGGCAGTACTTTCAGGTTCCACGCACCGTTCATCACATCGCGGCGGCTCCAGGCGTGATCCGCATATTGCAGAGCTGACCAGTGCAGCGCAAAAGCCCACAGGCAGAGCAGATAACCGGCCGCACTTAAGTCGAGCGCCCAAAACAGCAGTGCCTGCCAGAGAAATGCACCGAGCAGTTCACTCCAGATGGTCAGCGGCGGCAGTTTTGCCAGTTCCGGCACCTGTGACCCGAATCCCATCGCCGGGGCAATTTTGGTGACAAATACCCGTGAACGGTACACACCAGGCGCAATAAACCAGAGCAGATTACCGAGCAGTACGCAAAAATAGTACAGGCCGAGCAGATTGCCGCCGTACATCCAGATATTGCGCAGCCAGCGTGGCTGGTCTGGCAGGTAATAATCATACAGCTCTTTATCTGTCCGGTTATTTTTATGGTGATTCAGGTGTGCGCGACGCTGCAGGGTAAAGGAAGTCGGAAATGCCCATGCGGCAATAATCCCGATGGCGCGGTTACCGGCGGCAGTGCGGGCGGCCACGCCATGTACCGCTTCATGCAGAATAGCGAATGGCATGTTATTAATCAGCATAAAACCGATCAGGGCAGGCAGCACATAATACCAGGCGAGATGGCTCACTCCCCATAAACAGGCCGCTGCCGCAGTCATCGAAAAAATCAGCAGAATACTGTTGAGTAAAAGACGCATCAGTCTGTTTTCCTTGTGTTATTCGTCACTATTGCCGGGTTGAACAGCCCGGTTTTTTCATGGCGTAACCGGCGGGCGTACAGCCGGAAGCCGAGATTGGCCGCCAGGCGGATAAAACGGCTGCCCGGACGGTGCAATACCCGGCGCAGAATGGCCGGCAAACGGTATGTTTCCTGCCAGGCTTCGTGCAGTAAGGATTGCAGGGTTTCCGGTGACATATTTTGCGGCTGAAAAACCACATGTTCGTTGTCATACAGGCTCAGGTCCTGTGTGATTAAGCGGCCGTTTTCCGCCATCCGCTGCCACAGTCGTGTACCCGGCAGCGGGGTGAGGACAGAAAAACGCACCAGATCCAGCCCGAGAGACGGGATCTGCCGTATCGTATCGCGGATGCTCTCCGGGGTGTCTTCATCAAACCCGAGCACAAAACAGCCGAGTGCGGCAATCCGGTTATCGCGCAGCCGCCGGATCTGACGGCGGTATTCACTGACCTGGTTACAATTCTTGCCGGTGGCCGTCATGGTCTGCTGACTGAGGTTTTCCAGCCCGATAAGCAGCCCTTCGCAGCCGCTGTCACACATCGCCCGGAAAACCTCGTCATCATCCGTCACATTGAGTGTCGCCAGTCCCGACCAGCGGATTTTCAGCGGGATCAGAGCCCGGAACAGATCCAGACTGTACTGCCGGTCAGCATACAGATTAGGGTCGAGGAATATCCAGCGCTGTCTGCCGCTCTGTTTTATCTCGTCAATCACGTCTGCCACCGGACGTGCGGTGCCTTTTCGTCCCCACTGATGCTGCACTGAACAGAATTCACAGGCAAGCGGACAGCCACGGTCGGCAATAATAGTGGCGATATTCATATAGGCGCGGGACGGCAGCAGATCACGGCGTGGCACCGGCATCGGCAGAAAGCCGCGCTCAGAGCGGTGCTGATAACGCGGCTGCGGATGTCCGTCAGCCATATCCTGCAGAAACCGGGGCCAGATGAGTTCACCGGCGCCGATAAGGACGGTATCGGCATGCTGCGCGGCCTCATCCGGTTGCAGTGTGACGTGTGCGCCGCCCATTGCTGTTCTTGCCCCGCGTTCGCGCCAGTAGCGGCACAGCGCATAGGCGCGGGGGGAAGAGGAGGCGGTGGCGGTGATCACCACCAGATCAAAATCCCCGGCAGTGACCGGCGGGGAAACGCCTTCATCACAGAGGGTCAGTTCAGCATTCAGATGCGGGGGAACCAGGGCTGCGAGGGTGATAAGGGTCAGCGGAGCATAGCTTATCGCCACGGAAAACGCGCTTTTCCGGTAGCGGTAAGTCCTGTCAAACGGCAAAATCAGTAATATTCTCACCGGTGCTTCCTGCTCCGCAGCTGACATAAGGACTTTTACAATGGCACAGTACGTCCGGGAACGCACTGTGCCGGATCAAAGATCAGGCTGCAACCACTTCAAGCACAGAGATATAGCATTCAGTCGGGATAAGGCGGTTTATTTTCAGTCCGGCTTCAGCCAGCAGAGCCTCAAACTCCGGAATAGTCCGCTCGCCGCCGCCGGGCAGGATCGCCATACAGAGAATGCCCATACCGTAATGCGCGGCCGGATTGGTTTCCGGATGCACAATGGATTCGATGATCAGTAGTTTGCTGTCCGGTTTCATGGCTTTGCGGCAGTTTTTCAGTACGGCGAGTGCGTTGGCATCATCCTGATTAAAAATGACTTTTTTCAGCAGATACATGTCCGCCTGCGGCACGGATTTAAAGAAGTCACCGCCGTCCAGCGACCAGCGGGAACCGTCACCCAACTGAGACAGATATTTGTCTGATACCACATGCGGGCTGTCGAACAGGGTGGCGGTCAGTGTCGGGTCTCTGCGCAAAATCCGCAGCAGCAGTGAGCCTTCGCCGCCTCCGATATCGGCAATATGGCACGATGACGGGAAGTCATAAGCTCTCGTGACAAAATAGTTTTCCATTTCTGACAGGGCAGACATCCCGGACGGGAAATTATAGCTGTCGTTGCGGTTGGGTTTGGTGGCCTGATATTCATAGAAGGTTTTACCGAACAGCTTTTTAAAGTTGAGTTCACCGCGAACGGATTCATTAAGCTGACCAATGGTTGACCAGTAAGTATTATCGGTCAGTGTCAGAACGGCATCCCGCTGTGTGCAGGGGTGATCGCGGCGGAGAAACTCCGCATCAGGAGAGAGCCGGTAACTGTCATCATTTGTACCGGTGAAAATACCGTTCAGTGCCAGCATCCGCAGAATGCGGCGCAGGTTATCCGGATCTGAGCCGGTGCGTTCTGCCAGTGCGGTGACAGAGAGCGGCCCGTCAGCCAGATGGTCAGCAATATTCAGCTCTGCCGCAACCCGCAGACAACCGGGCAGCGCCAGCCCGAGAGTAACATTCAGGATACGGATGACGGATTGCTCTTCTGCGGGACTCATTAAATCCGGTTCAGTATAAGACATAGCGGTAACTCCTTTCAGACATGAATAACAGGGATGGTCAGAGTGCCTGATGCGGCATACAGCACTCCCTATGTTAAATAAAACTAAACAATAGAGGGAGGGTAGCTCAGCAGCAGAAAATTACCGTATCGAAATATGAGGTATTATTAATTAATGATAAGTGAATCAAGTATTCAGTGGTGAATAAGCCTGTTTCTGCTGATCTTCAGGCCGCGCATCATACACAGCCAGGCGCAGGCGGAAACACCAATCAGCAGCAGCCACAGGGTATTTGGCGGGAAATAGGTCAGCACACCGCCGGTCATCAGCGGGTTAAAGGCACCGCCGAGCCAGCCGAGGGATTGGGCGGAGAAGTAGCTGGATTTCATGCCGTCCGGCGCAATGTTGTCGATCAGCATATATTCACCCGGCGCATAAATCAGTTCACCGAGAGTAAAAACAAACGCGGCTATTCCCCAGAACACAAGGTTGCTGCCTGACATCATAAATCCGGCCAGTCCGGCCATAAAAAAGAGTGTACCGAGAGTCATCAGCTTTTGCAGATTGTCTGTGCTGATCCGGCGGCCGACCATATATTGCAGTGAAACCACCACGGCGGCATTGACCGGCAGCACCACACCAATCACTTTTTCTGCCAGTGTGGTATCTGCCACCGTCAGGACATACTGGGAAATACAGGCGGAAAACGAACCGAACACCAGCGATCCCAGAAAGGCGGATAACGTAAACCAGAGCAGGGCTTTATCATGCAGCATGACAGACGGCTGCCAGGCGGCGCTGTTGCTGCCTGAAGCAGAAGGCGGCACGCTGCGGACAAAACGCTGAATAAAGAATATCGGGAATGAGGCGGTGCAGGCCGCCAGCCAGAACGGCAGATCCGCGCTGTACATCAGTAGCCCGGTGCCAATCGGCGGCCCGACAGTCCAGCCCATATTGACGAAGGTATAGTTCAGGGAAAAGACTTTGGTTTTACGCGCAGGTGGCAGCGTATCGGCGAAATAGGCTTTCAGCACCGTAGCAAAAACGGAGTAGGCGCAGTTAATCAGTGAAAAGAAGACAACGACGAGTGCGATATTGTGAGTCAGTGGAATAGCGATAAATCCGGCGATATAAACCAGAATTGCCATCAGCATGTAGCGTTTTTTATCAAATTTATCCGCAATGATGCCGAAGCCGAGGCTGAATAACACGCCGGTTGTCAGTGCGACCGTCAGTGCCACCCCGACCTGATCCACCGCCATGTCATACTGACGGCTGAGATAAATCGCCATAAACGGGATAGTGGCACCCCGTCCGATAGTAATTAAGAATGAGGAAGCGAGCAGAGCAATGGTGGAACGGGTGGCGGCTTGCATGGTGACATTCTCAGTATTTTTATTTTATTTTTTATATTCACGTAATCAATATCACGCAAATCAGGCGCTGTACAGCGCCTTCCGGTTACGGCAGCACGGCGTGTGCTTCGATTTCAATCAGCCATTCCGGCAGAGATAATCCGCTGACAATAATCCATGATGAGGCAGGGGCTGCGGCGGCAAATTTTTCTTTCAGCACATCCGCAATTGCCGTTTGTTCATCGTGTGAATCTGCACCGGCACGGATATAAATCCGCAGCATAACCACATCAGACAGAGAACCGCCGGCTGCCGCGAGGGCACGGGCAATATTGTCCACAGATTGTGCAGCTTGTTCCCGCATACCGCCTGCGACTGTCACTTCATTGTGATCAACGCCGACCTGTCCTGACAGAAATAACTGCCGGGTGCCGGTTGTTTCCACGACCTGACTGAAACCGTATTGCAGGGAATTAAATAGTGAGGGCGGATTAATCCGTTTTATCGTCATAACAGCCTTTTCAGCAGTGAAATAAAAGAAAATGTCGTTTTATCATAGATTATTTCAGGCGCTGTAAATTAACTGATTATTAACAGCATTCTTTATTTTCAATCCTGTTGCGGGAAATGAATAAAAGGGGAGCTCAGTGAGTCTCTGAGATATACAGGGGAAATATTTTTATATCAGAAAAGGATATTCAACACTTACAGGATCGGCGCCGGGGATTTTTACAACACCGGCTTAATTTTTCTTTACTTAATATAAGAATCCAGCACTTTCAGAACAATATCCAGATCACCCTGACGTTTTTCCTCATCTTCCTCATGAACTACGTGTTCAATCAGGTGACCCTTAATCACTTCCCGCATTAACCCGTTTACCGCGCCACGGATAGCCGCAATTTGTTGCAGCACGGCGGAGCACTCATGCGGTTCATCGAGCATTTTTTTCAGTGAGTTGACCTGCCCCTGAATTTTACTGGCGCGGTTCTGAAGTTTCTGTCTGTCCCTGATGGTATGTGACATGGCAACCCCGTGAAATAAGGTGAAAAGAAAGTGACGGGCAAAATAGTAGCATCTTCGTGATACAAAGAGGTAGTGTAATTATACTGGGGGGGAGTATACTCAATTCACTCTTTCTTCATTCTGAAAACAGGGATCACACGTCATGACTGATTTTGCCTCTTTACTGCAGCAGGGAAATGCCTGGTTTTTTATCCCGGGCGCGATTGCACTGGGTGCGCTGCACGGCCTGGAGCCGGGCCACTCAAAAACCATGATGGCGGCCTTTATTATTGCGGTGAAAGGGACGGTCAGACAGGCGGTGATGCTGGGACTGGCGGCGACGTTATCGCATACCCTGATAGTCTGGCTGATTGCCCTCGGCGGGATGTATATCAGTGCCCGGTTCACGCCGGAAGCCGTAGAGCCGTGGCTGCAGATGGTATCGGCGGTGATTATTCTGGCAACTGCATTCTGGATGTTTATGCGGACATACCGTGGTGAAAAAAACTGGCTGACAGAAATGCAGCAGGAAAGCCATACACACAGTGACCATCATCATGAGCATGATCATCATCACAGCCATGAACATGACCAGGATCATCATCACCATCATGCAGAGCATCACCACGATCATCATGACCACCATGATGGCGAATATCAGGATGCGCATGCCAGAGCACATGCTCATGAAATCAAAACCCGGTTTACCGGCGGCAAAGCCACCAACAGCCAGGTGTTACTGTTCGGCCTGACCGGCGGGTTAATTCCGTGTCCGGCTGCGATTACTGTTTTGCTGATCTGTCTGCAACTGAAGGCTTTTACCCTGGGCGCAACCATGGTGCTCAGTTTCAGTATCGGGCTGGCACTGACACTGGTCACGGTCGGCGTGGTGACTGCGGTGGGGCTGCGCCAGGTCAGCCGCCGCTGGCAGGGGCTGGGTGATATCGCCAAAAAAGCACCGTACTTTTCGGCGACGCTGATAGCGCTGGTCGGGCTTTATATGGGGATCCACGGTTATATGGGGCTGGCAAACTGATGCCTTTGGCGGGTGTGGTCGTTTGAGGTAAATCAAAAAGAGCTTGCCGGATAACAAAATATATGGCTTAATATCGGCATTGGTTTGGAAGTACAGACCTATTTATGTCAGTCCGATTTTAAGTTGTTCTCCGTCAAGCGTTATCCAAGATACCACTTCATAGCGAATTCCTTCTGATAGTTCCCATAAGTAAAAACGTAATCAAACCGCTTATATGCCTTATGGCAACAAAATCAATTTAAAGGAAATTCATATGTCCGCAACAATTACCGGTACTGTAAAATGGTTTAACGATGATAAAGGTTTTGGCTTTATCACTCCAGCTGACGGCAGCAAAGACGTGTTCGTTCACTTCTCTGCAATCCAGAGCGACAGCTTCAAATCTCTGGCAGAAGGCCAGCAGGTTTCTTTCACCATCGAAAATGGTATGAAAGGCCCGGCTGCAGCTAACGTGGTTGCTCTGTAATCACCGCTGTCAGTAACAGATTTTAAAAACCTCACTCCGGTGAGGTTTTTTTATGTCTGTAAAACAGAATCGTGGCGGAAACCGGCAAACTATGAATATAATTTGCTCATCATTTAAGGAGTAAGTTATGTCTCAGAATATTTATGATAATCCGGATTTCTTTGCCGGTTATGCCACGCTGCCCCGCTCAGCAGAAGGACTGGACGGCGCGCCGGAGTGGACTGCCATGCAGACATTGCTGCCGTCACTGGCCGGGAAGTCAGTGATCGACCTGGGTTGCGGATATGGCTGGTTTAGCCGCTGGGCAAAAGAGCAGGGCGCTGCCCGGGTGACCGGTTTTGATCTGTCTGAGAAAATGCTGGCGAAAGCCGCATCGATGACCACGGATCCTGATATTACCTGGCTGCGCGCCGATCTCGAGACACTGCAATTACCGGCGGCACAAAGTGATGTGATTTACAGCTCGCTGGCACTGCATTATCTGCGTGATATCCCGGCACTGTTTGCCACGCTGTATCAGGCACTGGTTCCGGGCGGCCGTCTGGTTTTTTCCGCAGAACACCCGATCTACACAGCTCCTGTCATTCAGAACTGGTGCACGGACAGTGCGGGTAATAAAGCCTGGCCGGTCAATCAGTACCAGCAGGAAGGCGTCAGGATCAGCAACTGGTTTGCCGACGGCGTGGAAAAGCAGCACCGGAAATTATCCACCTGGATAAATGCGCTGATTACAGCCGGTTTTGAAATCACCGCTATGAATGAGTGGGGGCCGTCAGCGGCACAGATTGCTGCCAATCCGGCACTGGATGAAGAAAAAGAACGGCCGATGATCTTTCTGCTCAGCGCCCGCAAGCCGGAATAGTGGCTGACGGGCGGGGTTGTTCCGCAGTTTACAGCGTGAATTTATGCTTTCTTATCAGCACAAACAGACCGGCAACCGCTGCGAGGATAAGGAACCAGGCAAGGTAAGTATGCAGCGGCAGGGCAAGGATTGTCGCGCTGACAAAATACCCTGCAGAGACAATAACGCTTCCCCATATTGCCCCGCCGAGAATATTCAGCACAAAAAATTTCAGCGGATTAATACCGGCGGCTCCGATAATAACGGGGCCGATAGTTCTTAATCCGTAAGCGAAACGTATTCCGATAATAATCAGGCTTTCGCGGCGGTGAATTATCCGCTGCAGACGGGCTATTTTATCCGCATGTTTATGAATGCGGGGCAGGATCCGGTTTCCGGCAAAATAACCGGTAAAAAACAGAACATTGTCACTGATAATTCCGCCCAGTGCGGCCACCAGCATCACTTTCGGGTAGGATAATAACTGATGGTGTGCGGCAATACCGGATAAAAATGCAGCGGTTTCCCCTTCAATCATAGTACCGAAAAAGGTTGCCCAATAGCCGTATTCTGTAATCCAGTGTGTCAGTAATGTTTCCATCCGCCACTCCGTTTAAAATAAACCGGCGGAGATATTAATACATAATCCCAGTATCGCCATATTAAAAACAAAAGAGACAACGGATTGCATTAATACCGCGCGGCGCATCGGGGATGACGCGATTTCGACATCGGCAGTCTGTGAGGCGACGGCAATCGTAAATGAGAAATACATAAAATCAGAGTAAGCGGGTTCAGCCGGTCTGTCCGGAAATAATAACCACGGTTTTTCCTGTTGCGGGTTGGTGTAATAAAGGTGCGCATAGTGCATGGTAAATCCGGCCGGTAATAAGAGCCAGGAGGACACTAATGTGGATGCGGTCAGAATATACTGGAAAGCTTTATCATTACCGGTCAGGTTACCGTGCCCGCCGAGGGCAAAAAAGAGCACCAGTAAACTGACACAACACCCGGCCAGCAGGAAAAACATCACCATGCGGGCGCTTTCATCCTCAATTTTAGTCAGTTTACGGATATCTTTTACTTTCTTATTAATGATCCGCTCAAAAAGAAACAGCAAATACACCCAGGAGAAGGCATTCCAGCTGAGGATCAGGCACATCAGTGCACTCTGTACGGGCAGCAGAGCAAAAAAAGTCACAAACGCGACCATCAGAGAGATAATAAAACGCGGACGCGAGTGAAAGGCGTGCCGGAAAATATGAGTAATGCGAATACCATAGCGCAACATACCAGTATCCTGTTCAGAAAGATGACATTTTATTATACCAAATATCCGGCAGCAGGGGCGGTATCACTTTTTCGGATGCGTACTTTTTATATACTGATTATCCCTGCCATTTAAAGTGTCTTTCCATGAGCATAACATTTCTTATTGTCATGTTTTTTGTCGCCGTGGCCGCCGGATTTATCAATGTGGTATCAGGCGGCGGTGGTTTTCTGTCGATTACCGCATTGCTGATTTCCGGGTTACCACCTGCTAACGCACTGGCAACAAATAAGATGCAGGCACTGGGCAGTTCATTAACATCCGGTATTTATTTCTTGCGTCAGGGGCGGATTGATTTAAAGAATAATAAATGGGTATTTATTGCGACATTCTTCGGTGCTGCATCCGGCACGATTTTTGTACAGTTTATCGATCCGACTTTTCTGAAAAAATTACTGCCGGGATTAATTATCAGTGTCACGCTGTACTTTATTTTTGCCCCTGATATCACTAAATCCAAAGAAAAACAGCGTGTTTCTTTTTTCCTGTTTTCATTTATCTGCGGCGGCGGTGTCGGGTTTTATGACGGATTCTTAGGTGCCGGCGCCGGGACATTTTATACCATCAGTTATATGCTGCTGTTAGGATACCGGATCGATAAAGCACAAATTCACTCCAATTTTCTGAACCTGGCCTCCAATACCTCGTCCGTTATCTTTTTTATCGCGGGCGGTAAAATGATGTGGTCGCTGGGATTACTGATGTTTGCCGGACAAGCCATCGGGGCGCGGCTGGGAGCAGGTGTTGTACTGAGCTCCGGCCTGAAAGTCATAAAACCGATGATTATTCTGGTCTCCGCCGGGATCAGCACCAAAATGTTATTTGATATGTATTTTTAGCAGATACAGCCGCAGGGACAAAATCGCCGGAAGAATACGACACACTTCAGGCCACTCTCATTAAAAATGAGAGTCAGCTGCTGCCGCACCGGGTTGATCCTTTTACCGTTCTGACAGAAGTCACCCGGGAGAATAACGTGATTATCCTGAATCATCAGGTTACCGGTCTGCCGCCGGAATTGTTCAGAGAAGAAAATAACTATTTTTCGGACGGCACCCGGGTGATGCAGATAAATATCAAACCATCAGATTGCGGGGTGTAAATGATCTCCGTCAGCGGGTGATATAATCGTTACTACCGGAACATATTGCCATAATCTGTTCTTTTATCCAGTGGTGCCCGGGGGAATTGCATAATGCCGGATTATAATAAGCTCTTAAAATATACTGCGGTGCGGGGAAAGGCACCGGGAATACCACTAAATCCTGCATGTTAAAAAGAGATGTAATTCCTTTTTCCGGCAATGTGATAATCAGGTCTGTCTGAGAAACAATCAGCGGGGCAGCCATCAGACTGGGTAACTCCACCATTATCCGCCGTTTCAGTTGCTGTTTTTCCAGATAGGTATCAATAGCGCCCTGTGAATCCGCCCAGGGACGAACCACGACATGACCGGCGGCAAGATATAATGCTTGTGTAAGCATATTATTAATTTCTGGGTGTCCCCGGCGGACTGCAACAATATAATTGTCGGTAAAGCAGGTTATTGCTTCCGTTTCTCTCTGCGGAAATTTTTGTCCTTCCTCGAACCCGAGAGCAAAATCCACTTTGCCGGAACGGATATCATTAACAGCATTAAAATTCTGTGAATACAATAATCTTATAGTGATACCCGGGGCCAGGCGGTTAATACGGGATATTAATCCCGGCATAATAACGGCGGCGGTGTAATCGGTCGCGGCAAATGTGAATGTATCCGTACTCAGAGCCGGATCGAAGGCATTCATTTGACGAAAACAGACGGAGAGTGTTTGTAAAGCGGCTGAAATCTGCGGCGCTATATTTTCAGCTTTGGCCGTTGGTACCATTTTTCCGCCGTGACGGATAAAAAGCGGGTCACCGAGAGAATTCCGCAGACGGTTAAGGGCATGACTGAGTGCTGACGGACTCAGTGCGAGCTGATCTGCTGCAAGGCTGATATTGCGGTGCCTGTAAACAGCATCAAAGACCAGCAGTAAATTCATATCCGTTTTTCGCAGGGATGAATACATAGCTGCCTGTTTTCGTAATGTAAAAGTAAGAAGATTTTATCAGAAAAACAAAAATGAATATTATGCATTTTTAGTCTGTATAAAATGCAGTAGCCGCAGATTAAAAAAGCATTACTATGTTGACCAACACATTTAGTCAGGAGATATATGAGATGTTAACCCCCGTATTTCGTCAGGTCACAGCAGCAGATGTTGATCGCTGTTATGAAATTGAAACTGTTTCTTATGAAGGTGATGAAGCGGCAACACGGGAAAAAATTGCATTACGTGCAAAACGCTATCCGGAAGGTTTCTTGTGTATGCTGGTGGATAACTGCATTGCTGGTTTTATTAATGCAGGTTGTGCTGATAACGTGGTGATGTCTGATGAGGAGTTTAAAGAGCTTGTCGGTCATGATCCTGACGCACCCAATGTGGTGATTATGTCAGTGGTGGTTCATCCGGATTTTCAGGGGAAAGGGTATTCTTCCCTGCTGATGCGGGAATTTATCTCCCGTATGAAAGCAATGAATAAAAAAACGGTTTATCTGATGTGTAAAGAGCAGCATATTGCGCTTTATTCACATTTTGGTTATGAGTACATTAAACTTTCAGAGTCTGACCATGGCGGAATGACCTGGCATGAAATGTATATGACACTCTGATAAAACCTTATTGCTCTCTTATCCGCCGGATCTCAGCCAAAGGCGTAGTCTGCACAGGCATTGTGCTTTATACTGCGCGCTGTAATGACTCAGTAACAGATGATTAAGCAGGTGGTAATGGCGATGAACGGAACAATCACAACATGGTTTGAAGATAAAGGCTTTGGGTTTATCAAAGATGAGAACGGGGATAACCGTTATTTTCATGTGGTTAAGGTCGCCAATCCTGACCTGATTAAGAAAAATGCCGCCGTGACATTTGAGCCCGGCACTAATAATAAAGGGCTGTCAGCCTATGCGGTAAAAGTGGTGCCGGAAAGCAAATACGTTTTTATCGCCGGTGAGCGTATTAAGCTGACGGCCATTAAGTCCTTCGTGGTTTACAGTGAGGAAGAAGCGGCTGATACCGGGATTGATAAAGAGAACGTGGTACTGTCTGTTGGTGTGCTGATGAACAACATCAAACCAAAATCCGCCGGCCCGGCCGAAATGCGCACACTCAGAAAACTGGCGATCACCACACAGCACGGCACTACCCTGATTTTTTCAGAAGATGAAATAGATATCGATGAGACGGTGAAAATACTTAAGGTGTGATGGCCTGCGGATTACAGACACAAAAAAACCAACCCTAACAGGTTGGTTTTCTTATATAAATACTGGTCGGCATGACAGGATTTGAACCTGCGACCCCCGACACCCCATGACGGTGCGCTACCAGGCTGCGCTACATGCCGAATGTTATCTATACTACTGTTTTCTTTGGTTAAAGCAAGACGCTACTGTACCAGTTGCACTTTTTTTATCCCGGGATCAGTGGGTATCGATAAAGCGTTTCTGCTCTGTCAGAACCTGGAGTAATTCAGCCATATCCGGTTTGGCATTGCGGATCTTCTCATTATTCTCATCAAAGCGCTGGTATTTACCCTGAGCGGTCAGCAGTGATGCGGAATCCGGCTTGATAATCACCAGATTGCTGTTATCGCCGGTGAATATCCGTGGCTTGCGCCGTGTAGTAGTGAACAGATCATCACCCTGGGTGTATTCTCCCGGCGGATTGCTGACGTGCAGCAGTCTCTGCATCAGGGTTGCCATAATATCCGGATGTGCGGTCAGTTTGCTGATGGTTTGTGCCGGGGTATCCGGCCAGTGAATAATCAGCGGCACGCGTAACTGGTCGCGGTTAAATTTGCCGTCGGTGACCCAGCTGTCCTGTAATTTGGCCATGCTGTCACCGGCACCGGCGGTGATGACAATCACTGTTTTATCCCACTCACCACGCGCACGGATATCCTGAATCAGTGTACCCAGTGTGTTATCAATATCTGTCATATCCGGGGCGGAATGACCGTCCGGTAACGGTGTGCTGAGGTTAATCAGTGCAAACCACGGCTGATCTTTGCGGGTCTGTTTCAGCCAGACTGACCAGCGATCTGCCACATCCGCAGAAGCAGTTCCGCTGTTATTCTGTCCGTCACGCAGCGGCGGCAGGCTATAATCCGCCAGCAGGGCATAGCGGAAGAGCGGGGAGGCAAAGTTTTCTGTGGAGAAGAACCCTGACTGATAATTCTGTGCACTCAGCGCCGTCATCAGTGCGGACGGAATGCGTCCGTTGAGAATACCGTCATAATAGGTACCTGAGATGCCGTAATAGAGCCCGAACTGTGCCCGCTCCGGATTAATTTCACTGCTGTAGTGCTGTGTGAATTGTGTGCTTTCCTCTGCAAACCGGTTCAGGTTCGGCATTGCCTTATTAATATCTTCCCGGCTCAGCGAGGTGAGGGTGATAAGCAGTAAATTGTAGCCGCTGCCATTGTCTGCATAGGTCAGTTTGTTGATCGGGTACTCAACACCCTGGGCGGTCGGGTCGCCGTGCAGAAGTAACTGCTGCTCATAACTGGTGCTGTCGAGCAGGCCGTGACGCTCCAGGAATTTGCGGGCAGTCATCGGGTAAGAGACCGGCAGGTTATAGCGCTGCATCGTCACCGGGCGGTAGAAATTGGCATCCGCCCAGATATACATAATATGAGAGGTAATAAAGGCGGTGATAAATACCACCGCAACAGGTTTACCGAATTTTTGCCGGTTCAGGCTGCGCAGTTTCTGCCAGCTCCAGGTGCCGAACAGCATTTCGATCAGGAAGATAACCGGGATCGCAATAAAGATAAACTGCCAGCGCCGCGCCATTTCCCCCTGTTCAGGGTTCACGACCAGATCCCACACCACCGGGTTTAAATGCAGGCGGAACTGTTCATAGATGCCGATATCAAACAGCAGCAGTGTCAGCCCGGCTGTACCGAGGGCGGCGGATAAAAAGCGCAGCAGCCGTTGTGACATCACCACAAAGGTGAGCGGGAACACAATCAGCAGATAGAGGGCGAATGCCAGGAAACTGAAATGTCCCAGCCAGCTGGTGATGGCGTAAATGCGGCCAATCAGCGTGTCCGGCCAGTCAGAAATAAACAGGTAACGGCTGCTGAGTGCAAGACTCAGCAGGATATTAAACAGGGTGAACCAGTGTCCCCAGCTAATCATCTGGGAAACTTTGTCACCGTATTTCGGACGATACGTTACCATAGAATTTCGTCGTCAGCCGGAATGCGGTCAGTGCGCTTTATCTTCACTGACGGAAGATTGCAGGGCGCGGGCGAAGGATTCAGCAATATGAGCGCGTTGTGACGGCGCAACACTGGTATTGATGAGATTGGTCACCATATTTCCTAACACCATAAGAGAAAGGTCGGTCGGTGTCCGGTTTTTTTCCAGCACACTGACCAGCTCAGCCAGTAACTTTTCAACGTGTTCATCACTGTAGCGGGATGATTGCGGCATAAACGTAGATATCCTGATTGTACAAAGCTCTATATCATAACTGATGAGCGGCCGTATTTCTGCTTTTTGCGGAAAATTATTTCAATTATGGATCCGGTTACGCAGGGAATACGCCATTTTCAGTATGCACGCCGCTGATTATCCTGTCTTGTCACATTCTCCTGTGATTGTGACTTGCGCACAGATTACAACGGTGTTTGAATACGCGCAAACGAGGCCGAAGGAGTAAAAGATGAGTCTGGATATCATTCAGATTGCGTTGCATCAATTGATTAAACGCGATGAACAGACACTGGAAGTAGTGCTGCGGGACACACCACTGGAAAAAACCGCCATTGTTGAGGAAATGATGGCTGAGCTGCACCGGGTCTACAGCGCGAAAAGCAAAGCGTACGGTGTGTTTAATGAAGAGAGTGAACTGTCAGAGGCACTGCGTCTGCAGCGGCAGGGCGAAGAGGAATTTCACGCCTTTACCCGTGCGGCAACCGTCCGCCTGAAGGATGAGCTGGCAAAATACCCGTTTGCCCAGGGCGGTGTGGTGTTATTTGCCCATTACCGCTATCTGGCGGTGGAGTATCTGCTGGTGGCGGTACTCGATAGCTGCCAGAGCATGCTGGTCAATGAGAGCCTGGAGCTTAACAGCACCCATTATCTGGATATTCCGCATGCGGATATTATCGCCCGTATTGACCTGACCGAATGGGAAACAAATCCGGAATCCAGCCGTTACCTGACCTTCCTCAAAGGCCGTGTCGGTCGCAAAGTCTCCGATTTCTTTATGGATTTCCTCGGTGCCGCTGAAGGCTTTAATGCCAAAATCCAGAACAAAGGGCTGTTACAGGCACTGGACGATTACTGCGAGGAGGCTCAGGCGGACAAACAGGAGCGCCAGTCTTACCGCAAACAGGTGTTTGATTACTGCACGGAGCAGTTACAGAGCGGTGAAGAGATTCAGCTGACAGAGCTGTCTGCGGAACTGCCGCCGCTGGGTGAGCAGAGTTTTGCGCAGTTTACTCAGGAAAAAGAGTACGGACTGGAGGATTCGTTCCCGGCCGATCGCAGCACATTACGTCAGCTGACAAAATTTGCCGGCAGCGGCGGCGGGCTGACCATTAATTTTGATGCGATGTTACTGGGGGAGCGGATTTTCTGGGATGCGGCCACGGATACCCTGACGATTAAAGGGACACCGCCGAATCTGCGGGATCAGTTACAGCGCCGTGGTAATAAAGGATAGTGAGAGCAGAAATAAATAACGCCGCAAAAGCGGCGTTATTTACTCGGCGTCCCGATTAAAGCTCGATAGGTGGCGTAATTAAGCGCGCAGGAAATCGATGTGTGTCAGTTTTGGCTTGAACGGATGACGCTGTACAGCCTGTACTTTCACTTTGGTTTCTTTACCATCGATAACCAGGTTCAGAACTTCGTAAAATTCTGGTTTAGCTTCCTGGTTGATCAGGACGTCGTGGTCCAGTTCGATGGAAACAGGTTCCTGGTTGCCACCATAAACGATAGCAGGGAACTTGTTTGCGCGACGCAGGCGGCGGCTCGCACCCTTACCCTGCTCTTTACGTAATTCAGCATTGATAGTTAACATAACTTTTCTCTTTAACAAGAGTAAAAAAAATCTTTGCTACAGGCGACCCAGCAGCAAAGTCGGTATTTGGCTTCAGCAGGGTTACCCGTGGTGAAGCGGCGTGCATTTTACCGAAAATGCGGACAAACGGCAAACGAAACCCGGTATAAAACCAAAAAAGCAGCATTCAGGATTATGCCAGACTGTCAGATTTGCGGAATCGCCCCTGATAATCAAAGATTTTTTCGCGGATTTGCCAGTAGTTCTCTTTTTTGCGTGAGACAACAAAATCCGGGTAACGCAGCAACACCTGCTGACGGATTACGGATTCTGCATCCTGCCACTGAAACGGCACACCGGGTGCGCGCAGATGCTGTGCCAGAAACTGTTTTTCAAAGACAAAACGCTGTGCCGGGGTGGTCAGGCGGAAACGTTCGCTGACAGTGGTGCCGTCTTCATCGTAATAGTTGATGGTCAGCCATTCACCGCGGTTATCCTGTCCGGCAGAAAGCGCCATACCGCCGCAGCGCAGCACCAGAGCATCTTTCAGGCGCAGTGCGGCTTTCAGCATGTCATCCGGATCACTGAGGACTTCATCACAGTGGCAGCAGCGCCGTGCGGCAATATCATTTTCCCCGTTACAGGACGGGCAGAGTTTAAAGCGGAAACGGAAATCGCATTGATGACGGGCGGATTCATCATCCGCATCAATAATTCCCTGACAGCGGCGGCCATAGTGCTCGATGATATGCCCGTCGTCGGTACATAATCCCCAGAACAAATTAGCAAAGCCGCACAACGGGCAGAATACCTGTACCGGCTGGCTTTTGCTGTTTGGTTTGTGATTGCCGACTTCCGGCATATAAAGGTCATGCGGGTTTCCGGCGTAATCGAGGATCAGACACTCCGTTTTTCCGGGAGACAGGCGCAGGCCGCGGCCGGCAATTTGCTGGTAGAGGCTGACTGATTCAGTCGGGCGCAGAATGGCAATCACATCCACATGCGGGGCATCAAACCCGGTGGTGAGCACGGAAACGTTGACCAGATAATGCAGCTCCCGCGCTTTGAAATTCCGGATTATCGTTTCCCGCTCCGCAGGCGGGGTATCCGCACTGACCAGCGCCGCTTCGCCCGGCGGCAGCAGTGATACAATTTCCGCCGCATGTTCCACAGTGGCGGCAAATATCATGCAGCCCTGACGGGGCGCGGCATACTCAATAATCTGGCGGACAATACGCGGTGTGATCCGCTTTTGTTTTTTTACTTCCCGCGCCAGCACCTGCGTGTCAAACATCCCGGCGGCGCTGACCGGTACCTGTGAAAAATCATATTGCAGCACCGGCATATCCAGCCGCTGAGGCGGTACCAGATACTGATGGCTGACCATATAACGCAGAGGCAGTTCATAAATACAATCACGGAAGAAGCATTCATGATCGCCGCGGATCATGCCATGATAGTGATACTGATAGATCCAGCCGCTGCCCAGCCGGTACGGCGTGGCTGTCAGGCCGAGGATGCGCAGGGCTGGGTTATTTTTCTGCAGATGCTGTATCACCTGCTGATACTGACTGTCTTCGCTGAGGCTGATACGATGGCACTCATCAATAATCAGCAGGGAAAATTTGCCGTCAAAATCGGCTGTATTACGGGCGACAGACTGCACGCTGCCGAAAATGACTTTTTGTGAAGACTCTTTTTGTGATAATCCGGCAGAATAGATCCCGGCATCCAACCCGTAAGCCTGATATTTACTGTGATTCTGCTCCACCAGCTCTTTGACATGCGCCAGCACCAGCACACGGCCGTGTGCCAGCCGCGCCAGTTCGGCGATCACCAGGCTTTTTCCCGCTCCGGTGGGCAGAACAATCACCGCAGGCGTGGTGTGTTTGCGGAAATAGAGCAGGGTGGCATCAACAGCCTCCTGCTGATAAGGGCGCAGGGTAAACGTCACAGAAACTCCGGCGGAACAGACAAAATCAGGGCGTCAGCATATCACACTTTGGGCGCGACAATTGACTGCATGACGGAGGATAAACAGCGGAAGCGCCGTCAGAAAGGCGCTGTGATGTTGACGGTTTGTTGTTATAATGATTACTGTGGTTATTATCAAACAAAATTCTTTCATTTTATCTGCTTATCAGCCGGCAGTATGCTGCGGGCACGTCAGGTTTAAGAGACATTCATGCGATTAGATAAATTTCTTGCCCATCAGATGGGTATCAGCCGGAACCTTGTGGCCAGAGAGCTGCGTGCGGGGATGGTGACTGTGGATGGTGAGGTCGTGAAAAACGGCGCACTGAAAGTCAGCGCGGAGAACGAGGTGGCGTATGACGGCAATGTGATGACACACGTCACCGGGCCGCGCTACTTTATGCTGAATAAACCGCAGGGCTATGTCTGCTCAACGGATGACCCGGTTAACCCGACTATTCTCTATTTTATCGATGAGCCGGTTGCCCATAAACTGCATGCCGCCGGACGGCTGGATATTGATACCACCGGGCTGGTGCTGATGACGGACGACGGACAGTGGTCGCACCGCATCACCTCACCGAAACATCATTGCGAGAAAACCTACCGTGTCACCCTGGCGGAGCCGGTGGCGGACACTACCGCAGCGCTGTTTGAGCAGGGTGTGATGCTTAACGGCGAACAGCACCCGACCAAACCGGCAAAACTCGAGATTATCACCCCGCAGGATGTGCGGCTGACAATTTCCGAAGGGCGCTATCACCAGGTCAAACGTATGTTTGCTGCTGCCGGTAACCATGTGGACGAACTGCACCGCGAGCGTATCGGCGGCATTGTGCTGGATGACAGCCTGGAGCCGGGGGAATACCGCCCGCTGACTGATGAGGAAATTCAGTCGGTTCTCTGAACACCTTTTTTACTGAATCCAATACGGAGTAACAGGCGTGCAAGTGCAACGTTCGGCCTATTTCGGCCTGATTTTTATCCTGGGGCTGTTATCGATGCTGATGCCTCTGGCTATCGATATGTATCTGCCAAGCATGCCGACCATTGCCCGTGACTTTGGTGTCACTGAGGGCGATGTCCAGATGACACTCAACAGTTACCTGATCGGTTTCGCCGCCGGGCAACTGGTATACGGTCCGATGGCGGATGCGCTCGGCCGCAAGCCGGTGATCCTCGGGGGAACACTGATTTTCGCCCTGGCCTCCGCCGGATGTGCGATGTCTCAGGATATCGGCACCTTTATCGGGATGCGCGGGCTGCACGGCTTTGCAGCGGCTGCGGCAAGTGTGGTGATCAACGCCCTGATGCGCGATATGTTCACCAAAGATGAATTTTCCCGCAGTATGTCGTTTGTGGTGCTGGTAATGACAGTGGCACCGCTGCTGGCACCGATCATGGGCGGTATGATGATGCTCTGGTTCAGCTGGCACGCGATTTTCTGGACCATCATGATTGCCGCGCTGATCGCTGCACTGCTGGTGCTGTTCTTTATCCGCGAAACCCTGCCGAAAGAGCGGCGCCAGCCGTTCCGGCTGCGGATCATGCTCGGCCAGTTTGTCACACTGTTCCGCCAGAAGCGCGTACTGTGTTATATGGTGGCATCCGGTTTTTCATTTGCCGGGATGTTTTCGTTTTTATCCGCCGGGTCATTCGTTTACATTCAGCTTTACGGGCTGACGGAGCTGGAATTTGGTTACTGCTTCGCACTGAATATTGTTTTCCTGTTTATTATGACCACCATTAACAGCCGTTATGTCCGCCGTTTCGGCGCACTGAATATGCTGCGCACCGGGCTGGTGGTGCAGTTACTGGCCGGATGCTGGCTGGTGCTGGCCGCATCCGCCGATCTCGGCTTTGTGGCGCTGATGATAGGTGTGGCCTGTTATGTGGGAAATATTGCCATGATCACATCAAATGCCATGGCGGTGATTCTGGATGATTATCCGCATATGGCCGGTACAGCCTCATCACTGGCCGGTGTGCTGCGGTTTGGTATCGGTGCGGGTGTCGGTGCGGTGGTGGCTTCATTTAACATGACAACGGTCTGGCCGATGGTCGGTGCGATGGCGCTCTGTATTCTGATTGCCGCCTCTCTGGTGCTGTACGCACGGCGTTTTGCCTGATTTCCTTTCCCTGTTGCCGGTCCGGGAGTTTCCGGGCCGGTTATTTCCGCAATATCAGTAATAGTCGAATGATTACCCCGGATAACTACTCAGGCGTCATTTGGTTGATCTGAGTCATGAAAAGTTACACTAATGTGAATTCTGTTTCGCGGCAGAAAGCAACGTATAATATCGTACGCCTTTCTCTTAATTATATAATTAACTGATATTTCATCGTATTTACGGGTATGCGGGTCATTACAACGCGGAATTATATCCTTCATCATTCAATTTCAGCTATATGATATAAAATAAATCAGTTGAGAAAATTAACAAAACAGTATACAAATAGAGGCAATTGGATTGATGATGTTAACATCCGGCGAAAAAGCACAATGTGTTTTATTACCGGATCGGGAGTAAATCACCGGCGTTTCATCATCCGTGAACACAGAATGTTCGTTAATTCCGAAGGATTGGGTCGGAAAATTTATTCAGATGATTCACCGGCACAGTAAGACAGGATAATAGTGTGAATAGTAATGCGCTTTCAGTTGTTTCCCGCCTGCCACAGCATTACCGGCTTGCCGGTAATGATGACGGCCGCCGGTTAGAGGCGTTACCGGAATCTTTGCAGAGCAGGGAAGACAGCCTGACCGGTTTAAAATTACTGAGTCACGGCCACCATTCAACATATGATGCACTGTGCGCCATCCGGTCGCACCTGGAAGGATTACGGATTGACAGCCTGATCCTGACCTGGGAAGGGGAGCCGTGCCTGTTTTTACACAGTGATGATGAAAGTACCGCACTGTGTGCCCTGAAAACCGCAGGGGCGGCAATTGCGGAAAATATTTCTGCCCGTTACCCCTTCTGACAGGGAACACCGCCCTTCTGTGTGACGGATTTTGATAAAATGCAGACATAAAAAAAGCTTCCTGAAAAGGAAGCTTTTTCTTTTTAAATAATACACTGCAAGGGAGTGAATGTATTATTTAATTAAACGGCGCCCGTCGTAATAACGGTTGTTCCAGTATTTATCCGTCATGTTTGAGACGATAACACCGTTTGATGTAGATGCATGGACAAATTTGTCATTGCCGACATAAATACCGACATGGCGCTGACGTTTTCCGGTTTTAAATAACACCAGGTCACCGGCCTGTAACTTAGCGCGTTTTACGCTGGTGCCGACAGACTGCTGCTCTGCTGTTGAACGCGGCAGTTCCATACCGAACTGGTCGAGGAAAGTCTGACGGACAAACGCGGAGCAATCAATACCGGAGCGGGTGGTGCCGCCGAGGCGGTAAGCAACGCCTTTCCAGCTGGCATACTGAGACATCAGTTTGGATTTAACATCAACATTATTAACTAACTGTTCGAATTCATCCTGAGACGCTTGCAAGATAAAACTGTTTGTACGGGTTTCAGATTGAACTTGACGGGCTGAATTTGGAGATGTACTGCATGCTGACAATGTCGCCGCGATAATCAATGCCGGAACAATCCGGGTGATATATCTCAGAATTGGTTGAGATGTGACCATGTGTGAGTTTTCCCTTGCAGTCCTTATGTGACAAACGTCACTTTAAAAAACAAAACATATCAACACTAATTAAATCTGCGTATGTGCACAATATGTTTATTCTAAAAACGTGCGGAACGGCACGTTTAATATCCATGAACAATTACTGAGGAAAAATTAATCAGTCATCCGTAAAGGTGTAATTATCGGTGAAATTAATCAATTCCTAATAATCGGACGGATTGATACTACATAAAGGTGCCGGAAATGGCGAGGGAAAAAACCTGTTATTTACAAAACCTTAAATTTGTCAGCGAAACAATCAGAATGTGATGTCAAAGATGTTTAACTAATGTGAAATTTTCTTTGTAATATCGGATAAACGGGGCATATGGCGTACCAGAAAATTTACACAATGATCACTCAGCGGTGTCAGTAAAATCCAGGGAACCGTGATTAATGTCAGCGACAGTGAACCGGCCATAATATCGCTGAACCAGTGTGCACCGGCCATTATCCGTGGTAAGGAAAATATAATTGTCAGTAAAACTGCCGCCGCAAAATAACGGAATCCGGCATAACGCCAGACAAAAGCGGCAAAAATGATCAGCATCAGTCCGTGGTCACCCGGAAAACTGCTTTTTGAGGCATCTTTTGTAAAGATCCCGGTGATATCACTGACACGATGAGCCGAATCGAGCACCAGTGTCGGGCTGAGGCGGTTAAAAGGAATTGCCTGTCCGGCCTGATTAATCAGTACCGCACTTATTACCATCACCACACCTGCCATTACCAGACGGCGTTTACCGTCGCTGTCCTGTCTGCGGAAAGCCGCATAATAGATAAGCCCCATCAGCAGGAGTGCTGCCGCATCAAATGCCCGGTTGTTAATAACCGCAATAAATACAGCCAGGGAATGATTACCGGCGAGCGGGGCATTGAAAAAACGGAAAACAGCATGGTCAGGTACCGCCCACCAGCCGTGATCAACCGGCAGGTACCAGGAAAGAAACAGCATGATACCGGCGAGGCTGACAGAAAGCGGAAGTGTGATGCGTTGTACTGCCATGACAAAACCTGACGATAATAAAATATTTTTACGGAAATAGTTCCGGATAGTCTGACAGAAATACGGATAAGGGTTTATGCAGAAAAAGGGAAATAGCGTATGTTATTTTTATGTAAAAGTTGTTAATTTCATGGTGGCATCTATAATCATAAGTGAAAAGGGTAGTGTAGTTAATAAGGCCGAATGTATATCATAAAATAAGGAATTTTAGATTATAACGCTGGCGATATACTAAAAATACGGCTGTTTGTTATAGCGCAGTAAAGATTAGTGACCTATTGTCGATAAAGAATAAGCGAATATTTTTCATCCCGGCGGTAACGGATTGCCTCCGTGAATACTTATCTGACGAGGTATGTTATGAAAAAGCTACAGTTCTTTATTGCTGCTGCAGGCTTATTAATGAGTAGTTTTGCTCCGGCAACTGAAAGTAAAGCCCAGACAGCATCGGGTGTGATCATCTTTCATGGTGCGATTGTTGAAGGCCCCTGTGCAATGGACTTTCAGACCAATGACATCAGTTCCCGCTGTTACCGCTCCGGGATGAAAAAAGAGCGGCTGAATACCCAGACTATTACCCGTAATACCCGGTCAGTTTCTGATTTGATACCGGCGAATATGGGTGATGCAAAACTTCACTGGATGGATGACAGTAAGCTGATAGCGATGGTTATTGTCAGTTATCTTTAATGCAGACTGAGAATCACAATTAATGCATTCAGAGGAAACCGGAAAAATCGTGTGACGTATCACACCACGATATCTGTTTCCTCTTCTTTTTTTGTGTCCGGCGCGTTATAACAGATACAGCGGTAACGTTAACACGCTGGTCGTCAGCCTGACGAAACAACAGTGAGGTGCCTGTGATGAATCATCTTAAGGCTATTTTCAGTGGTATGTTGTTAAGCTTGTCAGTTATCACACCGGGTGCGGCAGCCGGTATCAGTGAAGGGACGATTCTGCTGTCCGGCAGTGTGGTGAATGCCGCCTGTGAGGTCAGTGTCCCGGCGGCGGAACAGCCGCAGAACAGTCAGCCGTCATTTGAATATCGTTGTCTGCGCAACGGAGAGCCCGCCAGTGTGCAGGACAGTATCGCTGAAGGTGAACTTGTGCAGGGGCGTCTGCCGCAGTCAATGGGGCGCACATCTTACTCGGTGCTGAATGAAGAGCGCCGGGAAGCGTATCTGCGGGTGGATTATTTCTGAAGGACGGGAAAAGAACGGCGGGTCAGCCGGTCTCCGCAATGTGCAGAAAACCGGTAACCCGGTAACAGGCAGTTTTTACCGGCTGCGGGAATTAATCCGCGCGGCCCATATAACGGCGTTCCGCGATATGAATGCGGATTTTTTCACCGTTACTCAGGTATTCAGGCACCTGAATCACCAGCCCGGTCGGCAGGGTTGCCGGTTTGGTCCGTGCACTGGCCGATGCTCCTTTGATGCCCGGGGTGGTTTCAATGATTTCCATATCGACAGTCTGCGGCAATTCCAGCGCCAGCACCTGGCCATCCATTGTCAGCACCTGCATACCCGGCAGACCTTCCTCAGGAATAAACAGCAGTTCTTCTTCGATCTGATCTTTTTTCATCGGATACGGTGTGAAGTCTTCATCATCCATAAAGACATACTCATCACCGTCGACATAAGAGAGCTGAACAGCGCGGCGGGTTAAGGTAATGGTCTCAATAATATCATCGCCTTTAAAACGCTCTTCCACTTTCTGACCGGTACGGACATCAGTAAAACGCATTTTGTACAGGGTGCTGGCCCCGCGGGCACTTGGCGTCTGGACATCGATATCTTTGACCATCAGCAGTTTGCCGTTATAGCTCACTGCGGTTCCGCGTTTAATTTCATTGGCTTTTGCCATAATTTGTCCCGTTACATAATGAATATCAATAGTAAAGCAGGCCTTAAAGCCTGCGGATTGGCGACAAAATTACTCGCAGTTTTTCCAATGTGCAAGCCCAAATTATCACACCCGCCTGCAGAAATGCGGCGGGTGTGATATCCGGGTGAAATCAGCGGTAAACCGGCAGGAGATCCATCATGGATAAAATATGTGTGACGGCGTTGAGAAGCCCGAACAGAATGATAAAGATGATCATCGCATTGCCGCCCGGCACCCGGTAGGCTGCCTGCGGGAAGCGGCGGCGGGTGGCTTTTGCCATCAGCGCCGGGACAATCACCGCCCAGATGGTCGCTGCCAGCCCGGCATAGCCGATGGCATACAGGAATCCGTCCGGGTACAGCACTGCCAGAATCGCCGGCGGAACAAAGGTAAACACGGCGGATTTCAGACGGCCGGTGCCGTTATCCTTAAACTTAAAGAAGTCTGCGATGTAGTCAAACAGTCCCAGCGACACCCCGAGGAATGAACTGGCCAGCGCCATATAACTGAAGGCATTAAGTAACTGCACCGTGGTGTCGCTGTTGATAGCCGCTTTCATCTGGTTTAACAGCGCGGTGATATTGCCGCCTTCCGCGATAACCTGCTTAAAGTTTTCGCGCGGGACGTTACCCTGAGCGGCCAGCTGCCATAAGATATAGATCACCAGCGAAATCAGGGAGCCGATAAGCAGGCTGCGTACCACGGATTTCGCGTCATTACGGTAATATTTCACCAGACCCGGCACGTTACCGTGGAAGCCGAATGAGGTCAGCAGGAACGGCAGCGCCACCAGCGCATACGGCAGATAACGGGCTTCCGGGTCCTGTGTGTTAAATAACACCGCGGTTTTCACTTCCGTGATCATGCCACCGGCGGACATCACAAATGCAATCACCATCCCGCCGATTAAAATGGTGCACAGGCGGTCAACGGCTTTGGTGGAAATCCAGACAATCACGGCCACCACGGCGGCAAAGAAAATTCCGCTCATCGCCGGGGTGATATTGAGTCCGCGTGCTGCTAGGTTTTCCTGCAGCATCGAACCACCCGCCGAGATATATGCATAAGTCAGAATATAGAGCACAAAGGCGATGGAGAGCCCGTTAATCACTGACCAGCCGTTACCCAGCAGATCTTTGGTAATAGTGTGAAAGCTGGAGCCTGACGGATAATTGAGGTTTGCCTCGAGGATCATCAGCCCGGAGGTATACATACAAAACCAGGTGTAAATCAGCAGCAGAACGGAGCCGGTAAACCAGACACCCGCAGTCATCACAGGGATGGAAAACATGCCTGCACCGACAGCGGTACCGGCGATAATCATGGCACCGCCCAGGACGGAAGGGCGTTTGGTTTGGGTTATTGCGTCGCTGCTCATTAAATAAATCCTCCGGTTACTCAGCTCCGTGTACTAGCTTGATGATACGGCGGCAAAAAAAGGTTGTAAAGCAGATAAACTGATAAATCCGTGTAATTGTGTGTGATTGAGTGATAAATGAGCAATTGCCGCACCGGTAGTCAGGCGCGGCATGTAACGGATTATTTTGTCAGATAAAACTGACCGGTCTGCCACAGATGAATGGCGTTGCGGCTGGCTTCAAAATGCGGCTCCGGCAGGTTGTCCGGTGAGCACCAGATAATACCGTCAAATTTATCCGGCTCCCGGATCACCGGCAGCGTATCGCTGTCATAGTGTGCCAGCAGGCAGACAGACACAGTATGCTTGCCTTCCGCCCGGTATGTTTCCAGGTTATTGCACAGCCCGATAACCTTCGGGTCAGTAAGGGTAATGCCGATCTCTTCCTGAATTTCACGGATAGCGCAGGCTTCAAAGGTTTCACCGGGGTCAACATGTCCCCCGAAAATGGACCAGTATGGCGCATGTTTACCGCTGCGTTTACCCAGCAGCACCTCACCTTTGCTGTTGATAATAACCACCCCGGTACCGACGACGACTGACATTATTTTTTCCTTCTTTTTAATCAGATTGCGGGCGCTATGGTACACTTCCGTGCGCCGGAGTGACAGCCTGTCTATTTTTGACAATATTTTCCTGCAAAATGAATGATTCAGAGCATAGAATATCTGCCTGTCTGTGTTATAACTGAAACGATTCAAAAGCAGCTGTTGTATCATGCTGCATAATATTACTAATGATTATAACCCGTTAGCCAAAAATAACAGAGGGAGCACCCGGCTGATGACCCGTCGAGTAGCCACAATTACCTTAAATCCGGCCTATGACCTTGTGGGGATGTGTCCGTCCCTTGTCCCGGGCGAGGTGAACCGTGTCAGAACGGTCGGGTTACATCCTGCGGGAAAAGGGATTAATGTCGCCAAAGTTCTGCGCGACCTCGGGGTGGATGTGACTGTCAGCGGCTTTCTGGGGAAGGATAATCAGGAAGAATTTCAGCATTTTTTCAGTGAGAACGGGCTGGCAAACCGCTTCCATGTGATCCCGGGGCGCACCCGGATCAACGTGAAACTGACCGAAAACAGCGGCGCGGTGACGGATCTGAATTTTTCCGGTTTCCGTATCACCGAAAGCGAGTGGCAGAAGTTTATGGCCGATTCGCTGACCTGGCTCGGGCAGTTCGATATGGTGGTGGTCAGCGGCAGCCTGCCGGAAGGTGTGGATCCGGCGTGGTTCACCACCTGGATGAGCCGCCTGCGCCAGCTGTGTCCGTGCATTATTTTTGACAGCAGCCGTGAGGCGCTGGTGGCCGGTCTGAAAGCTACGCCGTGGCTGGTGAAGCCCAACCGTCATGAACTTGAGGTCTGGGCGGGTAAACCGCTGCCGGAACTGAAGGATGTGATTAACGCCGCCCATGCCCTGCGGGACAAAGGCATTGCCCATGTGGTGATTTCGCTGGGACAGGAAGGGGCGCTGTGGGTGAATGCCTCCGGTGCCTGGCGTGCACTGCCGCCGCATTGCGAGGTGGTGAGTACTGTCGGGGCAGGGGATTCAATGGTCGGCGGCCTGGTATACGGACTGCTGATGAGCCAGAGCAGCGAACACACGCTGCGGATGGCGACAGCGGTGTCTGCACTGGCAGTGAGCCAGCCCGGCGTCGGTGTCCGTGACCGCGCCGAACTGGCTGCAATGATGGCAAAAATTAAACTCAGCCCGGTGGTATAACCCGGGTTATTTCTCCAGCGATTTCAGCCAGGCAATTTCCTGCGCCCAGATATCGGGATTTACGGTTTCCAGCACCATCGGGATGCCGTCGAACCGTTTATCTTTCATAATAAACTCAAACGGTGCATTGCCGATTTTACCCTGACCGAGACTATCGTGGCGGTCAACACGGCTGGCGAATTCACTTTTTGCATCATTCAGGTGCATGCCCTTCAGATACTCAAACCCGACAATGCTTTCAAAATCCGCAAAGGTGGCTTTGCAGGTTTCCGGTGTCCGCAGATCATACCCGGCGGCAAACGCATGACAGGTATCGATACAGACACCAACGCGGGATTTATCCTCCACATCGTCAATAATGGCGGCCAGTTGCTCAAAGCGGAACCCGAGGTTGCTGCCCTGTCCGGCGGTATTTTCAATCACGGCAATCACACCGCTGGTTTTATCCAGCGCAATATTAATGGATTCCGCGATCCGCGCCAGACAATCATTTTCCTCAATCTTATTGAGGTGGCTGCCGGGATGGAAATTCAGACGGTCGATCCCGAGCTGTTCGCAGCGCTGCAATTCATCAAGAAATGCCTCGCGGGATTTTTCCAGTGCTTCTGTTTCCGGATGGCCGAGGTTAATCAGATAGCTGTCGTGGGGCAGGATCTGCCCGTGGCCGTAGCCGTATTTTTTGCAGTTGGCCTTAAAGGCCGCGATGACGTTTTCCGGCAGAGGGGCAGCTTTCCACTGACGCTGATTTTTGGTGAACAGGGCAAAGGCTGTGGCGCCCAGTTCATGCGCACGGATAACCGCCTGATCAACACCACCGGCGGCGCTGACGTGTGCTCCGACATATTTCATTGGTTTTTCTCCTTCTTTGTGCCGATTATGGCATAAGGAACCGGAGAATGCAGTGACAGGATATCCCGGCCGCACAACCGGGATATCACAGCAAAGAAAGGGAGGATCAGCCGGTGATCAGCGGGATAAGCAGGTTAATCGCCGCACCGCCGCCAATCAGCCAGCCGAACAGCACCAGCGCCATCAGCATCGGCTTGATACCGGCCTGACGGATAGCACTGACGTGAGTGGTCAGGCCGAGTGCCACCATTGCCATCGCCAGCAGAATGGTATCGAGTACAATAATCTGGCGGACAATAATTTCCGGGATCAGATGGAAGGAGTTAAATCCGGCCACCAGAATAAAGAAGACGGCAAACCACGGGATAGTGATTTTGGATTTTTCCTTCGCCGCGCCCCCGGCACTGCTTTTCTGACGGCTCAGATACTGAGACAGGATCAGAAGGAACGGCGCCAGCATCATCACGCGGATCATTTTACTGATCACGGCGCTGTTTTCCGCATCCGGGCTGATGGTGTGACCAATCGCCACTACCTGTGCCACTTCATGTACGGAAGACCCGGCATACACCCCGAAACTCATGTCGGTGAACGGCAGCCAGCCCAGTGCGGCATTGAGATGGAACAGCCACGGGTACAGGAAGATGCCGATGGTGCCGAAAATCACCACCGTGGAGACCGCAACCGCCACTTTACTTGCCGGGGCTTTAACCACCGGCTCGGTGGCCATCACTGCTGCCGCACCACAGATACTGCTGCCGGCACCAATCAGAATGACGGTTTCTCTGTCCAGTCCGAACCATTTACGGCCGATATACATGGCGATCAGGAAAGTACTGGTCAGCATTACGGCATCAATAATCACGCCGCTGATCCCGACATCGGCAATCTGCTGAAATGTCAGACGGAAGCCGTACAGGATGATCCCCGCCCGTAAAAAATAGTGTTTGGCAAACCCAACCCCGGCTTCGCACTGTGGTTTGATATGCGGGTAAACGGTATTACCGGCAATAATTCCCAGCAGAATAGCCAGTGTCAGTGCGCCCAGCCCGAGGTTGATAAACCAGGGCATTTCCCCGAGCAGCATAGCGGCGGTGGTCAGAACCCCCGCCAGGACAAAGCCCGGAAGTAGTCTCAGCCACATCGGTTTTGCTGTGCAGCGGGCTTTTTCGGTTTTGATATGACTTTCAGACATAAGTAACTCACAAAAAGAAATAACGATGTGCAAAGCATAGCGGAAAGCGTAATATTTTTAAAATTCATAATAATTCTATAATCAACCTAAAAATCAGGTTAGCGGTAATGGCAATGTTAAATTATAAGTATAATGTTAATATGATGATAATAATCGGGATAAAATAAGGGAGCGCTTTGCCATGCGCATCACACTGAGACAGCTCGAAGTCTTTACAGAAGTTCAGAAGTCCGGTTCGACGACACAAGCTTCCCAGCAGTTAGCGCTTTCACAGTCCGCCGTGAGTGCCTCTCTGACGGATCTGGAAAATCAGCTGAATGTTCAGTTGTTTGACCGGGTCGGTAAACGGCTGGTGACCAATGAGCACGGACGACTGCTGTATCCGAAAGCCATTGCTCTGCTCGAGCAGGCCGGTGAAATTGAACAGCTGTTTAAAACCGATGCGGGGGCATTGCGTTTTGCGGCCAGTACCACTATCGGCAACTATATGCTGCCGGAAATGCTGGGGGCATACCGTGCAGTGCATGAAAATACACCGGTTGAATTATTTATCGCTAATACTGAGGAAGTGATTAAAGCCGTGCTGGAGTTCCGCGCGGATATGGGGCTTATCGAAGGGGTCTGCCATTCCCCGGAACTGATTACCGAGCCGTGGCTGGAAGATGAGCTGGTGATTTTCTGCAGCCCGGATAATCCGCTCAGTCAGAAAAGCAATGTGACTCCTGATGATCTGAAAAATGTGGCCTGGGTTCTGCGTGAACGCGGTTCGGGTACGCGGGAAGTGCTGGATCAGATCCTCTTTAACCGTCTGCCGGGTTTCCGCGTGGAAATGGAGCTGGGGAATTCCGAGGCCGTCAAACACGCGGTACGCTTCGGGCGCGGGGTCAGTTGTCTGTCGCGGCGGGTGATTGCCGAACAGCTGAGTAACGGGCTGTTGTCAGAGGTGAAGATTGCCGGGCTTACCCTCAACCGCACACTTTTCCGGATTTATCACCGTCAGAAACATATCTCCAACGCCCTCAATACCTTCCTGACCTATTGCCGCTGACGCGGCATCTGTTTCTTCTGCCGCCGGTTTCCGGCGGGCAGCTGAGGCAATTATAAGCCGGGTGCTTATAATTCCGCAGCGATTATGCAGGTATCTTATAATGCCGCATATTTGCTGGGTACAGTCCCGGGATTTCGCTACAATCACGCTCAGTGGATGAAAATAACTACATGAAACAGGATTGTAATGTCTCAGCAAGCAAATCAAATCGCGGGTGAACAACCGCAGACACTGCGCCGTGAATTAAAGGCGCGCCATCTGGCGATGATCGCCATCGGCGGATCTATCGGTACGGGGCTGTTTGTCGCTTCCGGTGCCACTGTTGCCCAGGCCGGTCCCGGCGGGGCGCTGTTAACCTATGCCATTATCGGCCTGATGGTCTATTTCCTGATGACCAGCCTCGGCGAACTCGCGGCCTATATGCCGGTATCGGGTTCATTTGCCACCTACGGCGCCAAATATGTGGATGAAGGCTTCGGTTTCGCACTGGGCTGGAACTACTGGTACAACTGGGCGGTGACTATCGCGGTTGACCTGGTGGCAGCACAGCTGGTGATGACCTACTGGTTCCCGGCGGATCAGATCCCGGGCTGGGTCTGGAGTGCGGCATTCCTGGCCATCATGTTCCTGCTTAACTTTATCTCTGTAAAAGGATTCGGTGAGGCGGAATACTGGTTCTCCTTAATTAAGGTCAGTACCGTTATCCTGTTTATTGTTGTCGGCGTGATGATGATCACCGGCATTATGAAAGGCGGGGAAGGTGCGGGCTGGCACAACTGGACTGTCGGTGAGGCACCGTTTAAAGGCGGCTTTGCTGCGATGATCGGGGTGGCAATGATTGTCGGCTTCTCCTTCCAGGGCACTGAACTTATCGGTATCGCTGCCGGCGAATCCAAAGATCCGGCCAAAAATATTCCGAAAGCGGTGCGTAAAGTGTTCTGGCGTATCCTGTTGTTCTATGTGCTGGCGATTCTGGTGATCAGCCTGATTATCCCGTACACCGACCCGAACCTGCTGCGTAATGATGAAACCGATATCAGCGTCAGTCCGTTCACCCTGGTCTTTGAACGTGCCGGTCTGCTCTCTGCGGCAGCGGTGATGAACGCAGTTATCCTGACAGCGGTACTGTCTGCGGGTAACTCCGGGATGTATGCCTCCACCCGTATGCTGTACACCCTGGCAAAATCCGGCAAAGCACCGAAACTGTTTGCCAAACTGTCCAAAGGCGGTGTGCCGCGTAACGCGCTGATTGCCACGACGGCGATTGCTGCGCTCTGCTTCCTGACATCGATGTTCGGCAACCAGTCTGTGTATCTGTGGCTGCTGAATGCCTCGGGGATGACCGGCTTTATCGCCTGGCTGGGGATTGCCATCAGCCACTACCGTTTCCGCAGAGGCTATATTAAGCAGGGCTATGACCTGAACGATCTGCCGTACCGCTCCGGTTTCTTCCCGGTCGGCCCGATCTTCGCCTTTATTCTGTGTCTGACCATCACCCTCGGTCAGAACTACGAAGCCTTCCTGCAGGATCAGATTGACTGGGTGGGTGTGGTCGCGACGTATATCGGTCTGCCGCTGTTCTTCGCCATCTGGTTTGGTTATAAAATTGTTAAGCGTACTAAGTTTGTCCGCTACGGCGAAATGGACTTTCCGGCCAGCCATAAATAAGGCTGTGTGACCCGATTTTGTGACATATCACGTAAATTGATAAAAAACCTGACGATCCTGGTCAGGTTTTTTTTATGTTTGTCGTTACAGGCTTCGCGGGGGTATCCACGGGTTGAAACTGTGTTTATCCGTTAAGTCAGTCGTTTTATCTGTTAATAATGAATATCACTTACAGATTATTTTTCGATATATCGTTATCACCTGATGATAACGAATATTGTAATGAGGAAGATAATTATTCCGTATTGATAAGAGTTCTTATTTGCTTTATTGTTAACGCCAATTTCTGACAGATAACAGGAGTCGGTAACGTGAAATTAGTATCTGTAGCAAAAGGGCTGACCATGAGCCTGGCAGCAGGGGCTGTTCTGATGAGCAGTGCAGCATGGGCGGAAACAGTGGTTGATGCCGCAGGACGTACAGTGGAAGTACCGGAAAAAGTGGAGCGCATCCTGTTAGGGGAAGGGCGTATGATCCACGCGGTGGCATTGCTGGAAGGGGACAAGCCGCTGGCACGTATTGCCGGCTGGCAGGGTGACTTCCGCAAACTCGACCCGCAGTCTTATGCTGTCTACAAAGCTAAATTCCCGGAAATCGACAAGATCCCGCTGATCGGTAACACGACAGAGGACAGCGTCAGTGCAGAAAAAGTATTAACCCTCAATCCTGATGTGGCAATTTTCGGCCTGGCCGGTCACGGACCGGGTAAAAACAGCGAGCTGGTCGGTCAGCTGGAAAAAGCCGGTATCCCGGTTGTCTTTGTGGATTTCCGCAACGAACCACTGAAAAACACTCTGCCGGGTATGCGTGTGCTGGGTAAAGTGCTGCACCGCGAAGAAAAAGCCAAAGCCTTTGAAGATTTCTATCAGAAGCAGATGAAGTTAGTCACTGACGTGACAGACAAAATCCCGGAAGATAAAAAACCGACCGTCTTTATCGATCTGCGCGCCGGGTCTTTCCCTGACTGCTGCGGTACTGCCGGTAACGGTAACCTCGGTAACTTTATCGATCTGGCGGGCGGTAAAAATATCGCCAAAGAGGTTCTGCCGACACCATTGGGTACCATGAACCTGGAAAAAGTGATTGCGGCGGATCCGGATATCTATCTGGTCAGCGGCGCGAAAGCCCCGGGCAGCACCGATGCGGGTGTTCAGCTGGGTGCGCAGGCAACAGAAGCGGATGCCAAAGCCAGTCTGAAAGCCATTACTGAACGTAAGGGCATCAATACGCTGACCGCAGTGAAAGAAGGGCGTGACTATGCTATCTGGCACAACTATTATAACTCACCTTATAACGTGATTGCCGCGCAGGCCTTTGCCAAGTGGTTCTATCCGGAACAGTTTAAAGATCTGGATCCGAAGAAAACCATGGATGACATGTACAGTCAGTTCCTGGCTGTCGAACCAACCGGCACATACTGGGTCAGCGGTAAATAATTTTAAGTAGTCAGCAGGTATTTGAATAATGAGTATTACCACAGAAGCAATGCTACAGACGAAGCCGGAACAGGCAGGCAGTGAATTAAGCTGTGATGTGAAATCACATTACCGGCGTGTACTGCGCAGGCGGCTGATGTGGATGTTTGCGGTGGTTGCGGTAATACTCTGTACCGTGGTGCTCGATTTCACCATGGGGCCGTCCGGGCTGACCCTTGATGCACTCTGGCAGACCCTGGTGTCGCCGGAAAGTGTATCAGCGGGCACCCGTGTGATTGTCTGGGAAATACGTCTGCCGTATGCCCTGATGGCAGTGGTGGTCGGCATGTCTCTCGGTCTTGCCGGGGCAGAAATGCAGACTATCCTCAATAACCCGCTGGCGAGTCCGTTTACTCTCGGTGTCTCCAACGCCGCATCGTTTGGTGCGGCGCTGGCGATAGTCCTCGGGATTGGTATTCCGGGCGTACCGGATCAGTGGTTTGTTTCCGCGAACGCCTTTATTTTTGCCCTGTTTTCCGCGCTGATGCTTGACGGCATCACCCGCTGGACACGAGTGGCAACCTCCGGTGTGGTGTTATTCGGTATCGCAATGGTCTTTACCTTTAACGCACTGGTATCAATGATGCAGTTTATCGCCACGGAAGACACCTTACAGGGGCTGGTTTTCTGGACGATGGGCAGCCTGGCGCGCGCCACCTGGGTGAAACTGGGTGTGATGACACTGGCCTTTGCCATTCTGCTGCCGATTTCCATGAGTAACTCGTGGAAGCTGACCGCACTGCGCCTCGGCGAAGATCGCGCTGTCAGTTTTGGTATTAACGTGCGCCGTCTGCGTCTCGGTACGTTGCTGCGCATCAGTATTCTGACCGCGCTGGCGGTGGCTTTTGTCGGCCCGATTGCGTTTATCGGCCTGGTCGCGCCGCACATTGCCCGCATGATGTTCGGTGAGGATCACCGTTTCTATCTGCCGGCGAGTGCATTAATCGGGGCGCTGGTATTGTCGATGGCATCCATTGCCTCGAAAAATCTGATTCCGGGCGTGATTATTCCGGTCGGTATTGTGACATCACTGGTAGGTGTGCCGTTCTTCCTGAGCATGATCCTGCGTCATAAAGGGAGCATGTAAGATGGACCTGAATGCAATGTCTGCTCAGAGCGGGTTACAGATTAAACACTTCAATGCCGGTTATCCGAAACGGAAAATCATTGAAGACCTGAATGTTGAGCCTCTGCCGCGCGGTAAAATCACTGTGCTGCTCGGGCCGAACGGCAGCGGGAAATCGACCCTGCTGCGCTCTCTGGCCGGTCTGAACAAGGCAGAGGGACAGTTACTGCTCGACGGTCATGACCTGACGCGGATGAATTTTGCCGAACGCGCGAAGCAGGTGGTTTATCTGCCGCAGACACTGCCTGCCGGGGTGCACCTGCATGTGCTGGAATCTGTGATTGTTGCACAGCGGGCATCCGGCGGCGTTTCTGACCGCGACAGCGAGCAGGAAGTGATGTCTCTGCTGTCACAATTAGGCATTGAACATCTGGCTCTGAATTATCTGGATCAGTTATCCGGCGGTCAGAAACAATTAGTCGGGCTGGCACAATCGTTAATCCGTCAGCCGACACTGTTATTACTGGATGAGCCGTTGAGTGCGCTGGATTTAAATTATCAGTATCACGTAATGGATTTGGTGCGCCGTGAAACTCAGCGCCGGAATATTATTACGGTGGTGGTTGTGCATGATATTAATATCGCGCTGCGTCACGGTGATCATATATTAATGCTGAAAGACGGAAATTTAATTGCGGAAGGGGATCCGGAAGCGGTTATTACACCGGATAGCCTGGCAACCGTCTATGGTGTACGCGGCCGTATTGAGCACTGCTCACAGTCTGTGCCGCATGTTGTGATTGATGGCCTGGTGCCGCGCGCGGTTGCGGCACTGGCATAATAAAACCGGTTTATATTACATATTCTTTTTTATTCTCTGCGGAATATATTTCCGCAGAGGGTGATTATCTGCATGTCGCATATGTTTTTATGCGCTGATAATACATTGTTTTCTGTATAGTTTATATTTATAAAAACAAATAGCCTTATAAAAGGTAATAAAATAATGACGGATGCCTGCAATGGCAGGGTCATTATTATTTAAAAAAAGGGATATAAATCCCTGAGAGCGAATGTCGATTGTCCATAAATATATTATCTCTTGGAGAATCAAAAGAATGGTTATTTTTTCAAAACGAAAAGTGGCGGTATGTGTTATGGCAGCACTCGCCGCTCAGGTGATGGTTGCTCAGGCTGCAAATAAAGAAGACGTGATCGTGGTTACCACCGCATCCGGCTTCCAGCAGAAAATTGAGGATGCTGCGGCGACTATCTCCGTTGTTTCACGCGAACAACTGGAAGATAAAGCCTACCGCGATGTGACCGATGCCCTGAAGGATGTACCGGGTGTTGTGGTCACCGGCGGCGGCAGCTCGTCAGATATCAGTATCCGCGGGATGGATCCGAAGTACACCATGATCCTCGTGGACGGGAAACGGGTTGCCAGCCGCGAAACGCGCCCTAATAGTGATAACTCCGGTATTGAACAGGGATGGTTGCCGCCGCTGACTGCGATTGATCGCATTGAAGTGGTGCGCGGACCGATGTCTTCACTGTATGGTTCGGATGCCATGGGCGGGGTTATCAATATTATCACGCGGAAAGCGCAGGGTGAGTGGCATGCGAGCGTCCGGACAGATGCAACCATTACCGAACGCAAAGACAGCGGTAACACCGGGCAGGGAAGCTTCTTTGCCGCCGGTCCGCTGGTGGATAACCTGCTGAGCATGAAAGTGAATGGCCAGTATTCTCATCGCGGGGAAGATAATTTTGCGAACGGCTTTAACCGCCAGATTATGACCAGCGGCGGCGGTACACTGACATTAACGCCGGATGAGCAGAACAGCATCGATTTTGATTTCAAAAAAGATAATCAGCATCGTGATTCCCGTCTCGGGAAAAGTGCCTCTGCGCGCAGTAAAGAAAGCAGCTTCAGCAAGTATGAGATGTCGCAATATGCGATTACCCATGACGGTAACTATGACTGGGGCAGCATGAACAGCTATGTTCAGCGTAATGAAACCAAAAACCCGGGCCGTAATATGGAGTATTACGACACTATCGCCCGTAACCAGACTGTTATGCCGCTCGGCGACCATATGCTGAGCCTCGGCGGTCAGTACCGTTTCGAAGAGCTGAAAGATCAGGGTAATAAATTAGCCGGCAATAAACTCGATCGCTACAGCTGGGCACTGTTCGCAGAGGATGACTGGGCGCTGACCAATGATTTCACTCTGACCGGCGGTCTGCGTATGGATAAGGATGAAAACTTCGGTACGCACTGGACACCGCGTGTTTACGGCGTGTGGCATCTGGATGAGAGCTGGACAGTGAAAGGTGGTGTGTCCACCGGTTACCGCTCACCGGATCTGCGCCAGGCAACGGCTTCATGGGGTCAGGTGACCGGCGGCGGCAGTCTGAACGGTGTTATTTTCGGTAACCCGGATCTGAAACCGGAGAAAAGTGTCACCGAAGAGATCAGTGTGCTGTGGAATAATCAGGATAATCTCAATATGAGCCTGACTGTCTTTAACACTGACTTTAAAGATAAGATCACCGAAATCCGCCGTTGTGGTACAGGAACCGATACTATCTGTACGGAAAAAGATCCGGATAACAAAACCTACGATTTCATCAGTGACCGTATCAACGTCGATAAAGCCAATATGCGCGGTGTGGAAGCGATTATGAACTGGCAGATTGTCGAGTCTGTGGATCTGACAGCGAACTATACCTTCACCGATTCCGAGCAGAAGAGTGGTACTTTCAAAGGTAAACCGCTGAATAAGATGCCGAAACATATGGCTAACGCGACACTGAACTGGGATACCACGCAGGATATCAAAACCTGGAGCCGGATTAACTTCCGCGGCAAAACCTCCGATTATCTGTCCCGCACCAGCATGGCAACAGGAACCGGCTCTTATGCTACCGTGGATATCGGCGGCAGCTATCAGCTGAATAAAGACCTGAACTTTGTGGCGGGTGTGTATAACGTACTGGATCGCCGTATTAATAATGAAAACTACGGCGCCACACTCGACGGCCGCCGTTACAATATCGGCCTGAATTATAACTTCTGATGTAACCATCATTCATTATTATGTGCCGAAACACGGCGTCCTTTTCCGGGCGCCGTGTTTTTTATGACAGGCAGAGTGACTGCGAAATACACGATCAGCCGGATTTTTTAACGTTTCAGCTATAAATATTCAAAGTTTCATCACGGAAATTCTGCCGGTAAAGCGGTATGTAAAAAAATTACCGGATCAGGGCGAACAAAGCTTGAAATTTATGACTGAGGGGTGCAGAATGCGCCATCCAAAAAAATAACTGATGCATTTATACGCATCGGTTTTTTTTTTTGCACTAAAATATTGTCACCGACAAAAAAAGGGGCCGATAGGCCGGATAACTGTTTACTGAATTACACCGGACGATAAACACCGGTATGAGGATGCGATAAATGGCGCAATTTTTCACTTTTGCACCTGTGCCAATCGGCGCTGGCTGCTGCAACGACGACTACGGAGCACGGCGCTCCTGCTCAGCACTCCAAACCCCTTCTTACTTCACTGCCTACAGGCAGATGCGAAGTCTTCCCGGTAACACGCCATCTGATAGTAGTATCAGTATGATTGTCGGTGTTACGGGGGGATTCGCTCATGTCGCATAATACTACCCTCGATATTGGCCTGAACCGTACAGCTGCCAATAACCGCGTACAACTCGCAAAAACACTTACCCTCGTTCAGGTTGTCATGATGGGGCTTGCGTACCTGCAGCCGATGACTATCTTTGATACATTCGGGATTGTGTCCGAAATTACCAGCGGTCATGTTGCGACCTCTTATGCTATCGCACTGACAGCCATTCTTTTTACTGCGCTGAGTTACGGAAAACTGGTTAAACGGTTCCCGTCCGCAGGCTCGGCGTATACTTATGCCCAGAAATCCATGAGTCCGCATATCGGCTTTATGGTTGGCTGGTCATCGCTGCTGGACTACCTGTTCATGCCGATGATCAACATTCTGCTGGCAAAAATTTATCTTCAGGCAATCTTCCCTGACTGTCCGCCATGGATTTTCGTCGCGGGTCTGGTTTTCCTGATGACATTATTTAACCTGCGCGGTATCAATGTCGTGGCAAACCTCAATACCGGGATTGTACTGGTACAGGTTGCTGTGATGATTGTGTTTGTCGGTCTGCTGGTCCGTGGTGTGTCTGCGGGTGAAGGGGCTGGTACGCTGCTCTCCTTCCGTCCGTTTGCTTCCATTGATGCGGAACTGATCCCGATGATAAGCGGGGCGACCATACTGTGCTTCTCCTTCTTAGGATTTGACGGGATCAGCTCACTGTCAGAAGAAACACCGAATGCCGGGAAAGTGATCCCGAAAGCGATTTTCCTGACCGCACTGATTGGTGGTCTGATCTTTATCGCGGTGTCTTATTTCCTGCAGCTCTATTTCCCGGATGTGTCCCGTTTCAACAATCCGGAAGAGTCACAGCCTGAAATTATGTACATGGTGGCCGGTGCCTTCTTCCAGTCTATCATCCTGGTGTTCTCCTGCGTGACCGTGCTGGCTTCCGGTATGGCGGCACAGGCAGGGGTATCCCGTCTGATGTATGTGATGGGCCGTGACGGCGTGTTCCCGGAGAAATTCTTCGGCTACGTGCATCCGAAATGGCGTACCCCGGCACTGAACGTGCTGTTGGTGGGTGTGCTGGCGATGAGTGCAGTCTGGTTTGATCTGGTTACCGCAACCGCACTGATTAACTTCGGGGCACTGGTGGCGTTCACCTTCGTCAACCTGTCTGTGATTTCACAGTTCTACATCCGCGAGCGCCGCAACAAGACGCTGGGCGACCAGATTAACTATCTGCTGCTGCCGATTATCGGTGCCGCGACAGTGACCGTGCTCTGGTTCAACCTCGATGCGAAATCGATGGAACTGGGTCTGAGCTGGGGCGCGCTGGGTCTGATCTATATGTTATGGCTGACCCGCCGTTTCCGCCGTCCGATGCCGCAGATGCCGGAACAGTAAGTCTTTAAGCAGTTATGTCGTGAAAACGGCGCACAGTTTGATGCTGTGCGCCGTTTTTTTATGTGTAATCGCGTATAGTAACCCGCTGAAAGTATAGAAAATGATAATAATTAAGGGATGCGGATGTATATTGAGCACAGTCTGATGGCAGACTATTTTTATGCGGGACTGGCACTGCTGGTCATCGCCTCTTTTGTGGCCGGGTATATTGATTCGATTGCCGGCGGTGCAGGGCTGATTCTGATCCCCGCCTTTATGCTGACCGGTCTGCCGCCGCATATGGCGCTGGGACAGGAAAAACTGGTGAGCTCTGTCGGTACGCTGGCGGCCATTTCTAATTTCATTAAAAACAAATCGGTTTACTGGCAGATAATTCCGGCCGGGATTATTTCATCATTCTTCGGGGCCTGGGTGGGCGCGAAAGCGATTATATATCTGCCGTCTGAAACGATTACCTATATTATTATCTGTATGCTGCCGATCGGCCTGCTGGCTGCCTTTTTTAAAGGAAAACTAGGTGGTGCACAACAGGGCAGTGCCGTACGCAAATCCGTGTGGCTGGTCTTTTTCACCTGTTTTATTGTCGGTTTCTATGACGGCTTTTTCGGGCCGGGTACCGGCAGTATCTTTATTATCTGTCTGTTTCTGATCAATAACCTCGATTTACTGAAATCCTCCGCCACCTCAAAAATCTTTAACCTGGCGTCGAATGTCGGCGGGCTGGTCGCCTTTATTATGGCCGGACATATCGCGTTTCTGCTCAGTATCCCGATGATCGCCGCCAGTCTGCTCGGGAATCACCTCGGCAGTCAGCATGCTATCCGTACCAACGGAGAAATTGTCCGTAAAATCCTGATCCTGACAGTCGGGATTATGATGGTGACGCTGCTGATCAATCTGTTCAGATAGGCCGGATTCGTGGTTAATCTGTTAAATTTGTTAAAAATAGTATTTGTATTATAAATAAAATAAGGGGCATAATAATTATCTAGCGAACTATAAGTAACCTGAGCGGGGGAATGTATGATCAACAGTCAGCAACCTGACGGCGCACGTCTTATTCAGACACTGACCGATATTGTCAGTCATAAACACATTTTAACAGAGCCGCGTAAGACGGAACGATACCGCAAAGGCTTTCGTTCCGGAGAAGGCAGCGCGCTGGCGGTGGTGTTCCCGGGCACACTGTATGAACTGTGGCAGGTGTTTAAAGCCGCGGTTGAAGCTGACAGAATTGTGATCATGCAGGCAGCTAATACCGGTCTGACCGAAGGCTCCACTCCGAGCGGGGATGATTATGACCGTGAAATTATCATTATCAGCACGCTGCGTCTGGATAAAATTCAGGTACTGACAAAACAGCAGCAGGTGGTGGCACTGCCGGGCAGCACCCTGTGGCACCTGGAAAAAGTACTGAAACCGCTGGGTCGTGAGCCGCATTCCGTCATTGGTTCTTCCTGCATCGGGGCTTCCGTAGTCGGCGGGATTTGTAATAATTCCGGTGGCTCACTGGTGCAGCGCGGTCCGGCTTATACCGAACTGGCGCTGTACGGCCGCGTTAATGCGGACGGTACCGCAGAGCTGGTTAACCATCTGGGGATTGATTTGGGTTCAACCCCGGAAGAGATTCTGAATTGTCTGGAATACCGGCAATATCAGGATGCGGATATTGAGGACACGGATAAACCGGCCTCTGACCATGATTATCATCAGCGTATCCGTGATGTGGATGCGGATACCCCGTCCCGTTTCAACGCCGACGAACGCCGCCTGTTTGAAGCCTCCGGGTGTGCCGGTAAGCTGGTGGTATTTGCGGTGCGCCTTGATACTTTCCCGTCTCAGGGAGAGAGCAAAGTTTTCTATATCGGCACCAATACGCCTTCGGTGCTGGAAGATATCCGCCGTCATATTCTTGCGGATTTTGAGCATCTGCCGGTGGCCGGTGAATATATGCACCGCGAATGTTATGACATCGCAAAAGTCTACGGCAAAGACAGCTTCCTGATGATTGATAAACTCGGCACTGAAAAAATGCCGAAGCTGTTCACTATCAAAGGGCGGATGGATGCTGTTTTCAATAAAATCCCGCTGCTGCCGAAAAACCTGATTGACCGCACAATGCAGTTATTCAGCCATCTGTGGCCGAACCATCTGCCGCGCCGGATGGAAGAGTACCGCGATAAATATGAGCATCACCTGATGCTGAAAATGGCCGGAGAGGGGATTGATGAAGCCCGCCGCTGGCTGAGCACTTTCTTTGAAAATGCAGAGGGTGCTTTCTTTGAGTGTGATGCCAAAGAGGGGGCGGATGCTTTCCTTCACCGCTTTGTGGCCGCCGGTGCCGCCATCCGCTATCACGCGGTCAACAGCAGCAAAGTGGAGGATATCCTCGCACTGGATATTGCACTGCGCCGTAATGATCAGGCGTGGCTGGAAGTCCTGCCGCCGGAAATTGAGAGCAAACTGGTGCATAAACTCTACTACGGACATTTTTTATGCCACGTTTTCCATCAGGACTATATTGTGAGGAAAGGCGTGGATCCGCATGCGCTGAAAGAGGAAATGCTGGAAATCCTGAACACGCGCGGGGCGGAATATCCGGCAGAGCATAATGTCGGCCATCTGTATAAAGCGAAACCTCAGCTGAAAGCCTTCTATAAAGCCACCGATCCGACCAACACCCTGAACCCGGGACTGGGCAAAACCAGTAAACTAAAATACTGGGGGGAAGGGCACGAAGGATGCAGCTGCGGAAAGTATAATCAGTAATGTTAATAAGGGATTAAATTCACTATAATCAGCTTTTCTCCCTGTTTACTGATGATTATGTTTAAAAGACTCAAGAATGCCTTCGGCAAAGCGGTTCAGGTCAAGTGCCATAAAGCAGAGGTGCTGCATAACCTCAGCACGGATGAGCGGGCGCTGATTGTGTATATCCTGAATGCCCGTGATGAAAATGTCAGTATCGGCATTAAGCACAGCAGTGCGGATTCACTGATCACCAAAGGGGTGCTGAAAGAGCTGGGGCGGGATACAGAGAGCCGCACGCGGCTGGTCTCTGTTTGTCCGAAGTACAGGGAATCCCTGTGCCGGGTGTTCTATACCGCTAATAAAGCGGGATGATTTTACCGCCGCGAGTCTCTCTCCCGGCGGTCTGTTCTGATTACTGCGCCAGGTGCTGCGCGTATTGCACCAGCTTCTTCAGTAATTCTGTTTTGTTGGCATCATGCTGATATTCCTGCATCATTTCACCAATCTGCTCAAAATAACGGGTTAAATTATCCTGATTAAAGACCTCACGGCGATGGGCAAGCCAGCGCTGCTGCTCATGCTCATCCAGTGTGCCGGGAAAATTCCGGGCGCGGTAGCGGAACAGTAACTCCGGCAGACGGGCATCCTGGTAACTCAGTGCCAGTGCCGGCAGATTTTTCGGATCTGTTTCGCGGATAATCGTCATGGCCGCTTTATCCGAATCACTGAAAAAGCCCTGATAAATCATGCGATCCACATCATTCTGCGGTGGAAACTCACGCGGTTGTGCGAACACCGCCACGACTTTCTCGCGGATCTCCGGATGCTGATGCAGCAACTCTGCATTACGGGCACAGAGGTCTTTATCCAGTCCGATACGCTGTGCATCCTGCGGGCGCAGGGTATTTTCCGGTGCCAGGATCGGACACTTATTGATATGCACCAGTTTGAGCGGTACCGGGATTGCGCCTTCCGGCAGTTCATCACGGCGGGTGTACAGGTGTTCGCGCAGTGTATCCGCATCCAGTGTCAGCAGCGGGGTCAGGTCACCGGCGAGGTCACACATGATCACGGCATTGCGGTTATCCGGATGCCATGCCAGCGGGGCCACCAGGCTGGTATTGGCGCGGACAGCCCCGAACATTCCGGAGATATGCACCAGCGGTTTCATGGCCGGAATATCAATCAGTGCCGCGAGTTTGCGTTTATCGCGCAGAGTGAAGAAATAATCGAACAGACGCGGCTGTGCACCGCGCAGCTGTTTTGCCATGGCAATGGTAGCATACACATCCGCCATCGCATCGTGGGCATTTTCATGAGCGATACCGTTGGCAGCAGTCAGGTGTTCCAGCTTAAAGCTCGGCAGTCCTTCGTCATTCTCCGGCCAGTTTGTGCCGTCCGGACGCAGCGCATAGCAGGCGCGGGTGATATCGATCAGATCCCAGCGGGAATTGCGGTTCATCCAGCTGTAGGCATACGGGTCGTAAAAATTCCGGTAGAAAATATTACGGGTGACTTCATCATCAAAACGAATGCTGTTATAGCCGAGAATACAGGTGTCCGGCTGTGTAAAGGTGTCATGAATCAGCTTAGCAAACTGCGCTTCATTAACCCCTTTCTGCAGGGCTTCCTGTGGCGTGATGCCGGTTATCATCACCGCAGCGGGCTGCGGCAGATAATCATCCGCCGGGGCGCAGTAGGCGATCACCGGGTCGGCGATAATATTGAATTCGGTGTCCGTACGGACACCGGCAAACTGCGCCGGGCGGTCACCGGCAGGATCCTGCCCGAAGGTTTCGTAATCGTGAAAGAAAAATTGTGCTGAAGACACCGTATAGCCCGTTTTCTGATAAATGATGGGCTACAGGGTAGCAAATCGGGGAAAAAATACCAATTTCAGTCCTGATTATCCCTGCAATATGATTTGATGGCAGATCTCACAAAATGGCGGTAATTTGTGCGGAATTTATATTAGCTGAAACAATTCCGCTCAGAAATACGCTACACTGAAGAAAACCGCAGAAAGCCGGCGGAATTGCTTGTCGGCAGTCATGGTTAACCTGTATTGTTTAATGAATCACATTTCAGATATGACTAAGGGTAGAATAATGGACAACACAACCAAGCCTTCCTTTCACAATGTCCTGGAGTTCGTTCGTATGTTTCGCCGTAAAAACAAAATACTGCGTGAAATAACTGACAACGAAAAGAAAATTCGTGATAACCAGAAACGTGTACTTCTGCTTGATAACCTGAGTGAATACATCAAGCCGGGTATGTCCATTGAAGATATCCGGGCTATCATTGCCAATATGCGCAGTGACTATGAAGATCGTGTGGATGAGTACATCATCAAGAATGCGGATCTGTCAAAAGAGCGCCGTGAAATCTCCAGAGAACTCAAAGCGATGGGCGATATCAAAGATATTAAGTAATCGCATACACTGAACAGCAGAAACCGTGAATTGAATATTCGCGGTTTTTTTTATCTTTTCCATAAAAAAATGGCTCCCGGGGGGGAGCCATTTTCAGTTCAGTGCGGATTATCAGAGCAGGGTTTTTGACGGCTCTGATGCGGCATGGTTGGTGGCCGCATGACCGCCTGCACCGTGCAGCGCATAGGCTTCACGGGCTTCACGCTGATATTCGGTGATAACAAAGGCTTCGCCGGTGGTTGCCGGAGCAGGGGCTTTGGTCATCGGTGAATAAGCATGACGGCCGGCAGCAACGACAGTTGTTTCAGTAACCGGAGCCGCAACCGGTGCGGTAACAGGTTCAGTCACAACAACTGCCTCAGGCTCTGCAATCACTTCCGGTTCTGCAACAACAACCGGAGCAACAGGTTCAGTGACAGCAACCGGCTCAGCAACAATCACGTCAGCCACAACAGGCTCATCAGCGATAATGTCCGCAGTTTCCTGTACAGGCTCTTCAGCCGGTACAGATTCAGTGACAGTATCCGCAGCCGGTGTCCCTTCCGGAGCAGTGACCTGAGGAACCTCAGATGCGACAGTCAGAGAGAACTGTTCTGCCACAACGGTGGTTTCTGTAGTTTCAGCAATCACCTGAGCAACAACAGCGGTTTCGGTAATCACAGCGGTTGTTTCGGTGATTTCCGGTGTCTCAGCTGCGATTTCCTGTTCTGCCTGTGCAGCAGGTGCCACAACCGGATACTGGATCCACACTTTACCGGAAGCCAGTTCAGGGGAGAACACAGCCATTTCCAGCGGAACCGGAGACTGCGTCAGCTGACGGTCTTCACGGTAACGGCGGCGGCGCTGACCACTCACACGCAGATGACGCGGTGAACGGCGGGAGCGGCGCGGCAGGATGTTATCACTGTGTGCCTCATCACCATTGTTTTCAGCCGCTGCCGGTACGTCGGTATCCGCAGGAACTGCCACTGGTGCATTATCGATAACAACCGGAACCGGTGCTGCAACAGCCGGTTTAGTCTGTGTTTCACCATCAGTAATACGGACAGAACCGTTCAGCTGACGGCGGGTACGGCGCTGACGAACCGGTGTCGGTGCATCATCATCTTCCGTATTGCCGTCACTGTTCAGTACATCCTGATCTTCCTGCTGGGCGCGCAGTTTTTTCGCATCCTGCTGGACACGTTTTTCGTCCTGACGGCGGCGCTGACGCTCTGCACGCTGTTCACGGCGTAACTGCTGCTGTGCTTCGCGGGCGGCCAGTTCTTCCGGTGTCAGATCTTCGTTCGGTGTATTCTGATTACGGCCTTTACGCGGCTCATTCACAGTATCGCGATCGCGTTTGTTGCGCGATTCGTTATCACTGCGTTCACTGCGCTCAGGACGGTCAGCCCGCTCGGTACGTTCGCCGTTGCGATCATTACGGTCACGGCGGTTACGGCGCTGTTTGTTACGATCATTCCCGCCGCGGCGGTTGTTGTCGTTAGTCTGTTTTTTCTCTTTCTGTTCAGTTTCTTCCGGCACAGCAGGTGCGGAGCCGAACAGTTTTTTGATGAGACGGCTGAAGAAACCACCTTCAGAAGCCGCAGGTGCCTGCTTGTCCTGACGGTTATCGCGTTTGCTTTCCGGTTTGCGGGTTGCGGCAGTCTGTGCCGGTACCGGTGCATCGGAGGTGATAGCAAAGGCATTGATAGCCGGTTGTTCCGGTGCACGGCGTTCCTGAGTTTCCTCTTCTTCACCGGCAGCTGATTCCGCTTCGTATTTCTCCGGCAGGCGGTAGCTCAGGGTACCGATTTCATCACCTTTGCGGACACGGACCACACGAAAGTGCGGGGTTTCCATCTGGTTGTTCGGCACGATAATCACGCTGACACCGGCCTGGCGTGCTTCAATCGCACTGACAGCCTGGCGTTTTTCGTTCAGCAGATAAGAGGCGACCGGTACCGGTACAATCGCGTGTACCTGATGAGTATTTTCTTTCAGCGCTTCTTCTTCAATCAGACGCAGAATGGAGAGCGCCAGTGATTCGTTATCACGCACAGTCCCGGTGCCACTGCATCGCGGACACACATGATGGCTTGATTCACCCAGTGACGGGCTCAGACGCTGACGGGACATCTCCAGCAGACCAAAGCGGGAAATGCGGCCAATCTGGATACGGGCGCGATCCTGACGGACAGCTTCGCGCATGCGGTTTTCCACTTCGCGCTGATGACGGACCGGGGTCATATCGATAAAGTCGATAACAATCAGGCCGCCGAGGTCACGCAGACGCAGCTGGCGGGCGATTTCATCCGCCGCTTCCAGGTTGGTGTTAAAAGCGGTTTCTTCGATATCACCGCCGCGCGTTGAGCGGGAGGAGTTGATATCAATAGCGGTCAGGGCTTCGGTGGTGTCGATAACAATCGCACCGCCGGACGGCAGACGGACTTCGCGCTGGAAAGCGGATTCAATCTGCGACTCAATCTGATAGTGACTGAACAGCGGCACTTCGCCCTGATACAGTTTGATTTTGCTGGCAAAATCCGCACGGCCGATAGCAGTGATGTGCTTGCGTGCCAGTTCCAGAATTTTCGGGTTATCGATGAGGATTTCACCGATGTCCGGGCGCAGGTAATCACGGAACGCGCGGACGATAACATTACTTTCCTGATGGATCAGGAATGGTGCAGGGCGGCCTTCAGCAACTTTTTTGATGGCTTCCCAGTGCTTGATACGGTACTCGAGATCCCAGCGCAGGGCATCGGCCGATTTACCCACACCGGCGGTGCGGACAATCAGACCCATTCCATCCGGGATATCCAGGGCAGACAGGGCTTCTTTCAGCTCGGTGCGGTCATCCCCTTCGATACGGCGGGAGATCCCCCCGGCACGCGGGTTATTCGGCATCAGAACCAGATAGCTGCCGGCCAGGCTGATAAAAGTGGTGAGTGCCGCGCCTTTATTACCGCGCTCTTCTTTGTCCACCTGAACAATGACTTCCTGACCTTCTCTCAGGACATCTTTGATATTCGGGCGGCCGGAAGCGTGGTAATTAGCAGGGAAATACTCGCGGGCAATTTCTTTGACGGGAAGGAAACCGTGACGCTCTGCGCCATAGTCAACAAAAGCAGCTTCTAAACTCGGTTCAATACGGGTGATTTTCCCTTTATAGATGTTTGCTTTTTTTTGTTCGTGACCGGGGCTTTCGATATCCAGATCATACAAGCGCTGCCCGTCGACAAGGGCAACACGCAACTCTTCCTGCTGAGTTGCGTTGATTAACATTCTTTTCATTATAAGTTACTCAATTTTTTTCATTTAATTAGTGCGCTGCGGGCAATTTCGTTGCTACCGGAACCGATGACCTCGTGGCTTTTACCGCACCGTCAGCCTCCCGGCTGTCGATCGTATAGAGGTGCAAATTGTGTCGGTGAGGTTCAGTCTTGTCTGAATCCCCGTTGCCGGCTGAAAATCACGTTTATACGCGATACCGGCCCGGTAAGCTGCAACCCGCAGCCCGCTGATTATCTGACCGGAAATAACGTCTTACGCCATTGCTGCGTTGTCATCGGTCAGACAAAGATAAAATATCTGTTTTGCCAAAATCGGCGCATGCATTATTCCATTGCCGGTGTGGTTATAGCAAGGTGACATTGCATGTTTCGGTGAAAATTATGCAGAAATTTGTTAATGACGTTAATCCTTGGTCTTTTTCCGGAAAAAATGGGAAAATAGCCGCGTAAAACATTGATGCACATTTGCCGCCTGTTTCACCGGAAAAATATACCGGTTTGCGGAGCAACGATTCAGAGGATAGCCCCCCGTTTCATGAAAACTGATAATCAGACAGTTCAATTTGTTGTTGTGTCCGGCGATGAAGCCGGCCAGCGTATTGATAATTTCCTGCTCGCGCGCCTCAAAGGGGTGCCGAAGAGCATGATTTACCGCATCATCCGTAAAGGGGAAGTGCGTGTCAATAAAGGCCGGATTAAGCCGGAATACAAAATCGCGGACGGGGACAGCATCCGTATCCCGCCGGTGCGTGTGGCTGAGAAAAACGATGCCCCGGTGTCGGCGAAACTGGATAAGGTTTCTGCACTCGCAGAGTGCGTATTGTATGAAGATGATCATATTCTGGTGATTAATAAACCGGCGGGTACGGCGGTACACGGCGGCAGCGGTCTGAGTTTCGGTGTGATTGAGGCAATGCGCGCACTGCGTCCGGAGGCGCGTTTCCTGGAACTGGTACACCGGCTTGACCGCGATACCTCCGGTATTCTGCTGATCGCCAAAAAACGTTCCGCGCTGCGGGCACTGCACGAGCAGCTGCGTCTGAAACAGATGCAGAAAGATTATCTGGCACTGGTGCGCGGCCAGTGGCAATCCTCAGTAAAAGTGGTGCAGGCACCGCTGCTGAAAAATATTCTCCAGAGCGGCGAGCGCGTGGTGAAAGTCAGCCCGGAAGGCAAGCCATCAGAAACCCGGTTTAAAGTGGAGGAGCGGTTTGACTCTGCCACGCTGGTTAAAGCCAGCCCGGTCACCGGGCGTACACATCAGATCCGTGTGCACACACTGCATGCAGGGCATCCGATCGCGTTTGATAACCGCTACGGTGATGTGCAGTTTGATGCTCAGCTGAAAGGGACAGGGCTTAACCGGCTGTTTTTACATGCGGCGGCACTCGCCTTTACCCATCCGTCCACCGGTGAGGCAATGCGTCTCCAGGCTCCGCTGGATGAAAAACTGCGCCATTGCCTGACGGTACTGCGGTCGAAACAGGCAAAATAAGCAGAGAACAGAAATAAAGAACCCGCGCAGAACGCGGGTTTTTTCTTATACAGAAGGTATTCTGCGGTTACTGCGGCTGTACACCGATAATCTTTGTGGTACAGCTCTGTGCAATCTCTCCGATCGCCTGAGAGTCCTGTTCGGTCAGCGCCTGACCTTTGCGGACCCGGTCATCCAGTTTTTCCAGCCCGTCTTTGCCGAATTTCGCCAGTGAGTTGTCATACACACACTCACAGACTGCCGGGACTTTGCTGCGGTTCTCCGGGTTTTTCAGGTTGGTCACAGCGCCTTTTGTACAGTCGGCAACAAAGGTTGTTTTATCCGCCAGTGACGGGGCAGCCAGACCGGCAGCACTGAACAGCAGCGTTGCGGCAGCGATCATTTTCAGCTTCATGTCAGTTCCTCAGAATCATCGGATGCCCCGGCGTGTGTCAGCGGGGGATCCGCAGTGGGTTGTATCCGGCCTGAATCAGTAATTCTGTCAGGCGGATCAGCGGTAAACCTATCAGTGTATTAGGGTCATCTCCCTGCAGTTTTTTAAATAAGGCGATTCCTAAACCTTCGGATTTAAAGCTTCCGGCACACTGATACGGCATTTCCGCCAGCAGATAGGCACGGATTTCGTCATCATCCAGTGTACGGAAATGCACACAGTAAGGTTCACATATCGTGTGATCTTCCCCGGTGGCGCTGTTGTACAGGGTCAGCCCGGTATAAAAGGTGATGCACTGACCGGAGGCTTTGCGCAGTTGTGCAAAGGCCGCGTCATAATGATGCGGTTTGCCGGTAATTTCGCCGTCCAGCACACAGACCTGATCAGAGCCGATAATCAGGCTGTCAGGGTACTGCTGCGTTAATGAACGGGCTTTTTCGCGCGCCAGGCGCATGACCAGTGACTGCGCGTCTTCTGCCGGATGCGGGGTTTCATCCGTCTCCGGGGCGGCGGATACAAACGGGATGCCGAGTTTTTCCAGCAAAGCTTTGCGGTACAGGGAGGTGGAGGCGAGAACCAGTGAGATCATAAATATTCCGAAAGTCGTGGTAAAAAGAATAAACTCATTCTAAACTATGCGCCGCTTATTGAGTGTATTTTTAGCGGGAAGGCAGGTTACCGCCCTCTTTGCTGTCTATATTTTCTTTGACTATATCGTCTTACGAATATAAGATGCGCGCCTTATGCAAAAGATAAAATTACCTCTGACTATTGATGCAAAGCGCGCCGCGCAGAAGCGTCTGGATTACCGGGGGTGCTACGCACCCGAGCAGGTTACGCGGTTAGCCGAATCGGTAGTCAGTGTGGACAGCGATGTTGATGTTGATTTGACGTTTGAAATCGATCCGCAGCGTCTGACAGTCATTAAGGGAACAGCAGAAACTGATGTTTCACTTGAGTGTCAGCGGTGTGGTAATATCTTCCCGCTTCATGTCCGCGCAACGTATTGTTTCAGCCCGGTTGTCAGCGATGAACAGGCTGAGGCATTACCGGAAGAGTATGAGCCAATTGACGTAAATGATTTTGGTGAGACAGATTTACTGGCAATGATCGAAGATGAATTAATTCTTTCTCTGCCTGTGGTTCCGGTACATGATTCTGAACACTGTGAAGTGTCCGACGCGGTGAAAGTCTTTGGTGAGCTTCCTCCGGAAGCAGAAAAGCCAAATCCGTTTGCCGCATTAGCCAGTTTAAAGAAAAGTACTTAAGGAGTAAGGTCAATGGCCGTACAACAAAATAAACCAACTCGTTCCAAACGTGGTATGCGTCGCTCTCATGACGCACTGTCAGCAACTCTGGTTTCTGTTGACAAAACCTCTGGTGAAACTCATCTGCGCCACCATGTGACCGCTGATGGTTACTACCGTGGTCGTAAGGTAATCAACAAGTAATCTGCTGCTTTTTAAGCACGTTGATATCTTGACTAATCTAACCATCGCGTTAGATGCCATGGGTGGGGATATCGGCCCCCATGTCACAGTGCCTGCCTCGCTGCAGGCACTGGCATCTAATCCAAAGCTCACCCTGTTGCTGGTCGGGCACCCTGATTCCATTTCTCCTCTGCTTGCAAACCAGAATGCTGAGCTGCTCAGTCGTCTGCGGGTGATCCCTGCCTATGAGACGATTGCCGGTGATGCCAAACCTTCTCAGGCTATCCGCCAGAGTAAAGGCACATCCATGCGTATCGCGCTGGAACTGGTGAAAGAGGGGGAGGCACAGGCGTGCGTCAGTGCCGGAAACACCGGGGCGCTGATGGGGCTGGCGAAACTGATGCTGAAATCGATTGAAGGCATCGAGCGTCCTGCACTGATGACCGTGGTGCCGAATCAGAAGAAAGGCAAAACGGTGCTGCTTGATCTGGGCGCAAATGCGGAGTGCAGCAGTGAGATGCTGGTGCAGTTTGCTGTTATGGGCGCGGTGATGGCAGAAGATGTGGCCGGGATCCCGCATCCGCGTGTGGCATTACTGAACATCGGCGAAGAAGAAACCAAGGGACTCGACAATATCCGCGAAGCAGCCACTGTGCTGAAATCGATACCGGACATCAATTATATCGGCTATGCCGAAGGCAACGAACTGCTGACCGGTAAAACTGATGTGCTGGTCTGTGACGGCTTCGCGGGTAACGTTACCCTGAAAACAATGGAAGGGGTGATTCGTGTGATCCTTTCTATGTTTAAATCACAAAATGAAGGCAAATCCTCATCCCTGCTGTACAAACTTGTGAAGAAAGTGGTGACAAAATGGCTGAATAAACGCTTCAGTCACCTGAACCCCGACCAGTATAATGGTGCTTCTCTGTTAGGATTACGCGGCATTGTGATTAAAAGTCACGGTGCGGCGAATGTAAGTGCATTCAACGCTGCCATAACGCAGGCGGTTCAGACTGTTGAAAAGCAGGTGCCTGAACGAATCGCATCCCGTCTCGCTATGGTATTACCCAAGAGTAACTAACTAATATGTATACAAAAATTTTAGGAACCGGGAGCTATCTTCCTGCACAAATCCGCACAAATGCTGATCTGGAAAAAATGGTCGACACAACCGATGAGTGGATTGTTACTCGTACGGGTATCCGTGAGCGCCGTCTGGCCGGTGATGATGAAACCGTTGTTACGATGGGGCACCAGGCAGCTCTGAACGCACTGGATATGGCGGGTATTCCTGCCGGTGATATCGATCTGATCGTTGTGGGCACCACCTCTTCCACGCACGGTTTCCCGAGCGCGGCCTGTGAAATCCAGAAACTGCTGGGCATTGACAGCTGCATCTCTTTTGATGTGGCGGCGGCGTGTGCCGGTTTCAGCTATGCCATCAGTGTGGTGGATCAGTTCATTAAAACCGGGATGGCGAAAAAAGCCCTGGTGATTGGCTCGGATGTGCTGGCGAAAACGCTGGATCCGGCAGATCGCGGTACTGTTATCCTGTTTGGTGACGGCGCAGGTGCCTTTGTGGTTGAAGCCTCAGAAGAGCCGGGTATTCTCTCCACTCATTTACATGCGGACGGCCGCTACGGCGACCTGCTGACATTACCGAATAAAGATCGCAAAGACAGCGAAAAACCGGCGTACCTGACAATGGCAGGTAACGAGGTGTTCCGTGTGGCGGTCCGTGAATTAGCCAACGTCGTTGAAGAAGCGCTGGTGGCGAACAATATTGATAAATCAGAACTCGACTGGCTGGTGCCGCATCAGGCAAACCTGCGCATTATCAGTGCCACAGCAAAAAAATTAAATATGGGCATGGATAAAGTGGTGGTTACCCTGGATCGTCACGGCAACACCTCTGCGGCCTCTGTACCGACTGCATTCGACGAAGCGGTTCGTGACGGGCGCATCAAACGCGGTCAGCTGATTCTGATTGAAGCCTTCGGTGGCGGTTTTGCCTGGGGTTCTGCATTAATTCGTTTTTAATTTTTCAGGAAGCTAAATCATGTCTGCATATGCAATGGTATTTCCGGGACAGGGTTCTCAGTCAGTCGGTATGCTGGCGGACCTCGCGGCAAATTTTCCGGTCGTTGAGGCAACCTTTGCCGAAGCATCCGCTGAACTGGGCTACGATTTATGGGCACTCGTTCAGAACGGGCCGGAAGAAGAACTGAATAAAACCTGGCAGACCCAGCCTGCACTGCTGGCGGCCTCTGTGGCCATCTGGCGTGTCTGGCAGGAAAAAAACGGCGCCATGCCTGCCATGATGGCCGGTCACAGCCTGGGGGAATACTCCGCGCTGGTGTGTGCCGGTGTGATGGATTTTAAAGAAGCTATCAAACTGGTTGAATTACGCGGCCGCCTGATGCAGGAAGCCGTTCCGGCCGGTACCGGGGCAATGTATGCCATCATCGGTCTGGACAATGATGCTATCGCCAGAGCCTGTGAAGAAGCTGCACAGGGTCAGGTCGTATCACCGGTTAACTTTAACTCGCCGGGCCAGGTGGTTATCGCCGGTGAGAAAGACGCCGTTGAGCGTGCCGGGGCATTATGTAAGGAAGCCGGGGCGAAACGTGCGCTGCCGTTGTCGGTCAGTGTGCCGTCACATTGTGCATTAATGAAGCCGGCTGCTGATAAATTAGCCGTTGCGCTAAAAAATATCACATTTAATACACCAATCTTTTCTGTTGTGAACAATGTTGATGTTAAGATAGAGACTTCCGCCGATGCAATTCGTGATGCATTAGTCCGTCAGCTTTATAATCCGGTGCGCTGGACAGAAACTGTTGAATTTATGGCCGCGCAGGGTATTGAAGATCTGCTGGAAGCAGGGCCGGGCAAAGTACTGACCGGGCTGACTAAGCGTATTGTGAAAACATTAACATCATCTGCTGTCAATGATATGTCATCATTGGAAACAGCACTTGAAAATCGCTGAGGTTGAGATGAGCTTTGAAGGAAAAATTGCCCTTGTCACCGGTGCGAGCCGCGGAATCGGCCGTGCAATTGCTGAGAAATTAGCAGCACGCGGTGCAACAGTGATTGGTACTGCAACCAGCGAAAGCGGTGCGGCTGCTATCAGTGAATACTTAGGCGCAAAGGGTAAAGGCCTTGCCCTGAACGTGACCGACAGCGCATCCATTGACCATGTATTAGAAAATATTCGTGCTGAGTTTGGCGAAATTGATATTTTGGTTAATAATGCAGGTATCACACGTGACAACTTACTGATGCGTATGAAAGACGATGAGTGGCAGGATATCCTCGACACTAACCTTTCATCCGTATTCCGTCTGTCCAAAGCGGTTATGCGCGCCATGATGAAAAAACGTTGCGGGCGCATCATCACCATCGGTTCTGTTGTCGGAACGATGGGGAACGCCGGACAGGCTAACTATGCGGCGGCGAAAGCCGGGCTGATTGGTTTCAGTAAATCACTCGCCCGTGAAGTCGCGTCGCGCGGCATCACCGTCAACGTCGTTGCCCCGGGTTTTATCGAAACCGATATGACTCGTGCATTGACAGACGACCAGCGTGCAGGCATTTTATCTCAGGTTCCTGCTAACCGTTTGGGTGATGCTGAAGAGATTGCCAGTGCTGTAGCCTTCTTAGCTTCTGATGAAGCGGCTTACATCACAGGCGAGACATTGCATGTCAATGGTGGCATGTACATGATTTAATGTTTGAGCTAACCATTTGCCGTTTTTGTGTAAACACACGCAAAAGTGAGTATTTATATGGTTAGACCAGCCGGGATTGGGTTGCATCTTTTCCTGTATTTTATAAACTACGAAAACCATCGCATATAGCGAGTTTTGATAGGAAATTTAATAGTATGAGCGCTATCGAAGAACGTGTTAAGAAAATCATCGTTGAACAACTGGGTGTTAAAGAGGAAGAAGTAAAAAACGAAGCTTCATTCGTTGATGACTTAGGCGCTGATTCTCTTGACACAGTTGAGCTGGTGATGGCTCTGGAAGAAGAGTTCGACATCGAAATCCCAGACGAAGAAGCAGAAAAAATCACAACTGTACAGGCTGCTATTGACTACGTTGAGAACGCAGGCAAGTAAGCATCCCTCATGTCCAGGCGGTCACCCGACCGCCTTGTTTCTTTTATTTTCCCCCCCGGAGGATAAGCGTGTCTGAGCGTCGTGTAGTCGTGACCGGACTTGGCATGTTATCTCCTGTCGGTAATACAGTCGATTCATCCTGGAAAGCTGTGTGTGCCGGGCAGAGTGGTATCAGCCTGATTGATCATTTTGACACCTCTAACCATGCGACCAAATTCGCAGGTATGGTAAAAGATTTCAATCACGAAGATTTTAATATTTCGCGCAAAGATGCCCGGAAGATGGATCTCTTCATTCAATACGGTATTGCAGCCGGTATCCAGGCAATTGCGGATTCCGGAATCGAAGTAACAGAAGCCAATGCAACCCGTATCGGAGCTGCGATTGGTTCTGGTATTGGTGGTCTCGGACTGATTGAAGAAAACTGCAGCTCTCTGGCTGCCGGCGGCCCGCGTAAAGTGAGCCCGTTCTTTGTTCCCTCAACTATCATCAATATGGTTGCCGGACATTTAAGTATTATGTACGGCCTGCGCGGACCAAGCATTTCCATTGCCACTGCCTGTACATCCGGCGTGCATAACATTGGTCATGCTGCCCGGATCATCGCTTACGGTGATGCGGATGTGATGGTTGCCGGTGGTACTGAAAAAGCCAGCACACCATTAGGTGTTGCCGGGTTCGGTGCTGCGCGTGCCTTATCCACCAATAATGACAATCCTCAGGGCGCAAGCCGTCCGTGGGATAAAGATCGTGACGGGTTTGTGCTCGGTGACGGTGCCGGTATGCTGGTGCTGGAAGAGTACGAACACGCGAAAAACCGCAGTGCGAAAATCTATGCGGAACTGGTCGGTTTCGGGATGAGCAGCGATGCTTATCACATGACATCACCACCGGAAAACGGTGACGGTGCCGCACTGGCCATGGCAAACGCGATTCAGGATGCAGGTATTCCTGCTGACAGCATCGGCTATATCAATGCGCACGGTACATCCACCTCTGCGGGTGATGTGGCGGAAGCGAAAGCCGTTGAAACGGTATTTGGTGAAGGAACAAACGTTCTGGTCAGTTCCACCAAATCCATGACTGGTCACCTGCTGGGGGCGGCCGGTGCAGTGGAATCCATTTTCACCATTCTGGCACTGCGTGATCAGATTGTACCGCCGACCATCAACCTGGATAATCAGGATGAAGCGGTCTGCAAACTCGACTTTGTACCGGGCAAAGCCCGCAAAGTGGAAGGTATGGAATACGCACTCTGTAACTCTTTCGGCTTCGGCGGAACCAACGGTTCCCTGATTTTCCGTAAGATCTGAGTCTGTTTTCTGAGAGAAAAGCGCCTGACGGCGCTTTTTTTTTACCTGACGGGTGACGCTATCGCAGTTTTGCACAAAAATCACAGCTGTACTATTATACAGGTCTGTCTGCATACTGAATGACGGTTAAATAATAACCGTTAAAACAATGAGTTGGCTATGACACAACAGACGCATTACTGGGTTAATGGTGTACCGCAGCACACCATCGCGATTTCTGATCGCAGTGTGCAGTTTGGTGACGGCTGTTTTACCACGATGCGCATTGTGAACAGCAAACCGTCGCTGCTGTCACGCCACCTGCACCGGCTGCACAGCGGTTGTGCCGGGCTGGGACTGACACCGCCGGATGATGCATTGCTGACGCAATGGATAATGCAGGCCGCAGAGGGTGCAGCGGATGGTGTGCTGAAAGTGATTATTTCCGCCGGTGAGCAGGGGCGCGGTTATCTGCGTGCTGATGTACCGCCGCTGGTGATCCTGATCCGCTCCGCATATCCGGAAAGCTATCCGGCATTGCAGGAGCGCGGGTTATCGGTGGTGAAAAGCCCGGTGCCGTTGTCGGTCAATCCGTATCTGGCCGGTATCAAACACCTGAACCGGCTGGAGCAGGTGCTGATCCGCCGTTATACGGCAGAACAGCAGGCCGATGAAGCCATTGTCTGTGATACTGACGGTATTCTGACCGAAGGATGCAGCGCCAATCTGTTCTGGCGCTGCGGCGATGATGTGTTTACCCCGTCACTGCACAAATGCGGTGTGACCGGTGTGATGCGCGCGCATATCATGGATGTGCTGAAAGGCAGCCGTTACCGCTGTTATGAAACCGAACGTTTTCCGCAGGTGCTGGCAAAAGCGGATGAAGTGATTATGTGCAACGCGCTGATGCCGGTAATGCCGGTCAATGATATCCACGCGGATGCCCGTCATCACTGGCATTATACCTCCCGCTCACTCTTTACCTGGCTTTTGCCGCACTGCCCGGCAGCAATACCCTGAATTAACAGAGTTAATGACTGATGAAAAAAACACGGATTTTCCTTGTGACATTTTTGGTGCTGCTTGCTGTTGCGGGCGGCGTGGCGTACTGGCTTTATCATCAGGTGAACGCATTTTCCGGACAAAAAATTTCTGTCACTGAAGAGACCATTTTCACCATTCCGCCGGGTACCGGCCGTGCGGCGCTGGAGAAAAAACTGGCGGAAAGCGGGATCATCCCGGAATCACACAATTATGACTGGCTGCTGCAACTGGAGCCGGATCTGGCAAAAATCAAAGCCGGTACTTACCGCCTGACGCCGGATATGACGGTCAAAAGCATGCTGCAATTGTTTGTCAGCGGGAAAGAGGCGCAATTCAGTATCCGTTTTGTTGAGGGCAGTAAATTAGCGGACTGGCAGAAAATTTTGTCAGAAGCGCCGTATCTGAAACAGACCCTCGCGGATTTACCGGCAGATAAACTGACAGAAATACTCGGACTGCCGGCCGGCAGTCACCTGGAAGGGCGTTTCTACCCGGATACCTATCTCTATACAGCGGGAACGGAAGACACTCAAATCCTGAAGCGGGCACATCAGCAGATGGAAACCAAACTTGCGGCGGCCTGGAAGACCCGTAACACCGACTTACCGTATGCGGATCCGTATGAAATGCTGATCATGGCCTCGCTGATTGAAAAAGAAACCGGCGTGGACGGTGAACGTAAAAAGGTGGCGTCGGTCTTTATGAACCGGCTGAAACTGAAAATGCGCCTGCAAACCGACCCGACGGTAATTTACGGCATGGGTGAACGTTATCAGGGCACGATTTACCGCAGCGACCTGGCACGGGCAACGCCGTATAATACGTATCAGATTGACGGCATGCCGCCGACGCCTATCGCCATGCCGGGCAGTGCCTCGCTGGATGCGGCAGCCAAACCGGACACCACCGGTTACCTTTACTTTGTCGCGGACGGCAAAGGCGGGCATGTATTTACCACGAATCTGCGGGATCACAACCGGGCGGTTGCGGATTACCGTAACGGATTAAAAAAACAATGACAGGCAAATTTATTGTAATTGAAGGGCTTGAAGGTGCCGGGAAAACCACGGCACGTAAGGTGATTGTTGATACGCTGCGTGAAAACGGCATCACTGACCTGGTCTATACCCGCGAACCGGGCGGCACACCGCTGGCAGAAAAACTGCGTACCCTGATTAAAGACGGGATCGACGGCGAAACGGTTACTGATAAAGCGGAAGTGCTGATGTTATATGCCGCGCGTATTCAACTGGTGGATAATGTTATCAAACCGGCACTGGCGCGCGGACAATGGGTGATCGGCGATCGCCATGATCTTTCCTCTCAGGCTTATCAGGGCGGCGGACGCGGTATTGATCGCAAACTGATGGCGTCACTGCGTGATACCGTACTGGGGGATTTTTATCCTGACTTCACTCTGTATCTCGACCTGCCGCCGGAAACCGGCCTGGCCCGCGCCCGCAGCCGGGGCGAGCTGGACAGAATCGAACAGGAATCACTGGATTTCTTCCGCCGCACCCGGGCCCGTTATCTGGAGCTGGCAGAGTCGGATCCGCGTATTGTGACCGTTGATGCTTCGCAATCAATGGATAACGTTCATCAATCAATCCGCACTGCGGTACTGAACTGGCTGGCACAGCAGAAAGAGGTGTAATGAACTGGTATCCGTGGCTTAATCCTGTTTACCGCCAGCTGGCAACCGCGTGGATGTCTGGTCAGGGTCATCATGCTCTGCTGCTGTACGGTATTCCCGGCACCGGCACTGATGAGCTGGCCTATGCCCTGACACGGCTGCGGATGTGTCAGCAGCCGCAGGGTATCAAAAGCTGCGGGGAGTGCCACAGCTGTAAACTGATGCTGGCAGGCACCCATCCGGATTTTTATCTGTTACAGCCGGAAAAGGGCAAATCCGCTATCGGGATTGATGCCGTGAGAGCCGTGACAGAAAAATTGTATGAGCACGCCCAGCAGAGTGGTGCCAAACTGGTGCATATTCCGCAGGCAGAACTGCTGACCGAAGCAGCCGCCAACGCCTTACTGAAAACTCTGGAAGAGCCGACAGAGAATACCTGGTTTGTGTTGCAAAGCCAGGGAACGGAGCAGTTGCTGCCGACACTGCGCAGCCGCTGTTTTGCTTATCATCTGGCCCCGCCGTCAGCGGAGACCGGTTTACAGTGGCTGCAACGCGGGCATCCGCAGTCTGATGCGGTGTCGCGGCAGACGGCGCTGAATCTTTGCCACAATGCCCCGGCGGCGGCACTGTCACTGCTGACCACCGCTGACTGGCAGAACCGGCTGAATCTGTTTACCCGGCTGGCAGAGTCCGTGCGCAGCGGGGATTTTCTGTCGCTGCTATCTGAACTGAATCATCAGGATGCGGAAAAGCGCATCAGCTGGCTGACCACCCTGTTTATGGATGCGGTAAAGTATCAGCAGAATATGGCACCAGCCTGTCTGAATCAGGACCAGTCTGCTCTGATTGCACAACTGGCAGCGCATTACAGCAGTGCACACTTACTGAATGCGGCGGAAAGCTGGCTGACCTGCCGCCACCGGCTGATGACCATCACCGGCGTGAATCAGGAACTGCTGCTGACAGAACAATTGTTACACCAGGAAACACTGTTTTCTGCATCACCTAATTTAAAATAATGAGTTAATTATGTTTTTAGTAGATTCCCACTGCCACCTCGATTGCCTGGATTATGAAAAAAAGCATGAAAGTGTGGACGATGTTATGCAAAAGGCTGCGCAGCGTGATGTGAAATACGCACTGGCGGTGGCGACAACCCTGCCGGGTTACACAAAAATGCGCGAGCTGATCGGTGAGCGCCCGGATGTGGCCTTTTCCTGTGGTATTCATCCGCTGAATCTGGATGAGCCGTATGATTTTACACAGCTGCGTGAACTGGCAGCGGATAAACGGGTGGTGGCCCTCGGCGAAACCGGGCTGGATTACTACTATCAGAAAGAGAATGCCGCGCTTCAGCGTGAGGTTTTCCGCGAGCATATCCGTATCGGACGTGAGCTGAATAAACCGGTGATTGTCCATACCCGCGATGCCCGTGAAGATACCCTGGCGATTATCCGCGAAGAACAGGCCGGGGAGTGCGGCGGCGTGTTACACTGCTTTACCGAAGACAAAGAGACGGCCTCAGCGCTGCTGGATGAAGGTTTTTATATCTCCTTTTCCGGCATTGTGACGTTCCGCAATGCGGAGCAGATCCGCGAAGCCGCCCGCATTGTCCCGCTGGATCGCATCCTGGTGGAAACCGATTCGCCGTATCTGGCCCCGGTACCGTTTCGCGGTAAAGAGAACCAGCCCGCGTATGTGCGTGATGTGGCGGAGTATATGGCTGTATTAAAAGGGGTGAGCGTTGAGGCGCTTGCTGAGATCACCACTGACAATTTCTGCCGTCTGTTTCAGGTGTCTGTCCGGTAAATCCGCAGACATCTGTCAGGCTGATTAATTACAGGAGCAGGTTATGGCCGAAGAAACTATTTTCAGTAAAATTATTCGTCGTGAAATTCCGTCTGATATCGTCTATCAGGATGACAGCGTGACGGCGTTCCGTGATATTTCCCCGCAGGCACCGACACATATTCTGATTATTCCCAACCATCTTATTCCTACTGTGAATGATGTTACCCCGGAAGATGAACAGGTTCTGGGTCATATGATCACGGTTGCGGCTAAAATCGCGCAACAGGAAGGTATCGCGGATGACGGCTACCGCCTGATTATGAACTGTAACCGCCACGGCGGACAGGAAGTGTTCCATATTCATATGCATCTGGTCGGCGGCCATCATCTGGGGCCGATGCTGGTGAAATAACCGGCTGACAGGAGAACAGTGATGAAACGTCTTTTATGTGTGATAGCGTCAGTCTGGCTGCTGGCCGGGTGTCCTTCAACGGCACCGGTAACACCCCCGGTACCGGTGGGTACCGTAACACCGCCGCCGGATACCACGCCGCCGCCACTGCCGCTGCCGCCGCCGGATACGGTGCCGGTTCCGCCGAAAATGAAAAAAATCGAGTGGGAACAGAGTATTACACCTCTGGTTAATCAGATGGTTCACAGCGACGGCGTGAATCAGGGCAGCACGCTGCTGGTGAATAAAGTCGGTAATAAAACCAACAGCAGCCTGCAGACCAGCGTTGCGACCGGTGCGCTGATGAATACCATCGGAAAAACCGGGGTACTGAATGTGATCCCGGCCGGTGCGGTCAGCAGTGCCATGTCGGTGCTGGGGATGGGTGATAACGATACACTGACCCTGCGCAGCAAAGCTATCGGTCTGGCGCGTTATCTGAATGCCGATTATGTGCTGTACAGCGTGGTAACCGGTACCCGTGATGCCCGTCAGATGGAGATGCAGCTGATGTCTGTCAGCAGCGGTGAAATCATCTGGTCCGGTAAGGGCGCGGTGCTTGAGCAGTAACCGCGCGTTACTGTTATGCCTCACTGAACACTTTCCCGCATTGCCTGTCTCCGGCTGGACAATCCGTCCGCTGAACGGGCTGACGCGGGAAAGTGTCAGTATTGAACAAAAAGGTGTGTCTCTGATTGGCAGAGCACAGACCGTGCACAGTGCGGATATCGGTGTCAGCCGTCAGAAAGAGGCGCGTGTCCTGCACCGGTTGCGTGACAGCGGCCTTGCCCCGCGCGTGGCCGGATTCAGCCACGGCTGGCTGCTTCTGTACCGGGTGGAAGGTGAAACACTGCCGCCGGAACGGATGCAGCAACCGGACTTTATCCCGCAGCTGGCGGCGCTGGTCAGCAATCTGCATAATCAGCCGCTTACCGGGTATCGTCTGCCGCTCAAAGCACAGGCAGACCGCCACTTTCACCTGACCGACAAACGTCGCCGCACCCCGCAGCTGTTGCGTATCCACCGCCACTTTATGCGCGAAGCAGAGCCTCAGCCGCTGAAGCTGGCACCTGCACATATGGATATCCACCCCGGCAATATTGTGACGGCGGCGGGGGAGCTGCATCTGATTGACTGGGAATATGCCGCTGATACCGATATCGGTCTGTCTCTCGCCACACTTTTTCGTGCCAATCACTGGTCATTGACGTTAATTCACACTTTTCTGCGTTATTATTCTGCTTATCACTGTCCGCAGCGCGTACTGGCGCAGACTTGCCGCTGGCAGGCACGGGCAGATTATATGATGGTTATGTGGTTTGAGAGCCGCTGGGGACAAACCGGCGACCCGCAGTTTCTGCAATATCCGGCCGCGCTGAAAGCTGCCGCCGGGCTCAGGTAAATATAACGAGGTTTCACTATGGGTCCTGTAATGTTAGATGTCGAAGGGTATGAGCTGGACAGCGAAGAGCGCGAGATCCTGCGCCACCCTTCAGTCGGGGGAGTGATTCTCTTTACCCGTAATTTCCATGACACGGCACAGCTGCGTGAACTGACGCGGCAGATCCGTGAAGCTACCCGCGATAACCGTGTTGTGATTGCGGTTGATCAGGAAGGCGGCCGCGTCCAGCGGTTTAAAGACGGCTTTACCCGCCTGCCGGCGGCACAGTCTTTTGCACAGTTTAATGACCTGCTCACCGGCTCTGCGCTGGCGGAAGAGGCAGGCTGGCTGATGGCGGCGGAAATGATCGCCATGGATATTGATATCAGTTTCGCGCCGGTGCTGGATCTGGGGCACGGCAGTGCGGCTATCGGCTCACGCGCGTTCCATGAAGACGGCGACATTGCGGCGCAGATGGCGGAACGCTTTGTGCGCGGTATGCGCAGCGCCGGGATGTCGAGTACCGGTAAACATTTCCCGGGACACGGCGCGGTCAGTGCGGATTCCCACAAGGAAACGCCGCGTGATGAGCGCGACCCGGCGGTGATCCGCGGCAAAGACATGGCAATTTTCCGTGAGTTTATCCAGCGCGGCCTGCTTGATGCTGTGATGCCCGCACATGTGATTTACACACAGATTGATGATCGCCCGGCGAGCGGTTCATCCTACTGGCTGAAATCGGTGCTGCGTCAGCAACTCGGGTTTGACGGGGTTATTTTCTCTGATGACCTGTCAATGGAAGGGGCGGCGGTGATGGGCGGCTATGCGGAGCGTGGTCAGGCATCACTGGACGCGGGCTGCGATATGATCCTGGTTTGTAATAACCGTAAAGGTGCTGTGACTATCCTTGATAATTTGCCGGTTATCACGGCACAACGTATTGATAAGTTGTATCATCGGAGTAAAGGTTATGATCTGGCTGAACTGCAGCGCAGTGAGCGCTGGCAGCAGGCGAACAAAACCCTATCCGTATTACACGAACAATGGCAGGAGCGAGCATGATTATTTATCTTCATGGATTTGATTCAACCAGCCCGGGCAATCATGAAAAAGTGATGCAGCTGAAATTTGCGGATCCGGATGTCCGTTTTATCAGTTACAGCACGCTTCATCCGCGTTATGACATGAAATATCTGCTGACTGAAGTGGATAAAGCGGTAAAACAGAGCGAAGGACCGGCCATTGTGCTGGGCGTGGGTCTGGGGGGCTTCTGGGCTGAGCGTGTCGGATATCTGTGCGGCATCCGCCAGGTAATGGTAAACCCGAACCTGTTCCCGTATGAAAATATGGAAGGCAAAATCGACCGCCCGGAAGAGTATCTGGATATCATGACCAAGTGTATCTCGGATTTCCGCGAACTGAACCGGAAGAACTGCCTGGTGCTGTTGTCCCGCAATGACGAGGCGCTGGATAACCAGCGTGCGCATGACACCCTGTCACCGTATTATCAGGTTATCTGGGATGAAGAACAGACCCACAAATTTAAGGATCTGTCCCGTCATCTGCAGGAAATCAAAGGGTTTAAAACCGCGTTTAAAAAAGCCTGATAACACCGCCTCTCTGTAAAACGGCCGCGCCTGCGGAAGGCGCGGTATTTTTTCCTCTGCAACTGAAGCGATTCCCGTCTCAAATCTGCCTCTCCTGTGATCTTTCTCTTACGTATCTTTCCGGTCATTGCGTTACATCAATAACTTTCTGGTGCTGAATCAGCAAGATAACAGGCTTTTTTCATCTGCTGTCACGAAAAGTTAATCCGGTGATTAAAGAAAGCATCAGAGGTAAACCAAAAGTAAAATAGTTTTGTTAAATTTAAAATAATGTTTGCATTTTTCCGCCGGATTACCCAGAATTTGATTATGATCAAATATGGTATGACCAAATTACCTGTTGTGGTATACCATGGTGTGACACGATTCAGTTTTATCTGATGTTATCTCACTGTTTTTCCTGAAGAGCCCTGAGATAACGTTAGATTATTTTTCAGAGGATGTTATGACTACACCGAATACGAAGATTGTGATTATCGGCGGTGGCGCAGGCGGGCTGGAACTGGCAACGCAACTCGGCCACAAATTAGGTAAGAAGAAAAAAGCGGAAATCACTCTGGTCGATCGCAACAGCAGCCACCTGTGGAAACCGCTGTTACACGAAGTGGCGACCGGTTCTCTGGATGACGGCGTGGATGCCCTGAGCTACCTGGCGCATGCCCGCAATCACTATTTCAATTTCCAGCTGGGTTCAATGACCGGACTGGATCGCGACAGTAAAAATATCACCCTGGCAGAAATCCGTGACAACAACGGTGACCTGCTGGTACCGGAGCGTGAGCTGGATTATGACATCCTGGTGATGGCGCTGGGCAGCACCTCCAACGATTTCGGCACCCCCGGGATCAAAGAAAACTGCATCTTCCTCGACAGCCCGTCACAGGCAAACCGCTTCCATAATGAGATGCTGAACCTGTTCCTGAAATACTCCGCCAGCCACGGCGAAGGCGACAAAGTGAATATCGCGATTGTCGGCGGCGGGGCGACCGGGGTGGAACTGTCAGCAGAACTGTATAATGCCGTTGAGCAGCTTCACAGCTACGGTTTTAAAGGCCTGAATACCGATGCACTGAATGTGACGCTGGTGGAGGCGGGTGAGCGTATTCTGCCTGCTCTGCCGCCGAAAATTGCCGGTGCCGCTCACCAGGAGCTCACCAAATTGGGTGTGCGTGTGATGACGCAGACCATGGTCACCAGCGCCGATGAATCCGGTCTGAACACCAAAGACGGCGAGCATATCACCGCAAGTCTGATGGTCTGGGCGGCAGGTATCAAAGCGCCTGATTTCCTGAAAGAGATTGGCGGGCTGGAAACCAACCGTATTAATCAGCTGGTGGTCAAACCAACACTCCAGACCACCCGTGATGACGCAATTTTCGCTATCGGTGACTGCTCATCCTGCCCGAAAAAAGAGGGCGGATTTGTTCCGCCGCGCGCGCAGTCAGCACATCAGATGGCGACCCGCTGCTATCACAACATCCTTGCGGTACTCAATGATAAGCCGCTGAAGGATTATGTGTTTAAAGATCACGGCTCACTGGTTTCCCTCTCCCGGTTCAGTACGGTCGGGAGCCTGATGGGTAACCTGATGCGCGGTAATATGATGATTGAAGGGCGTATAGCCCGTATAATGTATATTTCACTGTATCGTATGCATCAGATTGCGCTGCACGGTTATATTAAAACCGGGCTGATGATGCTGGTTGGCGGTATAAACCGGATTATCCGTCCGCGGCTGAAATTACATTAATTGATCTTCCCCAAAAATGACGCTTCCGGGCGTCATTTTTTATAATAATAAACCCTGCTCAGAACAGGGAAATATACATTGTACAGATTTGATATAAAGCCGGAAAATGCATTATTTAACAGGAGTTCAGTATCATCACTAACAGATAATTCCGGTGGTAATGAACAAAATAAGGCAGATACTGCTCTTTATTAATTATTGTTGATCGTTGTCAGTACATACACAGTCAGGTTGAATTAATAAATTACAGGGACAGAATTATTGTTTCATCATTATTATTTAACTTTTATTTAGCGGTGCTGTGGGAATATAGTCCGGTAAGATTAATCGTTAAAAATAAAACCGGATTTGATAGGAATAATCCCAATTATTACCGCTGGATATTTATATAATTTGACAATGAATAAAAATGAACGAAAACCATTATCACGAATAACATTCACAGGGCTTGTGCTTCTGTTTGTTATTTTTGCAGTAATCATTTCTTTTGCTGTGACAAAGAATAAACATCCCGCTGTTGCTGAGGTTCTCTCATCCGAACCTATCATGGCAACGGTGCCGGTACGCCATGAATACTGTGACCTGACAACCATGCCGGGTCCGTACAAGCGTGAACTCCTGGATATTGTCCACCCGACTGAGCAGGTCTGCACCCCGTATCTGCTGTATGAAACCCTGCTGCACGCACCGAAGGTGTACGGCGGTCCGACATACCGCTCCTGTACGACGGCATACACCTATGAGCACCGGATTGTCGGCTATGATGTGGTGTATAGAATCAATGACACCGTCGGTAAGGTCAGAATCAATTATAATCCGGGTGATGTCATGCCGGTGGATAATACCGGGCGGCTGATCATTTTACCCGGACTGAATACAGTGAAATAAAGTGTGTTACAGACAAAAAATAAGAATACCGGTTTATGTCATAAACCGGTATTCACCACGTTTTTTATTTAATGTAACCGGAAATTAAACCCAGCCCTTCTGACGAAACTGCTTTAATACCGCCACAAATTGCTGCATCTCTTCCGGCGTGCCTAATGTCAGGCGGCTCCAGCCGGTCACCGGCGGAAATTCACGGCCGACCATTATATGGTTTTCTTTCATCCGCTGCTGATAGGTTTTTACATCTCCGGTCACCTTATGGAAGATGAAATTAGCCTGTGAGGGCGCATAAGGCAGATTTAATTCCTTCAGTGCGGCAACCACAATTTCCCGTGAAACATCCGTTGAATGGCGGCTGTAATCAATAAACGGTTTATCATTCAGGGATGCCAGTGCGGAAACTGCACCTGCTATATTAGTATTATCGATAGAATTGAAAATATTTACCTGTTCCGTTACTGCCGGTGCGGAAATACCGTAACCGACACGAAGCCCGGCCAGGGCAAATATTTTCGAGAAAGTGCGTGTCACGATAATATTGGATTTTCCGGCAGCCACCCATTCAACCGCACTTTTAAATTGCGGATCAGACACGAATTCCGCATATGCCTCATCAATAATAAAATTCTGCTGCGGCGGTGCCTGGTTTACCCACTGTGCGAGTTGTGATGCCGGGGTGATCATAGCGGTTGGGTTATTCGGGTTACAGATATAGATAACGGAATGACCGGCAAAGTTATCGGCGATCGCCTGCATTGCCGCGAGGTCAAAAGAGAGATCGGCTTTCAGAGGCACTTTGACAATATTCACGCCCAGCGGTTCAGCATACAGTTCGGCATAATTGAATGTCGGATCCGGTACAATCAGCTGCACCGGCTGCTGTTTTTTCTGTGCATTCGCCACCAGCATCTGCACAGCCGCCTGAATGGTTTCTGAGGAACCATTTCCGAGGCTGATGTGTTCCGGTGTCAGTGAGAAATGCGCGGCAATCTGCTCAATCAGCGCTTCGCGGGCAGCATCCGGATAGCGGAATGCGCCGGGAAGGGCGTCAATAATCGCCTGACGGGCTTTCGGAGACATCCTCAGTGAGTTTTCATTGAAGTTCAGCAGCAGCGGATTTTCCGCGCTGAGCGGCGCTGCTTTGGCAGCGGGTGAGACAGTACCGGTGGCGGCCTGACCGGTGGTGACCAGAGAGGCGGCGGTTAATCCGCCGAGCGCGATCCCTGTTGATTTCAGAAACGAACGACGATCCATAGTATTTACCCTGTTGTTGTCATTATATTTTGGTAAATACTAACCGAACTAATAATCACCTTGCAAATTAATATTCACAATAAATGGATTTTTATTCATTTTGGGGTGCCAGCCGAAACCGGCACCTGACAGAGAGGATGCTGTACGTTATACCGGGTGGGCGGCAAACGCGGTCAGTAAATCAGCGACAAACTCAATGCGTTTGGTGCGGTCGGTCAGGTCACAGATAAACTTCAGTTTTGACGGGCCGTCCAGCCGGTACTGTTTCGGGTTATTTTGCAAAAGCCCGATAAGATACGCCGGGTCGACATGGTTTTTCTCACTGAACTCAACAAAACCGCCTTTCTCCTGCGCCTCAATCCGGCGGATCCCCAGGTCCTGTGCCTGCAGGCGCAGACCCGCTGCCGCCAGCAGGTGACGACCGGCATCCGGCAGCAGACCGAAGCGGTCAATCAGCTCAATTTTCAGCTCGGTCAGTTCGGTATCGCTGCGCGCGCTGGCAATTCGTTTGTAGAAGGAGAGGCGCATGTTTACATCCGGCAGGTAATCTTCCGGCAGCAGGGCCGGCATACGCAGCTCCACTTCGGTCTGGCTCTGCGTGAGATCTTCCAGTGACGGCTCTTTGCCGCTTTTCAGTGAGTCGACCGCACTTTCCAGCATTTCCATATAGAGTGTGAAACCAACGCTGGCCATCTGGCCGCTCTGATCCTCGCCCAGCAGCTCACCCGCACCACGGATTTCCAGGTCATGAGTGGCGAGAGCAAATCCGGCTCCTAAATCTTCCAGAGAAGCAATTGCTTCCAGGCGTTTATGGGCATCGGTGGTCATGGCTTTCGGGTGTGGCGTCAGTAGATAAGCATAGGCCTGATGGTGTGAACGCCCGACACGGCCGCGCAGCTGATGCAGCTGTGCCAGCCCGAAATGATCGGCCCGTTCGATGATAATGGTATTGGCGCTGGGAATATCGATACCGGTTTCAATAATCGTGGTGCATACCAGCACATTAAAACGCTGATGGTGGAAATCGGTCATGACCCGTTCCAGCTCGCGCTCACGCATCTGTCCGTGGCCGACTGCCACACGGGCTTCCGGCACCAGCTCCGCAATACGGTTGCGGGCTTTTTCAATATTTTCCACATCATTGTAAAGGTAATAAACCTGACCGCCGCGCAGTACCTCACGCAGAATCGCCTCCCGCACCACCAGCTCATCATACTGACGGACAAAGGTTTTCACCGCCAGCCGTCTTGCCGGCGGGGTGGCGATAATAGAAAGATCCCGCATGCCGCTCATGGCCATATTCAGGGTACGCGGGATCGGGGTGGCGGTGAGGGTCAGGATATCCACATTGGCACGCATCGCCTTGATGCGCTCTTTATGGCGGACACCGAAGCGGTGCTCTTCATCCACCACCAGCAGGCCGAGATCATGCCAGTGCACATCGCTCTGCAACAGCTTGTGTGTGCCGATAATGATATCCACTTTTCCTTCTCTGGTATCATCCAGCACCTGCTGCTGTTCTTTGGCGCTGCGGAAACGGGACAAAACTTCAATCCGCACCGGCCAGTTGGCGAAACGGTCACGGAAGTTATCATAGTGCTGCTGCGCGAGCAGAGTGGTCGGCACCAGCACGGCAACCTGCTTGTGGTTATGGACAGCGAGGAAGGCCGCCCGCATTGCGACCTCGGTTTTACCGAAACCGACATCACCGCACACCAGTCTGTCCATCGCCACCGGCTGACACATATCACTCAGCACGGCATTAATAGCCTGCTCCTGATCCGGAGTGGTTTCAAACGGGAAGGACTGGCAAAACTCGCGGTACTGTTCACGGTCATGTTTAAAGGCAAAGCCGGGTTTGACGGCCCGCTGTGCATAAATATCCAGTAACTGAGCCGCCACATCGCGGACTTTTTCCGCTGCTTTCTGACGTGCTTTGCTCCAGGCTTCACCGCCGAGTTTATGCAGCGGGGCGCTTTCATCTGCCCCTCCGGCATAGCGGCTGATCAGATGCAGCGATGACACCGGGACATACAGTTTATCTTCCCCGGCGTAGGTGAGGATCAGGTATTCTGCCTTGATCCCCCCGGCCTCCAGGGTGGTTAATCCCTGATAGCGGCCGACCCCGTGCTCCAGATGCACCACCGGCTGACCCGGGCGCAGTTCCGCAAGGTTGCGGATCAGGGTATCGGTGTTAATCGTGCGGCGGGTGTCCTGACGGCGGCGCACCACGCGCTCACCCAGCATATCGCTTTCACAGATCAGGACGCGCTGACGGTCGTTATCAACAAAACCGTGCTCGGCGGCACCGATCATGACATAAATACCCGGCACGGTAGCATCCGTCAGACTGCGGATTTCCGCCGGTTTGATTTTGATGCGCGCCAGCAGTTCCTGTACGCTTTCGCGCCGTCCCTCACTTTCCACCGAGAAAATCACGGCAGCCTCTGTGCTTTCCAGGAAGCGGCGCAGCGGGTCAAGCGGGGATTTCAGCTGCGGATTGACTTTCAGATCCGGCAGAGCGGTATAGCCGAGGTTGGTATTGGCGGCTTTGCGTGGCAGTTTGTCATTATTGAGCTGCACACGCGGCAGCGTTTTCATCTGCTGATTGAGTTCTTCCGGTGTCAGCCACAGCTGTGACGGCGGCAGTAACGGGCGCATCGGATCCACACCCCGGCTCTCAAAACGCTGTTGCACATCACGGCGGAAGCGGTCAGCGGATTCCTGTAAATCCTGGGTCACCAGCAGGGTGTTATCCGGCAGATAGTCAAACAGCGGTACCAGCGGTGCGGTGAAAAACAGCGGCTGCCAGTACTCGATACCGGCGGGCAGGGTACCTTTGCTGACCTGCTGATAAACATGCTCCGGGTCGCGGCGCACCTCAAAGGTTTCCCGCCACTGACTGCGGAACAGCTCGATAGCATCTTTATCCGTCGGGAATTCGTGAGCAGGCAGCAGATTGATCGCATTCACTTCATCGAGGGTGCGCTGGGTGTCGACATCAAAGGTGCGCAGGCTGTCGATTTCATCATCAAAGAAATCAATCCGGAACGGCAGTTCGCTGCCCATCGGAAACAGATCCAGCAATGCGCCGCGAATGGCGAACTCGCCGTGCTCCAGTACTTGTTCGACACTGCGGTAACCGCCCTGAACCAGCTCTTCACGCAGCTTGTCCCGTGACAATTTTTCCCCTTTGGCCATCACCAGTGCATGACTGGTGAGAAATTCAGGCGGACACACTTTCTGCATCAGTGTATTGACCGGCAGAATCAGTGCGCCTTTTTCCAGGGTCGGCAGACGGTATAACGTGGATAACCGGTTGGAGATAATCTCCTGGTGCGGCGAAAAGCTGTCATACGGCAGAGTTTCCCAGTCGGCAAGGGTTTCTGCCGGGAGCGCGGTAAACTGGCGGATCTCATCCCGCAGCCGCAGGGCATTCTGCATATCGCGGGTCACCAGGATGACGGGGCCGTCGTGTTGTTCAATTATCGACGCGGTTTCCACCGCACAGGCTGCACCGGTCATTTCACCGAGCTGGCGGGTGTCTGCGGCACGGGCCGGGAGTTCATAGCGTGTTTTCAGCGACATTCGGTTTTCCATCGGGCTGCGTGTTTCTGTCAGGTAACAAGGTTCTGCCATACCGGAGTGGCTTGTCCGGGCAATAAAAGGCCGCCGCGCTGCCGGTCCGGAGGTGGTCTGATACCGGCAACACGCTGACCGTCAATGAAAAAAAACTGCCGCAAACGGGCGGGAGTGGTTCCATTCATCAACCGGAGCCTTTATTATCCCTGAACACTTCGCTTTGGCAACAGGGGCGTTCAGATTTCATGTTTCAGTCTGTCTCATTTTTAATCGGTCTGCGTTACATGCGGGGACGCGGCACGGATCGCTTTGCCCGTTTTGTCTCGCTGCTTTCCGCCATCGGCATCACGCTGGGGGTGACAGCACTTATCACCGTGACATCCGTAATGAACGGTTTTGAACGCTCATTGCAGCAGAGTATCCTCGATTTTATGCCGCAGGCGGTAATCACCACCGGAAACGGCGTGCTGGATCCGCAGACACATCCGGTCTCACAATTAACAGGGCTGCGTGATGTGGTAAAAACCGCCCCGATTGTGACCGGTGACGTGGTTCTGCAGAGCACCGGCAATGTGGGGATCGCCTCCGTGACCGGAATTGATCCGCAGGGGGATGAACCGCTGATGGATTATCTGGTGAATACCCGGCCGTCTGAACTGGCAGCAGGACAATATCATGTGGTGGTCGGCGAGGGCGTGGCGAAACGGATGGGACTCAAACGCGGGGATAGTGTCCGTATCCTGGTGCCGAATGTGTCACAGCTGACGCCGATGGGACGTATCCCGAGCCAGCGCCTGTTTACCGTGGCGGGTTTTTTCTCCTCCGGCAGTGAATCCGATAACACCCAGGTGCTGATGAATCAGGAGGATGCGGCGCGTCTGATGCGCTATCCGGCGGGTAATATTACCGGCTGGCGTCTCTATCTGTCACAGCCGTTGCAGGTGGACAGTCTCAGTCAGCAGACATTACCGGAAGGGCTGGTCTGGACAGACTGGCGCGTGCAGAAAGGTGAGTTTTTCCAGGCGGTGCGTATGGAGAAAAATATGATGGGGCTGCTGCTCAGCCTGATTATCGCTGTGGCCGCGTTTAATATCATTACCTCGCTGGCCTTGCTGGTGATGGAAAAACAGACCGAAGTGGCCATCCTGAAAACCCTGGGAATGACACGCGGCAAAATTATGCTGATCTTTATGATTCAGGGCGCGGGGGCGGGGATCCTCGGCTCGGTGATCGGCGTTCTGCTGGGTACGCTGCTTTCGTCACAACTGAATATTCTGATGCCGCTGCTGGGGCTGATCCCGAAAGGAATAGCGCTGCCGACGGTCATTGAGCCGCTGCGCGTCATCACTATCGGCGCGGCTGCCATGCTTATCTCTTTATTATCCACACTCTGGCCTGCGTGGCGGGCGGCAGCGGTACAACCCGCGGAGGCTTTACGTTATGAGTGAGTTATTACTGGCATGTCGTCAGTTATGCAAATCCTATCACGAGGGCACAGTGGAAACTGATGTCCTGAAACAGGTTAATTTTGAACTCCGTCGCGGGGATATGCTGGCGATTGTCGGCAGTTCCGGCTCGGGGAAAAGTACGCTGCTGCATCTGCTCGGCGGACTGGATTCCCCGACCTCCGGTGAGGTGATTTTCAACGGCACGGCACTTTCCGCCATGAGCCAGAACGCCCTGTCGGCGCTGCGCAATCAGGAAATGGGCTTTATTTATCAGTTCCACCATCTGTTGCCCGATTTTACGGCGGTGGAAAACGTGGCGATGCCGCTGCTGATCGGCGGTATGGCGCGGGATAAAGCACTGGCACAGGCGGGGGAAATGCTGGAGCGTGTTGGTGTGGCCGCGCGCGCTCATCATCGTCCGTCTGAGCTTTCCGGCGGGGAACGTCAGCGGGTGGCGATTGCCCGTGCGCTGGTGAATAAACCGTCACTGGTTCTGGCGGATGAACCAACCGGTAACCTGGATCAGCGCAATGCGCAGAGCATTTTTGATTTGTTATCCGAACTGAATAAAACTCTCGGCACCGCTTTCCTGGTGGTTACCCATGACCTCGCCCTGGCGGCGAAAATGGGGCGGCAGATGGAAATGCGCGACGGTATTCTGAATGCACAGCCGGAGACGGCGCTATGAATGCACTACCGCTGTCATTACTGACTGCGCTGCGTTTCAGCAAAGGGCGGAAACGGGCGGGGATGGTCTCGCTGATTTCCGTCATTTCCACTCTGGGGATCACGCTCGGGGTGGCGGTACTGATTATCGGGCTGAGTGCCATGAACGGCTTCGAGCGTGAGCTGGAGAACCGGGTGCTTTCCGTGGTGCCGCAGGGGCAGATTTCCACTGTTGAGCAGCCGTTTGATACCTGGGCGCAGAGCCTGCTGCGGATCAAAAATACTCCGGGTGTGGTGGCCGCCAGCCCGTATATTGAATTTACCGGACTGGCGGAAAAAGGCAGTAAATTACAGGCCATGCAACTGATGGGCGTGGATCCGGTCACTCAGAAGTCGGTAAGCGGTCTGCCGGAATTTGTGGCGGATAATGCCTGGGCGGATTTTCAGGCCGGGAAAAACCAGATAATCCTTGGCGACGGCGCGGCGAAATCTCTCGGTGTTGCGCAGGGTGACTGGCTCACCATTATGATCCCGAATCACGACAGCACGGAGCGCCTGTTACAGCCGAAACGCATCCGTTTGCAGGTCGCGGGGATTTTTCGCTTAAGCGGCATGCTGGATCACCGGCTGGCGCTGCTGCCGCTGGAAGATGCACAGCAGTATCTGGATTACGGTGAGGGTGTCACCGGTATCGAAATCCGCACGGATAATGTTTTCAACGCCAATGACGTGGTGCTGCGGGCGGCGGAAGCCAGCCGTGAGCATGTCTTCTATAAAAGCTGGATCAACGAATACGGCTATATGTACAGCGACATTCAGTTAGTGCGCAGTATTATGTACCTGGCCATGATTCTGGTGATTGGTGTGGCGTGCTTCAATATCGTTTCCACCCTGATTATTGCCGTGAAAGACAAAAGCGGGGATATCGCCATTCTGCGTACCCTTGGTGCGAAAGACAGCCTGATCCGTGCCATTTTCCTCTGGTACGGGTTGCTGACCGGTATGGTCGGCTGTATCAGCGGGGCGGTTCTCGGCACACTGGCGGCCCTGAATCTGACGCCGCTTATCCGTGGCATTGAATTTCTTATCGGGCACAAACTGTTGTCCGGCGATGTCTATTTTATTGATTTTCTGCCGTCGGAGCTGCGGCTGACGGATCTGCTGTATGTGGTTCTGACCACCATTGTGCTGAGCCTGCTGGCAAGCTGGTATCCGGCGAGACGCGCCTGCCGCCTTGAACCGGCACGTATTCTGAGCGGGCAGTAAAGCCCGCAGGAATTGTAATGATTTTTGAATCCGAAGCGCGGATGCATTACCCTGAACGGAGACAGTGATGAACAAAGGCCGGATTATGCGCAGAACGCACCGATTAAGAAAGTTACGCAAACAGCGGCGGATCCTGCGCCAGCGTTTTCACTTACGCTTTTTCTATCGCGATAAATGGATGGCCGGAAAAATGGATCAGTTTAAACCTAAAATTGTTGTGCTGACCGGTGCGGGTATCTCCGCCGAGTCCGGGATCCGGACATTCCGTTCGGAAGACGGGCTGTGGGAAGAGCACAACATCGAAGATGTGGCGACGCCGGAAGGCTATGCCCGCAATCCGCGTCTGGTGCAGCAGTTTTACAATGACCGCCGCCGTCAGTTACAGTCCCCTGATGTGCAGCCGAACCCGGCACATCTCGCCCTGGCGGAGCTGGAACAGGTGCTGGGGGATAACTTCCTGCTGGTCACCCAGAATATTGATAACCTGCACGAACGGGCAGGCAGTCAGCGGATTATTCATATGCACGGCGAGTTGCTGAAAATCCGCTGTGCGATGTCCGGACAGGTTCAGTCGTGCACCGGCGACCTGTCTGCCGATGAGCGCTGCCACTGCTGTCAGTTCCCGTCACCGCTGCGGCCGCATATTGTCTGGTTCGGTGAAATGCCGTTCGGCATGGATGAAATCTATCAGGCACTGAATGATGCGGATATCTTTATCGCCATCGGTACCTCCGGACATGTCTATCCGGCGGCCGGGTTTGTCCATGAGGCACGGCTGTGCGGGGCACATACGGTGGAACTCAATCTGGAACCGAGTAAGGTGCAGAGTGAGTTTGAGGAGTGTCACTACGGTCCTGCCGGGCAGGTGGTGCCGGAGTATGTCCGTCAGCTGCTGGCGCAGATTAACAACACTAAATCTGATTTGACGCAATAACTCAATTTATGTTTCCCCGATAATAAGAAATCAATGTTATTGGGGGAACACATGGATAAGTTATTAGAGCGCTTTTTCGGTTATGTCTCTTTTGACACGCAGTCGAAGCCGTCAGCCAAGCTGACACCAAGCAGCGACGGTCAGTTAAGGCTGGCGCGTGCTCTGGAAAAAGAGCTGAAAACGCTGGGGTTATCAGATGTCTCGCTGGATGATAACGGCTGCGTGATGGCAACGTTACCGGCGAATGTTGACTGGCCGGTGCCGGTTATCGGTTTTATTTCTCACCTTGATACCTCACCGGATTTCTCCGGGCGTAATGTGAATCCTCAGGTTCTGGAAAATTACCGTGGTGGTGATATCGCACTCGGCATCGGTGACGAAGTGCTGTCGCCGGTCATGTTCCCGGTGCTGCACACCATGCTGGGTAAAACCCTGATTATGACCGACGGTAAAACCCTGCTGGGAGCGGATGATAAAGCCGGTATCGCAGAAATCATCACTGCTATGGTACGTCTGAAAAACAGTGATATTCCGCACGGTGATATCCGCATTGCCTTCACGCCGGATGAAGAAATCGGCCGTGGCGCGCAGTATGTGGATCTGAAAAAATTCGGTGCGCAGTGGGCTTATACCGTTGATGGTGGTGGTGTCGGTGAGCTGGAATATGAGAACTTTAACGCAGCGGCGGTTGCCATCCGCATTGAAGGCAATAACGTGCATCCGGGCAGTGCCAAAGGCGTGATGGTGAACGCGCTGTCACTGGCAACCCGCATCCACAGTGAATTACCGCCGGAAGAAACGCCGGAAAATACCGAAGGGTATGAGGGGTTCTATCATCTGCAAAGTATCAAAGGTACGGTGGAACGCGCGGAAATGAACTATATCATCCGTGATTTTGACCGTAATAATTTTGAAAAACGCAAAAGCAACATGATCGCGATTGCCGAGAAAGTCGGTAAAGGTCTGCATCCGGACTGCTATATCGAGCTGACGATTGATGACAGCTATTACAATATGCGCGACCATGTGGTGAAACACCCGCATGTGATTGAACTGGCCAAACAGGCAATGATTGACTGCGATATTGAGCCGGATATCAAACCTATCCGCGGCGGTACTGACGGTGCGCAACTCTCTTACCGTGGTCTGCCGTGCCCGAACCTGTTTACCGGCGGCTATAACTTCCACAGTAAACACGAGTTTATCTCACTGGAAGGCATGGAACAGGCTGTTTCTGTGATTATGCGGATTGCAGAATTAACCGCACTGGATATGAAGAAATAAATAATTCAGATATCAATTAAATATTATAAAGGCCATCTTTCTATAAGATGGCTTTTTTATTAAATAAACTGACTTAAATAAATAGTAAGATTAACACGGTGATGTGATGCTTTTATTACTCACCAATTAATCTTTGTTTTGTATTCGTTTATCTTCTGCTGGTATAGTCTTTCGCCTGTCAATGTTCAGTGCGTAACTACATCTGTTCAGATAATACATATCATTAAATATATATATTTGTTGAATATTTAAAAGGTGATTTTTATGTCTTTATTAAAAAGAGAATTAATTATTTCATCGTTACTTTTATTTTCCTTTAATGCATTCTCTGCGGATGGTGATATTCATGAGGTCGTTCCGGAAATCGATGCCGATGCCAAAGAAATAACAGGGAATATCAGATTTACAGGAAAAATAACTGACTCAAGCTGCGATATTACACAAAAAGATAAAGATGTTTATCTGGGTGAGCATTCAGCCGCTAAACTGAAAAAAAATGATGACAGAACAGAAGAAAAGGCTTTTGATATTTCTCTGATTAACTGTTCATTAGCAATGACATCGCTGAGAATCAAAATGGAAGGCACGGCGCATGCAGACAATGCAACGCTGTATGCATTGGATGCCAATCAAAAAAGTGCCGGAAAAGTGGGGATCAGCATTGCGACTGCAGAGGGGCAGCAGGTAACGCCGGCAGGTGATTATAGTAACATTCCTCTGCAGGCGGATTCCCGTGATTATACTCTTAATTATACCGCAGCGTATCAGGCTACCGGCCTGGCAACACCGGGTGAAGGCAATGCAACGGTGAATTACACTGTTTCTTATGAGTAACATTTAATACCGGCGGCAACAAGTGTTGCCGCCCCGGATAAACAGCACCATGAAAATCGGTTTCACTTTCCTTATTATTATTTTTTTTCTGACCATGAGCCGGGCAACTGCCGGAGTGGTTGTCGGCGGCACCCGGTTTATTTATCCGCAGGATAAAAAAATGATCACAATCCCTGTTGATAATACTGATAAAAAATCAGCCTATTTAATTCAGAGCTGGGTTGAAAAAGAAGATGGCATAACAAAAAGTAAGGATTTTATTCTCACACCGGTTATTTTCCAGCTGGATGCCGGGAAAAAAGGGATTTTGCGTGTTATGCTGAAAAAAACAGAATTCCCGGATGACAGAGAAACACTGCTCTGGCTGAATATAAAAGGCATTCCGGAAACAGATGAAAACAGAGAGAATAAACTTCAGATCGTTATTAATTCAAAGTTTAAATTATTCTATCGCCCTGAGGGATTAACTGAGCCTGATTATAATAAACTGAGGTATGAACGAAAAGGAAACAGAATAAAGGTCATTAATGACTTGCCCTTTCATATCACTGTCAGAAATATTTTGGTTAATAATAAGGAATATACTGTTTCGGAGATGATTGTTCCCTTCGAATCATTAACGGTACCGGTAACAACTATTCATAGTAATGACAAAATAACCATAAGCTACATCTCTGATTTTGGCGGGATTATTTCGAAACCTGTTGTTTTTGATAAATAATATTATTATGCAATTGAAAGCACCTTATTTTTTTCTTCTGTCTGTGGTGATCGTTTTTTCCCCGGTAACTGTTTTTGCCGCGCCTTATTTTAATCCGGCAGCGCTTGGCCTGAACGGAGATGATCCGGTGATGGATCCCGCACAGTTTCAGTATTTGCGGGAGCGGCAATTTCAGGAAGAGGGCCGCTATTTTGTGGCAGTCACTGTCAATCAGCAGGTAGCCAGCAGTCAATGGCTGGAGTTTCGTTATCATCCGCAGCAAAAAACATTGCTGCCGGTGGTAACCCGTAAGCAATGGTTGGTATGGGGACTGCGCCCCGGTGCATCGTCTGCATTTGCTGAAACGGAAAGCACAGCACAGATTACAGATATTACCGCGCTGGTCAGCGGGGTTTCGCTGAATTTTGATACCGCGCGGCAGTCGCTGGATATTACGATCCCGCAACGTTTTTTTTTGACAGAAGCGCAGCGGACCGCAGATGCTTCGTTATGGGAACCGGGCATTACTGCATTTATGCTCAATTATGATTATCGCTTTTCCCGGCAGAGCAGCAGATTCAGTGATCACACCGGGCATACCCTGTTACTGCAAAGTGGTTTTAATACCGGATTCTGGCGGCTTCGCCATCACAGCAGAGCAGAATACCGGAACCGGAAAATGACATGGCAGTCAGAACGGCTGTGGATGTACCGCGCTATAGCGCCTCTGCGCAGTGAGTTACAGCTGGGGGAGTTGTTCAGCGGGGATGTGCTGTTTGACAGCCGTGCGTTCAGGGGGATCCGGCTGGCTTCACAAAGTGATATGTATCCGCTGAATCAGCAGGGATATGCGCCGGTTATCCGGGGAATAACCGGTCAGAGTGCGGAACTGACTATCAGGCAGCAGGGAATGATTATCCGCCGTGAAACATTACCTGCCGGTGAATTTGTGATTGATGATCTGAATACGTCTTTTCAGGGAACGGAACTGGATGTCACCATTGAGGAAGCGGATGGCACCGTACAGCGTTTTATACAGCCGGGAGCCTCAGTCCCGGTTATGCAGCGGGAAGGCCGTCTCAGTTACACACTGGATGCAGGAAAATACAGCGGTAACAGAAATAATAACAAAGACCTGTTTGTGAAGAGTACGGCAGCATACGGCATTAATTCAGTCCTCACACTGTATGGTGGCGGCTATGCAGCACAACACGCCCTGAGCAGCGGTGTGGGGGCAGGTATCAATATGGGAGCAGCAGGCGGAGTGTCCGCTGATATTCTGATGCGGCATACAACGGCAAAGCATTATCCGCGTTACCGGCTGAATTATCAGAAATTTTTTCCGCTGACCGGGACATTGGTGAATACAGGGGCTGCACATGAGCAACAATCAAGGCAGTGGCAGGTCCGGTTGCTGCAACCATTGCCGGGGGATAACGGTACGCTGTCGGCAGGATATCACTATAACCGCACCGGCCATGACGGGCGCGGATACCGGGCGGTGATTAGCAGGGATGCCGGCTATTCCGGCCATATTGGCCGGGTACATTACGGTGTGAATGCACAGTACCGTACAGGCGGGTATTTTCGGAAGACAGATAAACGGGTATCTGTTGCGTTGTCGGTGCCGCTGGATTTTGCCGGACAACAAGCCCGCAGCTATTTTCATTACCAGCAGCGGGCAGGAAAAGCGTCTCTGCAAACATCCGTTAATGGTTTTCCCGGGGAAGAGCAGCGTTTCGGGTACTCGGTTACTCACAGTTATCAGCAGCAGAGTACAGCACATTACCGCGGGGCGGAGCTGCGCTGGCGTCACGACCTGGCCGATATCCGGGGACGAATCAATCACAGTCAGGGACACAATACCCTGAGCGGGGATATTCAGGGCGGGCTGATTATTCACGGTGACGGTATCACACTGTCACGTCCGCTGGGTGAAACCAACGGACTGGCAGATACCGGCGGTGCCGGGGGGATCCGTGTGGCCTCACGGGCAGTGGCGCAGACTGACAGTGCGGGGTTCAGTGTTATTCCGCAGATGAGCCATTATCATCAGAATGTTATCCGTATCGACCCGGAAACCCTGCCGGATAATGCGGATGCGGATGATCCTGTCGTACAGGTGATCCCGTCAAAAGGGGCGCTGGTGCCGGTTCGTTTTGCAGTGAATACCGGTTATCGCGTGATTTATGCACTGCGGACTGTACAGGGCCCGGTGCCGTTCGCCGCCCGGGTGAAGGTGAAAAAAGCAGATGGCAGCAGCGTCAGCGGTATTACCGGTGAGGACGGGGAAGTGTATCTCAGCGGGTTACCGGCTCAGGGGCATTTACAGGCTGTCTGGGGGAAAGGAATGCATGAGCAGTGCGGGGCGGATTTCACTGTCCCGGAAGATCAGCAGGGACTGATAACCCTCCCTCTGATATGCCGGTAAAGGAGCAGCAATGTTTACTCAGACCAGAACACTATGCCGGGCAGGTTTTCTCTTGTGGCTGACAGCCGGATATATTCCGGCCGCTGCCGCCGGGGAAACCTGTGCACTTATCACACCGGAAACGACTCTCCGCATACCGGCCGGTTATATCACGGCTGCGTATAATGTACCGGTTGGCGGTATTATCGGGGAGACAGTATTTTCGGATAGTATTGATGTCTCTCAGTGCCGGCTCGACAGCGGTAAAGAAATTGAATTTGTGCTGGTTGGCGGAATGCCGGGTAACAGAACACAAAATGCATCGGGACACACTATCTATGAACTCTCCGGTGGTATCGGCTACAGTCTCGGGGCGGTGGCGGAACATCCGGAATGCATGAGGTCGTTACGCTATGTGGACGGTCATGATTCACCGGACAACAACACCGCCAATAAACGACTGTGTACGATCAGCAGCGGCATGGATCCGTCTCAGCCATATCGGGTACGGGCAGTGGTGACACTCTATAAACTGAAACCGGAAATAGCTGCTCATCATCAGGGAGGCTATCTGGGTGAAATCGCTATGCGGGTGGACGGGCACTGGGCCGCAGGATTATATGGTATACCGGAAACCAAAATCCATCTGGACGGATTTACTGTCCGGCAACATTCCTGTGATCTTGATCCGCAAACAGAAACAGAGGTGGATTTAGGAGTCGTATCGCGGACTGATTTCAGCGGCAAAGGGTCTGTTGCACCGGGAAGCATTCGTAACCTGACTATTGGACTGCAGTGCAGCAATCTGGCAATGGCGGATATCCTGTTAACCGGTAATGCATTTACCACCAGAAACAGCCCCGGAACACTGAAGTTACAGCGGAGAAACGGCAGTGCATCAGGTGTGGGAGTCCGGCTGACACATAACGGCAAACCGGTAACTTTCGGTGAACCGCTTTTGTTTGATGAAGTCACTGCCCGGCGGGCTGTATTGCGGTTACAGGCGGCTTTTATACAGACGAGGGATACTATTGAGCCGGGCGCGGCGGAAACAATTCTGAATTACACCATTCGTTACCAGTAAAAAACGCCGCATAATGATGCGGCGCTTTTATCTGAACGATGAATGCAGTTTTATTGCGGATTAATCATCAAAATACCAGTAACCGTTATTAATCAGCACTGTCAGCAGGGTCACAAATTCCGGATCACTGAAAGCATCCCCCAGCATTTCGGCAGTGATTTCATCATACTGGCAGAGCACATCCGCTGCTTCAATATGCGGGGTTTTCAGGGCTTCGCCGTTAACAAAACAGGTATCACCGACACGCAGTACCCGAAGTCCATTCAGGCGGAACAGAGATTCCCCCTGTGACAGCAGTTCCTGTATTTCATCCGGGCTGTACGCCGGCTCAGGCGGTGCCAGATCCAGTTCATGGCGGGACTGGGAAATAAATTCACCGAACCACTTGCGGAACACATCCGGCTGGTCAAGCAGATCCTGCATCATACCATGCAGCTTGGTCAGTTCGCCCTGCTGAATCAGCGCCGGATTATCACGGAACGCCAGATCCGGGTCGCTGTAGCGGTAACTGCCGAGTTCATTGGCAATCACATAATCGGCAAAGCCGCTGAACAGTTCGCGGGCATTCGGGGCGCGGAAACCGACAGAATAGTTCAGTGATTCCTCAATGGCATAGCCTTCGTGCGGGAATCCCGGCGGAATATACAGGATATCGCCCGGCACCATTTCATCATCAATAATGGCATCAAACGGGTCCACCTGTAACAGATCCGGATGCGGCGCGTGCTGTTTCACCGGGATTTTTTCCCCGACACGCCAGCGGCGGCGGCCCTGGCCCTGAATAATAAACACATCGTACTGATCCAGATGCGGACCCACACCGCCACCCGGCACAGAATATGAGATCATCAGATCATCCATCCGCCAGTCAGACAGGCAGCGGAACGGCTTCATCAGTGCGGCGGACGGAAAGTGCCAGTGATCAACGGCCTGAACCAGGATAGACCAGTCTTTTTCACCCAGCCCGTCAAACTCCTGAAACGGCCCGTGGCGCACATCCCATTTTCCGCTGAAACGGGTGACTATGCGGCTGTCGACTTCATCTTCCATTGCCAGCCCCGCCAGTTCATCGGGGGAAATGGTGTCGCGGAAATTGCGGAAACCACCTTTGATCAGTAACGGACGTTTTTGCCAGTGGCTTTCCATAAAGGTCTGCCAGTCTATATTCAGTTCATAATCCATGTGTTCGTCCTCAATAAACGCCGTGATCAGGCAGATGAAGGGAGTATAACGGAAAAAGACATATTATATTCATGCATATATTTATAACTTGCCGGCAACAACAGACTGACTCTCAGTCTGTGTCTTCGTCGTGAACAGTCTGACGCCGGAATGTCACAGTAATACGGGCACCGCCCAGCGGGCTTTCAGTGACAACCGCGCCGCCGTCATACTGCTCCAGAATATCGGTGACAATTGCCAGCCCCAGTCCCTGACCCGGCCGCAGGGTATCAACCCGCTGACCGCGGCTGAAAATCAGTTCCCGTTTCTCCTCCGGCACACCCGGACCATCATCATCGACAATCAGAATAACCGCATCATGCTGCCACTGCGCCGTCACCTCGACAAACTCCAGACAGTATTTGCAGGCATTTTCCATAATGTTGCCCATGACTTCCATAAAGTCATTCTGCTGTCCCAGCCAGGTGATATCCGGCGGAATATCGACGGTAATATCCACGCCCTTGCGCTGATACACTTTTGACAGCGCACTGGCGAGACTGTCAATCAGCGCCGGAACGGAGGAAATGTCCCGCATCAGCACAGTATTGTCACCGCCGATACTGGCGCGGTGCAGATAATAGCCGACCTGCTGGGAAATTCGTCCGATCTGCTCAAGCATGACCGGCTCGGCGGTTTCAATAGTCATATCTTTACCACCGCGCAGTGAGCGCAGGGTACTCTGCAGCACCGCCAACGGGGTTTTCAGGCTGTGGGTCAGATCAGAAAGCGTGCGCTGATAGCGGGTATAGCGCTCCCGCTCACTGTGCAGCAGCAGGTTCAGGTTACGCACCAAACCGCGCAGTTCGCTGGGCGGCGTTTCATCCAGATCTTCCCGCTCGCCTTTTTCAAGGGCGCTGATCTGCCCGCTGAGAGCATTAATCGGCCGCAGGCTCCAGTGTGCCGCCAGCCAGATCAGCGGTGTGAGCAGAAACAGGTTGGCGAGTACCACGTAACCGAACCATTCCCAGACACGGAAGGTCTTCTGCAGATTCTGCGGGATGGTATCCACCACCACAATCGTCAGCGGCGGCAGGGTATCGGTTTTGCCGTAACGGCTGACAGACACGGAGTGGATCATCCGTCCGTCGTGATCATCATCGAGGTCATTAATCCGGATATCTTCCGTGGCAAAGAGCGGAGTATTGACCAGCAGGGATTTGGTGGCTTCCAGCGAGGTATTCAGATCATACAACCCTTCTTTGGTCAGCCATTTGGCCGGAATGGCTCTCTCCAGCGCGTCAATATGATACTGCCGCCAGAGCAGATTCTGATTGTCATCATAAATCAGCACCACAGACGGGGCATTCAGGGAGAAATTCGGCGGAAAACGGATATTGAGTTTTCCGTCATCCCACTGCGACAGGCTGTAAAACAGATTGCTCTGGCTGCGCAGCATGGTGTAGGTGGTTTTATCAAAGCTGACCAGGTAACCGACCAGCGCCACGGCGCCGTAAGAGAGCGTCATGGCGAGGATCACGGCAAACGTTGCCAGTAAAAACCGGGTCCGCAGAGAGAAAGGGCGCGTTGTCCGCCTGGTCATGCGCAATACCTCAGTGGCTTAAGTGGCGTCTGTTACTTCCCTGCGTCGAAGCGGTAGCCCTGTCCGCGGACAGTGACGATGGCATCAATATCGGTAAATGTCTGGATTTTCTTGCGCAGACGGCCCATCAGCACATCAATGGTGTGGCTTTCACGCAGTTCGGCATCCGGATAGAGCTGGCGCATCAGGGAATCTTTACTGACGACTTTACCATTATTCCGCATCAGGGTTTCAATAATGGTGTATTCAAATGCGGTTAGTTTGACGGCGTTACCGTCAACGAGGAATTCTTTGCGGGAAAGATCGATAACAAAAATGCCCAGTTCCAGTGTCTGGGAGGCGAGGCCGCTGTTACGGCGCATCAGTGCCTGCATACGGGCAACAATCTCTTCCAGCTGGAAAGGTTTGGTAACATAATCATCCGCCCCGGCATTCAGCGCGGCGACTTTTTCCTGCCAGCTTTCACGGGCGGTCAGTACCATAATCGGGATTTTGACCTGCTGCTGACGCCAGCGGGCAATCATCACCATACCGTCCTCGCCGGGCAGACCGAGGTCAACCACCGCGATATCCGGCTGACTTTCCTGAAGAAAATAATCTGCTTCTTTTGAATCTTCCGCCGCATCAACCTGATGGCCGAGCTCGCGGATCTGAACCGTCAGATGATGGCGGAGTAAATTGTTATCTTCCACGATGAGCACGCGCATACATAATTCCTTACAAAGACAGATATCCCAACAGGAAACGATGTGAATTGTAACAGTTTATATGAAGGATAGGGAACTTGTACGCCAAATAATACGCGCGATATGCGTTTAATCATAAAAAAAAGAGGCAGATATCCTCTGCCTCTGTGTGATTAATTATCAGTGAGTTAATAATTACAACTCATCTGCCAGACGGATGGCGTCCCCGAGATAGTTTTGCGGGGTCAGGGTTTTCAGCCGGGCTTTTTCTGCGTCAGGCAGATCCAGTCCGTCGATAAAGACCTGCATCGCCTGTGCATCAACACGCTTGCCGCGTGTCAGCTCTTTGAGTTTTTCATACGGTTTTTCGATACCGTAGCGGCGCATAACTGTCTGAATCGGCTCTGCCAGTACTTCCCAATTCTGATCCAATTCATCACGCAGGTGTTTTTCGTTCACTTCCAGCTTGCTCAGACCTTTTTGCGTGGACTGATAAGCGATCAGCGAGTAACCGATCCCAACACCCAGGTTACGCAGCACAGTGGAGTCCGTCAGGTCGCGCTGCCAGCGGGATACCGGCAGTTTGGTTGCCAGGTGGCCGAGCACCGCGTTAGCCAGACCCAGGTTACCTTCTGAGTTTTCAAAATCAATCGGGTTGACTTTGTGCGGCATGGTGGATGAACCGATTTCACCGGCAATCGTCTTCTGTTTAAAGTGATTGAGGGCAATGTAACCCCAGATATCACGGTCGAAATCGATCAGAATGGTGTTAAAACGCGCCACGCAGTCAAAAAACTCAGCAATATAATCGTGCGGCTCAATTTGTGTGGTGTACGGGTTCCACTGAATACCCAGCGAGGTCACAAAGTCACCGCTGAATTTATGCCAGTCAATATCCGGATAGGCAGACAAGTGCGCGTTATAGTTACCGACCGCGCCGTTGATTTTACCGAGGATTTCGGTCTGCTGTAACTGGCGGTACTGGCGCTCCATCCGGTAAGCGACGTTGGCAAACTCTTTACCGACGGTGCTCGGGGTTGCAGGCTGCCCGTGGGTACGGGAGAGCAGCGGCAGGTCGCGGTAGTCCGCCGCCATGGCTCGGACAGTATCGATCATCTGACGCCATGCCGGCAGCAGCACGGTTTCACGGGCGGTGCTGAGCATCAGGGCGTGAGAGAGGTTATTGATATCTTCGGATGTGCAGGCGAAATGGATAAATTCAGACACCGCGTGCAGGGCAGGCACGGCTTCAGCTTTTTCTTTGAGGAAGTACTCCACCGCTTTCACATCGTGGTTGGTGGTGCGCTCAATCTCTTTGATCCGCATTGCGTCTTTTTCGCCGAAATTCGCGACAATTGCATCCAGGTAAGCGATTGCGTCATCATCAAAAGCCGGAACTTCAGGGATGTCTGCACACGCCGCCAGTTTTTGTAACCAACGCACTTCGACCTGTACACGGAATTTCAATAAACCGTATTCACTGAAAATATCGCGCAGTGCGCGTGTTTTGTCACCATAACGGCCATCGACAGGGGAAACGGCGGTAAGTGAGGATAATTCCATTGGTTGCAACTCCCGGTAATTTTAGTGTTGAGCGAGAAGATATTTGGCGGTGTCCACCAGGCGTGAACGGGAAAACAGCAGCTGTAAACGGTTGCCGCCGACCTGGCGCCAGAGCACGGCGCTGCGGATCCCGCTCAGTAACAGCGAGCGGACTTTAGCCTGAATCAGGGTGTTACGCAGGATCTCCGGCGAGCCGGTCACCTGGATGCGCGGGCCGAGGCTGCTGATGTTGTCCACATAGATACCGGCGATAGTATTGAGCATCGCTTCCTGTGACAGACCAAAATGGTCGCGCTGGTGTTCAAGATTATCAATACGGCGGCCGAGCTCGTCCATCGCGCCCGGCGCTTTGTTCAGGCGGCGCTCCAGCAGCATCACACCCAGCATATAGCGGGTCAGCTCGGCATTCAGCCCCTGAGAACCGGTCATATTGAACATCCCGGCGAACGCGGACAGGCCGGTATGCAGGTTCTGCACATTGTCGCCGTAGACATTCAGGACAGAAGACGGATTATTATTGATGATGCTGTTGATCATCACATCAACCGCATCATTATCTGTCTGACCTTCATGCGCCAGTTGCTGCACCAGGCGCGCGGCCTGGCAGATCCCTGCCAGGGCGAGGGTTATGTCTTCGTAATTTTTAGCCATAATCACTCCGTAATACGCGCTTCAATGACTCCGCCGCCCAGGCAGACTTCATCCTGATAAAAGACAGCGGACTGACCCGGTGTGACCGCAGCAACCGGGTTATCAAACCGGACACTGATTTTGTCATCACCGAGCGGGGTGACAGTACAGGGAATATCTTCCTGACGGTAACGGGTTTTCACCACACAGCGCATCGGTTGCGTCAGCGGCTCCCGGGATACCCAGTCCAGCTGCTGCGCGATAAGCCCGGCAGACATCAGACGCGGGTGTTCATGGCCCTGTGCGACAATCAGAATATTGTTTTCAACGTCTTTATCGACAACATACCACGGCTCGTCGGAACCTTCACGGGTTCCGCCGATTTTCAGCCCTTTACGCTGGCCGAGGGTATGGTACATCAGCCCGTCATGCTGACCGATTTCCTGACCATCAACCGTCATAATCGGACCCGGTTTGGCGGGCAGATAGCGGGCGAGGAAATCACGGAACTTGCGCTCACCGATAAAGCAGATCCCGGTGGAATCTTTTTTCTTCGCGGTGATAAGCCCTAATTGTTCCGCAATCCGGCGGACTTCCGGTTTTTCCAGTTCACCGACCGGGAACAGGCTCTGTGCCACCTGGTCGTGGCTCAGTGTATACAGGAAATAGCTCTGATCTTTATTGCTGTCCAGACCGCGCAGTAACTGCGTGGTACCGTTGATATCACGGCGGCGCACATAATGTCCGGTGGCGATATAATCCGCCCCGAGATCTTCTGCGGCATATTCCAGGAAGGCTTTGAATTTGATTTCTTTGTTGCACAGAATATCCGGGTTCGGCGTGCGTCCCGCTTTATATTCTTCCAGGAAATGCTCGAACACATTATCCCAGTATTCCGCCGCGAAGTTGATGGTCAGCAGTTCAATGCCGAGTTTATCGCAGACGGCCTGTGCATCCGCAAGATCTGCGGCGGCGGAGCAGTATTCGGTATCATCGTCCTCTTCCCAGTTCTTCATAAACAGCCCGGTCACCTGATAACCCTGCTGTTGCAGTAAATAGGCTGAGACGGAGGAATCCACACCGCCGGACATTCCGACGATGACTTTTTTCTGGCTGTTATCTGACATGGCTGATCTCGCGGCGATTCGGTCTGCTCCGCAAACAGTGACGCGAAGAAGAACCGGGGAAAAAAACAAGCGCCGTACTTTACCATGATACGCACAGCGGCGCATCACTCAGGTGCGGGATCGGCACTTTTTTCGCAAAGAATTTTCAGCAAAGAATTTTCCGCAGTTTGTTCCCTGCAATGCATTACGGGGAAACCGGTTCCCCGAACGCATCCCCGAACGTTCCCAGCAGAGAGAGCGGCAGCGGTTCGGCGGCAAACCAGGCAAACATACTTTCTTTTACCAGCGGGGAGCGCAGAATCGGGCTGTGAATAATCTCGTCCGCACTGACCCAGTGGCAGCGGTCGATATCGCTGTCCTGCGGGTGTGTCTCACATTCACTCTCCAGCAGCACACGGAACAGAAAACGGATAAACGGTGTGCCGTCCGGTGCAACCCACTGATGAATTTTCAGCAGGGCATCGGGAGCAGCATGGATCCCGGTTTCTTCATACAGCTCGCGCTCTGCGGCGGCAAGCAGGGTTTCCCCGGCTTCCAGATGCCCGGCGGGCTGATTCCAGGTGGCTTTGCCGTTAACGGTTTCTTCCACCACCAGAAATTTTTCACCGGCGCTGACCAGGCAGGCCACTGTCACATGAGGTCTGAATATCATTCACTTCTCTCCATTCGCCGGGGGCAAGGGTATCAAGGGCAAAATCACCAATCCGCACGCGGATCAGACGCAGGGTCGGGTGGCCGGTATGGGCGGTCATCCGGCGTACCTGGCGGTTACGGCCTTCCCGCAGTGTCAGTTTCAGCCAACTGACCGGTACCGATTTCCGCTCGCGGATAGGCGGATTACGCGGCCACAGCCAGTCCGGCTCATCCACCAGCTCGGCACCGGCAGGGCGGGTCGGGCCATCATTCAGGGTGATACCATTACGCAACTGATTCAGCGCGTTTTCGTCCGGCACACCTTCCACCTGAGCATAATACACTTTCGGGGCTTTGTTCTCCGGCTGTGTCAGCGCTGCCTGCAATGCGCCGTCATTGGTCAGGATAAGTAACCCTTCGCTGTCGCGATCCAACCGCCCGGCGGCATACACATCTGTAACCGGAATGTAATCTTTCAGCGTGCTGCGCCCGGCTTCGTCGGTAAACTGCGGCAGTACATCAAACGGTTTATTGAACAGAATAATTTTTTGCGGACCGCGCGGCCGGGGCTTGCGGACGCTTTTCTGACGCGGATGAGTGCCTGCCGGACGGGATTGCGGCTTTCGGGAGATGCGGGAGTTCGTGGTTTTACCGGTCATTATCTTTTTTTTACATAAAAATGAGACTTACATTATAGCTTAAAACAGTTAGGATTTGCGTGATGCGATTATTCAAGTAGTATTGACAGGGCCATTACAAAAAATTAACAAAGCATTGCGCTTACATAAAGGAGAGGTTGATGGAAAGCAAAGTAGTTGTTCCGGCGAAAGGCGCTAAAATTACCATTGACGCAAAAGGCAAATTAATCGTTCCGGACAATCCGGTTATCCCGTTTATTGAAGGGGACGGAATCGGGGCTGATGTAACGCCAGTAATGATTAAAGTTGTTGATGCCGCTGTAAAAAAAGCCTACGGCGGTAAGCGTGAAATCTCCTGGATGGAAATCTACACCGGTGAGAAATCCACAAAACTGTATGGCAGTGATGTCTGGCTGCCGGATGAAACCCTCGATTTTATCCGTGACTACCGCGTGGCTATCAAAGGCCCTCTGACCACTCCGGTCGGCGGCGGTATCCGCTCCCTGAACGTGGCACTGCGCCAGATTCTGGATCTGTATGTTTGTCTGCGCCCGGTGCGTTACTACGCCGGTACACCAAGCCCGGTAAAACAACCTGAACTGACTGATATGGTGATTTTCCGTGAAAACGCGGAAGACATCTACGCCGGTATCGAGTGGAAAGCCGGTTCTGCGGAAGCTGATAAAGTGATTAAGTTCCTGCAGGACGAAATGGGTGTGACCAAAATCCGCTTCCCGCAGGATTGCGGTATCGGTATCAAGCCGTGCTCTGAAGAAGGGACAAAACGCCTGGTCCGCGCAGCGATTAACTACGCCATTGATAACGACCGTGATTCCGTCACCCTGGTTCATAAAGGCAACATTATGAAGTTCACCGAAGGTGCCTTCAAAGACTGGGGATATGAACTGGCACGCGAAGAGTTCGGCGGCGAGTTACTGGACGGCGGCCCGTGGTTAAGCCTGAAAAACCCGAAAACCGGCAAACAGATCATTATCAAAGACGTGATCGCGGATGCGTTCCTGCAACAAATCCTGCTGCGTCCGGCAGAATATGACGTTATCGCCTGTATGAACCTCAACGGCGATTATATTTCTGACGCCCTCGCGGCACAGGTCGGCGGTATCGGTATCGCACCGGGCGCGAACATCGGTGATGAATGCGCACTGTTCGAAGCCACCCACGGCACCGCACCAAAATACGCCGGTCAGGACAAAGTCAACCCGGGCTCAGAAATCCTCTCCGCTGAAATGATGCTGCGCCACATGGGCTGGTTTGAGGCCGCTGACTTAATCGTTAAAGGAATGGAAGGGGCAATCGCTGCCAAGACCGTCACTTACGATTTCGAGCGTCTGATGGAAGGCGCTAAGCTGCTGAAATGCTCAGAGTTTGGTGACGCAATCATCAAACACATGTAATTCAGTTTACAATGAAATAGTTAACGGGAACTTATTAGTTCCCGTTTTTTATTGTTCAGTCTGAAACGGTTATCAAAAAGTTTGCAAAATGATTTAGCAAAACGGTATGAAATTTGTACGGATTGAGGGGCTTTGTAAGTATCCCGATAAAAAGTCCCATTCACTTTCAGCGATTTTCGTCCATGCTGATAAGTACCCTAATCATTTGTACCACTACCTATGAATGGCCGAATGCTGATGTATGTAGCTATTTTAAATCTACAGTAACAGCCTGCTTGTATAGTGGCTATCCTGAATACCTTTCTAGATATGCTGGCTGGGTTCTTTTTTCAGATATATTGTTTCTGTATTATCATTATTGTCTGATGACTGGTGCTTTACCGGCAATAATAACGTAATCATCCGTAGATGACGTGCCGGTCTGGCACCGGAGAACACAAAGGAACGGTGTATGAAGGCAACATCTGAAGAAGCCCGTGTATTTATTGAGGTCGTTGAACACAAAAGTTTTACCAAAGCTGCAGATAAACTGAATCTGGCGAACTCCGCTGTCAGCCGTACTGTTAAAAAACTGGAAGACAAACTCGGTGTTAATCTGCTCAACCGGACAACCCGGCAGATTGATCTGACGGCAGAAGGTGAACTCTATTTTCAGCGGATGAAAAATATCCTGCAGGAAATGCAGGCCGCAGAAAATGAACTGCTTGGCTCTCAAAGTTCACCAAAAGGTGTATTACGGATTGACGCGGCAACGCCGGTTGTTTTGCACCTACTTATTCCGTTTATTTCGGTGTTCCGCCAGCAATATCCGGACATTGTATTATCACTGGTCTCGTCCGAAACCTTCGTTAACCTGATTGAGCGTAAAGTTGATATCGCTATACGGGCAGGCCAACTGACAGATTCCAGTCTGCGTGCACGTCTGCTATTTAACAGTTACCGGAAAGTTGTAGCCTCTCCCCGTTATATAGAAACTGCCGGGAAACCGGTCTCAGCAGCTGATTTACATCATCATACCTGCCTGACATTTACGGAGCCGGTATCACTCAATACCTGGCCGCTGAATACCGAAGAAGGTCGGCTGATTACTGTAACGGACGGAATATCCTCAAACAGCGGGGAAACATTACGGCAGTTATGTGTCAGCGGGGAAGGTATCGCATGTCTGTCTGATTTTATGGTAAATAAAGGGATTGAAAGCGGGGAACTGACTGAATTGCTCAGGGATGAACTGCAACCGGTTCCGATGCCGTTTCATGCGGTTTATTACAGTGACAGAGTGGTCAGCCGCCGGATCCGGGTCTTCATCGACAGCCTGACACACTATCTGGCACAAATTCAGAAGCCATAAGAACTATGGCTTCCGAATTACAGCGGGGATTAATCCCATTCAGGCGCCAGTCCTTCTGGGCTGACGAGGCGATCATTGCAGTCGAGTTTTGCAATCGCATCGCGGTCGGCCCGGTCAAGCTGCAATTCTGCTGACCGCAGATTGCTGATCAGGTTTTCACGTTTGGTTGAAGACGGAATGACAGAATAGCCCTCCCCCATCGCCCATGACAGAATAACCTGAGCCGGTGTCGCGTTATGTTTTATAGCAATAGACTGAATAACCTCATCTTTTAATGCTTTACCATAGGCTAGTGTCATATAAGACGTGATATGAATCCCCAGCTCTTTTGCCCGCTTAACGACTTTGCGGTTCTGCAGATAAGGGGACAGTTCAATCTGGTTGGTCGCAATATTTTCAGCACCCACTGCGGCAACGGCTTTCTCCATCAGCGGAATAGTGAAATTCGACACCCCGATTTCACGGGTCAGCCCCTGATTTTTCGCTTCTGCCAGTGCAGCCATAAACTCTTCAACCGAAACCGCATCATTCGGTGATGGCCAGTGAACCAGCGTTAAATCGACATAATCGGTCTGCAAATCACGCAGGCTTTTTTTCAGACTCGGGATAAGTTTATCTTTGCTAAGATTTTCAATCCAGATTTTAGTGGTAATATATAACTCTTCACGCGGAATACCACTTTCTACAAGTGCCCGGCCAACATCTGCTTCATTTTCATAAATTTGTGCAGTATCAATTGCACGGTAGCCGACATCTAATGCATTCTTAACTGATGCAATAACGACATCGCCCTGTAAACGAAAAGTACCTGTGCCTAATGCAGGAACGCTCATATTATACCTCTTCAATAATTAATGTTGCGGGGGATTAAATACAGTCTGTTAATTACTTATTTAATACAGCACTCATTGTTGTGGTATTTCCCATTCTTGCACTGGTGATTGTGTAACCGGAAGCACCTGCGTCTTTTGCTTTTTGTGCAATAACAGCCTCTGCTGAATCCGGGGTATCACCGGTTGCGGTAACAGATTCAGCAAATGAACCGAAAGAAACGAAAGATAACACTGTTGCAGCTAATACTAATTGTACATTTTTCATATTGAATCCTGTTTTTAACCTGAATTTTTATCTTTACGGTCTGACAAGACCTGATGGCGAAGAAGAATACTGCGTTGTTCCGGTGACAAAAAGCCTTAACAGGGCAATAGACTTTTCTCAAAAGAACAATAATCGCCGTTATCCGTGTGATATGCTTTATCCATACCATTATCTGGGATTATATATCTTTGTCTTATCAGTTTAATTCTGTTATCTATCAGTTAAATTAAGGAATGAATGATGAATATATTACTTATTAACGGCGGGCAGGTTTTTGGGCATTCTGCCGGTCAGCTTAACCGGACTTTACATGATATTGCCGCAGAACATTTAACTGCTTCCGGTCATAATATCCGGGAAACACAGGTTGATGAAGGTTATATCATTGATGAAGAAATAAATAAATTCATGTGGGCAGATGCCATTGTATACCAGATGCCGGGCTGGTGGATGATGATGCCATGGAAAGTTAAAAAATATATGGATGATATTTATACAACAGGCCACGGAAAATTGTATGAAAATGACGGACGTACACGCCGTGACCCTAAAAAACAATACGGAACCGGCGGGTTATTACAGGGTAAAAAATATATGTTATCGGTGACCTGGAATGCGCCGGAAGAAGCATTTAATGAGTTCGGAAACTTTTTTGACGGCAGAGGTGTTGACGGAGTGTATTTTGCATTCCATAAGTCGCAGCAGTTTCTCGGGATGTCTCAGTTAAAGACATTTATGGTCAACGATGTTATCAAAGAACCTGCGGTCAAGCAGAATATTGTCAAATATAAACATCATTTAACTACAGTATTCAATTAACACAATTTTCAAAATTCCTTTGATCACATTATCAGGTCAGTGAGAAGCAGAAGGTTGGATACTGGTGTATGAATCAGGAAGGTGTCGTTATCTTGTGTAGTTATCCATAGTTTTCGGGAAAGTTAATTGCTTGCCGAGCAATTGTATATTGTATTGGCAAGCTTTTTCTGGTTTTATCAGCTGATACACTGATGTTAATTTGTTGATGAAAATAGCTATTTAAAGTTAACTGCTATTATTAGCAGAGATCAAAAGCATGCCGGAATATTATCATATTTATCTGGTTTGTTATTTTTAGGGTAGTCCAGGCTAATAATCTAAATCGGCGTTATTTTCCTTCATCAGGAACAAATAAATGTACTTGATCATTTGCCCAAAGCGAGCCTGTTTTATGGTTAAAGCACGCTGTGTATTTGACTGGATGTACAGCGAATGTCCGATTTTGGCACAAAGCTGGTATACAGCTGAAAGGCAGATATACGAATTCAACTATAAGCCAATAGAATTTCATATCAACACCCTTACCCAATCTTTACCACGATCATCATGATATTTATCAGTTTGCTGCTGATTTTTATGACCCAACAGGTTTTTGGTATTAATTCCCTGTTGCCGGTATAAGCGCTCTGATAATGACCGCATTTCATGAAATGTTGCCGGAGTGCCTTCTCCCCAGTCGATATCTGCTTTATCCCTGGCTTTTTTAAAATTGGTGGTCAGGGTATTTGCGGTTACCTGTCCGCCGGGCTGTGACTGTGATGTGTTTCGTGTGTAGTGGACTAAATATTTGCTGACATACAGATCACGGCATCCGGCAATCACATCCCGCAGGCTGATATTGAGTGCCTGACACCGGAGGGAGAGGGGGATAGCAAGCCGTGTTCCGGTTTTTTGCTGGATAACATGCAGATGGTCATCCCATATATCACGGAATTTCATTTCTGAAATATCTCCGAGGCGCTGTCCGGTAACGACAGCCAGCAACATGGCGTTTCCGAGATATTTATGGTCCTTACAGGCGATATCATAAATTTTCTGCCATTCTTCCAGGCTAAGTCGTTGCCGGGTTACCTTTCGCCGTGGTTGCTTTGTTGCGAGGGCTGGGTTATATCCCGGCGGAACTTCACCGGCATGCTGTGCCTCTTTGAATACATCAATCAATACCGAACGGACAACCTGTGCCATCCGGTGCTGACCACTGGCCTTATATTGCTCCAGAATATCGGCAATATCGCGGGCATCGACTGCCGGTAATGGTTTTTGTGATAATGCATGACGCATCAGTGCTACAGGTTTCTGTTTTTGTTTAAAGGTATTTTGTTTTATTTCACCGTCTGCCAGACGCTCCGCCTGGATTTTCTGGTACCGATCCAGCCAGGTATTAACCGTGATTTCTTTGCCTTTTATTTTCGCCATCCGATCACTGATCGCCATTACCTGACGGCTCCGCTGTTCAGCCAGCCGCAGATTAGCCTCAACCGCAATTATTTTGGCCTCTTCCTCATTGTCACCGAGATAATGGAATTTCCCGGTGACAGGATGTCTGTAGCGCCAGTACACCTTACTGGTTTTCCTGCTGAAAAACGGGTACAGGTTGGGGATATTGATATTATTTTTACGGGGTCTGGCAGCCATCAGTTAAAATCCTTTGCAGCCTGGGATTATCACTTTTGCTGATCACCGGTGAGATTAAATTACCAACAAGTTCAGCATCTTCTCTCACGCGCCAAATACCACCTTCTTTCTGTGCCGGCGGGAAAAACAGACCACATCGGGCGTACCGCTGTAATGTTCCCAGTTTAGGCGGGCGGCTCCTGTACCGGTCTTCTGCCCATTCATCCAAAGTTAACATTTTCATAGTCACACTCTGCACATCACCGTATACGATTAAGACTGTTCAGATATAAGAAGAGCGTAGCTTCAGTGAATATTTCTTTTTTTAATGGTGTCTTTTATTGCTTTTTTTATAGCCTCTGTAGTCGTCCCTTCGCTGGCAATATGTTCACCGATTTTTTCTAAAAAAGAGGCTATATAAGGTGCATTTTCAGGTATGTTGAATTCCTTACTTACCTCAACATTAATGCAGGGCGCTTCATTTAAAGTCACTGTAATATTAATCTTAACACTTGGGTTATCCTGTTTTGACATAGACAGTTCCTTATTAGTGATAATAATTTTATATCGTATTAATTTATTTTTCCCGGTGCGGGGCAGCAATAATTCCGCCGGATAAACGGAATAAAATAATTTTTTAACCGGCTGTAATGTATTTAATTTCTGGTTATTGCCAGTATGGTTTACTGAGCATTTTCAGATGTAATTGCCTGATACATATCTGTAAATCCATTTCTTATCAATGTAATGACTTTCAGGGATGGCTCTTTATCATCCGGACTTATTTCCTCCAAAAAATCGACAGCGATTTCCTGAATATTTCTTGGCAACTGACTAAAGTCCATTGCGTCTGTCTCCTCAATAGAATTTGTTATTGGCGGTTTAAAAAATTGCGGCTGGCAGACGGACATTATCATCGCTCCTCCGTTTTAAGGTTTAGAGCTGCACAGCCGCGAACAAGGGATTACACCGTTATTATTTTTGTCGCCTTACTCTTCACACAGTTATTCAGATATGCAGCCGTTACTGCGGATTTACTGTTAAAGCACAGAGGTCTTCCCATCTGGCGATATCTTCATCGAGGCGAGCCATCGTGCGCTCGTGGTCACGTATCTCTCTTTAGCGCTCAGCACGGAGTGATTGCAGTTTTTGAAGCGCCCGGGCTTTTTCAGTGATCCACGCCGCAACTTCGTCTGCTGACATGTTGTTGGTGGTGATGATTGGTTCTTGGTTCATATTGGCCTCATGTAAAAAATGGTATCTCTTACATGAAATAAAAAGTACCTTAAGTTACATTCTCGGTCAATAGTTAGCGTGAAAAAAGTTACATTGCTGCATAGATAAGGCAAATGAGGGAGGGATAAATCAGATGTTTTGAATAACCTGAATAACCCTGCCAATGATTCGACAGTTACCATTGACTACTATCGGTTTGAAATTGGGGTTCAGCGGAATCAGGTAGGTATAGGGAGCATCCCAGACTAGTTTTTTGATTGTGGCATCTGATGTGCCATCGAGTATTGCAACAACAATTTTTCCATATAGATCTTCTATACTTCCAAATTGTGTTTCAACAATGACTGTTGAGCCTTCAGGGATTGTTGGTGCCCCATTTGGGTTTGTCATTGAATCACCCTTAACATCAAGGCCAAACGCACTTTCAGATACCCGGGCGGTTGTGTTAACCCAGCGAAGTACATCATCAATAGTTGCTGATGCGTATGTTGATGTCCAGTCACCGGCTTGTACGGCAGATATAACAGGGATTTGTTTGACAGCAATGGTTTTTCTTGCAGATACCAGTTCAGTCGAAAGTGGTTCATTTCCGCCAAATAGTAACCATTCAGGAGAGACATCCAGTGATTTAGCCAGCATGTGAAGGTTTTCACCATCTGGTTTTGTGACACCTGTCTCCCATTTTGTAACGGATACGCGTGAGACCCCGAGCATTTTTGCCAGGGATTGTTGCGTCATATTGAGTTGCGTACGACGAGCTTTGATGCGTTCGTTCATTTCCGTTTTCATGTAACCAATGTTACATCACAATGATGTGAAATGTGTTTGCATGTGATTGTACCTTTTGTTACCTTTCTTGTATTCAAAGGTCTGAGGAGTCGTACAAATGTTGAAGAGAGATGTTCTTCATTTTTTCGGCGGAGTAAAAAAAACAGCCGCAGCTCTTAATATCAGTCATCCGGCAGTTTGCCGCTGGAAGAAAACTATTCCCGAAAAACAAGCGTTAATTATTGAGCGAATTACAAATGGAGGACTTAAGTACAACCCTGCACTTTATCAGCATAGCAGCACGGAAAAGCACGGTTAACTACAACTCAATCTGAAAGTGAGTAGGCAATGAAAAACCAATCCCTGAAAGAAGTTGTAAGAGAGATGTGCAGTCTGGTCCCCGGCGGACGTGATGCTATGGCCGGTTCCCTTGGTTTGTCTCTGACGTCATTCAATAACCGGTTTTATGAGAAAAACGGCTGCCGGTTCTTTGATCACCATGACCTGATGGTGATGCAGGAAGTCTCCGGAACTGTGCTGTATGCCGAATACGTCGCGGCGGAGTCCGGAATGCTGCTGGTGGACAGTCCGAAAAAAAGTGAAATAGGCCGTACTGACTTATACGAAAAGAGCGTCAGGGCATCCGTTATGCGCGGGGCTGTGGACCTGTGTATCAGTAAGGCTATTGAGGACGGAGAAATCACCACAGGAGAAGCGGATGCAATACGTACTGCACACTACAGAGACATGCAGGCCAGAACAGATGAGGTTGAATCCACGATTATTTTATTTACCCGGACTCAGAAAGGGTGAAGCCGGGAGTATACGGCTCCCGGCTTCGATCGCGCCATATCAATTGTGTGAAGAGATAAACGCATGAGCAGATTAACTCATTCAATACCGGAAAGGCAATTCAAATGCATTGTTACCGGCAGTGAACCACTTCGTTATGTGGAAAGCATACCGGGTGGCGGTACAGCCGACAACTACCGGAAAAAACCGGAAGTGGTAGACCGGCAAAAGGTGGAGGCCAGCTGGTCGCAGTTTTATTACCGCAGCGGAGGTCAGAATGCCTGAAGAAACAGCTGACAATCTGAACCGGTATTACACCGATAAGCGGGGACGGAAAGTTCACGTTATCCGGTACGACCGGGAGAACAGCCGGGTGATTTTCATGCGTGACGGTTATGAGCACCCGTGCTTTGAACCGCTGAAAATCTTTCAGGAACGGTATACCCGCTGTCCGGATGAGGTGAAACCATGAGCATGATTTTAACTGCACGGGCTTTGCAGATAAAAACAGGCAACCCGCTGCGAAAACTGGTACTGGTCAAACTGGCAGACAATGCCAACGACCAGGGGGAATCATGGCCGTCTGTGCCGTACATTGCTGAGCAGTGTGAAATATCTGAACGCTCAGTGCAGAACCACATCAATGCCCTGGTGAAAATGGGGCTGGTTCGTGTTGAGTCACGAAAATCGGCCAACGGTCTGAACCAGTCAAATATTTATCATCTGTGCCTGGATGCTACCGTTGTGAGTGGTGAATCTCCTGCACCCTGTGGTGCAAATCCTGCGGGGGTGAGTGGTGCAAATGGTTCCCGGACTGGTGCAGCAGATGCACCGGGTGGTGCAAATGGTTCCGGTAGTGGTGCAGGAGCTGCACCCGGAATCAGTAATGATCCAGTAATAGATCCAGATAATAAAAATATTAATCCTGTTCGCGGAAAAGCCAAAAGCAAAACCGTGATGCCGGAAAACTTTGCTCCGACACCAGAACACATTGAGCAGGCCAAAGCCGCCGGTCTGGACATTCAGGACGAGTTTCAGAAGTTCAGCGATTACCACGCCAGCAAGGGTACGCAGTATGTCTGCTGGAACTCCGGTTTCAGATACTGGCTGAATACGGCCGCCGGATTTAAACGCTCTGCGGACTCAAAGAACATCGACACCACCGAGTGCGATGAAGTCTTCAGAAAAATGTTCTCATCCTCCGACTGGAAGCCGGAAAACCGCGTACAGGAGCTGGTCGCAAAACACAAATCCTACATTGGGCGGATGAATGAAATTGCCGGACGGGCAGCATTTCGCGGGTACTGGAAACAGGCCACAGAGCAGGCCGCAAAAGAACGGGAGGTTGCGTGATGATGCTTTACACCCGAATTGCGGCAGAGGAACCGGCCGGAACTGAAATCACCTCCGGGTACATCATGGAGAAATACGGCGTATCACGCAGTATCAGCCAGTCAGCTGTCAGGGTTTTAGCGAAGATTGAAGCTGTCACGCCGACCCGGTGGCGGGGGAATGACCGGATGGCTTTCCGGATATTGCCGGATGCACAGGAGAAAGTCCGCGAATATGAGGAACTGGTGGCAGCCTGTCGGCGGGGAGTAAAAAAGGTCCGCTGTACGGACCCGGTACCGGAAGAGAGCCGGGCCACTCTCACCGAACGGGAATTTGTATCCGTCTATAACCGGTTATTTACGGCTTTCACGGCAAAGCAGCGGGAACTGAGAAGAAAAAACGGTCTGGCGATGTGAGGCGCAGTATACGGCTGCGCTTAATGAGCGGAGAGATAAACGATGAGCAATCTGATTATTGTTGACGGTATTAATGTGCGCCGGGACATGGCCGGTCGCTATTGCCTGAATGATTTACACCGTGCCGCCGGGGGTGAAGAGCGCCATAAGCCATCTAACTTTATGCGGATGGAATCAGCACAGGCATTGTGTTCAGAAATCGACCGATGCTCAGATATGAGCATCGCCTCTGTAAACACCATTCGCGGCGGTACGGAGCAGGGGACATATGTTGCCCGTGAGGTTGTTTATGCCTATGCCATGTGGATAAGCCCGCTGTTCAACCTGAAAGTAATCCGTACGTTCGATGCGGTGGCCGGAACACAGCAGGCGGTACAGCTGGCCGATAAGGTACAGGCAGGCGCTATCCTGCTGGAGTCTATGGCGAAAACGCTGAATTTGTCGAATTCCTCAAAACTGGGCGGGTATCAGAAACTGCAAAAAATGGCTGGTCTTCCGGATCTGGCTCCCTCCTATGCTATTGATGCACCGGCGGGTGCGGTAGATGGCTCCAGCAGACCGACAACCTCTCTGACTACGCTGCTGAAAAATCACAATGCCGCATTGTCTGCGACCAGAGCATATAAACGTCTTGCTGAGCTGGGGATTGTCGAACAGAAAGCCCGTCCGGGTTCGAAGGGAACACAAAAACTGTTCTGGTCTGTCACATCAAAGGGGCTTCTGTACGGTAAAAATATCACATCTCCGGCGAACCCGAGGGAAACGCAGCCGCATTTCTTTGAGAGCAAATCAGCGGAACTGCTGGCACTGATGATGACTCCGGCGGTGGCCTGATGAATTACCTGTTAACCGGCTTTGTTCAGAAAGATACCCGGCTCCTGATGTTTAATCCCGGTGCTGAGATTTGCAACTTCCGGAACGGTGCCCGTTATGTTGTGAGTGCGGCTCCCCGTTCAATGGATGGCATTCCGTCCGGCCGCGTTCCGGCAGATGCACAGCCGCTGCTGACAGATGAGCGGGTACTGCGTTTCCTGGACAATCCTGCCGTGGTAAAAGCTGCCGGTGGTTTACAGGGATTTCGTCATTACGTTTCATCAGTAAATCATTGCCAGATTGACGATGAAGCAGATCCGTATCATCACCATGAACTGACCATGACCCGCCACAAAGACGGTTTTATCCGGACGTGCTGGCATCATGACAATATTCTCAGGAAGGGGGAATGCTGCCAGCAGCAGGCGGACAAAATTCTGTTACGCAACCAGCGGGCATTTGTGGCACGCAGTATCTTTACCGACCTGCGGCTGTCCGGCGGCCATCTTCTGAATCCTTCCGATTTGTTCACCTGGTCTGTGATGCATCGTGTCAGTGAGCATCTTCCGGCTTTTATCTGTTCTTACATTCTGATGCAGCCATCGGAAGAAGAGATAACCGGCACCATGACAGAGCATTCCATTGTTCACCGGACGCGCTCACACAGCCGGATTGTTCAGGACATCGTCGAGCAGATAAAACCGGTCGTTGTTCCTGAGATAGAGCCGGAGCCACCAGCAAGTTTTATGCGGATCCCGAAGTTAAAGCGCTGGGAGTGTCCGAAGTACCTGCAATGGGTGAAGAGTCAGCCGTGCTGCGTATGTGGTCAGCAGGCAGATGACCCGCATCACATCATCGGGCACGGCACCGGCGGTACCGGTACAAAGGCACACGACATTTTCACCATCCCGCTGTGCCGTATTCACCATGACGAGTTACACCGGGATGTGAACGCCTGGGAGCGGAAACACGGCAGCCAGCTGGAGTTGTTATTTAAGTTTATGAACCGGTCATACGGGATCGGTGTTTTTGGTTAATGCGCTGTACGGAGCGCGGAGAGATAAACGATGATTGAGCACGATTTTCAGTACCTGCGGGATATGGTGACCATCGCAATGACTGATCACAGCAGCAGAACCAAAGGCCAGCTTGAAGCATTTGAGGGATTTGTATTGGGAAACACAACGCGCTACCCACGAAGAAAGCCCCGTGATATTACCGTGAACGGCAGAAAGATAAGCCGGGAAACCGAGGCGGTATCCTGCTGGTCAACACACTATACCGTGCTACCGATGCCACTTATTGACCGGGTGGACTATCAAAACTGCTCCTGGAGGCGCGCAATTATGGAACTGGACGAGGCAGAGCAGTCCTGGCTGCTGTATTGCTATGGTAAGGAACTGAAGTTCTCACACCAGACCACCATCACCGCCTATGTATGGAATGAAATGCAGGAGCGGATTAAAGGCCGCCGGGTATCGAAGAAAGTAAAAGAACGACTCAGGGCGCTGGTATGGCTGGCAGTACAGGATTACACCCTGAACAAAGACGGGTATTACTATCAGTCTGAACTGGCCGAGCTGGTGGGTGTTGAGCGGAATAACTGGAATATGCACTATGAAAAGCACTGGCAGGAACTGCGATTGATTTGTAAAACCTTGGACTGTGGAGCGCTGCGGAAAATGAGAAGCAACAGAGCAGAGATATGGCGCAAAAATACAGCTAAAACTTGCAAAAGTGAATAATTTGAGCCATATTTAATAGTAATTTGATATGTGGTCACAATTGTTTGTAAACCTCGCACTTGCGGGGTTTTTTTATGTCTGTAACCGGATAATAATGGCTGTTAAAGCGAATCAGAGTTACAAGGGTGCTTATAAATAAAATTTAGCATTTCATATTAAAACAAAACGAGATTTTTATAACCGCGGCCGCTATACAAGGAAAGCCCGCCGAAGCGGGCGCCTGTCTGGTGTCAGCGGACAACTAAAACTGAGGCTTTTGCATAGCGGACTACGGCTGCTGCGGTAGAGCCGAGTAGTCTGGTGGTTATTGTCGGCTGGCGTGACCCGATAATAATCAGGTCTGCATTTATATCTGTGGATAGCCTTAATATCTGGTCTATCGGGCTGCCGGTTTTGACATGGTGGTGGGTATTGGCCGGGTTAATATTAAAAATCTTAGTAATTGAAATAAGTTTAGATAGTGCCTTGTCTGTGATTTTATTTCTTTCATCCAACAATACGTCATATTCCCGCGCATAAGATGCGAAATTCGGGAAAAATGGAATTACTGTAAAAAAGTGTACGTTCGTATGTGTTTTATCAGCCATATATTCAACGTGTGGCGGAAGCTTTGATGTCAGTCCTTCTCCAAAAATATCATCCTCAGCTATATCAATCGCTACCAGAATATTTTTATACATAAATCCTCCCGGTGACTAAACGATACATTTGCTCTGTCTGTATTAAATATAGTGCAAATCCGGTGGTAAGGAGGAAGGTGGTGTGCCCGTCGGGGGCAGGAGCAAAACTGAAAGCCTCACTGAAGCATAACAGCCGGGTATTGGGTGTCGGGATGGAAGCGGGGTTGTTTGAGCAGACTAAAGCCGAAATCAACAATTTTTCTAATTTTTAAAATCCTTGTCAGGGTGTTATTCATATTTCTGTGAATAAAAGAATGACAGGCGGGGTATATGGATTATTTTTTGACGTTACCGGGCAGCGATACTAGTTCTGTTCTGCATAAAGAGGCATGCCCGAAATTACAACAGGCAAAAAGTACAGTGTATGTTGGATACTACTGGGGAGAGCACGCTGCGGTTCAGCAGGCTATCGTTGTGGCAAGAGGGGCAGTGGTTTTATGTCCGTTATGCATAAACCAGCATGATGAAGAGAATCAGTGATAACCTTACAGGCTCAACTCTCCGGAATTTCCGGATAGTTCACATGTTCAGTTTTTCGGAACAATTGAATAATTGTTATGAGGTTCTGGTAGCGTGGGGCAGTCTGCCTGAACTAAATCAGCCACTCATTTCAGGCATAAAAAAAGCCGGTTTGGGAATAACCGGCATAAAGAATAAACGACATTATTTTCATATAACATCAGGTTTTTGTTACTTTAATATTATAGCGTAATAGTATGTGTTTACACGTAATATAATTAAAAAAGATTAACTATGGTGAGATGTCTTGTTTTGATTATCACTCAGGATGATATAAAGGTGTCCGGTTGTCTGCATACGTTTTTATACTGGCTGTCTTAATGGATAACAGTTATTATTATCAGTATGGTATTATCGGATTTTGAGGATGATATGACCAGTAAAGAGGTTAATGACCGGATATCTGATGCTGACAAAAATGAATCACAAGAGATGTTAAAGCCAGTCAGGCGGCTGTGGTTGATAGTCAGTATTGCGATGTTTAATTTGATTCCGGTGCTTATTCATGGTGGAGTATTGCCACTAACTAATTTTTTGATTTTTAATGCATTTGCTATTCCTGCAGTTGTATTGTTATATCGTAAGAAAACCAGAGGAAAAAATACTTATTAGTATATGGATATTGTATGTTCAGTGGCGCAGTAATGGCTACAGTTTACGCATTTTATCATTATGATTAGGCTGATTGTTATTTAATTGTTATCTGATTTTTGTCATTTCTTTTTGATAGTCATCATAGCAACACTTTAACCTCCTTCCGTTTTTGCTTCTGATGGCATATACAGGAAAGCCGAATCGATCATTATATATGACAGAAATTTTCCAGCCCTTACGTGCAAGGATTATTTCTGCTGCAGCACATTGATGAATGATAAGAATATTCCTGATTGATGCCCATGCTGACTGATGCTGGCCTTCGAGCATCAGTAATGTATGGCGTGCACAGTAACAGTTAATGATATGCGTCAGTTTTTGCATTGGTTTTTGTATTAAAAAAAACCGACACCGGATCAGTGGTGTCGGTAGTAAATACTAGGAGCAATGTCAATGTGAGCAATACCTGACAAACCGGTATTAAGTTAAATGATAATTATTATCGTTTGCGTGTCAACCATAAAATTATTGTGGTTTTGTGTTTTCCGCGATCTCTTTGAGTTTTCCGTAAATGTTGAAAGACAGAATAATCAGTTCGCAGGAAATACGGACACCTAGTCCGCCGAAGATGATAGTAGCCAGTCCGCTGATAAGTCCGCTGAAAAAACCGCCACCGTAGGCATTACTGACAAAAATAGTTGCAATACCGGAAAACAGAACACCAATCAGGCCAAGCCAGTAAAGTACAGTAATAAGTTTAGGGGTTATCATCTGGTCGAAAGTCAGAAGAGATTTAAGCATATATAATCCTTGATTAATGTCATTAACGATACGAGCAGTTGAATTATATATACATTCACAAAATTAACCTTAAGGTCGCCTGTGCGGCCTTTTTTATTGCCCGCAACAATAAGAGCATTGGAATACGACAGGCTCATTACCTAATTCGTATTCGGTCACAGTGCTCTTCTTATTGCCTTCTCGCCGCTGGTGGGATTCCGAATAATGCCGCAGCCACCTTACTTTAACCTGTTTAAAACATATAACCCGGTTGCGGCATTCCCTATCACTCAACATACGGAACACTCCGCAGGGGGTGGATATGAGCATGTCTGACAAATATTCCAGCCCTACAGCATATGCCTGGGGGCTTATAACCTCTGCCTTTGGCATTTTATCTCTGGATCAGTGGGCCATTGTTGCCGGGATCATCTGTACCGTCGGTACGTTCCTGGTTAACTGGTATTACAAACGGAAGGAATTCCAGTTGAAAGCAGGTGAACATCATGAATAAGCGATTGGTTAAAAAGGTAATAGCCGCTTGTGCTGCCGGGGCAATTGCCGGTGCGCTGGTGCTGATCCCCGCATATGAAGGTGTTGAGTATATACCTTATCGTGATGTGGCCGGAGTGCTCACAGTATGTTATGGCCATACCGGCAGAGATATTCAGCCCGGCAAGCTGTACACGGACGCTGAATGCAAGGCCCTGTTGCACGACGACCTGACGAAAGTCCGGCACTCGGTTGATCCTATGATTAAAGTGCCGATTGATGACAATACCCGGGCGGCCATCTATTCATTTGTCTATAACGTCGGCCCCGGCGCGTTCTCGCGCTCCACTATGCTGCGGAAACTCAACGCCGGTGATATCGCCGGTGCGTGTGACGAAATGAAGCGCTGGACATTTTCCGGTGGTAAGCGGTGGCAGGGTCTGATTAACCGGCGCGAGACGGAGAAAGCGATATGTCACGGAACCCCATAATGCTGATCATCAACGCGATCATTCTTCTTACGGCCTGCCTGCTGGCGGGCTGTTATCTGTATTCACTCCCGAATCACTGTAAGCCTCTGCCGGGTAACCCGCTGGACGGTGTGATCCACGATGAGTGTGAAGCGCCATGAACTGGAAAGAAGCGGTAATTGCTGCACTGTTTATTACTGCTGCCTGGTGGGTATATGACACCTACCGGGATAACCAGCAGCTGAAGGTGAATAACACAAGGTTGTCCGGACAGCTGTCAGCACAGCAGACGATAAATACCATCACGCTTTCAGCCGTTGCCATCAGACACCGCGCAGCACTCGACAATATCAAAGCCAAACAGGTTGAGGACACAGAGCATGTCGACGTTAAGACAGTTATCAAAACAGTATTTAAGGACAGCGAATGCGCTGCTGCTCCTGTTCCCGCTGATGCTGTCAGTGAGTTGCGCAGATACGCGACCGGAATTAATACCCGCGCCGGTGGTGCCGCTTCCGCCGCAACTGACCGCCGATTGTGAGCAGGTAGATATACCGGATGATCTGACGTTCGGTGGTGCAGTTGAGCTGTTGGCTGATGCCATGAAATACATTGCCAAATGCAATCATGATAAGAGAGCAATACGGGAGATTGAAGCGGGGAGGTTTAGGTGAAAATCTTTATATTACTGCAGTTTATTATGGAGACAGGTTTTAATGCGTTTTATATACCCGAATTATATTCGGGTATATAAACGTTTGTTCTATGATGGTTGTTTGGAATTTAAGATAATGTCAATTACCAGCCGACAGCAATACCGCCACCAACGACTGCACTATCTTCATTATTCCACGATACTGAGGTTCTGACATTCACATTGTCAGAGATTTTATATTGGGCGCCTGCCGCGATCGCATTGCCGTTACGGTAGTTACCAACCCCCATACCTGCACTGAAGGTAGTGTTTGTGGTGTATGGAATGTTTGCCATCGATGCTACGGATGCAATCCCTGCGTTCGCTTTATTAGCATTGTCGTTAATTTTTTTATCCATAGAGTCAAATCGGGCCTCATTTTGAAATTGAACCTGATTGAATCGGTTATCAGTGTAGCTGTTGCTTATCGCTATACTTTCTTTCTGAGATTTATCGATATTATTATTTAATTCGTTCTTTGTAATATTGTTTACACTATCGGTATATGTATTGGCTACGTTAATTGAATCCTGAGCTTTACTGTTCAGTTGTCTGACATTAACTGCATCAGTATCTTCAGTACCATCGGCCAGATTAGTCAATTGCCTTTTGTTATTGGCATTACCGATTGACACCGAGTTATTTCTTTCGGTTTTAGAGCCGGAGCCGAGAGCAACGCTATTTTGGTTTGAGGCTGATGTTGCGTTTCCCAATGCGACAGAATCTGAACCTGTTGCATTGGCATCATGACCTACAGCATATCCACCGTTACTGGCTGTTGCCCCATATCCGAATGCACCGGAACCCCCATCCTTGGCATTAGCATATGGTCCTACAGCAGTGGAGTAATAGCCTGCTTCAGATGCCTGACCGACAGCTATGGCGTTAGCATCTTTTGCATTAGCGCCGTGGCCTACAGCTGTACTGGTTCCGCCAGTCGCTTTTGATTGAAATCCAATTGAAGTAGAACCAGTACCAGTGGCTTCGCTCGCGCTTCCGATGGCAGTACCGAAATCATTTGTTTTTGATGTATTGCCGATAGCAACACCTTCCACGCTATTAGTATTTGCATTGGTACCTATGGCGACAGAAGAAGCATTGCCATGGTCATTTCCGCCGCCTTCCTGGAAAGCGAGCGCGCCAAAAGTGCTGAGAGATGTGGTTATACCAATTAATACTGATATTGTTTTTATGTTCATTATTAAATCCTGGTTTTTTATAAAATTCAACGTAATGCTCCGTTGGTATTATAAAATACTCGTATTATTGGTTCTATTTTATTTTTTTTTATAAATCTGAGTTGTCGTATTGTTTTTTATTTTATTCTTTGTTTTTTGATTTTTTATATTATTTATCCTGGCGTTATTTTTTTTATTTGAGTTGATTTGCTGTTTATTTTTGAGTTTTTGAATAATATTTTTATTTATAAATGTGTTTACTGGTAACAAAATGTTAAGAACATGCATTATTTATATGTATTGCATTTCTATTTATTCATTTTATTAGTAAGTGTTAATTAAAAGATAGAGGGGGGAAATCATCGCAGTTATATATGAATATGCAATCTCGATGCATATTGAGTTATTTAATATATCAAAGCGATAAATTAAAACGATGAAGCAATGGGCTCTATGCATAATCAGAAAATGAGAATAACCCACTATAAAAATCAGATCCTTTTACGCCAATTTTATAATCAGAGTTAATCATACCATTACGCATACCCAGAGTATGCCGCAAACGCGGCTGCGCAAAGACAACCACTGACCGCAGCGGATACTGCGAAGAACACCGTAATACAGGCTGGGAGAACCACCAGCAGGGTAAGAGCAGACAGGAACGTGGCTATGGCGCCAAATGGGACAGGCTGCGGCTGGTGGTTCTGAGCCGGGATAAGCATCTGTGCCAACAATGCCTGCGTGAAGGTCGGGCAACCGAGGCAAAGACAGTCGATCACATCATACCCAAAGCACATGGGGGAACCGATGCGGAAAGTAATCTGCAAAGCCTGTGCTGGCCCTGTCATTACCGCAAGACGGCGACGGAACGTAACCACGTCTGACACGCCACAACGCACAGGGGAGGGGGAGGCTAAATCTCTGCCGCCTTACCGCCAGAGGACCGCCGCCTTACCTCTTTTCAGATCGCCGCAGGTTAGAAAACTTTTTTCCGGGATCCCCGGATGGGAATCAATAGGAGAAAACGATTATGTCGGGACCACCGAAAACCCCGTCACACCTGCGTTTGGTCAGGGGTAACCCATCAAAACGCCCGATCAATAAAAAAGAACCGAAACCGCCGTCAGGGGTACCCCCAACTCCGAAGCACTTTACCAAGCAGGGGAAATACTGGTTTAAGCGGATCGGGGAAGAACTCGATGCCATGGGCGTGATGAGTTCGATGGATGCCAAAGCGCTGGAGCTGCTGATCGAGGCATATACCGAATACCGGCAGCACTGCGATACGCTGGATGAACAAGGCTATACCTACACCACAGAAAGCGAAGGCGGCACACTGATAAAAGCACACCCGGTGGCGGCAATGAAAGCCGATGCCTGGAAACGGATCCGGGCAATGCTGGGTGAATTCGGTATGACCCCGGCGTCCCGCTCGAAGGTAACGATTAACACACCAGCCGAAGAAGACCCTTTCGAGGCATTTATGAAAAAGCGCAAATGATGAATGGCAACCGTAGCAGATGGGATCCGGTACGCCGAACAGGTGGTTGCCGGAGAAATAGTTACGGGCGAACTGATACGCCTGGCGTGTCAGCGGTTTCTTGATGATTTGGAGCGCGGCCCTGAGCGCGATATCTTTTTCATTGAAGAACGCGCCCAGCATATTCTGGATTTTTACCAGTTTGTCCCGCACGTCAAAGGGGCGCTGGCAGGCAAGCCGATAGAGCTGATGCCGTGGCATACCTTTATTCTGATTAATATCTTTGGTTTCGTGATCCCGCTGGTTGATGAACTCAGCGGTGAGGCTCAGTACGACGATGACGGCGATCCGGTACTGGTTCGTCGCTTCCGGACAGCCTATAACGAAGTGGCGCGTAAAAACGCCAAATCCACCCTTTCATCCGGCATCGGCCTGTATATGACCGGTACTGACGGTGAGGGTGGTGCCGAGGTTTACTCGGCGGCCACAACCCGTGACCAGGCCCGCATCGTGTTTGAAGATGCAAAAAACATGATTAAAAAGGCCAAAGGCTCACTCGGCCGCCTGTTTGAATTTAATAAACTGGCGATTTACCAGGAGCGGTCTGCATCCAAGTTTGAGCCATTGTCCAGTGATGCAAATAACCTCGATGGCCTGAACATTCACTGCGGCATTGTGGACGAACTTCACGCCCACAAAACCCGTGATGTGTGGGATGTGCTGGAAACCGGGACCGGTGCCCGCCTGCAATCCCTGCTGTTTGCGATCACCACAGCGGGATTTAACCGCGAAGGCATCTGCTACGAACTGCGGGATTATGCCATCAAGGTACTGCGGGGCGTAGTGGAGGATGACACTTTTTTCGCGGCCATTTACACGCTGGATAAAGATGATGAACCGTTCGATGAGTCTGTCTGGATAAAGGCTAATCCGGGGCTGGGTGTCTGTAAGCGTTTTGACGATATGCGCCGCCTGGCGAAAAAGGCAAAAGAGCAGATTGCGGCCCGGCCTAATTTCCTGACCAAGCACCTCAATATGTGGGTGAATGCCGAATCCGCCTGGATGGATACCGGTAAGTGGGACAACTGCCCTGAAAATGCGCCGGATGATGAGCTGAAAAATTACCCGGTCTGGGTTGGTGTGGATCTGTCAAACAAAATCGATGTGACCGCAGCCGTTAAAGTGTATGAGGATCCGCGCGGACAACTGCATATGAAGTGCAAATTCTGGCTGCCGGAGGACAGAGTAGTGACTGCACCGAAGCATATCGCTGACCTGTATCGGAAATGGGGAGCTGCCGGTTATCTTGAACTGACGGACGGTGAGGTTGTCGATCACGACATCATCAAAGCCGACATTCTGGCATGGTGCGAAGGTGAGGATTTACGTGAACTCGGTTTTGACCCGTGGAGTGCCGTTCAGTTCTCCCGTCGCCTGGCGGAAGAAGGTATTCCGCTGGTGGAGGTGGCGCAGACGGTGAAAAACCTGTCTGAATCGATGAAATCCGTTCAGGCCGATGTATATTCCGGCAAATTTCACCATGACCACAACCCGGTAATGTCCTGGATGATGTCGAACGTGACGGTAAAACCGGACAGAAATGACAACATTTTCCCGAACAAATCGACACCGGAAAACAAAATTGACGGGCCGTTTGCCTTGTTTACTGCCAAATCACGCCAGATGGTGAACGGCGGGGACAGCAGCGACTTCCTTTCCTCTCTGGATCCTGACGAAGAAATTCTATTCCTATGAAAAACATACTTCTTGATCTCACCGCCCTGACAGGTTTCGGCGCGGTGCTGGCAGGCTGTTACCTGAAATACGGTCTGCCGGATTCCCTGGTGATTGGCGGGTCAGCAATGGTTATCTATTCACTGGCTGTGGCCATGAGGGGGAAACGTGCTTCTTGATACATTATTCCGCGATACACCGACCAGTATTGAGAATCCGGCGGTACCCATCAGTGCAGATTCTGTTGATACAGAGGGGCTGTTCAAAGCAGATGTCTATGTCAGCCCGGAAACCTCGATGAAACTGGCCGCTGTATATGCCTGTATTTATGTTATTTCTTCCTCAATAGCACAGATGCCGCTGCATGTGATGCGCAAAACCGGCGATAAGGTTGAGACTGCCCGCGATCATCCCGTGTTCCACCTTGTTCACGATGAGCCGAACGAATGGCAGACCAGTTATAAATGGCGGGAAACCAAAGAGCGCCACATTCTCGGCTGGGGAAACGGTTACACGCAGGTGATCCGTAACAGTCGCGGTGAGGTGACCAGTCTGGAAGCCTGTATGCCGTGGGAAACCGCACTGCTTAACACAGGTGGCCGGTATACCTACGGTGTTTATAACGAACAGGGGAATTTTGCTGTCAGTCCGGATGACATGATCCACATCCGGGCGCTGGGTAATAACCAGCGGATGGGGCTCAGTCCGATAGTGCAGCATGCGGAAACCATCGGCATGGGGATGTCCGGTCAGAAATACACCAGTTCTTTCTTCGGCGGTAATGCCCGTCCGGCCGGTATCGTCTCAGTGAAAGGGGAGTTACAGAAAGACGGGTGGCTCAGACTGAAAGACATGTGGCAGAAAGCGTCTGCAGCGCTGCGCAGTCAGGAAAACAAAACCATGCTGTTGCCTGCTGACCTGGATTACAAAGCCCTGACCGTTTCCCCGGTGGATGCTCAGTTGATCGATATGCTGAAGCTGAACCGCTCCATGATTGCCGGGATTTTTAACGTACCGGCACACATGATCAATGATCTGGAAAAGGCGACATTCTCCAACATTTCCGAACAATCCATTCAGTTTGTCCGGTATACGGTCATGCCTTGGGTGGTGAACTGGGAACAGGAGCTTAACAGGCGGTTGTTCACCCGGCAGGAGCGCTGCGCCGGATTTTATGTCCGGTTTAATCTGGCCGGATTACTGCGCGGAACCCCGAAAGAGCGTGCTGAATTCTATCATTACGCCATTACTGACGGCTGGATGAGCCGGAATGAGGCACGGGCATTTGAGGATATGAACCCGGTTGACGGACTGGATGAAATGCTGGTCAGCGTTAATGCCGCACAACCGGACGGCAGTAAATCAGAAGGTGATGAAAAAGATGAGCAGTAATGAAAGAGAAACCCGCAGCTACAGCGGTGAGATCCGGGCCGCCCCGGGGGAAGAGGATAAACCGGCCCACATTATCGGTCTGGCTTCGGTGTTTAACTCCCTGTCCGAGCCGATGTGGGGATTCCGCGAAATTATCAAACCCGGCGCATTTGACGATGTGCTGAATGATGATGTACGGGCGCTGTTCAATCATGACCGCAATTATATCCTCGGCCGGTCTGCTTCCGGAACGTTATCGCTGAGTATCAGCGAACAGGGACTGGCCTACGATATTACGGTGCCGGATACACAAACTATCCGGGACCTTGTGGTTGCTCCGATGTTACGCGGGGATGTCAGTCAGAGTTCGTTCGCGTTCAGCGTGGCGGTGAACGGCGATGACTGGTATCAGGATGATGACGGCATGGTTGTCCGTGAAATTCACCGGATCTCCCGTCTCTATGATGTCAGTCCGGTGACTTATCCGGCCTATCTGGCCGCAAATTCAACCGTGCGGTCAATGGAGGCGTGGAAAGAAGCACGCGACAGCGGCGGTATAGCCAAAGCTGTCAATGAAAAACTGGCGCGTGAGCGTCTTCTCACTTTAATGAATGTATAAGGCAATTCTATGAAACTTCATGAATTAAAACAGAAACGTAATACCATCGCCACCGAAATGCGTGCAATCCATGAAAAAGTCGGTGACGGTGTTATGACCGAAGAACAGCGTGCGGAGTGGAATAAGGCCAAAACAGAGTTTGATCGTCTGAATGAGCAGATCACCCGTGAAGAGGAACTGCGTGCGGTAGATCAGGCTTTTGTGGATGATCAGGAGCCGGAACAGCGCGGAAAGCAGAACGGTAATCCGGAAAGTGAAGCCGCAGAGCGCCGTGCAGCGGCATTTGACCGCTTTCTCCGCCATGGTTTCGGTGAGCTGACAGCAGAAGAACGTCAGGCCGTGAGGGAATTACGGGCTCAGGGAACATCCCCGGATGAGAAAGGGGGCTATACCGTCCCGGTTAAGATGCTGAACAAAGTTGTTGAGCAGATGAAAGCCTACGGCGGGATTGTCTCGGTTTCTCATGTTCTGCCGACGGCGGACGGCCAGGATATTACCTGGTCAACATCGGACGGCACAGCGGAGGAAGGTGAACTGCTGGGGGAAAACACCGCTGCCAGTGAACAGGATGTGGAATTCGGCACCGCCATTCTCGGTGCCAAAAAATTGTCTTCCAAAATTATCCGTGTATCAAATGAGTTGCTGCAGGACAGCGGGATCAATATTGAATCCTACCTTGCCGCCCGTATCGCGCAGCGTATCGGCCGTGGTGAGGCTAAATACCTGGTGAAAGGTACCGGTGCCGGTACGCCGGTACAGCCGAAAGGCCTGGATGTTTCCGTGACAGGAACGGTAAACGCGAAAACAGCCGCATTCAGCTGGAAAGACATCAACGCGCTGAAACACGCCATTGATCCGGCGTACCGCAACAGCCCTAAGTTCAGGCTGGCCTTTAATGACAGCACCCTGAAAGTGCTCACGGAAATGGAGGATGGTAACAAGCGTCCGTTGTGGCTGCCGGAAATCACCGGTGTTGCTCCCGCGACAATTCTGGGTATGCCGTATGTGATTGATCAGGCGGTTGACAGTATGGAAGCCGGTAAAAAATTTATCTTCTGTGGTGATTTTGACCGTTTTATTGTCCGCCGTGTCACTTATATGACGCTGAAACGTCTGGTCGAGCGTTATGCTGAATTTGACCAGACCGCGTTTCTGGCGTTTCACCGCTTTGACTGTTGTCTGGAAGATACCTCAGCGATTAAGGCGCTGGTGGCAAAAGCTGCCTGATAGTCATACCGTTGCAATCCTGTGCGCCGCTTAACTGCGGTTTTTTTGTGCCTGCGGTCTGAAGCGGCCGCAGGCATGGGGGAAATATGCCGTTACCGACACTCGAAAAACTGAGAATGCAGTGCCGTATTGATGAGGATAATGACCTTGAGGATGAGTTGCTTCTGACTTACCTGGGGGCGGCCGTGAAGCGGGCTGAAAATTATATTAACCGTCATCTTTATGACACAGAGGTTCCGGCATCAGATCCGGACGGATTACAGGTTACGGATGATATAGAACTGGCCCTGCTGGTCTGCGTTGGTTACCTGTATGAATCACGGGAAAATGCGGCAATACCGGCGGGCTTCTTTCTGCTGCTTGAACCGTACAGGTTCATCAATTTATAGGGAGCGCACTGTGCAGGCCGGAAGATTAAGGCATCGCGTCACATTTCAGCGTGCTGAACGGGTTATCTTACCGTCCGGCCAGCGTGAAAACCAATGGCTGCCCGTTGCCGTAACCTGGGCGGAAGTCAGACCCGTCAATGGCCGGGAACTGCTGACCGCCGGAGCGGAAATGTCAGAAATAACGGTCCGTGTATGGATGCGGTACCGGCCGGATATTCATCCTGCATGCCGGATGGTATATCGCGGTCAGGTCTACGATATTCAGGCTGTGATCCCGGATGTGAAATTTACCCGGCTGGAACTGCTGTGTAAACAGGGGGTGAAAGATGGCTGATATGGGGCTGGATTTGTCCGGTTTTGCTGAACTGTCCCGTGATCTGGAATCACTCAGCCGGACTGAAAATGCCCGTGTGCTGCGGGAAGCGACGAAAGCCGCAGCGGATATGCTGCGGGATGAGGTCCGGCGGAGCGCTCCTGTCAGGACCGGAAAACTGGCGCGTAATATCGTTACCGGCGGTCAGCGGAGCCGTTATAAAGGCGAGGTTGTCTCCGGTGTGTACATCCGGGGAACCAATGCCGCCGGAACCAACAGCAACAACACACTGAAAGCGGATGATCCGCGTAATGCGTTTTACTGGCGTTTTCTGGAAAACGGCACATCCAAAATGGCACCACAACCGTTTATCCGTCCGGCATTTGACGGTAAAGCGGATGAGGCAGCGGATCTGGCGCTGAGCAAACTCAGTCAGGCTATCGATAAGGTGCTGAGTGGATGAAAGAATCTGATTTGTTTTCTTTGCTTGACCCGGTGCTGCCGGGCAGGGTTTTTCCGTATGTGGCTCCGCAGGATGAACCCAAAATTCAGCCGCCGTGGTGTGTTTTTTCACTTTATGATACCGGCGGAGATGTGCTGTGCGGTCGTGCTGAGACAATGACCAATATCCAGATTGATGTGTATGCAAAAACCATCGATGAAGCCCGCCGGATCCGTGAACTGTCTGTTGCTGCTGTTTCTCCGCTTTCACCGGCAGAGTTTACAGAAAAGCAGGGCTATGAAGCGGATACCTCGCTTTTCCGGGCCACGCTGGAGTGTCAGGTCTGGCAATAACTTAATCTTGAACAACAAGCTGCTGCGGCAGCTTTTTTTATGCTTACAGGAAAATAATCATGCCGAGCAAATATGAAAAAACGCAGGGCACGAAAATCAGTATTTCAAAGCTGCCTGCAACAGAAGTGAACCCCGCATCCGCAGAATTTCTGCCGCTGGCCTGTGCGGCCAAAGAGATCAGTTATACCGGTGGGCAGAAGTCGGATATTGATGTTACCACCCTGTGCTCAACGGAGCAGGAAATGACCAACGGGCTGGCCTCTCCGGGGGAAATCACGATCTCCGGTAACTGGTCACCGGATGAAGGGCAGGAAGTTCTGCGTACTGCCTATGACAATGACACGATCCATGCGTTCAAAGTGGAGTTTCCGTCAGGTAATGGTTATGCCTTCCTGGCAGAAGTCCGTCAGAACAGCTGGAGTGCGGCAACCAGCGGGCTGGTCACCGCGTCTTTCACGCTGCGCATGAAAGGTAAGCCTGTTCCGCTGAAAAACGGGACGGTAACTGAGCCGGGAAAGAGGGAATAAGCCGTGGCGAATCCGAAACTGTCATTAAAAGAACTGGCACTCAGTCCAAAAAACGCCTTCCGTTCAAAGATGGTGAAGGTACCTGAATGGAACGGAGTCACCGTTATTCTTCGGGAACCGTCTTCGGCAGCCTGGCTCAGATGGCGTGAGCTGATGAATACCGGCGCAGACGGTGATGAAAAATTGTCAGAGGCAGAACAGGCGCAGCGCAATCTGCGTGCAGATGTGGTGATGTTTTCTGATGTGCTGCTGGATGAAGATAAAGAGCGGGTGTTCAGTGATGACGACACTGAAGAAGTGATGGCTGTTTACGGGCCGGTTCATGCCCGTCTGCTGAAACAGGCGCTTGATCTGATGACCACACCGGATGAAGCGGAAAAAAAGTAGCGCAGCCCGGGATGTTTTTTCTGATGACACTTGCGCTCCGGATGGGGCGCACAGTGGATGAACTGACCAGAACGATGAGTGCCGGTGAGCTGACCATGTGGATGGCTTTTGACCGCCTCAGTCCGATCGGGGACATCCGCAGTGACATACAGACGGCCCATATTGTCTCATCGCTGTACGGCGCACAGGGCGGCAAACTCAGCCTGAATGATGCGATGCTGCAATGGGGAAAAACGGATAGCGGTGAGGCAGGTGACGGGCTGGAGGGTTTTCTGAAATCGGTATCTGAAAGCTGATTGTACTGACATAGCAGAGGACGTAATGGCAAAGCTTCGTGAGCTTATTATTAAAATATCGGCAAATTCATCCTCGTTTCAGTCTGAAATAGCCCGCGCCTCACGGATGGGGGAGAATTATTACCGGACGCTGGAGCAGGGCGGCCGCAAAGCAGCATCGGCATCACGCGAAACGAAACGGGCAATCAGTGAGCTGAACAATGAACTGTCATCAATAAAATCGACAGTAACCGGTGTAATGGGGGCTATGGCCGGTGCCTTTGCCACGCAGCAGCTTATCAGTTATGCCGATACCTGGAGCCAGTTAAGCGGACGCCTGAAACTGGCCTCTGTGTCTGCGGAGGATTTCAGCCGGGCTCAGCAGGAGCTGATGTCGTTAAGTCAGCGTACCGGCACATCACTGGCGGCAAATACCAACCTGTACGCGCGTATTGCGCAGTCGATGCGTGATGCGGGTTATGCCTCGGGGGATGTGGCAAAAGTCACGGAAACCATCGCAACTTCACTGAAGCTGTCCGGTGCAAGTACTGAAGAAGCCAGCTCTGTTATTACACAGCTGAGTCAGGCTCTCGGATCCGGTGTCCTGCGCGGTGAAGAATTTAACGCGGTGATGGAGAACGGCGGACGACTGGCAAAACTGCTGGCGGACGGGATGGGAACGACCATTGGCGGTCTGCGTGAAATGTCACAGAGCGGTAAGCTCACCATTGACAAGATAGTGCCAATTCTGACCAGCACTGAACAGATCAGAAAAGAATTTGAGCAATTACCGCAGACTGTCAGCGGCGCATCCCAGAAAATTGAAAACGCCTTCATGGCATGGGTGGGCGGGGCTAATGAGGCATCGGGCGCAACCAGCACGCTGACCGGCGCACTGAATGGTATTGCGGGAAATATAGACACTATTGCCACCGTTGCCGGTGCGCTGGTTGGGGTTGGCCTTGCGCGGTATTTCGGCGGGCTGACCGCCAGTGTGACCAAAGCAACCATCGGGGTGGCCGGTGCCGCAAAAGGCGAGGTCGCTCTTGCACAGGCTCAGCTGCGCGGAACACAAATTGCGGTTGCCAGAGCGCGTGCGGCAGAGTACCGGGCACAAAAATCACTGGCAGCTGCACGCGGAACCGATGCGCAGGCAGGCGCAGAAAAGCGGCTTGCCGCTGTACAGGCATCCGTTGCACGCAATATTAACGCCCGCAATATCGCACAAAACAACCTGAATAACGTCACATCTGTCGGTTCACGTCTTCTTGGTGGTGCGCTGGGGCTGGTCGGTGGTATTCCGGGGCTGGTGATGCTGGGTGCCGGTGCCTGGTACACCATGTACCAGAAGCAGGAGCAGGCAAGACAGTCCGCACTTGAATACGCCGCCACCATTGACCAGGTTCGTGCCAATCTTAATAAAATGACGCTGCCGGAAACCGCTGATAACTCCGGTAAAACCAAAGAAGCCCTGACTGCGCAAAATAAACTGGTTGATGAGCAGCGTCAAAAAGTCGAAGGATTAAAATCAGAGATAGCCGGATATCAGCAGATACTGGCCTCACCCGGCCCCAGTATCAACGGCTACCTGATTAACCATCTGATCAGTCAGGAAGATGCGGTTAAATCACTGGCTTCTGCGCAGGATGAGCTTTCGGTTGAACAGAGCAGGCTCAATGAGCTGAGCAAAAAATCGGAAGAGATTCAGTCAGCGCTGAAAGCGGTCGAAAGTCAGCGCGATTTCCTGATTCGTCAGCAGTCAGCTGCCCAGAATGATATGCGCATGTCATTACTGATGGTGAATGCTGAGCACACCGAGTTTAACCGTATTATGTCCGTCGGCAACCAGCTCCTGACAAACCGTCAGGCACTGGTTAACAGCCCGATGCGCATTCCCGCCGCCCCTCTGAGTGAAAAACAGCAGGATTTCATACAAAAATCAGAGCGGGACAAAGAGTTATCTGCACTGACCGGGGAAGCCCGTGTTATCCGGCAGGCTGAGTTTGCCGCAGATGATATCGGTCTGCTGAATAAACCCGAATTTGCCGATAACCGGCAGAAATACATTGATAATCAGGTGGCAGCCTACCGGAATCAGGAAAAGCTGAGTAAGGAACTGAAAGCGGGTAAAAGCGCCCAGAGTGCTTTCAATAAAGAGCAGAAAGAAGCGGAACGTCAGGCGGAGCAGTATGCCCGTAAAATGGCGGATCTGAGTGTGGCCACGGAGGTTCAGAAAGTCAGGGCCACGCAGGGAGAGAAGGCCGCAGAGCTGTATGCAGCTGCGCATGAGGCCGGTACCAAATGGACGGATGAGCAGCGAAAAGCGATCCGCGCATCCTCTGTTGCCCTGGCGGAGTGGACACAAAAGGCCGATGAGGCGGTCAGAAAGCAGCGTGAAATGGATGATGCGCTGAAAGCGATGCGTGACGGAGCCCGGAAATTCAGTGACGAAGCGGAGCAAATTGATAAAACCCGGGGAATGGGCGGAAACCGGCGCAGTCTTTACGATGAACGTCAGCAGATTGATCGTGTTTATGCCAAATCGGATCAGGGAAAAAGTGCGACCGAAGCCTATAACCGCGAGATTGATGCGCTCAACCTGAAATATCAGAAAATAAAGGAGGTTCAGTCTGACTGGACCAGCGGGGTGACCCGGGGGATGGAAGACTGGGTTGCTGAGGCCGGAGACTATGCGGAGCAAACCGCATCTGCGGTACAGAGCGCCATGGGCGGTATGGTGAATAACATCACTGACATGCTGAACGGTAACAAAGCCAGCTGGCGCGACTGGTCAATAGATGTCCTTAAATCCATCCAGAAAATACTGGTCAACGCTGCCATCGTGAACAGCCTGAAATCCATGTCAGATGCCGGTGGCTGGATTGGTGCTGTCGGTAACTTCCTGGGAGGTGCCGCGGCAAATGCCAAAGGCGGGGTTTATGACTCCCCGGGCCTGAGTGCGTACAGTAATCAGATAGTCAGCACTCCGACTTATTTTGCGTTTGCCAAAGGTGCCGGGCTGATGGGTGAGGCCGGACCGGAAGCGATTATGCCGTTAACACGGGCGGCGGATGGCTCTCTCGGTGTCCGGGCGCTCGGCGGAAATCAGAACAGCGGTTCAGCGGCGCCACAGGTGTTTATTACCATCGACAGTAACGGCAGCAGCCAGACGCAGTCGTCGGCTGGTTATGAGCAGTTTGGTAATGAAATTGCCGCATTCGTCGATCAGCGTTTCCGCGTACTAATGGACAAAGACACCCGCCCCGGCGGAGCCGTCTGGAATCTGACTAAGGGGAAAAGATGATCGAAATATTCACCTGGTGTCCCCGTGTTAATCCCACGGAGGATATCACCTATAAAACCCGCAGGGCGAAGTTCGGTGATGGTTATGAGCAGGTATCCGGTGACGGTATCAACGCCCGCAGCCAGAAGTGGTCACTGGAATTTACCGGTCGCGGGGAGTATATCACGGCTATCCGTCAGTTTATTGACCGACACGGCGGTATAAGGTCCTTTCAGTGGAGTCCGCCGCTTGAACCTGTCGGTTTGTACCGGTGCGACGAGCATAAACTCACCCCGCTCGGCGGCGACAACTATTCACTCTCACTCACTTTTACCCAGGCATTTAAACCATGATCACAAATGATTACCAGAAGCTGGAACCGGGTAATGCCGTCCGGCTTTTTGAGGTTGACGGTACCGTGTTCGGTGCGCCGGATATTTTGCGGTTCCATGCATACAACATCCCACATACAGAGGCAGAAATTACTGCCGCTGGTGGGGATCCGGAAAAGTTACCGGCGAAATCAATCTGGTGGCAGGGTGAAGAGTACCGTGCGTGGCCGGTGCAGATCGAGGGTCTGGAAGCTTCAACAACCGGATCCGGTGCGCAGCCGAAGTTATCGGTGGCAAACCTCGATGGGTCAATCACCGCGCTCTGCCTGGCATACGATGACATGCTGAAGGCTAAAGTCACGATACACGATACTCTGGCGCACTATCTGGATGCGGCGAATTTTCCGGATGGCAACCCGTCGGCAGATCCTGCCCAGGAAAAAGTCTCGGTCTTTTATATCGACAGCAAATCCTCGGAAACCAATGAGGTTATCGAGTTTGATTTAGCCAGTCCGATGGATTTGCAGGGAGTGTTGATCCCGACGCGACAACTGCATGCAATGTGTACCTGGTGCATACGCGGCAAATACAGATCCGGTGACGGCTGTGATTATGCCGGTCAGAACGGGTATTTTGACAAACACGGCAACCGCGTGGATGACCCGGCACAGGATCAGTGCAGCGGTATGCTGAATACCGGTTGCTTCCCCCGTTTCGGGAAAAATAATCCGATCCCGTTCGGCGGCTTTCCGGGAACATCACTACTGAGGAAATAGGGATGCGCAAAAATATCCGGGCAGTCATTTTTTCACATGCCGAACGTGAGTATCCCCGAGAATGCTGCGGGGTGATCGCGCAAAAATCCCGGGTGGTGAAATACTTTCCCTGCCGCAATGTCGCGGTCATGCCGGAAGAGCACTTCGTATTATCACCGGAGGATTACGCCGCTGCTGAGGATTGGGGGACGGTGACCGGTATTGTGCACAGCCACCCGGATGCCACCACTCAGCCGTCAGAACTGGATAAAGCACAGTGTGATGCCCTTGGCGTGCCGTGGTACATCGTCAGCTGGCCGGAGGGGGATCTGCGGACTGTTCAGCCGCGCGGTGAATTGCCGTTACTCGGTCGGCCGTTTGTGCTCGGGTTTACCGACTGCTGGGGGCTGGTGATGAGCTGGTTTCGGCAGGAGCGCGGCATCGAACTGCCGGATTACCGGGTCGACTATCCCTGGTGGGAGCAGGGTGAGAACCGTTACGCCGATAACTGGCGGGAAGCGGGATTTATTCAGGTTGATGATCCGCAACCCGGTGATGTGATAGTGATGCAGGTACAGGCACCGGTCGCCAATCATGCCGGTATTCTGCTGGGTGATAATATGCTGCTGCATCATTTATACGGACACCTGAGCCAGCGGGTACCGTATGGCGGTTACTGGCGCGACCGCACAGTGATGGTCCTGAGATATTGTGAATTTTTTATGGGGTGAAATGTATCATTATATCTTTTTTTAATGAGTTATCTTTTCTTATATCTCCGGAAGGTTTTGGTAAAAATGCCTGCTCAACAGCAGATAAGCCTGCATTACATAATTCAGTGTCTCCATTTTCAATCACGGTTGCATTCATTCGTGTAAAGCTGATGGCAATCGTGCAGCGTTTTCCCTGCCATTTATCATTAATATAAAAATTTTTTTTAATGGCAAATTTTACCTGATTAATATATTCCGTGATGTTGTTTCCGGAATACTTTTCTCCGAAGCGGATATCAACAGTGTGCCGCAATCTATGGTTATTATTTTCTTTATTCATGCCGGGGTGACTCATTCCGGCAGTGGCACTCAGTAGCAGCACAATAAAGATTGTTATATTTAACCTGATCATTTGAGGTCCTCTGTTGTTCCCCGGCAAGTATGCTGCCGGGAGCCTGTTAATATTAAATAGTATTTGTAGTGAGGAATTATGACACAGGAAATAATGGCAAAAATAGAGCTGGGCGGCGTGCTGGGCAAAACGTTCGGCAAAACGCACCAGCGGCTTGTTTGCACTACGTCAGAAGCTGTCCGTGCATTGTGCTGCACTATTCCGGGTTTTGAACAGTTCCTGAATAACAGTAAATCGCGCGGGTTAACGTACGCGGTATTTCGTGGGAAAAAGAATATCGGGGTGGACGACCTCAGTTTTCCGGTGACGGATGATGTTATCCGGATTGTGCCTGTTGTGATCGGCAGCAAACGCGGGGGATTGCTGCAGGTTATTTTCGGTGCGGTAATGGTGGCTGCTGCGTTCTGGACAGGCGGTGCGTCAGTGGCGGCATGGGGAGCGATGCATACCGGGCTGGCCATGACCGGCGTATCGATGATGCTGGGCGGTATTATCCAGATGTTGTCCCCGCAGCCGGGCGGGCTTGCTATGAAAGACCAGGGCGAAAATAAGCCATCATATGCATTCGGTGCGCCGGTGAATACCGTTTCTCAGGGTTATCCGGTACCGATCGGTTACGGTAAGCGCCGCATCGGCGGCGCGGTTATCTCAGCCGGAATTTACGTCGAAGATCAGCAGTAACTTTCCCTTCAGTTATTCAGCAGGAAATCCACAATGACACAAATCACAGGCCGCAAAGGCGGCGGTGGCAGCCCGCGCACGCCCGTCGAACAACCGGACGATTTACAGTCCGTAGCCAAAGCCAAATTGCTGATCGCCCTCGGGGAAGGTGAATTTGCCGGTGAGCTGACCGGGAAGAATATCTTTCTGGACGGTACCCCGCTGCTGAATGCTGACGGATCAGAAAACTTTCCCGGCGTTGTGTGGGAATACCGTTCCGGCACCCAGGCTCAAACCTATATTCAGGGGATGCCGGCGGCGGAGAATGAAATCACAGTTGGTACCACGGTACAAAGCAGCACACCATGGGCGCATGCGTTTACTAACCCGCAGTTGTCCGCGGTCCGTATCCGCCTGAAATGGCCGTCCCTGTTCCGCCAGGAGGATAATGGGGATATGGTCGGCAACGAGGTGAAATACGCCATTGATTTGCAGACTGACGGCGGCAGCTGGAAAACCGTTGTGGATGGACGGGTGAAAGGTAAAACCACCTCAGGTTATGAGCGTACTCACCGTATTGATCTGCCGCAGTCTGCGACATCCTGGACACTGCGGGTACGGAAAATCACGGAGGATGCCAACAGTGCCAAAATTGGTGACACCATGGTGCTGCAGAGTTACACCGAGGTGATTGATGCCAAACTGGCCTATCCTCACACCGCACTGCTGTATATCGAGTTTGATTCAGAGCAGTTTAACGGCTCCATCCCGCAGGTCACCTGTGAGCCGAAGATGCGGGTTATCCGCATACCGTCTAACTATGATCCTGAACACCGGGCGTATTCCGGTACCTGGGACGGCTCGTTTAAATGGGCGTGGACCAATAACCCCGCCTGGATATTTTACGATATTGTGGTTTCCGATCGCTTCGGCCTCGGCGATCGCATCAAAATGCAGAATATCGATAAATGGGAGCTGTACCGGGTTGCGCAGTATTGTGATCAGCCGGTACCGGACGGCAAGGGCGGCAGCGGTACTGAGCCGCGCTATGTCTGTGATGTGTATGTGCAGGATCGCAATGAAGCCTATACCGTGCTGCGTGACTTTGCGGCTATCTTCCGTGGCATGACCTACTGGGGCGGTAACCAGATTATCACCCTGGCAGATATGCCGCGTGATATTGATTACAGCTACACCAAAGCCAACGTGCTCGACGGGCGATTCACCTATTCCGGCAGCAGCAGTAAGGCCCGTTATTCCTCCGCGCTGGTGTCGTATTCAGATCCGCTGAACGGCTATGCCGATGCGATGGAGCCGGTGTTTGAAAATGAGCTGGTTTACAGGTTCGGTTTCAACCAGCTGGAAATGACGGCAATCGGCTGTACCCGGCAGTCAGAGGCCAACCGCAAAGGCCGCTGGGGGATTCTGACCAACAACAAAGACCGGGTGGTGACATTCGGTGTGGGGCTGGACGGTAATATTCCTCAGCCGGGGTACATCATTGCGGTGGCGGATGAAAACCTGTCCGGGAGAGTGACCGGCGGCCGTGTCAGTGCGGTGAATGGCCGGAGTATCACCCTCGACCGCAAACCGGATGCCGCGCCTGGTGACAGGCTGATGCTGAATCTTCCGTCCGGTAAATCACAGGCCCGCACCATCCAGATGGTCACGGATAACGTTATAACCGTTACCACGGAATACAGTGAAACGCCGGAGCCGGAATGTGTCTGGGTAACGGAATCAGACGAGCTGTACGCCCAGCAGTATCGCGTGGTGAGCGTGACTGAGAATGATGACGGTACGTTCACGGTATCTGCGGCCATGCATGATCCGGACAAATACGACCGGATAGACACCGGCGCGGTGCTTGATGAACGGCCAATCAGCGTTATTCCGCCCGGTAACCAGTTCCCGCCGAAGGATATCACTATCAGCTCTTATTCTGTCGTGAACCAGGGGATCAGCATTGAAACCATGCAGGTTACCTGGTCACCGGCAGAGAATGCCATTGCCTATGAGGCACAGTGGCGGCGTGATGACGGCAACTGGATCAATGTACCGCGCAATGCCACGACTTCATTTGACGTGCCCGGGGTCTATTCCGGCCGCTATCTGGTGCGGGTCAGGGCGATTAACGCGGCGGAAATCTCCAGCGTCTGGGGATATTCAGAGGAAACCCGGCTGACCGGCAAGGTGGGTGATCCGCCGATGCCACTGAACTTCCGTGCGTCCACACTGGTATTCGGGATCAAACTGAACTGGGAGTTCGGGAAATTCACGGAAGACACCCTGAAAACCGAAATTCAGTACAGCAAAACCAATGACGGGCAGAACCTGTTGCTGCTGGCTGATGTGCCGTACCCGTCCCGCTCTCACGAACTGGCCGGTCTGGCCGCCGGTACCGCGTTTTATTTCCGCGCCCGGCTGGTGGACAAAAGTGGTAATTATTCAGCATGGACCGATTATGTCAGGGGGATCTCTGAATTTGATGCAGGAGAAATACTGGCTGATTTGTCAGGGAAGATAGGCCATGACCAATTAGCACAGGACCTGCTGACCGAAATCAACAGTAAAGCGGACAGCAGTGTGGTCAGTGCTCTGGACGAGCGTATGTCGGATATTGGCGGGGAGGTGACTGAGGCAACTTCTCAGGTACAGGCGTTGTCCGGTAAACTGGACAAAGTAAAGGCTGATTTAACAGAGTCAGTTGTTGTTGATCTGGATCTGTCAGCATTAAATGAAAATACTTATTACCCGGTTATTCTTCCTCTGACGACCTCCCGCCGCTATTACTTCAGGGTATTTCGTACACTGGGGCAATACGGAGATAACAAACCCGGTTATGCAACTCACGGCTCCGGGGGCTTTGCCATGATTGTTGAGTGGCAGGTGAGCGGTTCAGGATGGGGGACTCAGTCTGAAAACCGTATTATTGATAATGTTGACTGGCGATGGACAAATCAGTCTCCTGTCATGGGCCCTGCGCAGTTGACTCACAGCTCGGTGGAATATGTGTATTTACGCGGAGGCGCAAAATATCAGCTGACCAGGCATAAAAGTGTCAGTCACCGGATTGTCACTGATACTT